>JAJZBX010000021.1 GCA_021846325.1 Actinomycetes bacterium | reverse complement strand
CCTGGTCAATCGGCGCGTCGAGTCCGCCGGGCATCGTCGCGACGAAGTCGCGCGCCTGGGCGACCTCGAGGGCGCGCCAGAGCTCGGCGTCGGTCGCGTCGGGTCGCGCGAATCGAAGGTTGCTCGCGACGGTCCCGGCGAATAGGTAGGCGGTCTGCGGCACGAGGCCAATGGTCGCCCAGAGCGACTCGAGGGCCTGGTCGCGGGCGTCAACGCCGTTCACGACGACCGAACCGCCGGTGGCGTCGAAGAAGCGCGGGACCAGGTTCACGAGGGTCGTCTTGCCGCTGCCGGTTCCCCCGATGATGGCGCTCGTCGCACCGGGCTCGAAGTCGACCGTGATGGCCTCGAGTACCGGCCGCTCGCTGCCCGGGTAGGCGAAGGCGACGTCGCGAAACTGGACGAGGCCGCTCAGCGCGCTCGGGGTCACGGGCACCGGCGGATCCGCGACGGCGGGAACGGTGTCGAGCACCGCCTTGATGCGCTCGGCACTCGCGGCCGCTCGCGGGACGAGGATCGCCACCATGACCGCCATCATCACCGAGAGCAGGATCTGCAAGTTGTACGTGAGAAAGGCGGTCAGGTTGCCGATCGGCATCGAGCCCTCGCTAACGAATCGACCGCCGAACCAGATCACCGCCACACTGGACAGGTTCAGTATCGTCATCATCGCCGGCATCGCCAGGGCGAAGATTCGGTTGACGCGCAGGGCGGTTGTGGTGAGGCTGGCGTTGGCCACCTCGAACCGATCGGCCTCGTAGCGGTTGCGCACGAAGGCGCGAATGACTCGAACGCCGGTTATCTGCTCGCGCAAGACCTGATTGATTCGGTCGATCTTGACCTGCATTGAGCGGAACTGGGGGATGACGCGAATCATCACGACCCCGATGAAGATAGCCATGACCGGCACCGCGACCAGGAGCAGCGTCGAGAGTCGAGCTCCCTCGTGCAATGCCATGATGATGCCGCCGACCGACATGATCGGTGCGATGACCATCACCGTCAGCGCCATCTGCAGAAAGATCTGGATCTGCTGGACGTCGTTGGTGTTACGCGTGATCAGTGACGCCGTGCCAAAGACGTTGACGTCGCGCGCGGCGAAGGTCTGCACGCGCGTGAAGATCGCGCCGCGCATGTCCGCGCCCGCGGCCATCGACACCCGCGACGCGAAGTACACCGCCACCACGGCGAAGGCGCCGACCCCGAGGGTCAACAGCAGCATCCAGACCCCGGTACGCACGATGTAGTGCAGATTGCCCGTCACGACGCCGCCGTTGATGATGTCGGCGTTCAAGTTCGGCAAGTAGAGGTTGCCGACCGTCTGGGCAATCAGGAGTACGACGAGGACAGTGACCGAGCGGCGATAGGGCCGTAGGTGGGTGAGGATGAGTCGAGTCAGCACGAGCTATTGTCCGCGCTCGCCAGTGGGCGCCACCAGCCCAGCCATGACCGCCGCGATGGCCGCGTCAAAGTTCGCTCGGGCATCGGCGGACGACCCGTTGGCGCGCCACGTCGCCATCGAAGCGCGCAGCGCGCCAGTCGCGACCGCCGTGACGAGGGCCGGGTAGGGATCGTGGTCGCGGTCGAGCCCGGTGCGCTCGGCGACGACTTCGATCATCGCGCGCTCGTAGCCAGCGAAGGAGGCGATGAGGCGAGACAGCAGCGCGGGCTCGTTCGCGATGGCTCGCATTCGCAGGGGCCACTCGCCGCGCGACTCCTCGAGCAAGTCGCCGAGGACCGCGCGCAGTGCCTCAAGGGGCGACTCGTCGGCGGGCCGCGCGCGCAGAGCGCTACGCAGTCGCTCGACGCGCCACTGGTCGAAACCGACCACCGCGTCGTCCTTGGTGGCGAAGTGATCGTAGAAGGTGCGCGTCGAGACGTCGGCGGCCGACGCGATCTCTTCGACGGTCACCTCGCGGATTCCCCGTTCGGCGCTCAGGCGCAGGGCCGCCGCGCGCAGCGCCTGGTGCGTCGCGAGGCGCTTGCGCTCACGTCGCCCACCGGTCTCGGAGTCCACGTGCTCAGTATGGCCGAATTACTGCACGATACGCAATAATGCAGTTTCTAAAGTCAATGGGTCGGCCCTAGAAGCTGACGACCGTGTAGCCCTCGCGCGCGAAGGCTTCGACCTCGGCCCCGGCCGCGAGCAGCTCCAAGGGACGCACGCTGATCTCGTCGATGACGTCATACTGCTCAACGTTCGCTCGACAGGCCGTGGCGCCGATGCCGGCGTCGCGTAGCGCCGCGAGGTGGGTGTCGATGTGCCCGCTCGCGGCCAGTCGCACGGCGGGCCCAAAGAAGAGGACCCGCACGTCGACCCCGCGGTTGACCTTCATGCGCGTCGCCATCACGATGCCCGGCACGGCCCGTGCCTGGTCGTCACTGATGATGAGAAAGGCCACTTTGGCGGGTTCGCGGTCTTCGGTCATTGCACGCTCTCTCTGTTCGGTCGCGTCCCGCGGGACGAGTGACGGTGGGGTACTCGTCGTCCAGTTGACCCGGTGGTCGCGCAGGCCGTCGAGTGGTCCAGCCATCGCGACCAGCTCCACGCACCAGCCACCGCGAGTGCGGCGACCACGAGTTGGCCGGTCGCGCCCAACGGCGAGGCACCTAGGTACCCGAGGACTGCCGCGCTCGCCACGCGAGCGCTGGCGCACGAGGACTGCATCACGTCACCCTACCGCGCTGGTCCAATGACGACGCGCGCGGTGTGGTCGCACTCACCAGCACCCTCGCCGTCGTAGGTGGGCGAGGAGTTGTGCCCCCGCCGCGCTGGCGAACCAGCGGGCGTGGCCGAGCAGGTAGCCGTGGTACGCGAGGTCTCGATTGATCGAGGCGTCGACGACGTCACCGAAGTACTCCACTTCCGAGAGCGCGAACTCGACGTGGGCGACCGGCAGTATCGCGGCCAGCGACTCGGCGTCGTCATCGGTGAGCGCCAGCACTTCGTCGTAGCCCGCCAGCAGCGCGCCGAGGGCGTCGTCGTCGACGCTGATCGTTCCGACGCCGGCGACGTCGAGCCAGTCGATGACGCCGCGCTCAATGGCGACGGCGAGATCGTGCAGCGCCACGGTCCGGTTGGCGAGGCCGAGGTCGACGACGTCGCACACCGTCGCGTCGGCGCGCGCGCTGCTCCAGGTGAGATTGGACGGGTGCCAGTCGCCGTGGGTCCACTGGGGTGACAGTGCTCGCACCCGGGTTGCCGCGGTGGCGATGGGCTCGACCAAGTATCGCTCGACGTCGCGCGCGAGCCGGTAGTGCGAGATCGAGCGGGCGAGTCCGGGTCGACGTGCGACGACCTCGCGGATCGCTTCGAGGGGATCGCGCGACGAGATCACGTCAATGGAGTCCGACAAGACGCCCATCGGCCACGCCGGCGCCGCAAAGTCCGCCGCGGCCCGGTGAAAGTTCGCCAGCGCGCGCCCGGCGGCGCGAGCGTGCGATGCGAAGTGATAGGGAAACCACGACGGCGTCGCTCGATAGAGGTCGAGGCCCCGAGCGACCTCGTGCGCTTCGTAGACGACGTCGTCACGTTCGAGCACCGACGCACCGTCGAGCGTCATCAGTACCGCGGGTAGGGACTCACCCCGATCGGCGAGGTGGCCGATGAATCGGTGCTCGAGGATGAGTCGACTGGCGTCGCGCACGCTCGTGTGGTGTCGCTTGAGAAAGACCGAACGGTCGCCGACGCGCACGATGGCCGCAGCCGACATCGGTCGCGGGCTTCGCCACGTGACCACCGCGTCAGTCGGGCGCGAAGCCCCGGCGAGCTCGAAGTGAGCGAGCACGTCGCGGGCCTCGACCTCGCCGATGGGCGGCCAGTCAGGCTCGACGAGGTCCGCGGCCATGCCGTGCACGAGTCGCTCGTCACCGGCGCTCATCTCGGCGGTCATCGGCCGGCCGCTTCTCTTCGGCCCCTCGATCGGCGAACGAGCTCGACCGAGGCCTCGGTAACGACGGTGGCGATCGCGGCGACGAGGAACGAGATCAGCGACGCCGACATCCAACTGCGCTGATGGAAGTGCACGGCACGCGCGATGTGGGCCCACATTGACACCCACCAGCCGATGTAGCCCGGATTGATCAGCTGGTAGGCGACGAAGCCGATCGACCAGGACAGCACGGTCGCCGACCGGGCGGGGGCGTGGATCGAGAGGTTCCACGTTCCCCGAGCAATGAGAAAGTAGTCGACGAGAAAGACGGCGGTCAGCGGGACGAAGACGGAGCCGAGCAAAACGAGGAAGTTCTCGTAGTCCGCGATGTTGATCGCGAGGGCCAACCCGGTCGTCAGCGCCGCGACGGCCAGCGCGAGGACGCGGCGATCCCAGAGCGGGCGAAGATTCTGCACTGACACGACCGTCGAGTAGACGTCGGCGAAGGACTGGTCGAGCTCGCGCGTGGCGAGCAGCGCGAAACAGAGCGCGCCGAGCGGCACCGCAATGAAGGCGCCGTAGATATCCGATGGCGAACGCGCCACCGTGACCAACGCCACGAGTCCGATGACGTAGCAGAGCACCTGGGTGATGCCGTAGCCGACGAACGCGCCCCAGAACGCGGTGCGCGACGATCGAGCGTGGCGCGTGTAGTCGGCGGCGACGGGGGCGAAGGAGACCGCCACCGCGATCACGGTATCGGTGGCGGCCCAGAAACCGGACCAGGTGCCCTTGGTCAACGCCGGGAGCGGGTGACGCAGCAACTGCACGGCGAGGTAGACGAGCACGACGAGCACCGCCGGCGTGGCGACGCGGCGAAGGATGCGAATGGCGCCGAGCGGGCGCAGCGTGAGCAGTCCGGTCGCCGTTCCCGCCCCGACGACGTACGCCCACTGCGGCAGTGCCGGTTCGACGACCCGGGCGGCGGTGGCGATCGTCACGAGCTCGAAGATGCCCCAGCCGAGCAGTTGGATGACGTTGATGATCGTTGGGATGTAGGCGAGACGACTCCCGAAGAGTCCGCGCAGCAGCACCATGGCCGGTGCCCCCGTGCGCGCGCCCGCCACCCCGGACCACGCGATGGCGAGCGTGCCGAGCACGGTGCCGACCATGATCGCCGTGAGTCCCGCGAGCAGGGACAGCTCCGCGGTTCCGGTGCCGTAGGGCTGTAGGACGAAGATCGCGCCGGTGAAGCCGAGCAGGCTCACCCCGAGGTTTCCCCAGAGTCCGAACTGGTCGATGAGACCGAGCGCCTGCGGCACGGGTTCGGCGAGGGTTCTCGCGACCTCGGCGTGGCGGTCGCCCGAAACCAACGTGAATGCCGACGAGTCTGCTGGCGTGGACATAGTCCGCTCCTTACGCCGGCATTACCCGGACAAGTTCGACGGTCGGTGGCACTGGCCCGCGGGCCAACCACCCTCTCAGCCCGGTCCGTCCGAGCTCCCGTGGTGAATCGACCGAACCATAGCATCCGATTCACCCCGGGCGTCGCCGCGGCTGCCGTCGAATCGATACCCGTGTCGTACCCGGTGGTCGCCGTGGTAAGATACCCCTGGGGGTATAGTCTTTATCACTTCCACAGGAGGATAGTTGTGTTCAGTGAAATCGACGTTCGAAATTTCATCGCCGCGCACGCCGATGGCGCCCACGTGCTCGACGTCCGTGAGCCGCACGAGTACGAGGCCGGTCACGTGCCCGGTGCGCAGCTCGTACCGCTTTCGACCGTGCCCGCGGCCGCGGGCGATCTGCCCCTCGGCCAGCCGATCTACGTGATTTGCCAGAGCGGGAACCGTAGTCGTGTCGCGGCGGCGCACCTCGCGCGTAGTGGCCACGACGCCCGCTCGGTCATCGGCGGTACGAGCGGTTGGATCGGTGCCGGTCGGCCGGTCGTTCGAGGGTTGCGCGCGAACCTCGCGTAAAAAATCCCGAAGGCGCTTTCGAGAGGGCCACGCTCGACTCGCGGCACCAGACACTCGAGAGCGGACTGACTGGTTATCACGATTTGTCGGGTCCAAGATGGCTACCGTGACGAGTGACCGACCCCGCGACGTCGCGACGCCACCCGGTGACAACGGCTCGCTCGACGCGGGGGCAGCGGGTCTCACCTCGAGCGAGGCGCAGTCTCGCCTGGCGACGTCGGGTCCCAACGCGATACCCGAAGAGGTGGCGCATCGCGTTCGCCGGCTCCTGCACACCGTCATTGGTCCCGTGCCGTTGCTGCTGGAAGCCGCGGTCGTTCTCGAGGTCGTCGCTGGTCACGTGCCCGAAGCCGTGATCATTGCCGTGTTGATCCTGTTCAACGCGGTGCTCGGCGTCGTCCAAGAGGGGCGGGCCCGTGACGCCTTGGCGGCACTGCGCCAGCGCCTCGCGATCAGTGCTCGAGCGCGGCGCGACGGGCGATGGGGGTTGTTGGACGCGACTGCGTTAGTCGTCGGTGACGTCGTGCACGTGCGGGCCGGCGACATCGTGCCGGCCGACCTCACCGTGGTGAGCGGTGCCGTGTCCGTCGATCAGTCGGTCCTCACGGGCGAATCGGCCGACGTGGATGTCGCCGACGGCGCCCCGCTCTACTCGGGGGCCATTGTGCGTCGCGGCGAGGCGACGGGCGAGGTCGTGGCGACCGGCCCACGAACTTTTTTCGGGCGAACCGCTCAGTTGACGAGCACGTCCAAGACGGTGAGCCATCTCGAGTCAACGATCTTTC
Organism: Actinomycetes bacterium; assembly: GCA_021846325.1. Classification (GTDB taxonomy): domain Bacteria; phylum Actinomycetota; class Acidimicrobiia; order Acidimicrobiales; family RAAP-2; genus RAAP-2. The sequence goes on along the minus strand of JAJZBX010000021.1, from coordinate 13,936 downwards.
GCGTCGTATGGGCGCTGCTCGCGATGGACGGCGCCCTGGTCGTCGCGGTTCTCGTCTACGGGCTCGTCACCCATCTCGCGTGGCACGAACTGGTCCCCTTCATCCTCATCTTGGTCGTGGCGACCGTTCCCGTGGCGCTGCCAGCGACCTTCACGCTGACGACGTCGCTCGGTGCGTTGGAGCTCGCCCGCCAGGGCGTGCTCGTCACCCGGCTCTCGGCAATTGAGGAGGCCGCGGCGATGGATCTGCTCTGTACCGACAAGACCGGCACCATCACCCAGAACCGTCTATGGGTCACTGACGTGCTCGCCTACGGCGACCACGACCGCGCCGACGTGCTGGCCCTGGCCGCGGCGGCCTCGGACGCGGCCACCCAAGACCCGCTCGACATCGCGATTCTCGAGGCCCTCGACGGTGGCCAGCCGCTCGTGCGCCGCGGCTTCGTTCCGTTTGACCCGTCAACGAAACGATCGGAGGCAACCATCGAACTGGGCGACGCGACCCGTCGGGTCGCCAAGGGAACCCCGATGGTGCTCGCCGCACTGGGCGACGCCCCCCCGTCACTCGAGGTCGACGTCACGCGACTCGCCGCGACCGGCGCGCGGGTGCTGGCTGTTGCCCTCGGCGACGCGGCGTCGCTGTCGGTGGTCGGCCTCGTGGCCCTGGGCGACCCGTTGCGAGCGGACTCCGCCGAGCTGATCGAGCGTCTCAACGCGTTGGGTCTCGGCATCATTATGGTCACCGGGGACACGGAGGCGACGGCGCTCGCCGTTGCCCGTGAGGTCGGCCTGGGTGAACGGGTGATCAGTCCCGCGGCGCTGCGCGAGGCGAGCGACGGTCCCCTCGACTTCGACGTCGTCGCCGGCGTACTGCCCGAAGACAAGCTGCGACTCGTCGAGCGAGCCCAGCGCGCGGGCCACGTGGTCGGCATGACCGGTGACGGCGTGAACGACGCGCCCGCGTTGAAGCGCGCCGAGGTCGGTATCGCGGTGGCCAGCGCGACCGACGTCGCGAAGGCCGCCGCGAGCGTGGTGCTGACCGGTGAGGGGCTGGGCAATGTGGTCAACGCGGTGGAGACGGGGCGCCGGGTCTATCAGCGCATGCTGACCTACACCTTGAACAAGATCGTCAAGACCTTCCAAGTCTCGATCTTTCTCGCCGTGGGATTACTGCTCACCGGACAGTTCGTCACGACTCCGCGACTCGTGCTGCTCTTGCTCTTCGCCAATGATTTCGTCACTATGTCGATCGCGACCGATCACGTGGGATTCTCGGCGCGGCCCGACCGCTGGCGCATCGGTTCGCTGTCGGTCATGGCGTTGGGAATTGCCGTCCCGTGGCTGGTGTTGTCCTTCGCGACGTACTTCGTGAGTCGCGACGTCGCCGGCCTCGATCTCGCGTCGACCCAGACGTTGGTCTTCGTGATGCTCGTCACCACCGGACAGGCCACGGTGTACTTGGTGCGCGACGAGCGACACGTCTGGCGGGCTCGTCCCAGCCGCTGGATGATCGGCTCCAGCGCCGTCGACCTCGTGGTCGTCGCCACACTTGCCGTGCGCGGAATCCTGATGACCGCGGTCGGACTGGGTGCGATCGGGGTGGTCTACGCCTCAGTCGTCGTCGTCACGCTGCTGGTGGACCAGGTCAAGGCGCCGCTGTCTCGACGCATTCGCGCCACGGCGCCCAGCGTCCCGCGGGCCCCGGCGTAGCCCGCGGGACGTTGTGGAGCCGTTGAAGGGACACCAATGACGAATCGCGTGGGCCGCGACGTCGTCGCCGCGCATGCCTCCAACCAGCGACGCCGCCGCGTGGCCGCGCTCGGTCGAGCGCCCCGCGATTGTCACCTGCGCGATCGACCTACGTGGACAGGATGAACGACCGCACGGCGTTGGCGAATCCCTCTTCGTCGTTGGCGCTCGTGACGTAGTCGGCGGCTCGCTGCACCGCCAGATCGGCGTTGCCCATGGCGATGCTGAGGCCCGACGCGGCGAACATCGAGACGTCATTGGGCATGTCACCGATCGTGGCGATGGCGTCGGGCGCGATGGCGTAGCGCTCGGCGACGAATCGCACCACGTCGCCCTTGGTGGCCCGCGGATGGGTCACGTCCAGGTAGTAGGACTGCGACGGCGTCGCGATGATCCGTGGTCCGAAGTCATCGTGCAGCGCCGCAAGGGCGTCGCGGTTGGCGACGTGGTCGTCGCTGACGCCGACGATCTTGGTGACGTCCTCGGCCACGCCGTCGAAGTTCGGGAGTTGGGTCGGCGCGAAGCGGCAGCTGCGCGCCTCGTGCGCCACGTGCGGACCGTTTTGGTCGAGCACGAACCAGTCCAGCCCTCGGTAGAGCCAGACCGACAGGCCCCGGGCCCGCAACGTCTCAATGATCGAGGGGACGAGGTCCGCCGCGATATCGTGGCGCCGCAACACGCGCAGGTCCTCATCGACGATCAACCCGCCGTTGAGTGCGGCGAGTGGCGTGGTGAGTCCGAGGGGCTCGACGAACATCGTCAGGCCCTGGGCCGGACGGGCACTCGCGATGGCGACGAGGATACCCGCGTCGCGCAGTTGACCAACCGCGTCAACCGTCTGGCTCGTGAGCACCTTGTCGGGGGTGACCAGCGTCCCATCCACGTCCGACAGCAGCAGGCGTATGGCGGTCACTGGGGCAGGCACCACTCGTAGGGCTCAACGAGTCGATCGATGGCGCTGGGTCCCCACGTGCCTTTGGCGTAGCGCACCACCGGCGGGGGGTCCTTCAGCAGGGGCGCCGCCACCTCCCAGAGTCGTTCGATCCCGTCGGACCGGGTGAAGAGGGATCGGTGACCGAGCATCGCCTCGAGGATGAGGTGCTCGTAAGCCTCGAGATTGTTGGCGGCGCAGAAGGAGTCGCGGTAGTGGAAGGTCATCTCGGCCGAGTCGAGGCTCATTCGGGGACCGGGCTCCTTGGCCAGGAAGTGGGCCCGTATCGAACCCGGGTCCGCGAAGTCCACCACGAGCCGGTTGCCGCGCCAGCTCGGCTCGTGGTCACCCGCGGGGAAGAGCCGCATGACCGGCTCGTTGAAGCCGACGGTGATGACCTGACGGCTCTGCGCCAGGCACTTGCCCGTACGCAGATAAAAGGGCACACCCTTCCAGCGAGTGTTCTCTACCGCCACGCGCAGGGCGACGAAGGTCTCGGTCTGGGAGTGCCTCGAGACGCCATCCTCGTCCACGTAGCCCTCGTACTGGCCGCGGACCACGTTGGCCGGATCGACCGGCGCGAGCGACTCGAACACCTTGTGGACCTCGTCACGAAGTGGTCCCGCCTCGAGGCTGTTGGGCTGTTCCATCGCGATGAAGCCGAGCACCTGAAAGAGGTGGCTCACGACCATGTCGCGAAAGGCGCCGGTCTCCTCGTAGAAGGCACCGCGGTTCTCGATCGACAGGGTCTCGGGCACGTCGATCTGTACGAAGGCAATGTGCTCGCGGTTCCACAGGGGCTCGAAGAGGCGGTTCGCGAAGCGCAGGGCCAAAATGTTGTCGATCGACTCCTTGCCGAGAAAGTGATCGATGCGAAAGACCTGGGTCTCGTCGAAGTTGGCCTTGATCACGTCGTTCAGCCGACGCGCCGAGTCCAGGTCCGTCCCGAACGGCTTTTCACAGATCACGCGGGTCCGCTCGTTGAGACCGCTGGCGCCGAGCATCTCGATCATGGAGAAAACGGCGTCGGGCGGTACCGCGAGGTGCATGAGTCGGCGAACCTCACCGCCGATGCTCGCCTCGGCCGCGTCGAGTGCGCGGCGCAGCGCCGTGGCGTCGCCGGGATCGGCGGGGGCGAAGTCGAGTGAGCGCACGAAGGTCTCCCAGGTCTCGCCCGAGGGCTCGTTGGTGCCGAACTGGCGCACCACGTCACGGGCGTAACTGCGAAACGCGTCGGTGCTCATGGCGTAGGCGAGCGGCGTGGACCCGATGATGCGGTAGTTGGTCGGCAGCAGTCCGGCGACGGCGAGGTGAAACAACCCGGGCAGGATCTTGCGCTTGGCGAGATCGCCGGTCGCACCGAAGAGCACGATCACGTGGTCATCGGGACGCTCACTGTCTACGACGGTGACGTTGCTCACGGTCCAACCACCTCGGGCCACGCCGGCTCACCACCCGCCGCGGCGTCGGCCATGATCACCGAGTGGCGCGCCGTGACGTGACTCGCCGGAATGGTGTCATCACCGCTGATGAGCTGGGCGAGCGGGTGCGCCTTGTCCGCGCCGGTGACGATCCACAGGAGTTGGTCGGCGCGCGCGAGGGCGCGGTAGGTGAGCGTCATGCGACGGTGACCCTGATAGATCGCCGTCACGCTGACCAGTCGATCGCGCTCAGCCAGTGCCGGGTCGCCGGGCACCAGCGACGCCGTGTGGCCGTCGGCACCCAGGCCGAGGTGCACGAGGTCAAAACGTTCGGGCAGTTGCGCGCCGTATCGCTCGGCGGCGCGCTCGAGGTCGGGATCATCTACCGGCATCGTCACCCAGGCGACCGGCACCGTGGCCAAGTCCTCGCGCAGCGCGAGGAGGTTACGGGCGGGGTCGGTGGGCGCCACGACGCGCTCGTCGACCTGGTAGAACGTGGTCGCTCGCCACGGAACGTCGCACGAGGCCAGCGCGGCGAACGTGGGCCGCGGCGTACGTCCACCGCTGAGCGCGATGGCGCACGCGCCGTGGTCCGCGACGGCCCGACGGGCCAGGGTCGCGATGAAGGTGGCCGCCGCGACCGCGACCTCCTCGGCGTCGGCCAGGCGACGGACGTCGTGGCGCACTAGTCGTGGCTTTCGACGTGCCCGCCGAAGCCGGCGCGCATCGCGGAGAGCACTCGGGCGGCGTAGTCGCCACCGCCGCGCGAGTCGTAGCGCTGCCAGAGTGCGGCACTGATGACCGGCGCGGGAACCGACTCGTCAATCGCCGCCTCGACGGTCCAGCGGCCCTCGCCCGAGTCCGCGACGTGCCCGCCGTAGTCGGCCAGCTCGGGCGAGCGCGCGAGGGCGTCGGCCGTGAGGTCGAGTAGCCACGAGCTCACCACGGAGCCGTGGCGCCAGACCTCGGCGATCTCGGCGACGTCGAAGTCGAAGTCGTAGTACTCGCGATGGCGCAGTGGCGAGGTTTCGGCGTCCGCGCGGACCGACTGGCGTCCGACGTTGGCGTGCTTGAGGATGCTGAGGCCCTCGGCGATCGAGGCCATCATCCCGTACTCGATGCCGTTGTGGACCATCTTGACGAAGTGGCCGGCGCCGTTGGGACCGCAGTGCAAGTAGCCCCGCGGGGCGGTGCCGTCGCTGCGCGTACGACCCGGGGTGGGTACGGTGCCGTCCGGTCCCGGCGCGATGGTCGCAAAGATCGGCTCCAGGCGCGCCACCACCTCGTCCTCGCCACCGATCATCAAGCTGTAGCCGCGTTCGAGGCCCCAGATCCCGCCGCTCGTGCCACAGTCCACGTAGTGGATCTCGCTCGTGGCCAGCGCGCTGGCCCGTGCGATGTCGTCGTGGTAGTACGAGTTGCCACCGTCGATCACGACGTCGCCGGCCGACAGATGGCCAACGAGCTCGTCGAGGGCCGCCTGGGTGATGGCCGCGGGCAGCATCAGCCAGATCGTGCGGGGGCTTTCGAGCGCGGCCGCGAGGTCGGCGAGCGACGTCGCGCCGACGACACCGTCGCCGAGGAGCGCGGCGACGGCCGCCTCGTTGACGTCGTAGACGACGCACCGGTGTCCGTCGCGAACGAGCCGCTGCACGAGGTTGGCGCCCATACGGCCCAGACCCACCATCGCGACCTGCATTGGTCTACTTGTCGTCATGGGTCGCCTCGCGTTGTCGTAGGGCTCGGTAGCGCTCGATGAGCGCGTTGGTCGATGAATCGTGGCGCAACGTCGGGGTCGACGCCGACGACAGTTCGGGGAGAATCTGGTTGGCGAGCACCTTGCCCAGCTCGACGCCCCACTGGTCGTAGGAGTCGATGTCCCAGATGGTCCCTTGCGTGAAGACGCTGTGCTCGTACAGCGCGATCAGTGAGCCGAGCAATCGCGGCGTCAGCACCTCGGCGAGCAGCACGTTGGTCGGTCGATTGCCGGCCATCACCCGGTGCGCCACCTGGTGTGGCGGGGTTCCCTGCGCGCGAACGTCGGCTTCGGTCTTGCCGAAGGCCAGTGCCTGGGCCTGGGCGAAGACGTTGGAGCTCAGGACGTCGTGGTGCGAACCGAGGGGGTTCAGGCTCTTGGCAAAACCAATGAGGTCCACCGGCACGACAGTCGTGCCCTGGTGGATCAGCTGGAAGAAGCTGTGCTGTCCGTTGGTACCGGGCTCGCCCCAGTAGATCGGTCCCGTGGCGTAGTCGACCTCGGCACCGTCGAGCGTCACGTGCTTGCCGTTGGACTCCATCGTGAGTTGCTGGAGGTACGCGGGCAGGCGCTGGAGATACTGGTCGTAGGGCATGACGCCCACGGTCGGACAGCCGAGGAAGTTCCGATTCCAGATCGCGAGCAGACCCATCAGGACCGGTAGGTTCTCGGCGAGGGGTGCGGTGCGAAAGTGCTCGTCCATGGCGTGAAAGCCAGCGAGCATCTCGTGGAATCGCGTCGGTCCGATCGCGAGCATGGTCGAGAGCCCGATGGCCGAATCCATGGAGTACCGGCCCCCGACCCAGTCCCAGAACCCGAACACGTTCGCGGGGTCGATACCGAAGGCCGATACCAGCGCTTCATTGGTCGACACCGCGACGAAGTGTCGAGCGATAGCGGCCTCGTCGCCCAACTGGTCCACGAGCCACGCCCGCGCGGAGTGCGCGTTGGTCATTGTCTCGAGCGTCCCGAAGGTCTTGGACGAGATGATGAACATCGTTTCGGCCGCGTCCATCTCGCGCACGGCCTCAACGAAGTCGGTGGCGTCGACGTTGGCGACGAAGCGGAAATTAAGATTCCGCTGGCTGTAGTGACGCAGCGCCTCGTAGGCCATCACCGGTCCCAGGTCGGACCCACCGATGCCGACGTTGACGATATTCACGATCGGTCGTCCGGTGTAGCCGAGCCACGCACCCGAGCGAATCTGGCGGGCGAAGTTCGCCATCCGGTCGAGGACCGCGTGAACCTCAGCGACGACGTCAACGCCGTCGACGAGCAGCGACGTGCCGCGGGGCATTCGCAGGGCGACGTGGAGCACCGATCGGTTTTCCGAGACGTTGATCCGCTCACCGTTGAACATCGCGTCACGGCGCTCGGCGAGACGCGACTCCTCGGCGAGGTCGATCAGTAGACCCAGGGTCTCGTCGGTGACCCGATTCTTCGAATAGTCGAGGTAGATCCCCGCAGCCTCGGCGGCGAGCCGGGTGCCGCGCTCGGGATCCTCGGTGAACAGGTCGCGAAGGTGGCGCAGTCCGATCGTCGAATAATGGGTCTCGAGGGCTCGCCAGGCCGCCCGCTCTCGGAGGGGCGTTGGGGTCACGCCGGGTCCGCCACGCGGGCGCGTAGGAGGTCGATCTTGCCGAGCAGGTCGGTCCACGAGCTGGTAAATGCCGCGGCGCCGTCTCGCTGGAGGGTGGCCGCGAGCGCTCGAAGATCGACCCCCGCCTCCTCGAAGCGTCGTAACTGGACGGTGCTGTCACCGCCGTCGCGGTCCAGAGGTGCGCCGACCTCGCCGTGATCGACAAAGGCGTCCAGAGTGTCGTCGGGCATGGTGTTGATCGTGAACGGCGCCGCCAGTCCGTGGACGTACAGCGTGTCGGCGCTCGCCGGATCCTTGGTCTTGGTGCTCGCGAAGAGCAGTCGCTGGGGAGCCGCCCCGTAGTTGGCGAGGCGTTGAAAGCGGTCCGAGTCCAAGACCTCTCGGTACGCCCGATAGGCGTCGCGGCCGATCGCGAGGCCGAGCTGGTTGCGCAGTTCGGCGGGCACCTGATCGGCGACCGCGTTATCCCAGCGCGAGATGAAGACCGAGGCCACGCAGCCCACGGCGGGGTTGAGCCCTTGGGCGACGCGGCGCTCGACGCCGCGTAGGTAGGCGTCCGCCGCGCCACGGTAGTGATCGGCGTCAAAGAGCAGGGTGACGTTGATCGGCACGCCGGCCGCGATGCACGCCTCGATGGCGGCCAGGCCCGGCGGCGTGCCCGGGATCTTCACGAACAGGTTGGCCCGGGCCGCGCGGGCGTGGATCTCTTGGGCGGCCGCGACGGTTCGCGCGGTGTCGTAGGCGAGCTGGGGCGATACTTCGAGTGAGACCCAGCCGTCGACGCCGTTCGTGCGCTGGTGAACCGGCGCGAAGAGGTCAGCGGCCCGTTGCAGGTCCTGGATGGCGAGTTCGAAGAAGATGTCTTCGTTGGTGAGGCCCCGTCGCGCGGCGTCTCCCACCGCACCGTCGTAGACGCCCGTGGCGATCGCGCGATCGAAGATCGACGGATTCGACGTGAGGCCCGTGACGTCACGCGTTTCGATGTAGCGCTCGATCACGCCGTCGTCGAGCATGGCGCGCGTAATGTTGTCGAGCCAGAGGCTCTGACCTAGCTCGCGCAGGTCGTGGGTGGCGCTCATGGTTGGTGGTCCCCTTTCCGGGTGGCGAGCAAAGTGGCGCGCGCGACGTCGGCGACGCGCGACGCGGTGAAGCCGAATTTAGTCTGGAGCGACTTCAGCGGCGCCGATGCGCCAAAGGTGTGCATGGCGACCACGGCGCCGTGCTCGCCCACGTAACGGTGCCAACCAAACGCCGACGCCTGCTCGACCGCTACCCGGGCGCCGACGTCGGGCGCGAGGACCGCGTCGCGGTAGGCCTGGGTCTGGCGGTCGAAGAGCTCCCAGCAGGGCAGGCTGACCACCCGAGCGCCAATGCCGTCGCGCGCGAGCTCGTCTCGAGCCTCGAGGGCGAGGTGAACCTCGGAGCCGGTGGCGAGCAAGAGCACGTCGGGTCGTCCGTCGGGTGCGTCCACGAGCACGTAGCCGCCGTAGCGCAGGCCCGACGCGGGCGCGACGACGGATCGGTCGAGGGTCGGCAGGCGCTGGCGCGACAAGACCAACACCGCGGGCTCGGACTTCAGTGGCACGAGGTAGCGCCAGGCCTCGACCACCTCGTTGGCGTCGGCCGGTCGAAAGACCAGCAGCCCGGGCATCGCGCGCAACGACGCCAGCTGTTCGACGGGTTGATGCGTGGGACCGTCTTCGCCGACCCCGATTGAGTCGTGCGTGAAGATGTGCACGGTGGGAATCTCCATCAGCGCCGAAAGACGAATGGCCGGCCTCGCGTAGTCCGAGAAGATGAAGAACCCTGACCAGAAGGCGCGAAGTTTGGTCAATACCAAGCCATTGGTGACGGCCGCGGCCGCGTGCTCACGCACGCCGAAGTGAATGTTACGGCCGCTCGGCTCGTCGGGCTGGGAGTCGCCCGCCCCGTCGACGAGCAGTCTGGTCAGCGTGGACGGCGCCAGGTCGGCGGCACCACCAATCACCCACGGGATGGTCTCGGCGATCGCGTTCAGCACCTGGCCCGAGGACTCACGACTGGCGAGGCCGCTGGCGTCGGGCGCAAAGGTGGGCAGCGCGGCGTCCCATCCGTCGGGCAGTTCCGCGCGCTGCATTCGATCGAGCTGGTCGGCCAACGCGGGGTAGTCGTTCCGGTAGGCCTCCAGGGTCACCTCCCACGCGGTCCGCGCAGCACGCCCACGCGCGCCGACACCTTCGGCGAACCGGTCGTAGACGTCGCTGGGCAGATAGAAGTCCACGTCCTCGGGTAGCCCAAAGAAACGCTTGGTCGCCCGTACCCCGTCAACGCCGAAGGGCTCACCGTGCGCTCGGGGCGTGTCTTCGGCGGGCGAGCCGTAGCCGATGTGGCTGTGCACGAGGATCAGCGTCGGTCGCTCGTGTTCAGCTTCGAACGAGTGCAGCGCCCGCGCGATGAGATCAAGGTCGTTGGCGTCGGCCACCGTCACGACGTTCCAGCCGTAGGCGAGAAATCGCGCGGCCACGTCCTCGGTGAACGTGATGTCGACGTGCCCCTCGATGGTGACGCGATTGGCGTCGTAGATCCAACAGAGATTGGCTAGGCGCTGATGCGCCGCCAATGACGCCGCTTCGGACGCCACGCCCTCCATCATGCAGCCGTCGCCCGCGAGGGCGTACACGTTGAAGTCGAACAAGTCGTAGCCGTCACGGTTGAAGTGAGCGGCGAGCCACCGGCCAGCCATGGCCATGCCGACCGAGGTGGCCACACCCTGACCGAGTGGTCCGGTCGTCGCCTCGACGCCGCTCGTCCAGCGGTATTCGGGGTGTCCCGGGCAGTGCGAACCCAGTTGGCGAAATGTCTTGAGGTCGTCGAGGGTAACCGCCGGCTCGCCCAAGATCTGGTAGTCGGATTCGACCGCGCACGTACCGCTCAGGTGCAGCAGCGACCACAGCAGGGTCGAGGCGTGGCCCTCGGACAGCACGAACCGGTCTCGATTGGGCCACAGCGGATCACTCGGATCGAAGCGAAGGAATCGTTGCCACAGTGTGTAGGCGACGGGCGCGATGTCCATCGGCGTCCCCGGGTGCCCCGAGTTCGCTCGTTGCACCATGTCCATGCAGAGTCCTCGGATCGTACTGATCGCCAGGTTGTCGCGATCAACTGACGGGGCGCTGTTGCTCACGTCGGATCCCGCTGTCCCTGATAGGGGATCGTTGGCGGCAGGTCGAGTCGCGCGACACCGATGCGAAAGTCGTTGAGGCCGTAGTAGACGTCGTAGCGGTCCGGTTGACCAATGTCGGCTCGTTGGTCGATACCGGTGGGGAAGACCACGTCCGCCGGTGTTGCGCGAGGTTGCGTGGAGGGCACGGGGGCGAGCACGGGTTTGACCGAGCGGTAGAGGATTTTTTCCGGGTGCTCGGCGTCCAAGACCATTATCCCGGCGCAGTACGTGAGTCGGTGTTCATCGCCGTCGGGCGACGCGACGTCGCTGACGCCGTGATAGACGATCATCCACCCGTGCGACGTCAAGACGGGGGGCGTTCCGCTGCCGATCTTGAGCGTCTCCCACGGCGAGACCGGTGCCGCCAGACGGTGGTGCGACGTGAAGTGGCGCAGCTGGTGGGGATTCGTTCCTGACGGCGGGGTCGACGTATAGGAGATCCAGATGCTTTCGCGATGCAGGTCGATGCGACGGCCGTGGCCCCTGGGACGCGTCTGTTCGGGCAGCGTGCCGGGAAAGAGTGGACGGTGCAGGATCGCGAGTTCGAGCTGTCCCTCGGGATTGGGCACCGCGGTGGGAAAGGTCGTGGCGTCCTTGTTGTCGACACCCTCGAAGGCGACGCCCAGGTAGGGGGTGAACGTCGCGAGACCCAAACGGTGCCAGTGCAAAAGATCTTTGGACATCGCGAGTGCGATGCGCGGACCGTCGGGCGAGAAGGCCGTGTAGGTCATGATGTAGTGCGCGAGCGGCGCGACGTACGTGACCCGGGGGTCTTCACAGCCGCCGCCCCCGTTCGGCCGTAGCTCGTAGGGTGCCTCAGGTTCGAGGGCGACGCCGAGGCGTTCGACGCCGCGTGGTTCGCCGGCGTCGTCGAAGAGCACTCGCATGATACCGATGCGCGAGTAGTTGCCGGCCCCGACGATTCGGGGAAACAGGTAGAGCTCGCCGTCGGGTCCGCGCGCGGCGGCCGGATTGAGGACGCCCTCAACTTCGTACGGGTTGTCGGCTTGTGGTTCGATGACGAGGTCGAGCGGTCGAAGGCGAAACGGGCTCACGACGACCTTCCCGGCGACACGATCTGGACATGACCGTCGCCGAGACACGCAATGACGGCCTGTATGACGCGGGCCGTCTCACGCGGATCGCGCACCTGGATGGCGTCGACGCCCGCGGCCTGCACGGGAAAGTCGTTACCGCCTTCGAAGATGGCGTCGCCAGCGAAGAGCATCTCGGACAGCGAGATCCCCAATTGCTCGCGGAGCTTGGCAATCCCGTACGCCTTGTCAATGCCGGGCTTGGTGACGTCGATCGACGTCGTTCCACCCATGTTGATCGCGAACGTCGGCAGCAGCGGCGCGAGCAACTCGGCGATGCGTCGACGTTTAGCGAAGTCGGGATCCCAACCTTCCTTGGCGCTGAGTGGTGCGTCCTGGCCGAGCACCGACAGGGTGATCTGGCTCCCGCGGTCTTCGATCGCCTCGCCCCAGACGTGCTCGACGACGACACCCGATTCGTCGAGCGCTCGCTGAAACGCGGCGATGATCTGTTGGCGTTGATCGTCGGAGAGATCCTCTGAGTACACCTTGGACCACGCACCGTCGTAGCGATAGAACTGCGTGCCGCAGGTTGGCAAGAGAAAGAGATTCTCCCGGCGACAGTTCTCGGGCAGACGCGCCAGCAACTGCTTCTCGAACTGCGGCCAACCCCCGCCCGAGATGACCGCCACCTTCATCACCTCGAGCAAGTCGCCCAGCAGTTCGGCGACGTCGTCGCCCAGCGACGACTTGCTGGCGGCCAGCGTGCCGTCCAAATCGAAGACAAAGAGTCTCTTCACGTTGCAGCGCCTCCGGCGACGGGTGAGGTCGACCACCACTTAGTCACCTCAGCGGTGCAACTCACCCTCGACAACGTTACCGTGCGTCAATGGCGCTAGAGGGGTCGGGTATCACGGTTCTCGCACCACGTCGCAGCGCCCACGTGACGAGACTGTGACGTCGATGGCGCCGCTTTACTGGTATGTGGTTAGACGCGACCGAAGTCGTCCTCGAGTCGAACGATATCGTCTTCGCCGAAATAGGTGCCGGTTTGGATCTCGATGAACTCAACGTCGCTGGAGCCGTGATTTTCGCATCGGTGCGCCTGGCCAATCGCAATGGAGATGTCCTCACCCGGCGAGAGCTCGTACGTAGTACCTTCGACGATCGCTGTCACGGTGCCTCGCACGACGAACCAGTGCTCCGCTCGCTTGGCGTGACGTTGGTAGCTGAGACGCTTCGCCGGCAGGACCACAATGGACTTCACCTTGTAGATCGCGGACGTGTCGTCCAGTACGGTGTAACTTCCCCATGGTCGACTAGAGAATTCGCGCCCCAGACTGTCCAACGTGCTCACGGTACCTTCTCTCGACGTTCTCGACCCTGGGTCCAGCATCACACGTTTCGAGGGTCAGTGGTCGTCGGGGATCATGCCGACGCATCGCGGTCAACATCGCTGGACAAGACCGCATCGGTCGCTGGCGAGGTTGGCAGTCGTTCGATGGCCGCGTTCACCTCACCCCCGACCAAGATGGCCAGTCCGGTGAAGTCGAGCCAGAAGATGAGAATCGCCACGCCGGCGAACGCGCCGTACGTTTTGCCGTACGAACCAAAGTTAACGGTAAAGAACGAGAACCCGAGTGAGACGAGAGCCCACGCGAGCGTGGCTACGAGTGCACCGGCGCTCGTCCACCGCCACCGCCGTCGCGGCCGGTTTGGCGCGAGGTAGTAGATCAGCGTGATGAGCAGGTTCATCAGCCCGAGCGAGACGACCCATCGCACGATCGTCCACCCGGCACTGAAGAGCTCGCCGCCCACGGGCGCGTGGTCGGTGATCAGCGTGCCCAACTGGGGGCCAAAGATCACCAGCGCCGACGCCGCGCCGCCGAGCACCGTGGCACCAAGTAAGAGTGGCATGGCTACGAAACGCTTCGCTAGGAACGTTCGATCTGAGGTGATCCCGTAGGCCACGTCAAGACCCTCTTCGACGATAACCATGCCCGACGTTGCGCTCCACAGCGCGACGATGCTCGCGATAACGGTGGCGAACCAGTCGGAACTCGCCCGCGTCGTGGCGTGCGTGATGGCTTGGGTGAATACCTGGGACGCGCCCGAGGGTAACGCTTTCGCGACGCCATCGATGAGGTTCACCACTACCGATCGGGGCAACGTGACGAGCGTCGCAATACCCAAGATCGCGATGATGATGGGAAAGATAGCCAGAAACCATCGATACGCGAACGC
>JAJZBX010000072.1 GCA_021846325.1 Actinomycetes bacterium | reverse complement strand
AGGTCACGACGTCCCCGGCCGCGGGGACGAGTAGCAAGCTGGTCACGAAGAGCGCGAAGGCGCTCGACGCACTCACCGAGCTCATGGCGTGGCGCCGGTAGCCGACCCAGTGGATCGTGGCCGCGACCGCCACGACGGCGGTCGTGAGCGTGAAGAGCGCCCCGAGGGGCGTCAGGTCGATGGTTACCCCGCTGAAGGGCACGAGACCGGACGTGTGGCCCGCGATCGCGTGGTTCGTCGCGAGCACGTGGATCGCCGTCGCGCCGGCGACGGCTTCGACCAGCCCGAGTAGACCCGCGACGAGTTGGACGCGCACCGCGCGCGGCGCGAGGGCGGCGAGTGTCGCGAGCACCCCGACGCCGGCGACGAGGGCGAGACTCACCGGTTCGTGAAACGCCGCAGCGCGGCGAGGATCTCGTCGGGGTGGGGCGGACAGCCGGGTATCTCGAGGTCGACCGGCACGACGTCGGCGACGGCGCCGGCGACGGCGTAGCCACCGGCAAAGACGCCGCAGTCGCGCGCGCAGTCACCGAGCGCGATCACGAGGCGCGGCTCGGGCATCGCGAGGTAGGTCCGCTCGAGGGGTGAGGCCATGTTGTGGGTCACCGGCCCGGTCACGAGCAGGGCGTCGGCGTGGCGCGGCGAGGCGACGAGACGCGCACCGATCCGCTCGGCGTCGTAGACCGGGCCGAAGACCGAGTTGATCTCGAGTTCACAGCCGTTACAGCTGCCCGCGTCGACGTGGCGAAGTTGCAGTGAGTGGTGAAGGTTCGACGCGGCCGCGACGGGGGCGGGAGCGGGGGCGAGTCGTTCGCTTACGCGCCGTCGTCTCGTCCAGCTGCCAAGAAGAGAGAGAATCATCCACTGTCCCGTTACGCTGCGCAGGCCTTAAGCCGTCGCGATAGAGCGATGGTAGCACCGGGGTAGGAGAGAATCGCTCGCTGGCATCGGGCCATTTGACCGTTTTCGTGTCCGAAAGTCGCGTCGCACACAACTCTCGGACAAGACACGGTCAAGTCGGGCGATTCGGCGTCATCGCCTGGCATGCTCGTTCTACCAGTGCTGTGCGCTGTGGCTCGGCTACGCCGAGGTGGTCCTCCTTTTGCATGCCCTTGCGTGGAAGGGCCACGTCCCGAGTGCCACGTGTCGAGTGCGCGAGCCCGGCGCGAGCGCCGGGCACCGGAATTGCGCGTGAGTTGGGCGTACCGAGCGAATCACGTGAGGTGCGCTTTCGACACTGGATTCATGACAGAAGTAACGCAAGGGCACAGCAGTTTCATCACCGGTCTTCGGCGCACGCACGTGCGCCTGTCGGTGCTCGCACTGGTCGTCGTCGTCAGCGTCGCCGGCCTCTCGACGGTCTCACTGGCCGCGCGACAGCGGGTCGCGGCGTCGGTCTCGCCGCGCGCGCGCGCGACCGCACTCACGAGTGACGTGGCGCTGGCCGTGCAGCACGGGCGCGCCGTCCGGGTGAGGCCGGTGAGCGTCGTTCGCCACGTCGCCGTGACACCGACCACTACCGCGAGACACCCGCGGGTGGCGCGCACCGTGGCACCGGTGACCCGCCGAGCGACCGTCGCCCCGGCCCCGGCCCCGGTCCGTACGCGGGTCGCCCCCCAGGCGCCGATCGCTCGTCCGCGTCCGACCAGCACACCTCGCCCGATCACGCCCCGTCCGACTCGCCCGAAGGTCGTCACGGTCGCCGCGACGACCCCCGCCCTCTCGAGCGCGGCGGCGGCGCTGCTCGCGCACCTCAACCCGGTCGCCAACATCGCGCCGAGTCCCAACTATCTCCAGTCGGGTAACTGCAGTCAGACCGCGTCGGGCTGGAGCTGTGACAACCCGTGCGTGACCTCGACGCTCACGTGGCCGAGCAACACCAACGACCCGGCGTGCACCAACTACTTGCTCAGCGCGATCAACGCCGCGCGACGCATCGAGGGGGTCGCGCCGATGGTCCTGCCGAGCAACTGGTACGGCCTCACCACGAGCGAGCAGCTGTTCGTGGTCGCCGACCTCGAGCGCACGGCCCGGGGACTCACCCCGTACCTCGGCATCAACGCCGCGTTGTCGGCGGCCGCCCAGCGCGCGGCGGCTACGGCGTCGGACCCCTCGGCGGCGCCCGGGTTCCCGATCGCGACCGACGCCCAGGGCTACGAGGCCCTCGACGGGACGTGGTCGTCGGGGTTCTCGGTTCTCGCCGCGGACTACGTCTGGATGTACAACGACGGCTGGGGCGGGGCGAACAACACCGCGAACATCGTGTGCACCTCGCCCACCTCGAGTGGCTGTTGGAGCCACCGTGACGAGCTGCTCGGCTACGCGCCCGGTTTTGACCCCGGCGTCGGCCTGGACGCGTCCAACGCCGAGGTCGGGGTGGGCTTCGCCGTGGCGAACGGTTCGGGCTCGTACGTGGACCTCATCGAGGCCCCGAGCGGGAACCCGCCGGCGATGACCTTTACCTGGGCGGCGAACGTGGTGCCGTACCTGTAGCACCGGGTACCCGTCGAGGGGCGCAGCACTTCCTAAACTCGACGCCATGAGGCCAACGGGCACAGTAGCGGTAGACGGCGCGTGACGACCGTTCTCATCGTCGAAGACGACGCCGACGTCGTCGGGCTCGTGCGCCAGCACCTGCTCGGCGAAGGATTCAAGGTGGCGAGCGCCGCCAACGGCACCGACGCGCTCGCGACCTTCGCCGAGCAGGAGCCCGACGTGGTGCTCTTGGACATCGTGCTCGGTGACGAGGACGGGCGCGAACTGCTGCGCGACATCCGTTTGATGAGTGACGTCCCGGTCATCTTCCTGACGGGGCGGGGCCTCGAGTCCGAACGGATCGCGGGGCTGAAGCTCGGGGCCGACGACTATATCGTCAAGCCCTTCTCCCTCGGCGAGCTGACCGCCCGACTCGAATCGGTCCTGCGGCGCACCGGGCTGAGCCCGGCCCAGCACCAGATCGACGTGCCGACGATGCGCTTTGGTGAGTTGCTGATCAACGAGCACACCCACGAGGTCACGCTGCGTGAGGCACTGGTGGACCTCACGGCCAAAGAGTTCTCGCTCCTGGCGTTCCTCGCGTCCTCCCCCCGCCAGGTCTTCAGCCGCGAACAGATCCTCCAGCACGTCTGGGGCTCCTCGGGCGAGTGGCAGGCCGAGGCCACGGTCACCGAACACGTACGCCGGGTGCGCAACAAGATCGAAGACGACCCTGACCGCCCGCGCTGGATCGTGACGATCCGCGGACTCGGCTACCGGTTCGAACCCGTCGAACGCTCCTGAGCGCGGCGCGCCTGGCGCGCGAGAACCCCGGCGACCTGGTCGACCAGCTGACTCGGGCGAAAGGGCTTGGCGAGAAAGACGCTGATCGAGGGGTCGAGACCGCTGATGACGTCGGACGTTGCGGTGCCCGAGAGCACGACGGCGGCGAGCTCGGGGCGCGCGGCCTGCAGCCGGGCGACCAGGTCGTTGCCGGCGAGCCCACCGAGCACGACGTCACTGACCACGAGGTCGAAGTGGGGGTCGGCGTCAAAGAAGGTCAGGGCCTCTTCACCCGAGGCGGCCTCGACCACGCGGTGCCCGCCGCGGCGCAGGATCTCGCTCGCGAGTCGGCGCTGTGCGTCGTCGTCCTCGACGAGCAGGATCGACGCCCCCTCGGGGTGACCCGGGGCGTCGGGTTCGAGGTCGACGAGCTCGGCGCCCTCGACGACCGGCAGGACGATTTCGAAGCTCGAACCCGCGCCCAACGATGAGCGGCAATCGATCC
>JAJZBX010000071.1 GCA_021846325.1 Actinomycetes bacterium | reverse complement strand
GCGACGTAGCGGTCGAAGTGCCCCCTGATGCGCTCGAGGCGCGCCGCGTCCATGCCCATGGTGGACGGGTCGGTTCCGATCTCCAACGATGCCATCTGGGCCTCCCGGGTTCTCACCCGAGACTAGGAGACTGTTGAATAATTCGGCTCGCAAAGCCGAAACTTTCGCTCTCGGTCGCCGAGACTTGAAGGGTGCAAGGACTCAGCGAATCCAACCGTGAGCTGCTCGACGCGTCGGCCCTCTGCCGACAACTCGTGCCCGAAGGGAGTGTGGAAGCCTTCCTGGCTGATCATCGCCACGAGCTCTTCCCCGACGAGATGTTCGCAGACCTCTTCGTCTCCAAGCGCGGCCGGCCCTCGATCCCGGCCGACACGGTGGCCTCGGTCATGGTCCTCCAGGCCCTCGAGGGACTCTCGGACCGTGACGCGGCTCGGGCGCTGACCGATCGAATCAGCTGGAAGGTGGCCTGCGGGCTCGCCCTCGATGACGCCGGCTTTGACTTCACCGTCCTCACCTACTGGCGCAGCCGCCTGCGCAACTCAGAGCGCCCCGAGCGCATCTTCGAGGCGGTGCGACAGGTCATCGACGCGACCGGGGTGCTGAAGGGCAAGACCCGCCGGGCGCTCGACTCGACGCTGCTCGATGACGCCGTCGCGACCCAGGACACCGTCACCCAACTGATCGGCGCGATTCGGCGCGTGCGCCGGGTTGTTCGCGGCGCGAGCGACGTTGCTCTTGTCGCTCACGACTACGACTCGGCGGGCAAGCCCGCGATCTCCTGGGACGACGAGGTGGCGCGCGCCGAGCTCGTTGACGCGCTGGTCGTTGACGCCCTCAACCTGCTCGACGCCTACGAGGACGTCGAGGAGCCCGAGGGGGCATCGGCGATCGGGCTCTTGGCCCTCGTCGCGGGCCAGGACGTCGAGTTTCTCGAGGAACGCTGGCGCATCGTGCGCGCCGTGGCCAAGGACCGCGTGATCTCGGTCGTCGACCCCGAGAGCCGCCACATGCACAAGAGCCGCTCGAGCTATCGCGACGGCTACAAGGCGCACCTCTGCGTCGAGCCCGAGACCGGACTCATCACCGCGGCCGCTCTCACCCCGGCGAGCGCACCCGATGGTCCCACGGGAGTGGCCCTGCTCGACGGCGAAGAGTCGGGCCTTCAGGTCCTCGCCGACGGCGCCTACGGATCGGGTGACACCCTCGCCGCACTCGGCGACGCGGGTCACCACCGGGCGATCAAGCCCCACCCCTCCAACTCCGCTATCCCCGGAGGCTTTCAACGCGACGACTTCGTCGTCGACGAGGACGCCGGCACCATCACGTGTCCCGCCGGTCAGGTCGTCGCGATCACCCCCGCGCGCAACGCCGTGTTTGGGGTGCGCTGTGCCAACTGCGCGCTGCGCCCCCATTGCACGAATGCGCGCGCAGGGCGCCATCTCAGACTCACCGCCCACGACGCGCAGCTCGTCGAGTCGCGTCGCGCCTGGCGCGACGGAGACTTCATTTCGGACTATCGAAAATATCGTCCGATGGTCGAAAGATCGATTGCGTGGCTCGTGAGGGGCTCCTCGCGGCGCGTCAGATTCCGCGGCGTCGAAAAGAACCAGTTGGGCCTAACGACACGAGTCGCCGCCCTCAACCTGCGGCGCCTGATCAACCTCGGCCTCGCCTACGACGGCAACTGGAGCATCGCCACCACCTGAAAAGGGGCGCGCAAGTCCAGGCTGTCAACAGAGAGACCACACCACGGGCCTTGCCCACCAGGGTGGCCGACTTCAACCCTCTTCACGTCGGCGCTTCGGTTCAGACATGTCCCGGACTTGCGCTCTTCAACATACGCCTCAATGCGGCGTTGTTCAACAGGCTCCTAGCGCGGCGCGATCACGTTGAGCGACGCGGCGACGGGCGAACCCCCGCTCACGGTGGCGGTTACCCGCACCTTGACCGACCGCTGAGTGCTTCGAGCGAAGGCACGTGAACCGTTACCGGTAAGGGCGAGGTTGACGATGGCGAAGGGAGCGCTCGCGACGAGCGGCAGTGCGTAGTGGCCGGTCGCGAGAACGGCGAGGTGAGATCGCGATCCCACCCTCACCTCGCCGGCCAGGGTAACGGTCCCGCGACACGGTCCCAGTGCGCAACTGATCGCGACCGAGACCCGACTGCCGCGCACGGCGCTGCGAGCCGTCACAATCCGAATAGTCGGCGTCGGGACCTGGTAGATGAACATCGCCCCGTCGGCGCTCCCCGCTGCGCACATGTCAAGGACGCACGACACGGCGTAGATGTCACCGAGGTTCGACTTCGTGGGATTCAGCATCAGCGGCGCGGCCCACGCCCCGTTCTGATAGACGATCGCCGCGCCCGCGAACGGCGATGCCGTTGGACCACGCGACGCCGCGACGCAGAAGTTCGCACTAGAGCACGAGACGTCGCCGAGGTTGTCGAAGTCGGAATTGATCTGACCGGGCGGCGAAAAGCTCCACGTGAACCCGTTGAAGGACAGCGCCTCGCCCATGTTGTCCGTCGCCATACAGAACGTTGGGGTGGGACACGAGACGCCAGTGATGGCTTCCACGTTGCCGCTCGATGAACCGTACCCGTCATCGATGAACTGCGGCGGGGCCCACGACGTGCCGTTCCACATGATCGCGTTGCCCTGTCCGTCGACCGCCCAGCAGTCGGTGGCACTCGAGCACGACACCGCGTAGACCCGTGGGTCGCTGGTTACGTGGGCCAGCGGATCGATGTCCTGGGGACTCGCCCACGTCCCCGATTGGTAGAGGATGGCATTCGTCGCCGCATCCACGACCACGCAGAAGGACGGGCTCGCACAGGAAACCCCGAGGAGCGGCACCGACCCCTGGCCGTCGCCGTCGAGCAGAGTGGGCGCACCCCACGACACGCCGTTGAAGACGAGGGCGTACCCTTGACTGTCGATCGCCACGCAGAAGGTCGTGATCGGACACGAGATCCCCGTCATCGTGTTGCCGTTCCCGTTGACGTGCGGGTCAATGTGCTTGGCGAGTAGGAACGGGGCTGACCCGAACGAACCGTAGGTGTAGGTATTGCCGGTCGCGTCAACGGCGACGCAGTACGTCGGGGCCGCACACGACACCCCGACAATCGTCGTGCCCTCTGAGGTCGTCGGCACGACCGAGTAGGGGCCACCCCATCCCGTTGGCGCACCCGCGACCGGCGATGCCCCGACCACCAGGGCCGCGAGCACGATCATCGAACTCCACAGCACCGCCCCACGACGCGCGCGACTCACGCGTCGATCGAGCGTCGCGCTCACCACTCGGTTACCACCCAGGTCACTGTGCATGATCGGTGTCGCCCCTTTCAGGTCCGCGCCCGGTCGTTGTCGAACTGCTCACGCGGGCACCACACGGGCGCCCTACGCATCACCATCTCCGACGACGACCAGCGGCGGCGTGGTCATCGTACGGAGCGTGCGACACCCTCGCATCGGGGAAATCCCCCATCACTAGGCCGTGGCACCAGCGTCCAGCGACGACCGACGGCACCGCGGTTCACCGTGGCGAGCTGCGGTGGGCCGCGATCATCCACTCGACGACGTGATCGGGCACCGTGTACCCCACGAGGACCCGCGAGTCCACCGCCGCGACCGAAACCACGTGTCCATCGGCCCACGGTCGCGTCGCGCATTCATCGCGCGCGGTTCGCCTACGACGAGTGTCCCCACGGGGTTGATTCACCCGAACGGCGGAAAAACTTCACCGAGACGATCGACTGCACGATCCCCACGACG
>JAJZBX010000070.1 GCA_021846325.1 Actinomycetes bacterium | reverse complement strand
CCGTTCGACGTAGCGGGCGCCGCGCAATCGCGCCCGTTTATGGGCTCAACGTGGGCGAGGCGGAGCCAGAGCCGCCCCGAGTTCAGCGTCATACCTGATCACGAGCGCTCCGGCTCCGGTAGTCCCGCGGCCTAATCCCAAGGTGCCGGGATCGAGACCCGGGCGGCCCACTGAAGTCCTGATCAATGGCTCCTTATTATCATTGGCTCGACGATGTCTAGCCAACTCTCTAGCCACGGGACGTGGACGCGGTGACGTGACCGGCACGAAATCCTTGTAGAGAAGTTCCTCCATCGCCTCGGCCGCCTTGGCTCTCGATCCCGGCAGCAGGTGCACGTACACGCCCTTGGTAACGCCGATCGAGGCGTGGCCGAGTTGGTCCGCCACTGCTTCCAAGGGTACGTCCATCGAGAACATGAGCGAGGCGCACGAGTGACGAAGTTCATGAATCGACCAGTGCCCGAGCCCAGCCTGCTCAGTGATTAGCGGAACGCCCTTGCCGAAATCGCCCGGGTCCATGGGCCGTCCGTAGGTCGAAGTGAACATGAGGTTCTCGTCGTTGCACCACGCGTCACCGCGACGTAGGGCCTCCGCCTCTTGGCTCCGACGATGACCTTCGAGCAGGTCGACCAACGGTGGCGATAGGTGAAGCGTGCGCCGACTCCCCTTGGTCTTGAGGTCACTCGAGCAGTTCATTTCGCTCGCGCACACTCGACAAGTTCCATTCCTCAAAGGCGAGACCGGCAACACCGTCAGGTACGAGGTGGTGAATGGGGTCGAACCGTGGCGATCCCGGCGATCAGCAAATCGACACCGAAGCCGTAGTAGGCATCCTCGTCCGAGCAGTCGGCGAGCGCCTCAGCTGCTTCGACTAGGCGCGGAAATCGATCGACGGGTAGACCCTGCAGGGCTAGCCGCTTGGTCTGGATGTCTTGGGCCCGCCGTTCAGGAGGTGCGCTGGCTCCGGTCGCCACCTGTTCAATGACGAGTGAAATCGCCGTGCGCAGTATGTGGCGAGCGATCTCGCCGGCCCGATCGGCGCAAAAACCGGCATAACGCAAGACCTCCAGCGCCCGCTCCGTAAGCAGTCGACCTTCGTCGCTCTGCAGTACACGAGGGGCGGCGAGAATGGCCGCAGCGGGGTGCGCGCGCAGGGCAGTGGTAAGCGCCAAGACTAGTTCGCGTAATTGATCCTGCCAAGGTGCAGAGAAGCTGGTCTCGGGGGAGAGCCCAACAAACAGTTGGTCGCCCATCGCCGCGAGGAGTTCCTCCTTGTTACTGAAATGCCAATACAGCGCCATGGGAGTGACGTCAAATTCCTGGGCCACGCGACGAATGGTGACCGCAGCGAGGCCCTCGGCGTCGGCTAGTGCCAAAGCGCGAAACACCACTGTCTCCCGATTGAGTTGCGGTGGCGAGACCTCGTGGGACTGGCGACTACTCATATTTGACACTTTACAGCGTACAGGGTATTCTACAACGTACATGTACTACGTATAGGAGACAAGTCCCATGAATACCGTGCACCGCCGATGGACCCTGATAGCCGTGACTCTGGCGACGTTCATGACCTACCTAGACAACAACATCGTGAACGTCGCTCTGCCCGCGATGCGACGCGAGCTCCATCTCTCGATCGCCGGACTTGAATGGGCCGTCAGTGCCTAT
This sequence comes from Actinomycetes bacterium, assembly GCA_021846325.1. Lineage (GTDB taxonomy): Bacteria > Actinomycetota > Acidimicrobiia > Acidimicrobiales > RAAP-2 > RAAP-2. Next base: position 2,222 of record JAJZBX010000070.1, on the reverse strand, counting down.
ATTCTGGTGTTCGCCGGGCTGCTGTTGGTGGGTGGGCGCTTGGCCGACGCGTTCGGGCGGCGTCGGCTCTTTTTAATCGGGCTCACGGTATTCACTATTTCGTCGCTCGCCGCAGGATTGTCCGGCAGTTTCGACCTGCTCATGGTGAGTCGGGCAGTGCAGGGCCTCGGCGCTGCCTTGGTGACTCCAACCACCCTCGCAGTGATCTCCGCCGCCTTCACGGACCCTCGCGAACGCAACGCCGCCGTTGGGGCATGGGGTGCCGTTGGTGCGCTCGCGCTGGCCCTCGGGCCGCTCCTGGGCGGTTTGATTAGTCAGCACTTATCGTGGGGGTGGATTTTCTTAATCAACGTGCCCATTGGCATAGCGACGCTTGCGCTCGGCGCGTGGGCAATCCCTGAATCACGTGAAGCTGTCAAACGTCGACTCGACGTGCCTGGCCTCGCCGCATCCGCTACCGCCCTGTTTACCCTCACCTACGCGCTCATCGAAGGACCCCATCTCGGTTGGTCGTCACCGATTATTGTCGGTTCACTCGCGGTGACTCTGCTCGCTGGTCTGGTCTTCGTCCGCATTGAGACGCGTAGCGACGATCCCATGGTTGAACTGTCTCTCTTTCGCAATCGGATATTCGCGGGCGGGTCGATCGCGCTAATGATGTGGGCCTTCGGCCTCTTTGGCATCTACTTCTTCACCTCGCTATATCTGCAAGACGTGCTGGTCTTCTCTCCGACCAAGGCGGGACTGGCGTTCGTGCCGATGGCGCTACTCATCGCGATCGGAGCCATCGCGTCCGAACCGGTCGCTCGAACTATCGGCGCTTATCGTTCGGTCAGTATGGCCATGATCCTCATGGCCTTGGGAATCAGTTCTATGAGTCTGCTCGGCAACAACGCGAGTTTCCTCGCCCTCATGCCCAGTTTTGCTGCCATTGGCATTGGTGGTGGGCTGACGACCTCGTTGAACGCGACCGTGCTCGGCGTGATGCCGTCCGGTCAGGCTGGCGTGGCCTCGGGGATCTTCAACGCTTCAAGAGAGGTCGCCGGTCTGCTCGGCATCACGGTCATCGGTGGGATCATTTCTGCCCGACAAGGGTTCGAACTACGACACGGGCACTCCGCATCCAGCGCCTTTCTCTCGGGTTATCAGTCCGGTCTACTCGTCGCTGCGGCATTAGTTGCCCTCGGTGGTCTAACTGCGTGGAACGCACTGCGATCGAGACAAGTCGCCGAACGCACCTCGCCTCTCGCCCATCGGGCTAGAACTACGACCTGACCTTGAAATGAGTCTTGGTCTAGCCAACTGTCGAGCCATGAATTCAAAGCTGCCCGATGACGGATCGACCCAGTGGAGCACCCGGACGTAGGCCAAGCGACTCGGCGTGTCCAAGGACACCGTGGCGCGCGTGTGGAAGGACCACGGACTGAAGCCCTGGAAGACCGACACCTTCAAGGTCTCGAGCGATCCGCACTTCGAAGAGAAGCTGGTCGACGTGGTGGGCCTCTATATGAACCCGCCCGAGCGCGCTGTCGTCTTCAGTTTCGACGAGAAGTCCGAACGCAATGACGAAGGCAAGGGCAAATATATTTCGAAAAATGGGACTCCTCGGGTTCCCGTGGGTAACTTGATGCTCTGACCGAGGCCCGTCATCCCCGAAAGACGAGTCCCCACTTGGGTTGACGGTCGTGGTGTGAGTTGTTGAGTCACCGTCAAGTGGCGCGCACGTAGTTCTCGTAGTTTCGGAAGCGTTCAAACACCCGAAGCCAAGAGGAACTACATGCGCGCCACCACTGCATTTAATCGCATCATCGCCGTCGACGGTGTCGTCGTCGAAGGAGTGAGCTTCACGACCGAAGGGGTGGTGGTGAAGATCCGCCGACGAAAGCGGCGCCACCAGTGTCCCTGCGGCTTTTCGACCACGGTGCACTACGACCGCTCGATCCGTCGTTGGCGACACCTGGACCTGGGCGCGGCCAAGTGCTTCCTCGAGGCCGAGATCTGTCGGATCGAGTGCCCGATGTGTCAACGGGTTCGCACCGAGGACGTCACCTGGGCGCGCCCGGGCGCTCGTCACACCAGCGCCTTTTGCGCGGTGGTGGCCTGGCTGGCCCAGCGAACCGACAAGACCACCATCACCAGGTTGCTGCGCGTCTCCTGGGAGGCGGTCGCCACGATCGTCGAGCACGTGGTCGCGGACGAGCTCGACGAGAGTCGCTTCGTGG
>JAJZBX010000069.1 GCA_021846325.1 Actinomycetes bacterium | reverse complement strand
ACCGACGATCGATGTTCGGCGAAGCGCTTATCACTCGTGCCGTCGTCGGTCGCCCTGGCGGCGCAAACGGCCGTCTTCGAAAACCGATGCGTGCCCGTGGTCCACGAGCACGCGGTGATCCGCACCTTGGACAGCGCGTCGCCAGGATGGGTGGTGGCCAACCGCCGCGCATCAACCTCGAGGGTGCGACCCGGCAGTAGCGGTTTCGACCGCGACGGATCGGTGCCCGGCGACAACGCGTGGGGCACACAACGGATTGAATCACCACGTCGCACGATCGAGGTCGGTCATTGCTCGCGCGAGACGCGGGTCCCCGTAAGTTGGGCACGTCAACCTTTGGACAACGTCGGGTGGATTCCTTGCGCGATGGGCGTACGATACCCCTACGGGTTGACGAGGTCGATCGAGGGGAGACATCGATGACCATCGCGTCGGGTCCGCCGCCAGAGGCGAGCCGTCGATCGGACGGGTCGGATGCGTCCGACCTGAACCGAGCGACTGTTGAGGCGGTGCTGCAGTCGATATTCGACCCGCTCGTCGTGTTGCGCGCGGTGCGTGACGAATCGGGCCGGGTCGTGGACTTCGAGTACGTCGAGGCCAACCAGGCCGCCATCGAGATCAATCACACAACCCGTGATGAGCTCATCGGATCCCGGCTGCTCACCCTGTTGCCCGGACATCTCGAGTCGGGACTCTTTGACTACTTCGTGCACACGGTCGAGACCGGCGAGCCGCTCGCGATGGATCACGTGACCTACGCCAACGAGATTCTGGGCGCGGACGGACACTGGGACGTGCGCGCGGTCAAGGTGGGTGACGCCATCAGTTACACGTGGCGCGACGTGACCGAGCGGTTTACCGAGAGCCAGCGCTACCGACTGCTGGCGGAGAACACGTCGGACATCGTCTCGGTCTCTCGCCCCGGTGGCGCGATCACCTGGGTGTCGGGATCACTCACCGCGATGATCGGCTGGACGCCCGAGGACGTGATCGGTCACGAGTTCAACGAGTTCGTACACCCCGACGACCTCGACCAGGTGCGCGCGGTGCAGCAGCGGCTCCGCGACGGTGGTCGTCACGACCTCACCGCCCGGGTGCGTTGCGCCGACGCCAGCTATCGCTGGGTCACGATCTCGGTGCGCGACGTGGTCGATTCGTTGGCCGAGACGATACGGGTGTCGTCGTGGCGCGACGCGAGCGCCGAGGTCATCGCCCGCGAACGGCTCGTCGAGTCCGAGCGACGCTTTCAACTGCTGGCCGAGAACGCGTCGGACGTGGTCATGATGACCAATCCCAGCGGCGTCATCGTGTGGATATCACCGTCCGTGGTCGACGTACTCGGTTGGGCGCCCGAGGACGTGGTCGGCACGCTCTCGGTCGACCTCATCGCCGAACAGGACCGCGAGACTCTGCTCGGGTGGCGCGCGATTGTCTACACCGGACGCGACGTGCACGGCAAGAAGATCCGTTACCGCAGCGCGAGCGGTGACTGGCGCTGGATGCAGTTGCACGCGCATCCGGTGCGCGACGAGAGCGGCGTCGTGACGGCGGCGGTCGTCGGGCTGCGCGACTGCCAAATGGAGGTCGTCGCCGAGCGGGCCTTTGACACGCTCTCCGCGGCGGGTCGAATCCTGGTGCACGCCGAAGACGAGACGTCCATGCTCAAGGCGATGTGTCAGGCGGCGGTCGACGAGGGCGGCTACGCCTTCGCGTGGTACGCGCGCGCCGAGCACGACGAGCGACGATCGATGTCCATTGTGGCCACGAGTCGACAACACGCCGACTACGCCGAGGTGGTCAAGGTCACCTGGGGCGACGGACCCAACGCCGACGCGCCGATGGGCCGCGCGGTGCGCCTCGCCAAGACGATCGTGGTGGACGACCTGCGCCGCGACACCTGGGCCTCGCCCTGGCGAGCCGTGACCGACGCGCACCAGTTCCGATCGGTGATCGTGGTGCCGGTAGTTCTCGAAGGTTCGGTCGACGGCGTGCTGGTGGTCTACGCCGCCGAGGTCGGTGGCTTCGGTCCGAACGAAGTCACCCTCTTCGAGGACCTCGCCCACGAGGTGGAGTTCGGGATCTTGCGCCTGCGCGAGCAGGCCCAGCTGGTGGCCTCACAGCGCGAGCAGAACTTGCTCACCCGCGTCATCGAGCAGGCCGGCGAATCGATCCTCATGACCGACGCCGACGGCCGCATCGTCTACGTCAACCCGACGCTGCTGCGTACCAGCGGCTACGAACTCGACGAGCTGATTGGCGAGAACCCCGCGATCTTTCAGGGGGGGCTCGCCGAATGGCCCTCGTACGAAGAGCTGTGGTCGTCGCTCGAGCCGGGGGAGAGCTGGCGTGGTCCCATGGTGAGCCGACGCAAGAACGGCGAACTCTACGAGGAGGAGGCGACGATAACGCCGATCACTGACGAGACCGATCTGGTCAGTGCCTACGTAGCGGTCAAGCGCGACGTGACCGCCGAACGGACCCTCGAAGCGGCCCTCACCCGTGAGCAGCGAGACCGGGCCGCCACGCTCGCAATCATGCGCGACGTGCGCGCGGGCGACACCCTCGACGAAACGGCCGGCGCCTTCGTGCGCGCCGCCGTAAGCCTGGAGAACATCGACGCCGTCGCGGTGCTGTTGGTCGAGCGCAATGGACACCTCCGCCCCGTCGGTAGCGCCGGGTCCGTGATGCCGGGCTTCGTGACCGGTAAGGCGCTCGGAACCATTGACTCGACGACGCTGCTCGACCGGGCGCGCGTTGGTCCGTGGTGGACCACCCTCGCGGATCCGCCGCGCTCGATGAACGAGGCGCTCGTCGCTGACTGGCGCGCGCACGGGTACGTCGCGGCCATTGTCGTGCCCATCAGTGACGACGACCATCTGATCGGGCTGTTGCTGTTCGCGTCCAAGGACCCCGCCGCCCCGACGTGGCTCGACGGGCGCGTTTCGACCTGTGAGCAACTTGGCACATTCGTCGGCACGCTCGTCGGTAGCCAGGTCAACTACTACGATCGCACCGAACGCCTGCGCGCCAAACTGGACGACATCATCGCGGCGCGTCGATTTTGTCCAGTCTTCCAGCCATTCGTCGACCTGGTCACCGGACGCGTCGTCGGCTACGAGGCGCTGACCCGATTCGACGACGACGAGGCGCCCGAGCGTCGATTCCTCGCCGCGCACTCGGTCGGCCTCGGGCCCGCGCTCGAAGCGATCTGCGTGGAGGCGGCGATCGACGCCGCGCGTTCGCTGCCCCGCGACCTGTGGCTGAGCGTGAACTTCTCCCCGGCGGCGATCGTCGACGGCACCGCGGCTTCGACCGTCGCTGGTTCCAACCGGGCGATCGTGATCGAGATCACCGAGCACGCCATCGTCGAGGATTACGGCGCCGTGCGTCGGGCCATCGCGTCGATGGACAACGTCCGCCTCGCGGTCGATGACGCGGGGGCCGGGTTTACGAGCCTCACGCACATCATCGAACTCGATCCCGCGTTCGTGAAACTCGACATCTCGATCGTGCGCGACATCGACCACGACCGCGTGCGCCAGTCCATGGCCGCCGCGATGTACTACTTCGCCGCCGAGAGCGACGCCACCATCATCGCCGAGGGCGTCGAGACCGACGCCGAGGCCGAGACCCTGCGCGCGATCGGGGCGTCAATCAGCGCGGGGCGACTACTCGGACAGGGATTCCTGTTCGGTCGGCCCGAAACGCTCGGTTAACCCGAGGTCGCGAGGGATGTCGCGACCGCGGCGATGCCCCGGCCCCACGCGAGCAGCGTGTTGGCGGGCAGGAAGGCCGCGCCCGACGCGCGGTGATCGACTGCCGGCGCGGCGACGTAGCGCTCGTTGCCGGCGGGGTCGATGAAGTAGGTGATCGCCGTGTGGATCACGTCGGCGGTCGGACTGGGGGCGTGGACCGCGACGCCGTAGGCGCGCCAGATGGCCGCGAGGG
>JAJZBX010000068.1 GCA_021846325.1 Actinomycetes bacterium | reverse complement strand
CCACCGCCCCTACCGCCCGGGGCTCGGACTCGACGTCGCGTTAGACGAGGTACGAAAGGGACGGGGACGTCTCTACGACGCCGACGTCGTCACGGCGTGCCTGGCCGTCTTTGACTCGGGCTACGTCATGGAGTCGAAGTTCGGACTCGCGTCGATCTGAACCGCCACACGTCAGGCGCTGGCGGAGAAGTCCGCGAGCGCCGCGAGCTGGGACTCGGTGCCCACGCCGATGAGCACGTCACCGGCCGCGATCGTCGCCTCGGGCGGCGGATTGGTGATGAAGCTGCCGTCGGGTCGGCGAATGGCGAGCACGAGCACGCCGGTGTGGTCGTGCAGGCGCGCGGAGCGAAGGGTCTCGCCGGCGAGCCGCGAGTCGGCGGCGATCACCGACTCGCTCAGGCGAAACTGCAGGCTGCCGTCGTGCATCACCACGTCCACGAAGTCCACGACGTGGGGCTGGGTCACGAACGAGGCCATCCGGTCGCCGCCGAGCTGCTGGGGGTTGACGACCCGGTCGGCCCCGGCTCGCTGGAGTTTCAGCTCCGAGGACTGACTGCGGGCGCGCGCGATGATCTGGACGTCGGCGTTGAGCGACTTGCTCGCGACCGTGACGTACAGGTTGTCCGCGTCGGTGTCGAGCGCGGCGACGACAGTGGCAGCGCGTTCGATGCCCGCTCGGATCAAGACGTCGTCGTCGGTCACGTCCCCGACGACCGTGGGGTAGGCGAGCTCGGCCAGGCGATCGCCGTCGCGATCCACGACGACGACGTCGCGACCGGCGTTGGTGAGAAAGCGCGCCACCTCGCTGCCGACGCGGCCCCAGCCGCAGACGATGACGTGGTGGTCCATGCGTGCGATGGTTCGTTCCACCTTGTTCCTCCTCACTCGACTGCGCAGGTGGCCGTCGACGAACAGCTCCAGGACGACCGAGAAGGCGTAGAGCGCGGTGCCCACGCCGACCAACATCAAGAAGATCGAGAAGACCTTGTCGCCGGTCCCGAGCGGGTGTGGTGAGGCGAACCCGAGGGTTGTTACGGTCGAGACGGTCATGAAGACGGCGTCGAGCGGCGTGTAGCCGAGGGCGAGGAAGCCGACGGCGCCGATCACGAGCACGAGCGAGAGCGCCGCCAGGGCCACTCGCACGCGCCGGAACGGATCACCCATGGCGCTGAGCCTATCGACGACCCCGTGCTCGGGCCGACCGACGGGCGAGTTGACTCATCTAAACCTCGATCCACCGTGGCGGTGATGTGAAGTGTCGAATCGGACAAGAATTCCGTGACTGGGACGTCTTCGGCGGCGTTCTCGTCGATCTTCCGAGTGACGGACGTGGCGAGTCACACTCTCGGTCAAGTTTGTAACTTGTTCGGCTGGAAGACGCCGGGATGTACGCGAGCGACCTCACTGCCGATTCGGTCAGGTCTGTAATTTGCAGAGCCGCTTGAAGCACTCGCTCCACTGAGTCGCCCAGGACCAGTGTGTCGGCAGGTGGAGGTGACGACGCCGTCCGGAGTCGGTGAGCCGACCCGGCAGTGCAATGAACTTGCGACGGATGGTCTTGGCGACGAGCGGTCCGGTAAGTTCCAGCCCGAGGGCGCCAACCCAGCGCACCGGGTTGTGGGCGATCGAAGCGAGCACGGCCCAGGCGGCGTTCGAGTTGAAGTCACCCGAGGGACAGTGCTCGAGTCCAGAGTCTTCCTTCAAGTTTCGTATCGCGAGTTCCACGACGGCGTGACGACGGTGGTCGGCGTCGAGTGTGACGGCGTCACCCTCGCGGTCGGTGATGAAGGCGTGGTAGTGGTAGGTGGGGAAGAGCGCGGGCCGGGGGTCACTCAGCTTCGTGCGATGCACGATGAGTCGGTGACCGGCGTAGTGGGATTAGCCCAGCAGCCCATTCAGAACCCAGTGCCTCTCACCAGGTATGACCGCCCCTTTCGATGGCGCGGAGAGAGTTCGCGCCCACGCTGAGCCCACGGGCGAATCTTCGCGCGACTGCGCGAGGTGCATATGTCTACACCGTTCGCGCCGCCGGGGGAGACACCCCCGGCGGAAGGGACGATCTCCAATAGGGAAGGAACTGCTCACCATCGCCCAGGTCTGCGAGGAGATGCAGGTAGCGCGCAGCACACTCGACTTGTGGCGTCGACTCGGTACGGCGCCGCAATTCTCGCGCTTACCCAACAACTCACTTCGCGTGTCGCGCGACGAGCTCGAGCGTTGGCTGAGTGCGCAGGAGGCGTGCTGATGGAGCGCTTCTATCGACCGAGCTCGGTGCGTTTCTCCACGGTGACGCAACGGGGTGAGACGAGGCGCTGGCGCGTGGACGGCAGGGGCGCCGAAAAGGCGTTCGTCCATAAGAGCGTCGCTGAGCGGTTCCGGGCGGACCTCGAGCGCGCGTACCGCGACGGCGAGGAGTTCGACCGCGTGTCGCTGCTGGCGCGCTCGATGGCCACGAACGCGACGCCGCGGGTGGCCGAGTGGGTCTACCACTACGCGGTGACGGATCTCCCGAAGCTTCAGCCCAAGTCGCGCGCCGCGCTCGGCGACGACTTGATCTCCCTCGTAGAGCACACGTCTGAGGAGGGCGCACCCGGCTGGGGACGTCCTGACCGACGGATGGTCAGGGAGTGGCTGGCGGGTCGCTCTGAGTTGTCGAAGGAGCTAGCGGGAGTTTCCGAGATATCCGTTGGTTTCTCTCCATCCTGGCTGGTCAAGAGTTGTATTTGTCGAGACGATTTGTATTACCTAACTCAGCGCTTCGGGGCGTACGTCGCAAGGTCAAACAGGTCGTAGAGGCGCTGCTGGGTGGGTTTCATCTCGGTGAGCAGTCGTCGGGCCCGCGGTCGGCCGCGGTCCCCCTTGTAGAACAAGACGGTCTCTTGGATCCCCGCGAGGGTGGCGAGCATCTCGCGCACGCTCATGTCCATGGAGGACTGGCGCACCTCTCGAGCCATCAACTTCGCGATGGCCAGCGCGAGCACGCAGTAGAACATGTGCACCCGGATCTTCGAGTCGGTCCAGTGGAACATCGGCGAGAACGAGACCACCTGGCGGTCCTTCATCTGGCGAAAGTCGGACTCGACGTGGTGCTGGGAACGATAGGTCCCGACGAGGTCAGCCACAATCCAGTCCTCGCGGTCGCTGAAGAGGATCCGCTTGCCGAAGCGTTCGTCCTCGAGTTGACGCAGAGCCTCTTCGTCAACGGCGAAGCTGAGTGCGAAGTCCTTCGGGCCGCTGCCCGAGAGGGTCCAGGTGACGACCCAGCCCACCCAACGTGGCCGGGTGATGTGCGCGATTTCGGCCGCGCTGAGGCGCACCAGTCGGTCCCCGGCGGTGCCCGCCCACCACTCGGAGAAGGCCAGCTTCGAGCACGGGGCCACGACCCGGTTGAGCGTGGCCAGCGCGATGTAGGCGCCCACCGACACCTGCGTGTCACTGCGGCGTTCGCCGACGACCTCGTCGATGATGTTGATTACTCCGAGACGATTCATCGCGCCCCACACGGCGGCGAGGTCGCCAAAGGACCGGTGCTCGGAACTGGTGGAATCGCCGGAGGAACCTTCGCCCAGGCGGGCCATCACCTCTTCGGCGCTGCCGAGATACCTTTGCGACACGATGCGCGGTTTGCCGTTCACGCGAGCCGATTCGACCAGGTAGTAGTAGGTCTTGCCGGCCCGCTTCTTTCCGATGATCGAGTCCCATATATCGGTAATACTTCATTCAGCGCCCTGCGTGGGGATGCGGCGACAAGAATTTTGCTGGTCACGCGAATATTCGCGGGACTTCTGCGGGACTCCGATCAGGCTCGAAAGGAGTTAACCCGGAAACTCCTGCTAGTGCAGTGATTCAGTTTTAATTGGTGATTGCTTCAAGGGCCACACGACCTCGGCTTACCTTCTCGAGGATGCTCTCGGCTGAAGCGACCCACACGAAGGGCTTGGGGTCGTCATTGTGCGCGTT
>JAJZBX010000067.1 GCA_021846325.1 Actinomycetes bacterium | reverse complement strand
TTGGCGGACGTACCCTTGAACGTTGTGATGAGCGCCAGGTAGGCCTGTGTACCGTTTTTCGTAAGACCCGATGCGGTCGGTTCGCCATTCTGAGCAAAGCCATTGGCGTGCAGATATTTCACGAGCGTGACGTAATCGGCGAACTGGTAGGCGAAACTGGAACAGAGCTTCGCGTTCGAGCAGGGCTCGTGGCACGGGTGACATTGGAGAGTTCCAGGTGTTGCAGTGTTCCAGTCACAGTCGATACACGTTCCACACGAGGGGCACCTCGCCGTCACTTCTTTGCTTGCCGCCACCGGACCGCTGTCAAGGGTCGACGCTGCCAGGGTTAGCATGGTGCCGACGCCGGCCGCGGTGAAGACTTGGCGCCGCGACATGGCTGAGCGGAGGTCATCGGCACCCGTTCGTACGGCGGTTAGCGTGCGCGCCCTGGCACGCGCAGCGGGCAGTAGCCACGATGGCAGATGCCGTGACATCAACGAGGGTGCGGCCGAGTGCCGAAGGAGGACCTCGATCGCCATCGGTCCAGTGACGACCGCGGGCGCGACGGAATCGTCCGACGACATTAGGACTGCGGATGGTGTTCCTTCGATGTGATATCGGGCGGCTAGCACCACATCGCGATCGATGACCACGTGGTCGGCGGGAATGCCGTCGAAGAAGTCACTGACCTCGTCAGTGGGTTGGCTGGTCACGACCACGAACACCGTAAGAGTCAATTTGTGCCACCAATGACGAACGATGGGCATGGCGGTCTGACACGGGCCACAGCCAGGATCAACGAAGATGAGGATCGAATCGGCTTCAGAAGCGTGTAGGGCCCGCAGTGATATAGCGCCACCATCGAGTGTGGCGAAGTGGTCGATGTCATCGGCCAGATCCAGCGAGTTCAACTCTGGTCGGATCGTCGTGGATGCGTCCACGAAAGAGTGGGCCATCATCGGTAACCTGCGCAGAACGAACGCGAGCATCGCGAGCGTGGCGGCGATGGCGACCAGAAGACTTCCGTTGAGATATACCCCGTGGGCCAGAGTAGGTACAAGCCTCTCGTGACGGCCTACCGCGATCCACGCCGCGCCCATAGCCAGCGCACCATTTCGGACGAGTGAGCGCCCAGAGATGTCTGAAGAGTGGAGCCGGCCGAAACACTGACAGTCACCGTGGTGGTCGCGCCGTAAACTTCGCTGAATTAGCCATGAGAATACGACGAGAGACGCGAAAGCCAGTGCGCCAGCGACGCGTGAAGTTCCGTCGAGCAATATCCCGACGGCGATCAGTGCGTCGAACAGGGGCAGTAACGTGACAGCGGGAGCCAGGCGCGAATCGAGTTCGTAGGTGTCAAGCAGCCGAGGTGTGCCATCGGTGCTCAGCCACTTGCCGACCGCCGCGACGGCGAACACTGTAGCCAAGATGAGCCGTACCAGTGCTGACAACTCGCTCATGCGTATCCCTTAGCGAATTTGCTTGAACCACGCCATTATCTCACATAGTCGAAATTCGACGCGGGCCCTCTTGAGCAATTATTCACATGCACGAGGACCATCGCCATCGAATTAAGGAGAACTGAGCGCGCTGCTACTTTCTTGAACTGAGTCGGCCAGGTACGGTACTGGGTCAACTGGGCCACTGTTTGAGTGGTCCTAGAGTCACCGCGATGGCGAAGGCTCTCGAGCGTGACGGGCCCGGCAGAGTCCGAGAGGCAGCAAAGCGATAGGGCTCGCTTCCTGAGAGCGGCAGCCGGGCCTCGAGTTACTCAAACTCGTTGCGTAGCGGTTCTTCTTCCTCGGTTGCGACAAAATGACGGAAAGGTGGTAGCTGGAGACGTTTAGTGCCGTCCTCTTCAGCGAATGCATTCGTCGCCTCTAACTGCGCGCGGACGGTCGGCGTATTGGTGAAGTCGATGCGAGCAGTCCAGTCGTTTGCAAAGCGGAGTGCATCAATCAACACCGAGGGATCGTTGGCTCGATCCAAACGACGTAAGGCACCGATGTAGTCGTCGCGAAAGACCGTTGGAATGATTGTTCGCGACTGCCCACCGGCATCTAGTTCGGAGCTCATCATGATGCGAGAGAGGCGTCCGTTGCCGTCATCGAATGGATGCACGGCGGCCACGAGGAACTTCACGTAGACCGACCGCTCCCACGCGCTGTCGAGGTCGTCAAGACGGCTGAAACCCTCTATAAGGGTTCCGCGAACCAGATCGGGGTCAACGAATACGGTTGCTCCCGCTTGGTTGGCACGCTCCTTGAAAAGTCCGGGGCGCTTGTCGGGACGCGCCTCCATTATCCGGGCGTGGCGCTGCCGGAGAAGATCAAGGAACTCTTTGGGACTGTCCGCGAGTCGCCTCATTTCCGCGAAGTCACTCACGAGCCAAAAGGTGGCGAGCACATCGTGGGCGTCTTGGGGTCGTCCCGCGGGCTCGATTCCCCGGTAGACAATATCTTCGGCCTCCTCGACAGTGAACTCCGTGCCTTCGATGTAGTTCGAGAAATACGCCTCGTAGAATGGAAGGATGCTGGGTTCGAGCGGAGCGGCGGGATGGTTCTGGGGGGCGGCGAATCGCAGCGCGGTGACCAGAAGGTCGCATCGTTCGATTCGTTCGGCGTCGTAGGGAATACCGAGCGCACGTTGTCGAAGAGACCGCGGGAGACCCGACACCTGCTTCGTCCCCAGGACGGCGCCGATCAGGTTGTCGAGGTCGCCAGCGTCCTTCGTGCTGACTCCGAGTAGTGGTGCCAGTGTACGTACTTGGTCGCGCACCCGACCGAGCTCGTCGGCGTCGCCAAATCGCGCGGCGCGCTCGACCCATTCACCGAGTTCGTGGCGGGTGAACCGACGCGGGAGCGCGCCGTGGCGAGCTCTGGAGGGGATTGCGTTCTCGGCGAGGGCCCGGGCGAGCGACGCTTGGTGCAGGCCTCCCGGCAGGGGGATGTCGCCTGGCTGGGGGGCGGCGCCGCGGCGGAGAGAAACGGCGAGCCCTGGCATCGTGAGCGTACGGTCGTTGTGCGGGTAGACCAGAAACAGCGTTCCGTCCACGGGTCCGGCTGTGCGAGCGGAACGATCCGAAATAGTGGCGTCTGGAAAGAGGCGTCCCACGATGGTCCGCCACTCTCGTCGGACCACTCGTTCGGGCGCGATCGACGTGTCAGTCGTATAGACGCCAGTTGCCAGTCGCCTGACGGCTCCGCGTGTCAGCATTTGTGAAAGTGTGGAACGAGGCAGGTCGCCAGTGAGGATGATGGTTGAAGTGCTGCTATCCATGACTTTGCTCCTACTGGTAGAACAAATACGGGTTTAGTGTATCAGAAATAGAGCAAATCTAAATATAGTAGTCAAGTGTGACACGCCCCAGGTCGACGGCTGAGGCGATCATGGAGTTGGCTTCGTGGCGCGCAATTTCTTCACTCAATGTATAGACGTGCTTACAGCGTGTGTCCTATTTGGACCCACCGGTTCGCCTTGACCAACTGAACCAAGGGGCCCAGCGGTGCTTGCTCGCCGTCCGACTTCTCAGATGATGCCTCACCTGAGTCCTCGGTTCCGACCCAGGGCCCTCATCACAGAGTCGTGATGGCTGTGCGGGTGACGATCGGCTCTTCCCGCGTGCTTCGCGGTGCAGGTCCCCGTGGGATCAAGCAGTCGAGCGAAGCGCAACGCGCGTTGGTCCCAACGGTGTCACGGTCAAAGGCTTGTTGGGTTGCCAACGGGCCAGGTTGATGGCCGCGTTGAGGTCACGGTCGAGCATCAGACCGCAAGCCTCACAGGAGTAGGTCCGCGTCGACAGGTCGAGGTCGTTCTTGAGCCCGCCGCAGCCCGAGCACGTCTTGGAGCTCGGAAAGAACCTATCGGCCACTCGGACTTCGACGCCGTGCCAGCGGGCCTTGTAGAGGATCTGACGCGATAGCTCTCCCATCGCGGCGTCCGAGATGGACCTCGCCAGGTGTCGGTTCCTCACCATGCCGGCGACGTTGAGGTCCTC
>JAJZBX010000066.1 GCA_021846325.1 Actinomycetes bacterium | reverse complement strand
CACTGGGTGTCCACGAGTGTGACCCCCGTGTAGTGGCGCACCAGTCGGTTGAATACTCGTCCGGCCACCGTGCGCGTGCGCGACTCGTAGCGGATGTGGCCGTCGTGGGCGCGCGAACCCGCGACGAGGTCGGCCCGCGCGAGCTCGTCGAGCATCGTCGGATAGTGACGCGGGTCGATGGCCATGTCGGCGTCCACCGCGAGGACTCGCTCACCGCGCGCGACCGCGACGCCCAGGCGCACGGCGGCGCCCTTGCCTCGGTTCGACGGCTGTTGCACGACGAGGTGGTGCGGCAGGTCGCCGTAGACCGCGAGGGCCTCACGGGCGGTGTCGTCGGTGGAACCGTCGTCGACGATCACGAATTCGGTGTGCTCGACGTCCAGATCGTCCAGGACGGGTTCGAGCCGCCCGAAGCCACGGCCCAGGCGAGCCGCCTCGTTGAAGGCGGGCACGATCACGGTGGTGGCGATAGCGGGGTCGTTAGGGTCGGGCGGCACCAACGAGTCCGAACGTGAAAATTGGTGCGTAGCTGATTCGGGTGCCGGCACTGGCGGCCGCGATGATCGTGTTGGTGCCCCACGGGCCGCTGCCGGCGTACATCACGACGTGGTCCACCAGGTGGTCGCCGTCGAGGTTGTAGTAGAAGAGCAGGTCACCGGGTTGGAGCTGACTGAGCGGAATGTGACGCAACGCCGGCCATTCGGTCTCGGTCGTGCGCGGGATCTGGAAGCCGGCGCGCGCCCAAGCCCACTGGACGAGCCCCGAGCAGTCAAAGCCCTTCCCGGGTGTTTCGCCGCCCCAGACGTAGGGCACGCCGATCTGGGAAACGGCCGCGGCGAGCGCGGCGCGTCCGGCGGCCGAGCCGGCCGTGCCCCCCGTGAAGATGGGGGGCGTTGCGGCTTGGATCGCGGCGAGCACCAGGTTCGCGGCGCTCTGGCCGCCGACGGCCGACGCGGCGGCGACGGCGGCCTGTTCTTGGGCGACGTCGCGAACCTTCGCGGCGGCCGTGCCGACCTGGATCTCGTAGGCGATGATCTGCTTTTTCAACGACTGGGTCACCGCGGTCAGCGTGGCCTGGGTCGACGCCTCGTTGCGGATGTTCTGGTGGAGCAGGTCACGCATCGTGTTCTCTTGCTGGTGGGCCTGGAGTCGCTGGGCCGCCAGCTGGGCGATCGTCGAATCGAGCGAGCGCTTCTCGTTCTGGAACCTCGTCCTGATCTTGGTCAGGTCGCCGATGGCCTGGTTCTGGTACTCGGTGCGCGCGTCGCTCGACGTGACCGGCTGATCGAACAGGGAGATCGCCTGGGCCACGGCCGCCCCGAGCACGTAGGCGCGCACGACCGCCGTGACCAGCTGTTGGGACGTCGCGGCGATGGCCGCCCGTTTCAAGGTTTCTCGTGCTTCGAGTCGTTTGACGTTGACCGTGATGGTGGCGAATTGGACCTGGGCGGCGTCGTAGGCGTTGGCGGTCGACTCGCTCGTTCGCTGTTGCTGGGCGAGGGTCGCCGACAACGCGGCGATCTCGGCGCGGGTCTGGGCGATCGTTTGCGCCCCCGAGGTCACGGGCAGCGTCACCGTCGCCATCGCGACGCCCGCCAGGACGGCGATGAGTCGAGTCTGTAGTGAACGGGCCGTGCCCCGACGACGCACGTGGTTCATTGTTTCAGCCTAGACAGGCCTGACGACCGAGTGGTCCAACCGCATGATTCCCTCGCCCAACGCCGATGGGTTACGGTGTCAAACACGATCGCGAGGGGGCGTAGCCCAATTGGCAGAGGCAGGGCGCTTAAACCGCCTCCAGTGAGGGTTCGAGTCCCTCCGCCCCTACGCGTTCGGCTGACCCGGTGATTTTTAGTAGCGTTGCCCCCGTGGCTAAGAGCGCAGCGGGTAAATGGGTCAGTCGGGTCGGGTCGTCGGGTGGCGGTCGGTCCTACAAGCGTTCGAGGCCGTCGAACTTCTACGGCGCGCTCGTGGTGATCGTCGTACTCGGGCTCGCCGCGACGGTGCTGGCCCGCTACGAGTACCAGAATCCGAGTGCGGGCTCGCCGTCCACGCCGCCGACTATCGGCACGACCTGGTACGCGGCGCTGTCGATTGACGACTGCGGCACGCCGGCGGCCAGTCTCACACCCGACCCCACGACGACCGGCGGATTCACGCTCGAAGCCAACAACGTCATCAAGGTGAGCCCGGTTACCAAGGCCGACGCGGGCAATAACGCGACGTTGGCCCAGTTCACACGCGAGTACACCGGCCTGCTCGCGACGTCGACCGAGTTGAGCTACCCTCACGCCAAGGGCACCACGACGCTGAAGAACGGTGCCACGTGCGCGCCCAAGACCAAGTACGCCGGCAAGGTCGGCCAGGTCTCGTACGCCTACTGGTCCTCGCTCGCCCAGACGAAGCCCACGGTCACCACTGATCCGAGCACGATCAAGTTCTCGCAGTACATGCGCGTGACCATGGCCTTCCTGCCGAGCGGCGTCACCCCGGCCCCGCCGTCCAAGTCGACGGTCACCGCGATGGTTCAGACGGCGGTGACCCCGTCGACGACGTCCACGGTCGCACCGGCCACGACGACGACGGTGAAGTCGACGGGCGCATCCACGACGACGACGTCGACACCGTCTTCCACGTCCAGCACAGTGACGACGACGACGACGCCAAAGGGATAACTTGCAGGCCGTCATCCTCGTCGGCGGTATGGGGACGCGGCTGCGCCCGCTGACCTACGAGACGCCCAAGCAGATGCTGCCCCTCGTCGGTGTGCCGATGATCGAGTGCGCCTTGGAGAACCTGGCGCGCCACGGGGTCACCGACGTCGTGCTGTCGCTTGGCTACATGCCCGACCGGTTCATCGAGGCGTACCCGGACAACGTGATCGCGGGCATCAACGTCACCTACGCGGTGGAGGCCGAACCGCTCGACACGGCCGGGGCGATTCGCTACGCCGCGACCGAGGCGGGGATCGCCGAGACCTTCATCGTGGTCAACGGCGACGTCGTCACCGACCTCGACCTGACGGCGCTGCTCGCCTTTCACCGCGAGCACGGCGCCCAGGCGTCCATCGCCCTGCACCCGGTCGTTGATCCGTCCCTGTTCGGCGTGGTGCCGACGGCGCCCGACGGACGGGTTCTCGCCTTCGTCGAGAAACCCCCGCGCGACGAGGCGCCCACCGACCTGATCAACGCCGGGACCTACGTCATGGAGCCGTCGGTGTTGGAGCGCATCGCGCCGACGGGTCGCGTCAGCGTGGAACGCGAGACGTTCCCCGCTCTCGCGGCCGACGGTGAACTCTACGCGATGGCCGACCACGCTTACTGGCTCGACACGGGCACGCCCCACGCGTACCTGCAGGCCAACGTCGACATCCTGCGCGGACGCGACGGACGCAACGTGTCGGCCATCGTGAACGGTTCCTGGGCGCACGCCGCCAGTTTCGTAGACGAATCGGCGACCTTGAACAACGCGGTCGTGGACCGGGACTGTCAGGTCGGCGCCGGGGCACGCATCGAGCGAGCCGTACTCTTGCCCGGTGCCGTGGTCGGCGAGGGTGCCGTCGTTCGGTGGTCGATCATCGGCCCGGGCGCGGTCATCGGTGACTACGCCGAGCTCGGCCCGACGTGTGTCGTCGGGGCCAAGGAAACGGTCGCCCCGGGATCAGTGCTGAGCGGCGACGTCCGACTCGGGGGAGTCTGATCAGCGGAACAGGTCGCCGTTGACCGGGCGGACGATGTCGCGCGCGACCGAGCCGTTACCGAAGTAGGTGGGATCGAGTCCGCGCAGTCGCGCGAACGGCGTGCCGGCGGCCTTGCCGAGCACGAGGTTGGCGGCGCCGGCGATTTCGTCCGCGATCGCGACCTCGGTCGCCTCGAGGGTGCGTCCCGTCGCGTCGAGCGTGCCCCGTAGGTCGAGCACGGCCCGCAGTCCCGCGACGCCGATGGCCACGTCGGTCACGCCGTGTCGCCAGGCGCGACCGAAGG
>JAJZBX010000065.1 GCA_021846325.1 Actinomycetes bacterium | reverse complement strand
GGCCTGGCGGGTGGTGAGCCGGATCGAGCCGTCGGCGACCTGGTCGGCGACGCGGTCGAGCGCGAGCCACTGGGCCGTCGTCAAGCGCCCGCCGGGAATCGCCACGCGGATCATGAAGCTGTAGGCGAGCGCCTCGCCGGCGAGTGAGCGGGCCCGGCGCAGGTCGCGGTCGTCTTGGGCGTAGACGCCGTGGAACTTGAGCAGCTGCTCGGAGTCCTTCGAGACGTTGGCGTGGTCGAGGGCGAGCTCGGCGAATAGCGCGCCGCGCAGCAGGTCGCTTGACGCCTTGATCGATTCGACGGGCGAACTGGTGGGATCGGTGACGGTCATGTCGTCCTTCGGGCGTCCGGTTAATTACTAGAAATCTTATTAACTTAGTCAGGTATTACGCAAGGCCCCCCACCACGGACTATCCGAGTTCTCGTCGCTACGCTGAGGCCATGGACGCCTTTCACCCTTCCCCGACCCGTTACGATTCGATGCCCTACCGCCGCAGCGGCGCGAGCGGCCTGGCCCTGCCGGCCATCTCACTCGGTCTCTGGCAGAACTTCGGCGACGACCGGCCGCTCGATGGCCAGCGGGCGATCCTGCGGCGGGCCTTTGACCGCGGGGTGACCCACTTCGACCTCGCAAACAACTACGGACCGCCCTACGGCAGCGCCGAGACGAACGCCGGGCGGATCCTCGCCGAGGACTTCTCGACGCTGCGCGACGAACTGGTCATCTCGACCAAGGCCGGCTGGGACATGTGGCCCGGCCCCTACGGCGACCTCGGCTCGCGCAAGTACCTCCTCGCGAGCCTCGACCAGAGCCTCACCCGTCTCGGGCTCGACTACGTGGACGTCTTCTACCACCACCACTTCGACACGACGACCCCGCTCGAGGAGACCATGGGCGCCCTCGACCACGCGGTGCGCCAGGGCAAGGCCCTCTACGTGGGCGTCTCCTCCTACTCGGCCGAGCGCACCCTCGAGGCGATCGCGATCTTGCGACGACTCGGCACGCCGCTGCTGATCCACCAGCCCTCCTACTCGATGTTGAATCGCTGGATCGAGGACCGACTCCTCGACGTGCTCGGCGCCGAGGGTGTCGGGTGCATCGCCTTCTCCCCCCTCGCGCAGGGTCTGCTCACCGATCGCTACCTCAACGGCGTGCCCGCGGGGTCTCGCGCGTCGAGGCCCGGCTCGCTCGCCACCTCGATGTTGAGCGAGGCGAACCTCGCCCACGTGCGCGCCCTCGCCGACATCGCCGCCCGGCGCGGTCAGTCACTCGCCCAGATGGCGATCGCCTGGGTGCTTCGCGACCCTCGAGTCACGTCTGCCCTGATCGGCGCGAGCAGCGTCGCCCAGCTCGACGACAACCTTGACGCGCTCGACTACCTCGACTTCACCGACGAGGAACTCCTCGCGATCGACCAGCACGCGGTCGAGGGGGGCATCGATCTCTGGCGCGGGGTCGCGACCCAGTAGCGCGGCGGGATCATCCGGCCACCGACCGCTCCGCTAGCTGACGGGCCCGTCGACCCGTGCTCAGCGCAGCCCTTGATTCAGAGGGCGCCGTGGACGACCGAAGCGATCGTCACGAAACCGACGGCGACGACCACGGCGATCATCGCGTAGGCGAGGACGCGGCGCGTACCGCGCATCCGCACCGGCGCCGGCAGTCGCCGCTCGAGCAAGACGAGGAAGGTCAGCACCACCGGCAACAACGCGGCGTTCATCACCTCGACGTCCACGGCGAGACCCACGAGGTTTCTCGCGACGACCACCGTCAGCGCGCTGACCACGATGCCCGACACCGCCACGGCGTAGAACCCGGGCGCCGAGGTGGGCCGGTCGTTCAGGCTGTGCTGCCACCCGAAGACCTCGGCGATGCCCCAGGCGCCGGCCACCGACACCACGAGTGCCGCGACCACCGACGCCCCGACCATGCCGAGACCGAAGAACGCGACGGCGTCGCGGTGGCCGAGGAACGGGGTCAGGGCGCTCGCGATCGCCCCGATGTCGTTCAACGGTCGTCCCTCGTGGAGCGTCCCGAGCGTCGCACCAGTCACCACGACGATGGCGATCATGATGACCTGGGTGACCGCGGCCCCGATCATCGTGTTGGTGCGCGCGTCGGCGAGGCCGGCCTTCCCCCGTTCGCGGTAGCCCTTGTCGATGACCGCCTCTTGCTGATAGAAGATCATCCACGGCATGATGACCGCGCCGACGGTGGCGGCGAGCAAGGTCGCGTAGCCGTGATTGAACGTCCAGTTCCCGGTGAGCGAGCGAGCGAGTGCGGCTACGTTGGGCCGCGCGTCGAACGCCGCGACGACAAAGAGCAGTTCGAGCGCGCCCACGACGATTCCGATGGCCTCGATGCGCCGGTACCGGCCAAAGATGATGAGCGAGGTGAGGCCGAGCGCGGCCGCGCCGACCGTGACCGCCTTGGGCAGTCCGACGAGGAGTCCGACCCCGGCGACGCCGGCGAATTCGGTCACGAGCGCGCCCGCGCACGCCACGAGCAGGGTCACCGCCGCGGCGTAGGCCCACGGCGCGCCGAAGTACTCGCGAATCAGGGCCCCGTGA
Organism: Actinomycetes bacterium; assembly: GCA_021846325.1. Taxonomy (GTDB): domain Bacteria; phylum Actinomycetota; class Acidimicrobiia; order Acidimicrobiales; family RAAP-2; genus RAAP-2. The sequence goes on along the minus strand of JAJZBX010000065.1, from coordinate 1,595 downwards.
CCCTTGCCCGTGGAGAGCCCAACGCGCACCGTGATCTCCTGGACGACGTAGAGGATTGGGATGAGCAAGAGCTCGGGGAGCACGAACCCGAATCGGTAGAGCGCCCCGGACTGGGCGGCGGTGATCACGCTGCCCGCGTCGGTGTCGGCGAGCATGACGAGCATGCCGGGACCGATCAGGGTGGCCACGATGACGAGCCAGCGGCGATGACGCGTCCGGCGCCGCGGCGCGCCACGATCGGCCACCACCGGTTTGGGGACGCCACCCACCGCTCGTCGCGTTACGACGTCACCCCCCACCGGTTGCAGGTGGCTATCAATCCGTGCAGATTGGCACAGCGACGTCGTGACGTCAAGTGTCTTCCGGCCCTAAATCGGCGCCAGCAGATCAGTCACGGCGAACGTGGCACGTCTGATCGTTCGCGCTGTGTCACGATGGCTCCCGTGAAGACGAGCTGGCAGACCAAGTGGCACCGACACCCGGGCGTACGCACCGGCGACCAACTGTCCCTCGGCGAGCGCGCAGCCGACAGGATGCGCAACGCGATGGGCTCGTGGCCGTTCGTCTTCGCCTTCTTCGCGGTGATGATCGCCTGGGCGGTGACCAATACCGTGCTGCTCCAGCGGATCCTGCACCACCGGGCCTTCGATCCCTACCCCTACATCCTGTTGAACCTGTTCTTGTCCATGATGGCGGGCGTCCAGGCGGCGGCGCTCTTGATCGCCGCCAAGCGGGCCGATGCAATCGCCTCGGAGGTCGCGATCCACACCGCGGACAACACTGACGACATCAAGCGGCTGCTCGCTGAGAATACCGAGCTCACCCAGGAAGTGAAGCACAACACGGACCTGCTCGACGAGTTGCACGCGCACGTCACCGCCATCGGCGAACGGCTCGGGGTCGCCGGAGGCGACGTCAGTGTTCGCGCGGAAACGCCTCCGGCGATCTGACCGTTACTCTTCGGCTGATCCGACGTCGAAGTGCGGGTTCTCGATGAACCCGACGTACGAGCCGTCCGGGGTGATGACCGCCCCGACGATGATGCCCTCGCCAACATCGTTGGCGTCCTCTTCGAGACTGGCGCCCTCTTCGAGCGCCTGATCGATCGCGGCGCGAACGTCCTCCACCCCCCAATAGGCGTGGGCGTCGCCGCCCTCGTCGCTCGGAATCAGGCCGAGTTCGTAGCCGGCGACCTCGAAACCGACGTAGAACTCTTCGTTGAAGTACGGCTCGAAGCCGAGGAAGTTCGTCCACCACGCCGTCGACGCGACGATGTCCTCAGTGGGGTAGATAACGGTGCGGAGTCCAAGGAGCGATGCCATGGCCGAATGGTAGCGGGTCTCGTCGCATCGCTGACGTTCTCCACACCGCAAGTCGGTCGCTCCGACCATCCGCCAGCCAGACACGCGACGTAGTCCGGTTCACCCGGTCGCGCTGCGACCCTCGGTTTCGGCCCGTGCCGGACCACCCCGGTTTTCTCGCGACGCCACCGTGACACTAGGAGTACGTTGATTCGAAGAGACTCGACGAATCGAGGTGCCATGGCCACACGCCACCCCAAGGCCCGTACCGTCGCCCTACTCGGGCGAAGCGGC
>JAJZBX010000020.1 GCA_021846325.1 Actinomycetes bacterium | reverse complement strand
AAGGACACCCACAAAACCCGTCCGACCGCACCGAGCACCCAGGAGCCCGTCGACACGCCCGATGCGTCTCGGTACCGCACCAGTTCAAGCAGCTGCGGCGCGCGCGTCAGCGTCATGGCGACGCCCGTGCCGTAGATGCCACCGGCCCACCCCCAGAAGAACGTCGGCGCGACGCAGGTCGCGGCGAAAAAGGAGAGGGCCCACCACACCGTGGCGCCGTGGCGCCACGGGCGCAGCCGCACGAGGATTGCGAGCTGGAGCGGCAGCACGATCAGGCTGCCCATGATCACCGCCCACGAGTGCGCACCAACGCCGTAACTGATCCAGAAACAACCCATGTAGACGAAGAGCAGCCAGGTGGCCAACGAGACGCCCTCGACGCCTAGGTCGACCACGCGACGCCATTGCACCGTGGTGCCGATGAGCCCCACCCCCACCGCCGACCATCCCAGGTCGGCCGCGAGCGCGTGAAAGTTCACCCCGTAAGGGTACCGGTGAATCGGCTCAACGACGTCGATTGGCCGCCGAAATCACCGCCTCGAGCGAGGCGTCGAGAATCGATGAGCTCATGCCCACGCCCCACCACGTCGCGCCGTCGTCATCCTCGGCTTCGACGTAGGCGACCGCCGAGGCTTCGGCGCCGGCGGTCAGCGCGTGCTCGTGGTAGTCACGCACGCGAAAACCAATCCCGAGTTCGCTGCGCAGCCCGTTCATCAGCGCATCGATCGGACCGTTGCCGTCGCCCTTGAGCGTCACGTGCTGACCGTCCACCATCAACTGCGCGAAGATCCTCGTGTGCTGGTGGTCGGCGCTCACCTCGCTCGAGAGCAACTGCACGGCCGGACTTTCGGGCCGGTACGTCGTGGTAAAGACCTCCCAGATCTCGGCTGGCGAGATCTCGGTTCCCGACTCCTCGGTGAGCGCTTGAACCTGCCTGGAGAACTCCACCTGCATGGAGCGCGGCAGGTCCAGCCCGTGCTCGGCGCTGAGCACGTAGGCGACACCCCCCTTGCCCGACTGGGAGTTCACCCGAATGATGGCTTCGTAGGTTCTCCCGGTGTGCTTGGGATCGATGGGCAAATACGGTACGTCCCAGTACTGGTACTGGTCGCCGATCGCCGACATGCCCTTCTTGATGGCGTCTTGGTGAGAGCCCGAGAACGCCGTGTAGACCAGTTCGCCAACGTAGGGGTGGCGCGGGTGAATCGGGAGCCGGTTGGCGTATTCGGCGACGTGGCGAACGCGATCGATGTCGCTGAGATCAAGTTCGGGATCAACACCCTGCGAGAAAAGGTTGAGCGCCAGGGTCACCACGTCGACGTTGCCCGTGCGTTCGCCGTTGCCAAAGAGCGTTCCTTCGACGCGATCCGCACCCGCGAGCACACCCAACTCCGCCGCGGCGACGGCGGTGCCCCGGTCGTTGTGAGGATGCAGCGACAGCACGACCGCGTCGCGACGATCAACGTGACGGTTGAACCACTCGATGGCGTCGGCGTAGAGATTGGGGCTGTACATCTCAACGGTCGCCGGCAGGTTGACGATGAGCGGGCGCGCCGGCGTTGGGTCGATGACCGCCATCACCGCGTTCACGATGTCCACGGCGAACGGCAACTCGGTGCCGGTAAAGCTCTCCGGCGAGTATTCGTAGACGAACTCACTCTGCGGCGACGTCGCTTCGAGGGATCGGCACCGACGCGCGGCCCGCAACGCGATTTCCGTGATGCCGGCCTGGTCGAGGCCGAAGACGACCCGACGCTGCAGGGTGGAGGTGGAGTTGTAGAAGTGAACGATCGCTCGGCGCACGCCCTGCAGCGACTCGTAGGTACGAGTGATGAGATCGTCTCGGCACTGGGTGAGCACCTGGATAGTCACGTCCTCGGGAATCAGTCCACCATCGATGATGTGACGCACGAAGTCGAAATCGGGCTGGGACGCCGCCGGAAAACCCACTTCGATCTCCTTGAAGCCGATGCGCACGAGTTCGGCGAACATCGCTCCCTTGCGTTCGAGGTCCATCGGATCGATCAGGGCCTGATTACCGTCGCGAAGGTCAACGCTGCACCAACGCGGTGCCGTGGTCAGGCGACGATCGGGCCACGTTCGATCAACCAGGTCGACCGGCACCACCGGGCGATACTTGGCGAAGGGCATCGAACTGGACTGCTGGGGGTTCCCATACGAGGTCATCGTCATCTCCTCTAGCAAACGAGAAACAAAAAACCCCCGCGGATGCGGGGGCGTCGGGCGGGCGTGAGCCCGCCCTAGTGCAGCAGCAGCTCGGTGGCGTTTGCGATGCTCATGGGCCCAGTCTACATGTCGTCGCTCGTCTGTCCAGGCCGCCGCTAACCTGTGAAGCGTGGGAACCTTGCGAGCCATGGTCAAGATCGTGGCCGTCGTGGCCGTCATCGCCGTTGTCGGTGGTGTCATCGTGCTCTTTTCGCGGGGCCGGTCAATCGACGCCGTGTCGTACGACGAGTGGCCGACGGTCCCACCCAACCCCGCGGCGTAGGCCCAAGGAGGCAATCGTGTCGGCAATGGAGTATCGGCGACTAGGACGTTCCGGCCTGAAGGTCAGCGTCTTGTCATTTGGCAGTTGGGTCACCTTCGCCAACCGGGACCAGATTCAAACGGCCAAGGAGGCCGCGGAGTGTCTCGCCGCCGCGAAAGAGGCCGGGGTTAACTTCTTTGACAACGCCGAGGCGTACGCCGCTGGCGAGTCGGAACGAGTCATGGGAGCCGCCTTTCGAGAGTTGGGCTGGAAGCGACACGAGTACGTCGTGTCCACCAAGCTCTTCTGGGGCCTCCATGACGCTCCCAACATGCGAAACACCCTGAATCGCAAGTACCTCAGCCAGGCGATCGACGCGTCGCTGGAGCGCCTGGGACTGGACTTCGTCGACCTCGTGTTCTGCCACCGACCCGATCCCAACACGCCGATCGAAGAGACGGTTTGGGCCATGAGCGACATGGTGAGTCAGGGCAAGGCCCTCTACTGGGGCACCTCCGAGTGGGGCGCCGACGAGATTCGCGCGGCCTACGACATTGCCGACCGCCACCACCTCCACAAGCCCCAGATGGAGCAGCCGCAGTACAACATCCTCTGGCGCGACCGCGTGGAAAAGGAGTATCGCCGCCTCTACGAGGACATCGGCCTGGGCACGACAATTTGGTCACCGCTCGCGTCGGGCCTCTTGACTGGCAAGTACCTGAACGGCGTGCCGGAGGGCTCGCGCGCGACGCTACCGGGCTACGAGTGGTTGCGGGGGCAGTTGACCGACGAGGGGCGTAATCGCAAGGTCGCCGAGCTCAAGGTGATCGCGGACGAGCTCGACGTAACGCTGACCCAGCTCTCGCTCGCGTGGTGCGCGAAGAACCCCAACGTCTCGACGGTCATCACCGGCGCGTCCTCGGCGGCTCAGGTGCGCGAGAACATGACGGCCCTGGACGTCATGGCGCTGCTGAGCGACGAGGTCATGGAACGCATCGACGTGATCAGCTACTTCTCCTAACTGATCACCCGCGTTAGCGCAGTGTGATCAGATGGATGTCCTCAATGCCGTCGGTGGCGCGGAGCCGCTCGATGACGGCCGGTGGCGTCGGCGTCGAGGTTGACAAGACCATAAGGGCCGTCTTGGTCGACGGGTCCGGTCCGACGGCCATCGACGAGATCGAAACGTGCGCCTCGCCAAGGGCCAAGCCGACGTGGCCGATCATGCCAGGGCGATCGTCGTTGTGAACCACCAACATCGTCGCCGCGGGCGGTATCTCGACACTGTGCCCGTCCACGGTGACGATGCGCGTCTCGAGGCGCGTGCCAATCGTCATGAGCGTGCCCGACACCGCGTGATCGCCCGACCGAACGGTGATGAGGTTCACGTACTCCGGTGACTCGACCGTGGACACCTCGCCCCACGCGAGGCCGTGATCCGCGGCCATCTGGGGCGCGTTGACGAAGGACACCCCGTCATGACCCGTGGCGCTGAGCAAACCCTTGAGCGCGCACAACGTCAGGATCTTGGTGCCAGCGCCGGCGAGCTCACCCTGGAAGATCACCTCAAGGTCAGCGGGGTTGCCATCCAGGAGTCCCCCGATGAATCGTCCGAGGACCTCGGCGAGCCCCATGAATGGCCGCACGACGTTCGATACCTCACCCGCCGACACGTTCACGGCAAACGGCACGAAGTCCCCCGCCAGCGCCAGGAGCACCTGCTCGGCGATCGTGACCCCCGCCTTGTCCTGGGCTTCGGTGGTCGAGGCACCGAGGTGGGGCACGACGACGACCGAGGGTAATTCGAACAGGGGCGATTCGGTCGTGGGCTCCTTGGCGAACACGTCAAGGGCGGCACCCTGCACGTGCCCCGAGCGGATGGCGGCCGCGAGGTCGTCTTCGTTCAAGATGCCGCCGCGCGCGGCGTTGATAATGCGCACGCCGACTTTGGCCTTGGCCAGTGCGGCGGCGTCGAGCAGGTTCAGCGTCTCTTTGTTCTTGGGCAGGTGGACGGTGATGAAGTCGCTCTGGGCGAGCAGGTGATCGAGGTCCATCAACTCCACGCCCATGTGACGGGCCCGGTCTTCGGAGATGTAGGGATCGTAGGCCACGATGCGCATGCCAAAGGCCAGCGCGCGCTGGGCGACCAGCGCGCCGATCTTGCCGAGTCCGACGATCCCGAGGGTTTTGGCGTAGAGCTCGACGCCCTCCCACTTCGAGCGCTCCCACTTGCCGGCCTTCAAGGCGGCGTGCGCCTGGGGGACGTTACGGGCCTGAGCGAGCAGCAACGCCATCGTCTGTTCCGCAGCCGAGAGGATGTTCGACTGCGGCGCGTTGACCACCATCACACCCAGTTCGGTCGCGCGGGCGACGTCGACGTTGTCGAGTCCGATACCCGCTCGACCCACGACGACCAGGTCGCGGGCGGCTTCGAGCGTCGAGGCGTCAACGTTGGTCGCCGACCGAATGATCAGGGCGTTCGCACCGGCCACCGCGGCGATCAGTTCGCTCGGCGACAGGCCGAGCCTGACGTCGACCTCGTGACCGGCGTCTCGAAGTGCCTCGAGCCCCGACGGAGCGATCTCCTCAGTTACCAATACGCGTGCCACGTTTCACCTTTCGTCGTTTCTCGTCGCGACGAGCGTCACGCGCCCGCCTCCACCAACGCACCGAGCCGGTTGAGTCCCTCAACCAGGTCGTCGTCACCGAGGGCGTAGCTCAGTCGGAAGTAGCCCGGCGAGCCGAACGCTTCACCAGGTACGACCGCGATCTTGATCGTCTCGAGTAACTGCTCGGCGAGCTCGGCGGAACTGTGCGCGACGCGTCCGGCCAAGGTGCGTCCGAGCAGTCCTTCGACGTTCGCGAAGCAATAGAACGCTCCTTCGGGCTCGGCGCACGCGACCCCGTCAATGCCGTTCAGCATCGCGACCATCGTCTGACGTCGACGATCGAAGGCGCTTCGCATGGCCGCCACCGCGGCGAGGTCACCGTTCAGGGCCGCGATCGCGGCACGTTGGGAGATGTTAGAGATGTTCGACGTCGTCTGACTCTGGTAGTTGACGGCGGCGTTGACGACGTCGGGTGGACCCATCATCCAGCCAACGCGCCAGCCGGTCATCGCGTACGTCTTCGCGACGCCGTTCACGATCACCCAGCGGTCACCCAGCTCCGGCGCGACGACCGGCATCGACACGTGGCGCGCGTTGCCGTAGACCAGGTGCTCGTAGATTTCGTCGCAGAGCACCCACAGGTCGTGCTCCGCGGCCCAGCGGCCGATCGCCGCGACGTCCTGGGGCGCGACGACGGCGCCGGTGGGGTTCGACGGGGAGACGAAGACGAGCAGTTTGGTCTTGTCGGTACGGTGCCGCTCAAGATCCTCAACGGTGACTCGAAAGCCGTGGGACTCGCTCGTCATAACCGCCACGGGCGTGGCACCGGCGAGGTACACCGATTCGGGGTAGGTCGTCCAGTAGGGCGCCGGGATCAACACCTCGTCACCCGGATCCAACAGTGTGGCGAACGCCGTCGCGATGGCGTGCTTGCCGCCATTGGTCACCAGAACCTGTGTGGCGGCGATCTCAAGACCCGAGTCACGACGGGTCTTCGCAACGATCGCGTCGCGCAACTCGGGTAGTCCGGCAGTCGGGGTGTACTTGTAGTTCACCGGGTCGTGGCACGCCGCGGCGGCGGCCGCAACGATGTGCTCGGGTGTTGGAAAGTCGGGTTCGCCCGCCCCGTAGACGATGACGGGTTCACCGGCGGCCCTGAGCGACTTCGCTTTGGCGTCTACGGCGAGCGTGGCACTCGGCGCCAAGCCCCTCAATCGGTCGCTGACGCGCGCGCCCATCGCCACTCCGTTTCCTAGTCCGTAAGATAGGTAGTCTATGACCTCCCCCGAACGCCTCAGCATCCCCTCTGACCTCCTACCTCGCGACGGACGATTCGGATCGGGACCATCCAAAGTTCGCGCCGCGCAACTCGACGCCCTCCTGGCCGACGCGCCAACGTACCTGGGCACCTCGCATCGCCAGGCGACGGTGCGAAATAAGGTCGGCGAGGTGCGCGACGGACTGCGCGCGCTTTTCAATCTGCCCGAGGGCTACGAGGTGTTGCTCGGCAACGGCGGTACGACCTGCTTCTGGGACGCCGCCACCTTCCACTTGATCGATCGGCGTAGCCAGCACCTCAGCTTCGGTGAGTTTTCCTCCAAGTTCGCCGCGGCCGCCCAGGCCGCGCCACACGTCGAGGCGACCCAGGTCATCGTGAGCGATCCCGGCACCCACCCGAGTCCCGTCGTCGACGAGTCAGTGGACCTCTACGCCCTCACCCACAATGAGACCTCCACCGGCGTGATGATGCCGATCGTGCGTCCCGACGGCGCCCACGGGCTGGTCACCGTCGACGCGACCTCGGCCGCCGGTGGACTGATGGTCGACCCCTCGCAGTTCGACTGCTACTACTTCGCGCCCCAGAAATCATTCGCGTCCGATGGCGGCCTCTGGCTCGCGCTCTGCTCACCGAGTGCTATCGAGCGCATCGAGCACCTCGCGGCGTCGCACCGATGGACGCCAGCCTTTTTCGACCTGAAGATCGCGCTGGACAATTCGCGGCTCAACCAGACCTACAACACCCCCGCGCTGGCCACCATTCACCTGTTGGCGAGCCAGATCGCGTGGATGAACGACAACGGCGGGCTGGCGTTTTCCGCCGGGCGATCGCGTCGCTCATCCGAGATCCTCTACACGTGGGCCGAGGCGTCGGACTTCGCGACGCCGTTCGTGGCCGAGCCCGGCCAGCGCAGCCACGTGGTCGGCACCATCGACTTCGACGACGCAGTGGACGCCTCGCTGGTCGCCAAGGTGCTGCGCGCCAACGGCGTCGTCGACACCGATCCGTACCGCAAACTTGGTCGCAATCAGTTGCGCATCGCCATGTTTCCGAGTGTCGAACCCGATGATGTGGCCTCACTCTGCGCCAGCATCAACTACGTCGTAGGAAAGCTGTAGCCATCGCGGTCAATGCGCCGAGAGGGCGAACCGCCGGCCGAGTACTGGTCACCGGCGCCACTGGCTACGTCGGCGGCCGACTCGTCCCGCTGCTCCTCGCCGACGCGCACCGCGTGCGCTGCCTCGTGCGAACGCCGGCCAAACTCGATCGTGCGCCGTGGCGCGGCGAGGTCGAGATCGTGGCGGGGTCAGTGGGCGGGCCACTCGAAGCGGCGCTGGCCGACGTCGACGTCGCCGTCTACCTGGTCCACGGTATCGGTGACGGCGCCGACTGGGTGGCCCGCGAGACCTCCGACGCCGCTCACTTCAGCGCGGCCGCCGCGGCGGCCGGCGTGGGGCGCATCGTCTACCTAGGCGGGATGGGCCGCGAGGACGCGAACTTGAGCGCCCACCTAAAGAGTCGCCACGACGTCGGTCGCGCACTGGCGTGCGGGCCGGTGCCGGTGACTGAGCTGCGCGCGGCCGTGATCATCGGCTCGGGTTCGGCGAGCTTCGAGATGCTGCGCTACCTCGTCGAGGTGCTGCCGATTATGGTCACCCCGAAGTGGGTCGCGACGCGATCCCAGCCGATCGCCATCTCGGATGTCTTGGACTACCTGGTACGAGCCATTGACGCGGCGCCGCCGCTCACGGGCGTCTTCGAGATCGGCGGGCCGGACGTTGTCTCCTACGCCCAGATGATGGCGACGTACGCCCAGGTGGCCGGCCTCGCCCCCCGTCGACTGATTCCGGTCCCCGTCCTGACGCCGCGGCTCTCGAGCCACTGGGTGGGCCTGGTCACTCCCGTTCCGGCGTCGCTGGCCCGGCCACTCGTTGACAGCCTCGTGAACGAGGTGGTCGTGTCAAATCCGTCGACGCTCGCGATGTTCGGCGCGCCCCGTCGGACGCTGCGCGACGCGATCGCCCTGGCGCTCGGCGTCACGGACCGCGATGAGGTGCCCACGACCTTCACCGACGCCGACCTGCAGCCATTTCGTCCCTACACGACCGACCCGGTGTGGGCCGGCGGCACCGAGCTCACCGATGTTCGCGTCGTCGACGCCAACGCTTCGGCCGAGGCCTGCTACGCCGCGATCTGTGCCGTCGGCGGGGACCACGGCTGGTACCGGGGCGAATGGCTCTGGCGGTTGCGCGGACTCATCGATCGGCTCTGGGGTGGCCCCGGGCTGCGCCGCGGTCGACGTCACCCGAGCGAACTTCGCGTCGGCGACTTCCTCGACTTCTGGCGCGTCGAGCGCCTCGAGGCCCCGCGGCTGGTTCGACTGCGCGCCGAGATGGTTCTGCCCGGTGAGGCGTACCTCGAGTGGCACCTCGAGACGGTGGGCGCCGTCACGCGCATCACCCAGCGCGCACGCTTCAAGCCGCGAGGGCTCGGCGGCCGGGCCTACTGGTACGCCGTCGCGCCGTTTCACGGCCTCGTCTTTCCGGCCATCGCTCGTGGCGTGGCTCGCGACGCCGAAGAGCGCTGACGCCTAATCGGTGTCGCCGCCGGAGACCTCGGCGACCTTCTGCTTGCCGGCCGAGACGAACGGCATCATCGCGCGAAGCTTGGTGCCGATCTCTTCGATGGGGTGCTTCTTGCCGACCTCGCGCAACTCTCGATAGCGCGGGCGGCCGATCTCGTTCTCCTGGATCCATTCGGCCGCGAACGTACCGTCCTGGATCTCGGTGAGGACCTTCTTCATCTCGGTCTTCACCTGGTCGGTGATAATCCTCGGTCCGCGAGTCAGGTCACCGTATTCGGCGGTGTCCGAGACCGAAAACCGCATCCCGGTAATACCTTCTTCGTACATGAGATCGACGATCAACTTCAGTTCGTGCAGACATTCGAAGTACGCGCTCTCGGGCTGGTAGCCGGCTTCCACCAACGTCTCGTAGCCCGCCTTGACCAGGGCGCTCACGCCGCCGCAGAGAACGGCCTGTTCGCCGAACAGGTCGGTCTCGGTCTCCTCGGTGAAGGTCGTCTCGAGCACGCCCGCGCGCGTCGCCCCGATCCCGTGCGCGTAGGCCAGCGCGAGCTCGTAAGCGCGTCCCGTGGCGTCCTGCTCGACCGCGATCAGCGACGGCACGCCGCCACCTTCGAGGAACGTGCGACGCACCAGGTGACCCGGACCCTTGGGCGCGACCATGGCCACGTCGACGTCGGTCGGTGGCGTGATCAGCTTGAAGCGAATGTTGAACCCGTGCGCGAAGAGCAGGCACTTGCCGGCCGTCAGGTGCGGCGCGACCTCGAGGTCGTAGATCCGCTTCTGCTCGGTGTCGGGCAGCAGCATCATGATGATGTCGGCCTCGGCCGCCGCGTCGGCGATCCCGAGGACCCGAAGACCCGCTTCCTCCGCCTTGAATACCGACGACGATTCGGGCCGCAACCCGACGCGCACGTCGTAACCGCCGTCGTGCAAGTTGAGGGCGTGGGCGTGGCCCTGGGAGCCGTAGCCGAGGATGGCGATCTTTTTGCCGCGCAGTACCTCGGGATTGGCGTCGGCCTCGTAGTACATGGTGGTCATGGTTCAGTCCTTCTGCTGCTCGTCGGCCGGGGTGGCTCGTCCAAGTCTAGGGAGAGCGACGCGGCCGGTCCGGTGGAGTTCAACGTCCGCGAAGGCCTCGAGGTCGCGCTCGAGGGCGTCGCACGCGGCCGGCGTTCCGGCCAACATCACCGTGACCGCCCCGGGATCGACGTCAACGATGGCCGCGCCCGCTCCACCCAACGTGTCCAGTAACGGGGTCCGGTTGCTCACGTCGGTCTTGATCGTCGCGAGCAAAAGCTCGCGTTCGACGGCCTCGCGCGGCGCGATATCGGTTATCGCCACCACGTTCACCAACTTGTCGAGCTGACCGACGATCTGCTCGAGGGGCGCCGACTCTGCGTCCACGACGATCGTGACCCGCGAGAAGCGCGCGTGGCTCTCCGCGGGCGCCACCGCCAGCGAGTAGATGTTGAACCCGCGCCGCGCGAACATCCCCGCAATACGGGCCAGCACGCCCGACTTGTTCTCGACCAGCACCGACAAGATGTGGTGACGCACTGGGGAGTGCGTGACCTCGCCGGCGAAGGGCTCGGGCGTGTTCATCGCCCACCACGCTGGGACGGGTGAACCATGATGTCGTCGTTGCTCGCTCCGGCGGCCACCATCGGGAAGACCTTCTCCGAGGAATCGGTGCGAAAGTCGATCACCACCGGAACATCGTTGATCGCGTGGGCCTCGTCGATGACGTCGTTCATCTCCTTCACGTTCGTCGCGCGCAAGCCGACGCAACCCATGGCCTCGGCCCACTTGACGTAGTCGGGCAGGTCGGCCGACAGATATACCTCGCTGTAGCGCTCGTCGTAGAACATCTCCTGCCACTGGCGCACCATGCCGAGGTACGCGTTGTTGAGGATCGCTACCTTGATGGGGATGCCCTCGGAACGCGCGGTCACCAGTTCCTGGGCGGTCATCTGGAAGCAACCATCACCATCGATGCACCAGACCGTTCGGTCGGGTCGTCCGACCTTGGCGCCGATGGCCGCCGGCACGCCGAAACCCATCGTCCCCGCGCCACCCGAGTTGACCCAGCTGTTGGGCTCTTCAAACTTCCAGTGCTGCGCGGCCCACATCTGGTGCTGCCCGACGCCGGACGCCACGATCGTGCCCGGGGGTGCGGTTCGAGCAATCGACTCGATGACGTGCTGAGGCCGCAGTGGCCCGTTGGCTTCGGGCTCGTCGTAAACCAGTGGGTACTCGGACCGCCACTGGCCAATTTCGCGCCACCAACCGTCGAGGGCGCGCGGCGCGGCCCCGGCGGCGTCCCAGGCCCGCAACGCCGTCGCCACGTCGGTCTGCAGGGCGACATCGGGACGGCGAATCTTGCCGAACTCGGCCCGGTCGATATCAACGTGGATGACCTTCGCCTCGGGCGCGAACGCCGCGATCTTGCCGGTGACCCGATCGTCGAAGCGCGCGCCGAGGGCAATCAGCAGGTCACTGCGCTGAATGGCCATCACCGCGGCGTAGACGCCGTGCATGCCGGGCATTCCGAGGTGCTGGTCGTGCGAGTCGGGAAAGACGCCCCGGGCCATCAGGGTCGTCACGACCGGGATCCGGGTGCGATCGGCGAACGCGAGCAACTCGGCCGAGGCGCGCGACTTGAGCGCCCCGCCGCCCACGTAGAGCACTGGACGCTCGGACTGGGCGATCAGGGCCACGCAGCGCGCGACCGCCGCCTCGTCGAGCTCGACGGTGGGATGATAGCCCGGCAGGTCGTACTCGTCGACGCTCGTGGGGTACCACCACTCCATCGTCGACTGCGCCACGTCCTTGGGCACGTCGATCAGCACGGGACCGGGCCGCCCGGTGGTGGCCAGGTGAAACGCAGCCGCGACCGCGCGGGGCAGTTCGTGGGCCGACTGGACGAGGAAGTTGTGTTTGGTGATGCCCATCGTGATACCCGTGATGTCGCACTCCTGGAAGGCGTCGAGTCCGATGGAACTCGTGGCCACCTGGCCGGTGATGACGACCAGCGGCGTCGAGTCCATGTGGGCGTTGGTGATTGGGGTCACAATATTGGTCGCGCCGGGGCCGCTCGTTACCATGGCCACGCCCGCTCGACCGGTCGCCAGGGCGTAGCCTTCGGCCATGTGACCGGCACCCTGCTCGTGGCGAACCAGAATGTGGCGAATTGACGAGTCGAGCAGCGGGTCGTAGACCGGCAGAATGGCGCCGCCGGGCAGACCGAAGATGGTGTCGACCCCCTGTTGTTCGAGGCTCTTGATCAACGCTTGCGCGCCAGTTAACTGCACGATTCCTACTTCCGTCGATATAAACAAAAAGGCCTCCCGTTTGGGAGGCCTCCGGTGTACGCAATGACGTGACTACCGGCGCCTATCCCCTACTACCAGAATCAGGCGCCCGGACGTCACGCCCCCATCTAAGCACAACCGTGACGGGCTTTCAAGGCGCTCGGTCGATGCGCCGGCGGGTCAGCGCGACGTGACCGCGCCGGTCTCGGCGCCCTGGACCAGCCGAGCAAACTTCTCGAGCACACCAGTCGAGTAGCGCGGCGTGAACGCTGGGCGGCGCAACGCGCGCTCGGCCAGCACCTCGGGGTCAACGAGGAGCTCGATCGTGTGCTCGTTGACGTCGATCTCGATGACGTCGCCGTCCTCGACCAGCCCAATCGGGCCGCCATCGAGCGCCTCGGGCGCGACGTGGCCAACGCAGAAGCCGTGCGTGCCGCCGCTAAATCGGCCGTCGGTGACCAGCGCTGAGTCACTGCCTCGTCCGACCCCCTTCATGGCTCCGGTAACCGCGAGCATCTCGCGCATGCCTGGTCCCGCCTTGGGCCCCTCGTAGCGAATGACGACGACGGTATTGGGTTGGATCTCGCCAGCCAGGATCGCCGTCATGGCGGCGTCTTCGCCGTCGAAGACGCGCGCGGCGCCCCGGAAGTGCAACTCGTCGATCCCCGCCACCTTCACGACCGCGCCGCGCGGCGCGAGGGACCCCCGCAACACCGCGATCCCGCCGCGGTCGTGCAGTGGATGGTCGAGGTCGTGCACGACTTCGCCGTCGGGTCGACGGGCACTGAACGCCTCGAGGCTCTCGGCCATGGTGTGGCCCGAGACCGTCATGACGTCGCCGTGCAGCAGACCGCGCTCGAGCAGGTGCGCGAGCACGACCGGCACGCCGCCAACGGCGTCGATGTCACTCATGTGATACCGGCCGTGGGGCTTGGTGTCGCCAATGTGGGGAACCCGCGACGCCACGCGATTGAAGTCGTCGAGTTCGAGCGGCACGCGCGCCTCGTGGGCGATGGCGAGCAGGTGTAACACGGCGTTGGTAGATCCACCCAGCGCCATCACCACGGCAATCGCGTTCTCGAAGGCCTCGCGCGTCATGATCTGGCGAGCGGTGATCCCCCGGTCGAGGAGGTTCACGACCGCGAGACCCGAGTCGTAGGCGTACTGGTCGCGGCGCGGATCGATAGATGGCACGCTCGCGCTGCCGAGCAGGGACATGCCGAGAGCCTCGCCCACGCTCGCCATCGTGTTGGCGGTGAACATACCCGCGCAACTGCCCTCGCCGGGACACGCGGCGAGTTCGATCTCGCGCAGGGTCTCGTCGCTCATCGCGCCCACGGCGTTCGCCCCAACCGCCTCGAAGACCGACGTAATGTCGAGGGCCTCACCGTTGAGTTGACCCGGCATGATCGTGCCGCCGTACAGGAACACGCTGGGCACGTCCAGGCGAGCCGCCGCCATCAGCATGCCGGGCAACGACTTGTCACAGCCCGCGAAGGTCACGAGTGCGTCAAAACGTTCAGCGTGCATGACCGTCTCGACCGAATCAGCGATCACCTCGCGCGAGACCAGTGAGGCGCGCATCCCCTCGTGGCCCATCGATATGCCGTCGGAAACCGCGATCGTGACGAACTCGAACGGGATGGCGCCCGCGTCGCGCACCGCCACCTTCGCTCGCTTGGCCAATCGGTCGAGCGGCAGATTGCACGGCGTCACCTCGTTCCAGCTCGAGGCCACCCCGATTTGCGCTTTGACCATGTCGTCGTCGCCCAGACCCATCGCGCGCAGCATGGATCGGGCCGGCGCGCGGCCCTTGCCGAGGGTGACGTCGGTGCTTCGCGGAGTCGGGTGCGTGCTCATGTACGCAGTCTACGAAGGCTCACTCGCCCGACCTTTCCCTACCTTGCGACGGCCGACCTCGACGCGGATCACGACCACCGCGTCGGCGTGGCCGACCAGCATCAGTTGGCGGCTAGCGCCGCGCTTCGAGGTCGCTCACCACGGCTCGACCATTGGCCCGGCCACGGGTTTCGCGCATGACGAGTCCGATGAAGAACTGCGCCAATTTGTCGTCGCCGGCGCAGTATCGACGCCACTCGTCGGGGTTGGACTCGATCAGTGACGTAATAGTCTCGGCGAGCGACGCACCAGACAGCTGCTCAAATCCCCGAGCCGCCACGACCGCGCTGACGTCGCCGTCGCCGCGTAGGAGATCGGCCAACACCGCCTTGGCCTGGGTGGCGGACAGCTCACCTCGGGTCTCCATCGCGAGTGTCTCGGTGAAGGCCCCGGTGGACAGCCGACTCACGTCGTCCACGCCGGCCAGCTCGTTGGCGACCCGCGACAGCGCCACCCCGACGTCGACGCCCGCGCTCGAGGCCGCGTGGACGTAGCGCTCGAGGCCGAGGTCAATGACCACGTCGATCGCGTCGCGCTGCGCCGGTGTCGCGGTGGCGAGCAACGCGAGCAACTCGGCGCGGCGCTGCGCCGGTAGGGGACCGAGACCGGCCGAAACCCGGGCTCGCCACGCGTCGTCGGGCGCGAGGTCGACCAGATCGGGCTCGCGGAAGTACCGGTAGTCCTCGGCCTCTTCCTTGACCCGCATCGTCGAGGTCGCACCAACGTTCTCGTCCCAGTGCCGCGTCTCCTGGCGCACCACGCCGCCGTCCTCAAGCAGCGCCACCTGTCGTTGCGCTTCGAACTCGATCGCGTGGTAGAGGCTGCGCAGGGAGTTCAGATTCTTGATCTCACAGCGCGTGCCGAATGGTTCGCCGCTTCGTCGCACCGAGACATTGGCGTCGATGCGCATTGATCCTTCCTCCATGCGCCCGTCCGAGGCGCCCGTGGCGATCAGGACCGCGCGCAGTTCGCTCGCGTAGCGTCGAGCCTGCGCCGCCGAACGCATGTCGGGACCCGACACGATCTCCACGAGCGGAACGCCCGAGCGGTTGTAGTCAACGAGCGACCGGTCGGCGCCGTGAATCCGTCCGCCGCCGCCGAGGTGGGTCGACTTGCCCGTGTCCTCCTCGAGGTGGGCTCGTTCGATCGAGACGCGCGTCGCGTCAGACAGGTCGAGGAAGCCGTTGGCGTTGATCGGCAGGTCGTACTGGGAGATCTGGTAGTCCTTGGGCATGTCTGGGTAGAAGTAGTTCTTGCGGTGAAAGGTCGAGCGCTGGATGGTGCAGTTCAGCGCCGTGCCGATCGCCATCGCCATGTCCACGGCTCGCACGTTCAAGACGGGCAGCGAACCGGGTAGTCCCAGACACACGGGGCACACGTTGGTGTTGGGCTCGGCCCCGAAGGTGTTCGCGCAGCCACAGAACATCTTGGTGGCGGTACGCAACTCGGTATGCACCTCCAAGCCGATCACCATCTCCCAACCATCGGCCAGCGTCACGATCCTCGCTCCACCCGCTCGAGGACCCGCGCCGCGGCGAAGAGCAGCGGCTCACTGCGCCCGGGTCCGAGCAGTTGCACCCCGATCGGCAGATCGGCCTCGCCACGGCCGAACGGCAGTGACAGAGCGGCCTCTCCCGCGAGATTGGTCGGAATCGTGAAGACGTCCGACAGGTACATCGCCATCGGGTCGTTGGTCTTTGAACCAAAGGGAAAGGCCACCGACGGTGTGGTGGCCCCAATGAGCAGGTCAACGCGCTGATAGGCCCGCCGAAACGCCTCGATCATCTGGGTACGCACCTTCAGCGCCTGACCGTAATACGCGTCGTAGTAACCCGCCGACAGCGCGTACGTGCCGAGCATGATGCGCCGCTTCACCTCGGCCCCGAATCCCGCGGTACGCGTGGCCTCGTTCATCGCGGTCACGTCGTCGCCGTCCACGCGTAGCCCGTAGCGCACGCCGTCGTAGCGCGCCAGATTGCTCGATGCCTCGGCCGGCGCGATGAGGTAGTACGCGCTCAGCCCGAGACGCAGCTCGGGAATCGACAACTCCACCACCGTGGCGCCCGCGTCGCGCAGGACGCCAGTGGCGCGCTCAACGGCAGCCACGATCTCGGGGTCAGCGCCGTCAAGGAGTTCACGTACCAGTCCAACGCGGCGGCCCGCGACGCCATCGTCGAGGTGCGCGAGAAGGTCGGGCGCGGGCTCGGGCAGTGACGTTGAGTCCATGGGATCGTGTCCGGCGATCACCTCGAGCAACAGGGCCGCGTCGGCGACGTCGGCGGCGAAGGGCCCGATCTGGTCGAGCGAACTGGCGAACGCGATGAGACCGTATCGCGAGACCATGCCGTAGGTCGGCTTGACCCCGACGATGCCGCACAGCGCGGCGGGCTGGCGGATCGATCCGCCGGTGTCGCTGCCGAGGGCCAGCGGGGTCATGCCGGCCGCCACCGAGGCTGCCGAGCCCCCCGAGGATCCACCGGGGACCCGAGTCGGGTCAAGCGGGTTGCGCGTGGGCCCGAAGGCCGACGTCTCGGTCGAGGACCCCATCGCGAACTCGTCGAGATTCGTCTTGCCAACGGGCACGGCGCCCGCGCCGATCAGCCGGTCGATGACCGTGGCGCTGTAGGGCGGACGCCATCCCTCGAGAATCCGCGAGGAGCACGTGGTCGGAACCCCGGTCTGACACAGGTTGTCCTTGAGGGCAATGGGCACCCCGGCCAGTCGTCCGGGGTCCTCACCGCGCGCGACGCGGTCGTCAACCAACCTGGCCGCCGCTCGCGCGCCGGGCTCGTCGACGTGCAAGAACACGTGCAGCTCATCGTTGCGCTCGTCGATGGCACGCAACGAGGCCTCGAGGAGTGACTGCGCCGTTCGTTCACCCCGACGAACCGCTTCGGCGAGCTCACGAGCGCTCACGGTGCCTCGCCCATGATGCGCGGCACGGCGAATCGACCATCCTCGACGTCCGGCGCCATCGCCAAGACGGCGTCGTGACTGAGACTGGGCCGTACGACATCGTCGCGCACCACGTTGATCAACCCGAAGGGGTGAGCCGTGGGCTCCACGTCAACGAGGTCAAGGGACCCCATGTCGGCCGCGTGGTCAAGGACCTGGGCGAGCTGGCTGGTGAAGAGATCGAGCTCGGACTCGGTCAGGCGTAACCGGGCCAGACGGGCGACGTGCGCCACCTCGTCGCGGGTCAGGTCGCTCACCGTCCCACCGCTCGATGGATAAAGTCACGCGTGAGCGACTCGACGAGGGCGCGGTCGTTGTCGATCGTCGCGACGTGGTAGGAGTCGTCCAGCCACACCCGCTCAATCGGTCCGCTGACGCGCGCCATCAGGTCATCGCCGTTGTCCGAGGTGACCACGTGGTCTTCACGGCTCGAGAGCAGCAAGCTCGGCGCGGTAATCAGGTCGAGGGATTGGTAGAGCGCGGCTACGCCGTCGAAGAGGCTCTTCGCACACGTAAGGGGCGTCGCAGCGTACGCGAGTTCCGCTACCCCTGCTCGCTTGACGTCCGACCCGATCGCGTCAATGGTCCCAACGCCGGCATCGAGCAACTGGGCGAGCCCATCGAGCAACTCGGGCGCGGGGGGCTTGACCAACGGGTTGATGAACACGCACGCCGCGACGTCGGCTCGACGTTGCGCGACGTAGGCACTGAGTCCCCCGCCCATCGACAGCCCGACCACGGCCCGACGTGTCGTGCGCTGGGCGAGCTCGTCGTAGGCAGTCAGCGCGGCCCCCGACCAGTCGGCCCACGTGGTCGTCATCATGTCCTCCACCGAGGTGCCGTGTCCCGGCAGTCTCGGCAATGACACCGTGAACCCGTCGGCGGCCAGCGACTCAGCGAGCGGTCGCACGGAAGTCGGATTACCGGTGAATCCGTGCAGGACCAGGACGCCGACGGGACCGCCGACCGCCTCGAACGGCTCACATCCGGGCAAGATCGCAGTCGTCATGGGTCACAGACTACCGGTCCGACCGACGTGTCTCGAGGGCCGGTCCCGGGGCGGTCGCGATGGAGGCGGATCACCGGCGCCGTCAGTGGCGCCTGGGGTCACCCGAGTAGCGTCGGCAGCTGCGCCGCGAGGTCGGCGATCGTCCAGCGGTCGTCGCGTTCCAGGGTTTCGGTCATCGTCCAGTTCTGAAAGAGTCGCACGGTTCCGCCCTGCACGAAAAAGACGCGACCGGTGGCCGTGCACGACTCCATCGCGAGGGTCGCCACGAGTGGCGAGATGTTCGCCGGGTCCCAGACGTCAAAGACGGCCTCGTCAGTCGGTTTCACGACGTAGTCGGCGAGGCCCGGCGTTGACTCGGTCATGCGCGTTCGGGCGGCGGGGGCGATCGCGTTTACCCGCACCCCGTAGCGACCGAGCTCCTCGGCGATGATCACGGTGAAGGCGGCGATCCCCGCCTTCGCCGCCCCGTAGTTGGACTGACCGACGTTGCCCAACAGACCCGAGGTCGACGAGGTGTTGATGACCGCGGCCGCCACGGGGTGACCGGCCTTGGCACGTTCGCGCCAGTAGGTGGCGGCGTGTCGCGTCGGCACGAAATGCCCCTTCAGGTGCACGTTGATGACCGAGTCCCAGTCGTCTTCGGACAGGTTGACGAGCACCCGGTCACGCAGAATGCCGGCGTTGTTCACCAGTACGTGAAGGTCGCCGAAGGATTCAATCGCGTTCTGCACCAGGCGGGCGCCACCATCCCATTCGGCGACGTTGTCGTGATTGGCGACGGCCTCACCACCGAAGTCGCGGATCTCCGCTACGACCTCCTCAGCCGGTGAGGCCGTGCTCCGCGAGCCATCAAGTGCGCCACCAAAGTCATTGACCACGACGCGAGCACCCTCGGCGGCGAAGAGCAGGGCGTGCTCTCGTCCGATGCCGCGACCGGCTCCCGTGATGATCGCCACGCGTCCCTCTAACACACCCATTTGTCGCTCCTTGTTGGTCGTATCTCGATACTACCGACGCGCTAGCCGGCGCTGAGAAGCCCGAATGGCCGGCGTCGTGCGTGCGCGTGGTAGTGATCCTTGATATTGCGCATGTGATCGTCGATGGTCCAGTTCCCAGCCCCGAGCTCGCGGTCGGCGACGGCCGCGAGGCGCTCGCGGAGCGCGTCTTTCACGTCCGCCGGCGGTGTCGGCACGTGCTGTCGCCACACGACCATGGGCACCAGGCAGATCTCGCAGTCGGCGATCCAGCAGAGGTCGTCAGCGAAATAACGGGTCGTCAGCGGGGCCGCCTCGCACAGGTCGCACCGGACGTTCACTTGACGTTCACGATGATGGTGGAGCGATAGGGAACCAGTGTCCCCGGTGCGGGAATCGTCGAGACCACCTTGGTCCAGGTGAGCGTGGCCGATCCCGGACCCTTGGGTCGAAAGAACAGCACCGCCTTACGGAAGGCCGCAATGGTCTGGGCCTGACCCATCCCAATGACATTGGGCACCGGACGTGGACCCGCCGCCGTCGCGGGCACTGTCGTCGAGGTGGTCGATCCCGACGGCGTCGTCGTGGACGTAGCGGTCGACGTCGTCGGGCTGGAGGGTACCGGACCACGACTCATCGCCAGCACGACCGACGAGCCCTGGGGAACCTGCGCCGGATCGACGTGGCCGCGGTACAGCACCTCAACGACTTGTCCGATCGGCACGGTGCTGACGACGGCCGCCGATGTTGGACAGTGTCCGACGACCTTCACGTGCGCGAGAATCGTCGTGGCCGCGGCACAGCTCTGGCCGAGCACCGAGGGAACGGTGACCAGCAGTGGTCCGTCCGACACCGTGACGGCGACGCTGGAACCAGATTTCGCCGCACTGCCCGCCGCGGGCGTCTGCGTGATGATCTGTTTGGCGGGCACCGATGGCGAGTGCTCGTGGCGCGCCACGTCGACACTCAGGCCGTCGCTGCTCACTTGGGAGGTCGCCTGGGCCGTGGTCAGCCCCACGAGCGACGGCACGGTCACGCTCGAGGTCGTAAACCCCAACTTCCACACGGCGCCACCCGCCAGGGCCACGACGAGGACGGCGCCGACGACCAGGGCCGAGCGCCGACGGCGCGGTGGTGGCACGACGGGGTACGGCTCGGCGCGTCGCGGCGCGCGCGTGGCGTCACTGGCCGACGCGTGTGCGGCGCGGCGCGACGGCTGCGCGCGCGGAAAAGTCGGGTCGGGGGGCGATTCGTGCGACGACCCCGCGATCTGGTCCGCGGAGGGTGGGCGAAACCCGATCGACGTCCGTGGCTCGGCCGGCTGATAGCCGGCCAGCAGGGGCACCGAGCCCCGAGTCGTCGCGATGGCGAGTGGCGCGGCGTCGGCGATGGCCCCACCAAGTCGGTTCGCGAATTGCTCGGCCGACAGCCGCAACGTCGCGTCGGGGACGGCGGCCTGGGCGAGCATCATGTCGAGCGCACCGAGTTCCGCACGGATCGGCAGCGGGTTGTCAATGCGCGCGCGCAGCATTTCGTCGGCGCTCATCGCTTCGAAGGGACTGTCCCCGGTGACGACTTCGAAGAGAATCAGGGCCAGCGCGTAGACGTCGGACTGCGGGGTGGCGGGCTCGCCTCGCGCCTGTTCAGGACTGAGGTAGCGAACGTCTTGACGTGACCACTGTCCGGGGTGTCGAGCACGAAGGCCGGCGAGCGCTACGTCGCTCACGCGCACGCCCCCTTGATCATCGATGAGGATTTTGCGGGGCGACAACGTGCCCAGCGTGATGTCGTTCGCGTGCAGGTAGGCCAGCGTGCTCGCCACGTCGCGCCCGAGTTTGGCCGCGTCATCGACGTCGAGTCGCCGTCCCGCGGCGAGCACGTCTTCGAGCGTGCCGCCGGCGAAGTATTCGGTAACCATGAAAATCGAGCCGGACTCCTGTCCCCCGTCGTACACGCGCGCCAGGTGCGCATGATTGAGCGTGGCCGCACGAATGATCTGCTCACGAAAGGCCCGGCGAACGTCCTCGAAGGCCGCCAGTTGAGGCAGGAGAAACTTCACCGCGACCGTGCGGTGCAAGACGGGGTCCTCGGCGACGTAGACCTCGGCGGTCGACCCAATTCCCAACGCCTCGGTGATGCGATACCGACCAACGACCTCATGGCCGGGCGAGAACGAGAAGGTGGGCATGATCAACGTTAACCCTAGAGCGCGGCGTCCCCGGCGTCGGCAATGGTGGTGTGCCACGCGCCAGTCACGAGGAGTCCCTCGAACTCCGCCTCCCCGACCACCGGTACGCCGAGGTGGCGCGCTCGAGTTACCTTGCTCATCCCCGGTGACTGGCCCACGACGACGCAGTACGTCTTGGCCGATACCGTAGCGGGTGCGGTGCCGCCGCGCGCGACGATGGCCGACTCGGCCTGCTCGCGGCTGAAACCAGCCAACGTGCCCGTCACCACGACCGCACGACCGGCGAGCGTCTGGTCCAGGGCCGTCGCGCGAGGTTCGAATAGCGTGAATCCGGCCTCTTCCAGTCGATGCAGTCGCTCCGCGCCCTCGGGCGATCGCACGAATCGGTGCACCGACGCGGCAATCACGGGTCCGACGCCGTCGACGGCCTCGAGCTCGGCCAGCGGCGCGGCGGCCAGGTCGCCGTAGGTGAGAAACCACGCGGCTAGCGCGCGCGCGGCGACTGGCCCGACGTGACGAATACCGAGGGCAACGAGCAGGCGGCTCAGCGGCTGGACCTTCGCTCCCGCAATCGCGGCCACGAGCGACGCCGCCGAGACACTCGCGAGGCCCTCGAGTCCTACCAGGTCCTCCACGCGAAGGGTGGGCAGATCGGCGACGTCGCGCACGAGTCCGGCCTGAATCAGTTGCGCGGCGCGCTGCTCACCCAGCCCCTCGATATCGAGCGCGCCCCTCGAAGCAAAGTGAACGACCTGCTGGAGCAGCCTCGCCGGGCACGAGGGATTCACGCAGTAGATATCGCGTTCATCGCCGACGCGCTCGAGTGGACCGCCGCATTCCGGGCACTCGGCGGGAAAGATCCATCGCTCGCCGCGCTCGCCGCGCTCACTAGGCACCGCGCCCACGACCTCGGGTATGACATCGCCGGCCTTGCGAACGATTACCAGGTCACCCGGGCGGACATCCTTCGCGAGAACCTGGTCTTGGTTGTGCAGCGTGGCCATCGACACCGTCGAACCCGCCACGTTCACTGGCTCGAGCACCGCGTAGGGCGTGGCGCGCCCGGTTCGACCGATCGAGACCTCAATGGCCAGCAGCCGCGTCGTTCGCTCCTCGGGGGGAAACTTGCGCGCGATGGCCCAGCGGGGGGCGCGCGACGTCGAGCCCAGAGACGAACGTTCACCGAAGCCATCGAGTTTGACGACCACGCCGTCGACGTCGTAGTCCAAGTCGTGGCGGTGCGTCTCGAACCACGAGCTACGCGCCACTATCGCCTCGACACCAACCTCCGTCGTCGCCTCAGCCGCCACGAGGAATCCCAGTTCGCGTAACCGACTGAACAGCGCCGACTGGGTTGTGGCCCCGATGCGGTTCTGTGGATCAATCACCTGGTACGCCAGAAACGACAAGGGACGTGTCGCGGTCACCGCCGGGTCCTTCTGACGCAGACTCCCCGCGGCGGCGTTGCGCGGATTGGCGAACTCTCGATCACCGCGGAGGCGTTGGCGTTCGTTCAGATCGCGAAAGTCCGATTTGGCGAGGTAGACCTCCCCTCGAACGTCAACGCGTCCCAACGTTGCGCCCAGGCGCGAGGGGACCGACGAGATCGTTCGAACGTTGGCGGTGACGTCCTCGCCAACCGTGCCGTCACCGCGTGTCGCGGCCTGACTAAGTACGCCATCGAGGTAGGTGATCGACAGGGCCAGCCCGTCGATCTTGGGTTCGACCGAACAGCTCAGACGGTCCGGATCTTTCGACAGCGCCCGCACCACCCGGTCGGCCCACGTTCGCAGCTCGCTCTCGTCGAACGCGTTGTCGAGGCTGAGCATCGCTTGGGCGTGCTGAACGGGCCGAAACGTGTCGCTGGGTGTAGCGCCAACGCTGGCGCTCGGTGAGTCCACGGTGGCCAAGGCGGGGTGCTCGGCTTCGAGGTGACGAAGTTCACGAACGAGCTCGTCGTAATCCGCATCGGGGATGAGCGGCGCGTCGCGAATGAAGTACGCCTCGTTGTGACGAGCAATCTCGTCGCGCAGCCACGTCGCGCGAGCCGATGGATCGGTCACGACGGCGACACGATCGCCGCGCCCACGGCAATCGTAGGTTCGTCACGGTCGTAGAAGACGACCGACTGACCGGGGGCGATGGGTCGATTCGCGGTGACGAACTCGACTGACCACGGGCCGTCGTGGCGAATGACCCCACCGACGGGCGTCCCGTGGGCGCTCGTCTGAACCCAGACCGGCGTATCCGCCAGGTCACCGACCCGCGTCGTGAATGACGTTTCGTCCAACGCGACGCGCGTCACCATCACCTGCTCCAGGCTCCCCACCTCCACGCGGCCGGCCGCCAGGTCCACGCTGGCCACGTAGCGACGCGCACCGTCGCGACCCGGTGCCACGCCCCGTCGCTGGCCCACCGTCATCAACTCGGCCACGTCCACGGCGCCGAGCACGTCACCGGTCGACCGGTCGACGACCGTCGCGGGCGTGACCGCAATTCGGGTTCGCAAAAATGCCTCGCGTCCTCGCGACGCCTCGATGAAGCAGACGTCTTGACTGTCGGGTTTGTTCCACGTGCGAAGACCCATTCCCCGCGCGTTGCGTCGCACCTCGTCTTTGGTCAGCTCACCAATGGGCAGGCGAAGCATCGCCAGCTGCGCTGGCGTGAGGTAACCGAGCACGTAGCTCTGGTCCTTGGCCGTATCGACACCTCTCGCGAGCGCCGGCG
>JAJZBX010000064.1 GCA_021846325.1 Actinomycetes bacterium | reverse complement strand
ATCGAGCACGACGGCGTCATCCCCGACCTCGTCACGACCGCGAAGGGACTCGCCGGCGGCATGCCACTCGCCGCGGTCACCGGGCGCGCCGAGCTCATGAACGCAGTCCACGAGGGCGGCCTCGGGGGCACCTACGGCGGCAACCCCGTTGCCGCGGCCGCGGCCCTCGCGACGATCCGCACGATGCGCGAGCGCGACCTGCCGGCTCGGGCCCGCGCCATCGGCGAGACGATCTCGGCGCGGTTGAACGCGCTGGCGGGCGACGTCTCGATCATCGGCGACGTCCGCGGACGCGGCGCGATGATGGCCATCGAACTCGTCAAGCCCGGCACCACTGAGCCCAACGCGGCGGCGGCGAAGTCGATCGTCAACTACTGCAACCAGCAGGGCGTCATCGCCCTCGCCTGCGGCACGTTCGGCAACGTGATCCGTCTGCTGCCCCCGCTCGTGATCACCGACGCGCAGCTCGAAGACGGACTCAACGTGCTGGCCGACGCCGTGCACGCGGCGGTCTGACCGATCAGTTCACGCACCCCAGGGTCCCGGCTCGCGCGCGCGCCGGGACCCTGGCGAGTGCGCGCACCACGACGCTGGCCGGTATCGCGTAGGCGGTCTGGGGCTCGCTCAGCGACTTGGAGACGATGACCCCCGCCACGGTGGACCCGACCAAGACCGGACTGCCCGAGTTGCCCGGCGAGATCTGCGCGGCGACCACGAGATAGGTCCGCGTGGCCAGGTCCTGGTTGTAAATATCGCGACCGAGCCCTGTCACCGACCCGCGCAGCTGGGCCGGCGCGAGCGTGCGCGAGCCGTTGAGCGGAAAGCCCACGACCCTCGCCGGCGTGCCGGGCACCGCGCGCACCGACCGCAGCCGCAACGCCGGCTCGGCGAGTCCCGGCACCCGCAGGACGGCGAGGTCGTCGCGGGGGTCAAAGAGCGCGACCGACGCGCGCAGTCCGCCCACGGTCACCGACCGGGACCCGGCCACGACGTGCGCGTTGGTCACGACCTCGTCGTGCGCCACGACGAAGGCCGTCCCCTCGTGGTTCAACGGACACCCTCCGGTGGCGAACACCTTGAGCACCGACGCCGGTTGCGCGACGGGTGCGCGCAGGGCCCCGAGGTGGACGGGCCCGGCGGGCACGCTGGGCGCGATCACCGTCGCGAAGACGTTCGGCAGATCGACGTTTCGCAGTATCGCCTGGACGCGGCCCTCGATCGCGGGGACGGGCGGCAGTACCGCGTTCAGCGTGCGCAGTACCGCCGAGCCCTGGATGGCCGAGGCGATCGAGCCCCACGCGACGGTCGCGATGAGACCGGCGATCAGCCAGCTCGTGAAGACCGCGCCCGCCACACCAACGAGCGCGCCGACGGCGCGGTCGACCGTCCCGAGGTGCAAGACGCGCGCCGTGCCGTGGGCGAGGCCACCGAGCCACGAGCCGAACGACGAGCCGGCGGCCGCGCCGATGAGGACAATCGCGAGCGCCACGGCCGGGCGCCAGGCGCCGTGGGCGAGGTGCGCCGACCACGAGGGAGCGAGCGCGGTGCCGGCGAAGAAGCCGAGGAGCAGCCCGACGATGGACCCCACCTGACGCAGGGCACCGACCGCGAAGCCGCGCACCCCCGCGAGCAGCGCCAGTACGACGATCACGACGTCAATCCACGACACGTCGCCAGGGTAGACGGCAACGGTTACCCCACGCAGTCGGTGCTGCGCCGGCGGCGCAATCAGTGCTTCATCGCGGCCCGCACGAGGCCCGGCACCTTTAACCACGAGGGGTCCGCCTCAAAGGCGAGGAGTCGACGCATGACCTGACCGGCGTGCGGGTTCGTCGCGAACCACGCGGGCGCGGGCGAGACGACGAAGGGACCACGCACCACCGACTTCTGGGGCCGGGCGAAGAGGAATGCGTTGCCCACGGCGCCGCGGCCCGACTGGATGTCGGTGGCGACGTGGCCGGGGTAGGCGCCCCACGAGGTGGTCGCGAACACGAAGCTCAGGGCGTGCCAGGCGTTCACCCCGATCGAGCCGTAGCGCAGGTTGGCGACCGCTCGGTCCACGGCCGCACCGACCGTGCCGACGGCCAGGGTGCGCGGGTCCACGAGGATCGTCATCGACAGCGTGCCCCACACGACGTCGTTACAGAACTCGACGGCGCGGTCGATGAACTCGACGGTCGAATCGGCCTCGAGAGCGGTCTCGCTCAGCAGCGCGCAGAAGGGTTCGACGTTCAGGCTCACGTCGTCGCGTGCGTTCGGGTCGACGCCGCGAATGAGTGTCCAGGGCATCACGCCCTCGCTGTCGTCGCCGATTTGGGAGGCGTCGGGGTGCGCCTCGAGAAAGGCGCGGCGGCGCTCGAAGGCCCCCGGGTAGTACGCCCGTCGAGCGGGCAGACTCGCGAAGACCGCCTCGAGCTCGTTTAAGAACGCGTCGCGCTGGGCCCAGCGCGCGTGGGTGACCAGCACCCGCGGACTCAGGCAGTTGAAGCCGGCGTTGTTGGCGAGCATCGTGGCGACGTGACGCGCCTGGTAGGTGAGTTCCTTGGCCGTCCAGTCACCCGGCACGATCACCACCGGTGAGACGTTGCCGAGTTCGCAGGTCACCGGCTTGTCGAGCAGCGGCTCGTTGGCCGCCTTGCGGCGCGCGCCCTCGTCGCCGACCCCGAAGACGATCGCGTCGTGGGTCTTGTCCGAACCGGTCACGTGCACGTCGTCGATCCCGGGGTGGCTCGTCAGGTACGCACCCACGCGAGCGCCGCCCGAGACGATGCGCAGGTAACCCGGTTCGATCAGGGCCGCCAGGGAACGCTCCCAGTAGGGGACGAGGTAGTCGTTCACCGGGTTCGCCTTGAGCACGACGACCTCACCGTCGCCGAAAAGCTTCGTGAGCACGTCGCGCGGCCCGAGGCTCGCCACGTTGCCCGCGGCGAGCACGAGTGAGACGCCGGCGTGTCCCGCCGGGTCGGCGTAGGCAGCGGCCTGGGTCGCACGCACCTCAACTTCATCGACGCCCGATTCCATCCACACCTCAGCGCTGACCCCGGCGTAGAGCACGCGGTCGAAGCCCGAGGTTGGCATGACCTGGACGCTGATGCGACCGCCCGGTCGGTGACGCACGGGTCCCGGGTAGTCGGGCCGCCCCGAGTCGGCGATGTCGAGCATCGAACGACGCAGCGCCTGGGCCATGCGCACGAATGTGCCGACGCCGCTGAAGAGTTCCTCGCCACCCTCGGGTCCGTGTGAGTCGTACCCCTTGGCGCGACAGGCCGCGTCGTTCCAGTCCTCGGCGACGGCGAGCGTGTCGGCCACGATGCGTTCGAGGATGGCGGCCCGCTCGGACGCGCTGCGTCGGGTCCACTCCTCGCGACGCGCTCGCACGTCCTCGACGACGCGATCGAGCTCGGCGGTGTCGAACGCGACGTGGTCCTGCTCGCCCGACGTCGGCGCGGCGGCTCCTCGTGGTTGCACTCCCCACCCCCTCCCATGGGAGACTATCTCGGTGCCCGCGACCCTGAACCCGGTGCCGCCGGGGTGGTACCCCGATCCGGGCGGTTCACGGTCCTGGCGGGTCTGGAACGGCCACGACTGGACGGCGGTGACCCGGCCGTTCGGCGACCGCGTCACCACGCCCGGGCCCCTGGTCGTCCTGCCAGCGTTGCACCGACTCGCGCGCGTGGGCGTGGTCGCGTTCTTCGCCGGTCTCGGACTGCTCGTGAGCGCACTCGCGCACTGGCCCGGCACGGCCTCGCCGACGCCCCAGTGGTTCGCCCTGCTCGCGTCGGACCTCGCGACGGCGCTGCTCATCTTCGCGAGCGTGCTCTACGCGCTCTCGGCGCGGTCCCTTGGTGGACGCCTCGTCCTCGCCGCGGTGCCCGTCCTCAACGTCTTCTACCTGAGCGTCGTGGTCGACACCCGACTCCACGGCCCCGCCGTCGCGCGGCGCCGCGTGCCCGGCCAGGTCGTTCTGATCGTGCTCTTTATCGTGGCGAGCCACGTCCAGCCGTGGCTCGCCGTGGCCCCCGCGTTCGTCGCCTTCGAGCAGGCCAGGAACCTGGGGGAACTCCAAGAACGCCTGAGTGGATCGCTCGGCGACGGACGTAGTATGACGACTGACGAACCGGAGGAACTATGACGTACGAAGAGTGGGGTCCGCTCGGCGGACTGGTGGGTACGTGGGAGTCGGGTTGGGACGGACTGGACGTCTCGTATCACAACGAAGAGGGCAAAATCGAAGAGACGCCCTATCGCGAGACGATCATCTTCAAGCCGTTCGGACCGGTCGACAACGGTGAGCAGCACCTCTACGGACTCGACTACCGCATGTCGGCCTACCGCGCGGGACAGGACAACCCCTTCCACACCGAGATCGGCTACTGGATGTGGGACGCCGCCGCCAAGCAGGTCATGCGCTGCTTCATGATCCCGCGGGCCTCGACGTTGATCGCCGGTG
>JAJZBX010000063.1 GCA_021846325.1 Actinomycetes bacterium | reverse complement strand
ACACCGAGAATGTCACCTGGGCAACGTCCGACGCTGACACAGGATACGTCGACGGCGCCGTGCACGAGCCGGTCGACACGTTGCCGAGGCAGATGGTCGGCGCCTGCTGGAGAGTCTGGGATGCGTCCGCCGAGACGACCATCACCGATACGGGTGTCGGACTACCATCGATACAGTAGAGCCGCTGGATCTGTTCGGTGAAGCCCGTCGCGGCGTTGGCGTTCGACGAGACGGGTACCTCGACGTAGGAGACATTCGTCTGACCGCTGCTCCACGAGAGTCCCAAGAGCTGGGTCCCCGACGCACCACACGCCTGCGGGGTGGACTGATTGGTCAGGGACTGCGCACTTTCGACGTCGCGGATGAACGTCGCATTCATCGTCTGTAGATCGGTTGAACCCGACAGACGACCGGTGATCGTGGACTGCTGGGAAAAGACCGTCACGATACCAAGCGCCAACGCGCCAACGATGAGTGGGAGGATGGTCACCACGACCAACAACTCGATCAGGGTGAATCCCTGCTGCGACCTTGGCGATCCGAAGGTCGGACGCGCACCGTCACGAAGGTGCGCCCGGTACGGCACATTCACTACTCGGCGTGACTCCACGGTGCAACCTCCCCTCAGTAATAGATTTTCAATCTAGAAGTTCTAGTGCACCTGGACCTGATTGTAGATACCGTACATAGCCGATATCAACGCGACAGCAACGAAACCGACGACCACACCCATGACCACGATAATTGCCGGTTCGAACAGGGACGTCGCATGGTCAACCTTGGTCTCCAGTTCCCGACCGTAATAGGCCGCCGCGACTTCGAGTTGTTGGTCGAGGGTCCCCGTCTCCTCCCCCACGCGAAGCATCTGACGCGCGGCGCCTGGGAACAGCCCGGTGCGCGCGAGTGGCGTCGCCAGTCCCTGACCCTCCATCATCGCGTCACGGACGGTGTCGAGCGCGTGGCGGTAGACATCGTTGTTCGCCGCTTCGGCGGTCACCGCCATCGATCGGGGCAGGTCGACGCCCGCGCGAAGCATCGACGACAGAATGCGCAACGTCCGCTCGAGGATCGATGTTCGCGTGATGTCACCGACGACCGGGATTCGCAATATCCACGAGTCGAGCAGGGCGCGACCCGACTTGGTCCGCCGCATCGTGATGAATCCACCCACCAGGATCAAGATGACCGCGATGAGCACATACCACCACCGGGTCATGTAACCAGAGAAGTTCAACATCATGCGAGTTGGTAGCGGCAGTTTGGCGTTCAAGGTCTTGAAGAACACAACGAATCGTGGCAGCACGACGACGGTGAGAATCACCACGGTCACCACTGACATCACGGCCACCACCGCCGGGTAGATCAGAGCGGAGGTGACTTTCGCGCGAGCCTTCAAGTCACGATCCATGTAGTCGGCCAACTGATTTAGCACATCGTCGAGGTTGCCCGTCAGTTCTGCCGACTCGAGGATGCCCACGTAGTAACTGGGGAACGCTTCGGGGTGGGCCGACGCCGCAGCGGCGAAAGTGTCACCGTTCCGTAGCGAGTCCACCATGTCAATCAGCACGACGCGCATCATCTTGCCCGTCGTCTCCTCCAAGATGACCTCGAGGGATTCCATGATCGGAATGCCGGCGCGCATGAATACCGCGAGCTGACGAGAGAAGTTCATGACTTCTTTGCGCGGAACCATTTTCTTGGTGATCTCAAAGTGCAGAATGCTTCGCTTCTCGGAAACTTCACTCGGCTGAAGGTCGCGCTGCATCAACGCCATGTGCACCGCGCCGCTCGTCGTCGCCTTCTCGACACCCGTGACGGTCTTGCCGTGGTCGTCGAGGGCGACAAACTTAAATCGCTTCATGGGCAGCGCGTGGGCCTTCACGCGTTTGGAATCGGCCTTCTTGCGCTTCTCCACGGCCTTCGCGAGCCGAGCGTCCGCTTTCGCGGCGGCCTTGTGCGCCTTATCCTTCGTCGAATGATCATTGCCGGAACTGATTGGTTGATCGGTCATAGCGTGTACACACTCCTGATCACTTCGGCGATGGTGGTGACGTCCTGGGCGACGAGATTGAGCGCTTCCTGGCGTAGCGTGCGCATGCCTTGCTTTACGGCGAGCGCGCGCAGCTCTTCTTGCGTAGCCCACCCGACGACCAGTCGCCGGATCTCGGGCGACATCACCAGCAACTCATAGATTCCGATTCGGTCCTGGTAGCCCGTGTGACTGCAGAAGTTACAGCCGGCGCCGTGGTAGTACACGTCCTTAGCCACTCCACCGCTCTCCTCGTAGAAGATCATCTCCTCGTCAGTCGGGGTGTAGGTCGTAATGCACGAGGTGCAGATGCGCCGCAGGAGCCGTTGACCAACCACCGCCAGCACTGACGAGGCGACGAGGAAGGACTCGATGCCCATGTCGAGCAGTCGGTGCAAGGCTGAAACTGAGTCGGTGGCGTGCATTGAGGAGATGACGAAGTGCCCGGTTAGTGCTGACTGCACGGCCACCCTGGTCGTCTCGACGTCGCGAACCTCGCCGACCAAGATGACGTCAGGATCCTGACGCAGGATCGACTTCAGACCGGTTGCGAAGGTGAGGCCCGCCGTATCGTTGGTCTGTATTTGGTTGATCGACGGAAAGACGTACTCGACCGGGTCCTCGATGGTCATAACATTCATCCGCGAATTGCCGATCTCACTCACCGTCGCGTAGAGGGTCGTCGTCTTTCCGCTACCCGTCGGTCCAGCGCAGAGCACCATGCCAAAAGGGGCACGCACGAGTTTGGCGTAGGCGGCGTGGGTGTCGTCGGGCATGCCAAGGTCTGCGAGCCGCAACACCGATCGAGTCTTGTCGAGGATCCGCAGCACGCACTTCTCGCCCATGATGGTGGCGACCGTCGAGACGCGAACGTCAACTTCCTTACCGTCGATCGTCACGGTCAACTGTCCGTCCTGAGGTCGGCGTCGCTCCACGATGTTCATCTCGGCCATGATCTTGATTCGGCTGATCAGCCCCGGTCCCATCGACGCTGGCAGTTCCAGGATCTGGTTCAATGCCCCGTCGATACGGAATCGCACGCGTACTACCTGGTCAGACGGCTCGATGTGGACGTCAGAAGCGCGATCACGCATGGCCTGGGTGAGAATCCGATCCACTACCTGGACGATCGGGGCGTCATCGGCGACGATCTCAGGGGCGGCAGGGGCGTCGGTACCGCGGCGGCGAGCCTCGTCGATAACCTGAAAGACCTGCACGAGTTCGTCGACACCACTGATCGCCCGATAATTGCTGTCGATCGCCCATCGCACGTCAGTGAGCGAGGCGATTTGCAGCCGCACGGTTCGTCCCGTCCGGCGCGAGATCTCCTCACGAAGTTCCGAGGTAGGTTCGGCCGAAGCCACGAGGAGTTCATCGCCAATGAGCTTTACCGGCACGACCATGTGCTCTCGCGCGAACTCCTCCGCGATGAGTGGCAGGACCTCGGGGCTCACGTCCTCGCGGTGCAGGTTGACGACCGGAAGGTTGAACATCGTTGACAGTGCCTCGGTGAGCGAGCGCTCTTCGATCGCGCCACTGGCAACGAGAATCTGCCCGAGCTTGGCGCCCGTCGAGCGCTGAGCTCGCAGGGCCTCCTCGAGTTGTTGGGGGGTGATCTGCTCTGACGCGATCAAGATGTCGCCCAGTCGACCCTTCTGAGGAGTGGCGTCAAACGGCGCCACTTCCGCACCGGCAGCGCCAGCCGCACGCGGGTTCGCGTCCGCACCAGCGGGCCGATGGCCCTTCTCACTCTTCTTGAACGCCAACGTCACCCCAGTAACCGAGTAAATTATCTTTAACGAAGCCGACACCGTATCAAGAAACAACGTTCCGAGTTACGAAGAACCCTCGGTCCGATGACGATAACGTTACTGCGAATCCCAGTGTTTGTCAGGAGTTCCTTCAAAATTGATGGGTAAACCCCATCGCGTGAACGACTTCAATCGTGATCGGGATGCGGACCCGATTGGCGAAACGATGCAGCCACGCGCTCAGCGACCATCGATAATGACGGTTTCCGCGACGCGGCGAGCGATTCACACCCGTCGGATACCACGTCCTGGATGGTCACCAAGTCCGGCCGTGTCGGTCGCGTTCGCGACAATGTTCACCCAGCAACGGGTACGCGGAACACGAACCATCTCACGCTTCAAGCCGTTGACCGGTGCGGGCGCGATCGAAACGATGAAGGTGTGGTGTCGCGGCCCGTTGTTGGCCAACTGAGAACGTTCGTCTTGCTAGCGAGACTCATAGTCGGCGCTCAACACCCAGAGCCCGACTCAGGTACTCTTCGCCGCATCGCAATTCGGCGAAGCTGACGACGCGATCTTGAACGACCGACCCACAACTCCTCTGCGTAGAGATCAACGACGATGTCCCAACTAGTGTAGTGTCTCGTAATTAGATGGTGATTGTGGTATCATGGGGCATGCGCCCCGCGACGCCGCCGCTGGTGATGGATGTAGGTCAGCGAGAGATCCTCGAGAAG
>JAJZBX010000062.1:571-4532 GCA_021846325.1 Actinomycetes bacterium | reverse complement strand
TCTCTGGTTAGGTGGATACCCCCAACCGGGGTACACGTCTTTGCGGCCGTGCTTCGTGTCATCGTCGACGCGGCGAACCACGCGACTGACGACTCTCGCCGGCGTGACGTGGCGTTGATAGCGTCGGGGGGTGACCACGGCGCTCCTGCTTATCGACATCCAGAACGACTACTTCGCGGGCGGGCGGATGGTTCTCGTAGGACCCGATGCGGCGGCCCGTCAAGCGGCGATCTTGGTGGATCGATTTCGCAGCACCGGTCGGCCGGTGGTGCACGTGCGTCACGTGGCGCTACGACCCGATGCCACGTTCTTCCTGCCCGACACTGACGGTGTGGCAATACATCGGTTGGTTGAACCGCTCGCCGGCGAGAAGGTGATTGAGAAGCACCAGCCGAACTCGTTTCTTGAAACCGGGCTCGAAGCGCACCTCGACTCGATCGGCGCGACCTCACTCGTCATCGCGGGAATGATGACCCACATGTGCGTTGACTCAACGACCCGCGCGGCGAGCGAGCGCGGACTGGACTGCGTGGTCGTGTCCGACGCCTGCGCGACCAAGGACCTGACGTTCGCGGGCGTGTCCGTCGAGGCCGGCTCGGTCCACGCGGCCTTCCTCGCCGCGTTGGACGGCTCCTTCGCCACCGTCCAGTCGACGGCTGACACCCTCGAGCACTTGGCCTAGCGAAGCAGCCCGCGGGGCCGCTAGGGTCGCTGTGATGCGCACCCTGCCCGACGCCAACATTGAAGAGACGTGGCCGGACCGATGCCTGCGCTGGGCGATCGTCGTCATCGAATACGCGATCGTGGCGAGCCTGCTGCTCGTGTCCGGCGTGGTGCTCGTGCGCACGGTCGTCGAGTTCCTGCGCCACCAGGGATCGTTCGCGGGCGTTGTGATCAACGCGATCGATGGGATCCTGGTGGTGGTCATCCTGCTCGACATCGCCCACACGGTCTTTGGGCGTCTGCGCTCGACCTCGTTTCCGGTTCGACCCTTCCTCGAGATCGGTGTGCTCGCTGGTGTACGAGACATCCTGAGCGCCTCGGCGCACCTCACGATCGGCGGGCGGCTCACCGAGCGTGACTTCTCCAACACCCTGATCTCGGTCGCGGTGGGGGTGGGGGTCGTCGTCATGTTGCTCGTCGGGCTCAATCTGTTGCGCGCCAGTCTCGGTGGGGCGACCGACGCCGGGGATGACGCGACGCCCTCGGCGAAGTAGGTAGCGATTCGCGCACCGCCACGGTCCGTGCGCTCGGACCAGTCATCGTGGAGTGGAGGCGTTACGAGTCGCTCGCGACGCCATGGTTTCGCGCTACGACTCGGTGCTGACACTCCCATTTGCCGGAACCGTCGGTGCCGGCGCGAGGATCTGCGTTCGCTAGGGCACCGCGTCGCCGGATTCGAACACCGCATCCGTGGCCAACTCCTCGTCGGGCGGATGACGCCGGAAGAACGCCCAGAAGGTGAGCGCATTGGCCAGTTGCAGGACGGCTGCGATCTCGAAGGGCACGACGAGGTCCGCCTCGGCGAACAGGTAACCCGTGAGCAGCGGGCTGAACGCGGTCGCGACCTGACTGGGCAGGTTGGACAGGGCGGCGACCGAGGCGCGCTCGTCCGGGTCGGCCAGGCCGACGACGTAGGACTGACGTAGCGGCATGCCGACGCGCTGGATCAGCATGCGCACGAGGAACCACGCGCCCGCCATCTCGAAGTTGGCCGACAGCACCATCGGCACGAGTAAGAGCGACTGCACGACGCGCACGACGCTCACGGTTCTCACGAGTCCCCAGCGTCGCGCCCACGCCGCGGCCGACAGGCTCGAGGCGATGGTGGCTACGTTGACGATGGTGTACAGGACGCCGACCTCGCCCGGACCGACCCCGTAGCGACGAAAGAACCAGTAGGTGAGAAACGGCCCGAACATGCCCACCGCCGCGCCGTTCAGCGTGTTGGTGACCCAGAGGCGGTAGAGGAGCCAGCGCGAACGGCGCGGGAACCGCGGCCGGAGTCGGTGCGTGCCGGTGCGCGCGCCTCGCTCTTCGTGAAGGGCGAGGGCCACAACGCCCGCCAGCACCGAGACGACGGCGATCGCGAGGAAGGCCACGCGAAAGAGGGTGATCGGGGCGCCCGCGTGGGAGTGGATCGACGGGACGAGCAGGGCCAGCGGACCGCCGATCGCGGCCCCCACCGAGGAGGCGACGGCGAGACGACCGAAGACGGCGTTGCGATGGCTAGGCGCGACCCGTTCGGTCACGTAGGCCGACTCGGCCGGCTGATACGGGCCGATGGTCCCCGCACCGGCTCCGGCCCCGCGCCCGAAACTGCCGAGGGCGCCCGCGATGAAGAGCAGCGGGTGCGACCCGGTGGTGGCGAAGACCACCCCGGCCGCCCCGGTGAAGAGGGGAACGACCACGAGGAAGGTCCGACGCCCGACGCGGTCCGAGAACGTGCCGATTCCCGTGGACAGCAGGGCCGAGGTGCCCGCAACCACCAAGATGTAGGCCGACAGCTCCACCGGTCCAAATCCCACCAGGGCGAGATAGATCGGCGTCACGATCCCCGCGAGCGCCCGACCGACGCTCATGAAGGCTCGCGCGACGATGACGATCTCGACGTCGCGGTTCGACCAGTGCGGCCTCACGCGGTGCGCCAAGCGAGACTTCGACGCCACGGTGGCGGTCGGGCTCGGCTCGGGTGGTGGGGGTTCGTGGGTGACTCGACGATGTTACCGGCGCCATCGCGCGAGGAACCGTGCGGCGTGTGACGTCTGGCGCTCGCTCGTGGTGGGCGAGATGAACGGCGGTGCTAGTGGAGCCGGTCGACGATCCGACAGGCGACGAGCGCGTCCTCGTCGATGTGGTAGCTCGCGCAGATCCGGTGGTACCCGTCGGCGATCCAGAGGGGTTGGCCGCGCACCAGCAGCACGGGCGAGAGCTTCACGTTGTCACGGACCTTGGCGAGGTCCTTTTCGAGCTCGTGGTCGTCCGCGGGCAGTAGCGCGAGACCGCTCGCACGAAGCAGGTCCTTCGCCTTGTAGTGCCAGAGCTTCTTCTCGGCGGCGAGCAGCGCGGCGTAGCGACGCGCGTCGCTACGCGACACGAGTAGTGACAGGTACGACCGCGCGGCCGGGAAGTCCTGCTTCTCGGGTTCGGCCTTCCACCGTTCGCTGGGTACGGGTTGGTCAGTCGCCATGGGGACCCTCGCTTCGACGTGGGTGGGTGAAGATCGGGTCGAGCTCGCCCTGGGCGGCTTCGTTGGCCGCGAGCGACGGGGGTCCGCGCAGGATCCAGGCGACGCCCACGGCGAGCGCACCGCCGATCAGCGGTCCGACGACGTAGGCCCACCACGACGTCCAGTCGCCCCCGACGAGTTGGGGACCGAAGGAGCGCGCCGGGTTCATCGACGTTCCGGTGATCGGCGCGGCCCAGAGTCCGGCGAGGGCGATGTAGCCGCCGACGGCGAGCGCCGCGTTGGCCCCGACGTTGCGCGCCCCCGAGGCCGTGCCGAGGATGACGCTCACGAGTCCGAGGGTGAGCAGGGCTTCAACGATCACGACCTTCGCCGAGGAGATCCCGGGACCCGGCAGCGTCGCGCCCAGGTGTCCCACGTTGCCAAAGAGGCCGCGCAGCAAGAGTGACGCGACTACGGCGCCGACGACCTGGGCGCCCACGTAGCCGGGGACCCGACTCCACGGGAAGTTTCCGCGGGCGGCGAAGGAGAGGGTCACGGCGGGATTGAGGTGCGCGCCGCTCACCATTCCCATGAAGTAGATGATCCCCATCACCATCAGTGCCGGCGCGACCACCTGGGCGTCGATGGGGACCTGACCGTGGGAGACCGCGTCGACCACGGGTGCGCCCGCGGCGGCGATGACCAACAGAAAGGTTCCGAAGAACTCCGAGAAGAGCCGCCGCCACTCGTCGCGCCGCTCGTGGGGGTTGACCACCCAGTGGGGCTCGCTCG
>JAJZBX010000062.1:0-561 GCA_021846325.1 Actinomycetes bacterium | reverse complement strand
CGGGCCGCGCGCGAGGATGCTCGGCGGCTGAAGTCCCAGTTCGTCGGGCGGGTTACTCATCGCGCGGCGCCCGGTGCGCGGCTCGACCACCCCGTTGCCCGCTCACTGCCGCGTGACGCCATGGGGCCACCCTACGTGCCGGTCGGCGATCGCGCCAGATAGCCCGCCGACGTCGAATGGGGCTGAGGGAGACGGTGGCGTCGCGGGCGAGTATCAGGCCCCACGCCGAGGATGAGCCCGCCGCCGATCGAGGAAGTACACGGCGAGTGAGACACCTTCGCCCGCGCCGACGAGCAGCGCGATGGCGAGCATCGACTGAATGGCTCGATTCACGTGGGTCACGCCGGCGGCGTCGGGTCCCGCTTGGGTCACTGCGGCAAGAGGACCGACGAGCAGGCCGAAGGCCGCGATCTTCCACGACCGAGTCCGTAGGCGCGTGCGAGCCCGTTCGCGGCTCGCGACGCGTAGGTCACGCCGGTGTCGTGAGGCTTTTCGGCTAGCGGCCACGGCCGTTGCCGTTGAAGAAGAACGGCTTCGTGCGCCGTCCGTCGGGCGTGCGCG
>JAJZBX010000061.1 GCA_021846325.1 Actinomycetes bacterium | reverse complement strand
GCACTCAGCGGTCGGTCACGGTGCGGGTAACCGCCACCGTGAGCGGGGGTTCGCCCGTCGCCGCGTCGCTCAACGTGATCGCGCCGCGCTAGTCGATCAACCGAGGCACTGGAGACACCACGTTCGGGTTCGTCGACCCGCTCCGCGGATTGACCCGGCACAACCCGCTGTCGACACCTCGATAGACGGCGTTCCAGGGAATTTACGGCCACGACGTGCGCGAACGCGAGCGGTGCCGAACCGCGTGACACCGTAGAGGTGGCTCCGGGTCACGGCGAGGATGCGAGAGAAGACGCCGTTTCGCTTTCCGTGCCGTGACCACAACGACGACCACTTTCTCATAGACTGGCCCAATCGATTCCGTCATCGTCTTCGTCGCCAAGTACTTCCTCTTCCTTAGCGTGGCGGGGGTCGCCGTCTATTGGTTGCGCGCGTCACGCCCCGTCAAGTTCACCCTCGCCTGGCAGCTCATCCTCGGCGGACTCATCGCGCTCGGTCTCGCGCGCCTCGGGGGCCACTTCTACTACGACACGCGACCCTTCGTCCGTGACCACGTCAAGCCGCTCTTCGCCCACGCGCCCGACAACGGGTTCCCCTCGGACCACGCCCTGCTGACGTCGTTCCTCGCCTATTCGTTCTGGCGATACTCCAAGCCCGTCTCGCTGGCCCTCTTGGTCAACGCCCTGCTCGTATCGGTCGCGCGCGTCGCCGCCCACGTGCACAGCCCGATCGACATCGTCGGGTCCTTCGTCTTCTCGCTCATCGGCGCCTACGTCGTCACCCTGATCGACCGACGACTCGATCGCGGACGTCACGCGCTGCCCCGTCACTGATCAGTGACCGGCGATGGCGCCGAGCAGCGTGCGCGCCAGGGGGCTGAGCTCGCTGTGAGCCCGCCAGACCGCGCGGATCGAGCGAGTCAGGTTCAGGCCCTCGACCGGCACCGCGACGAGTCGCCGGTCGGTTAGTTCCGCCTCGACCGCCAGACGGCTCAGCACCGCGGGTCCGAGCCGCGCGCTCACGGCGGCCTTGATCGCCGTCGTGGAGGCGAACTCGACGGCGACCCTCGGGGCGAGGTCCACGTGCGCGAGGGCGCGAACCAGCACCTCGCGCGTGCCCGATCCCGGCTCGCGACTCACCAGTGGCGTGTCGGCGAGCATCGCCGCCGAGAGTGGTGTGCGCCGGCGGGCCCACGGATGCCCGGGGGCGACCACGACGACGAGCTCGTCTCGGTAGACGGTGCGGCCCTGGAGTCCGGTGGGCAGTGACGAGCCCTCCACGAAGCCGAGGTCGACCTCGTCGCGCGCGAAGAGCGCGGCGACTTCTTCGGAGTTGGCCATGCGCAGCGAGACCGCCGTCGGCGTCGACGCGTACAGCGGGGCGAGCCAGGTCGGCAGCAGGTATTCGGCGACGGTGAGGCTCGCGGCCAGGCGGAGCTGGGAGTCTTGGTCGGTGCGCAGCGCCCGGGCCCCGCTCGCGAGCGCGCGCATGGCGGCGAGGACCTTGTCGGTCCAGCCGACGACGGCGAGGCCGTCCTGGGTGAGCCGCGTGCCGGTCGTGTGCCGTTCGACGAGGCGCAGCTGCAGGGCCGACTCGAGGCCGCGGATGCGAACGCTCGCCGCGGGCTGGCTGATGTGGTGGGCCGTGGCCGCTTGACGGATCGAACCGGTCTCGGCCACGCTCACGAGCAACTCGAGTGCGCCGATGTCGGGCCATTCGTCGCGCGTTGTCATAATCAAAGACTATAACGGAGGTCCAATCGCCACCTACCCGGACCAGGTTCGCGCGTCGAGACTGGACGGCGAGGAGGTCCAATGGCCATCGAACCAATCGAGATTGAAGCCCCGAGCGCACCGAGCGAGCGGGCCCCGGCACGACGCGCGACGC
Source organism: Actinomycetes bacterium (assembly GCA_021846325.1). Classification (GTDB taxonomy): domain Bacteria; phylum Actinomycetota; class Acidimicrobiia; order Acidimicrobiales; family RAAP-2; genus RAAP-2. The sequence goes on along the minus strand of JAJZBX010000061.1, from coordinate 2,659 downwards.
GCGTCGTGCCAGGACTCGTGCTCGCGAGCGTCATCGGCGTCGCGGCGACGATCATCGCGCACGTCGCCCCGATCGTCGGCGCGCCGGTGATCGCCATCGTGATCGGCATCGCGGTCGCGCTCGTTCGCCCGGCCAGTGAGGCGTTGAAGCCGGGTCTGCACATGGCGAGCAAGCGCGTCCTGCAGGCCTCGATCATTCTGCTCGGCACCGGGCTCTCCCTGCACCAGGTGGCCTCGACCGGCGTCTCCTCACTGCCGGTCCTGCTCGGCACGCTCACGATCGCCCTCGGTTCTGCGTGGTTGATCGGTCGCTGGCTCGGGGTCGTCGGCGACGTGCGCACCCTCATCGGGGTCGGCACGGCGATCTGTGGCGCGTCCGCCATCGCGGCGACCGACGCGGTGATCGACGCGCCCGAGCGCGACGTCGCCTACGCGGTGGCGACGATCTTCACGTTCAACGTCGTGGCCGTGCTGACGTTCCCGCTCATGGGACACGCGCTGCACCTCTCCCAGCACTCCTTTGGTCTGCTCGCGGGCACCGCGATCAACGACGTCTCCTCGGTCGTCGCGGCCGCCACGGTCTACGGCCACGCCGCGTCCTCCTACGCGATCATCGTGAAGCTCTCCCGCACGCTGATGATCATCCCGATCGCGCTCTTTCTCGCCTTCTGGCGCACGCGCGCCGAGGAGAAGCGCGAGGAGGCCGCCGGCGTCGTCGTGAACCGCGCGCGCCTCGTCAAGATCTTCCCCTGGTTCATCGTGTGGTTCGTCGGCGCTGTGATCCTCAACAGCATCGGCGCGATCCCGGCCCACGTCAGCCACGACCTCGGCAACCTCGCCCAGGTCTTCATCGCCATCGCGCTGGCCGCCATCGGTCTGTCCACTCGGCTGCGCGACATCCGCCGCGCGGGGTTTCGCCCGCTCGCGCTCGGGGCGAGTCTGTGGGTCGTCGTGACCCTCTCGAGCCTCGCGCTGCAGGCCCTGACCGGCCAGGGGTAACGAGTCGATTACGGGGTTCGCCGGGTACCATTGGTACGTGGTACCCGCAACGCGTCGTGGGGGTGCGATGATGCTCGTCGTGTCGCGTCACGCGCTGCGTGACGAGCCCGATGACATTGAATTCTGGCGCGACGTTGAACCATCGCGCCGCGTCGCGGCGGTCGAAGTGCTGCGTCGACGTGTGGTCGGAGGTGGTGATGGACCTCGACCCCGACTTCAACGAGTTTGTCGCGTCGTTCATCGATAACGACGTCCGATTCCTCATCGTTGGTGGGTACGCGCTCGCGGCGCACGGTCTACCGCGCTACACCGGAGTCCTCGACGCGTGGGTGTGGGTCGACGCCGAGAACGCTCAACGCGTGGTGGCGGCGCTGACTTCGTTCGGATTCGGATCGCTCGGCCTCGAGGTGGACGACTTCACACGTCCTGACGTGGTCGTGCAGCTGGGATATCTGCCACTGCGGATCGACGTCCTCACGTCGATCGACGGGGTACGTTTCGAAGCGGCGTGGCCGCGCCGCCTGATTATCCCGATCGATGGCCTCGACGTTCCGTTCATCAGTCGCGACGACTTGATCGCGAACAAGCGTGCAGCGGATCGACCACAGGATCGCGCGGACGTTGCTCGACTACTTCAACAGTGACGGTCTTCGCGAACGTACGGTGAGCCTTCGACGGGACCGCTCGCCATCAGTCGCCGGTGGCGACGTCGTGATCGGAGGACAACGAGCGCGGCCGTGACGCGGTGGTTTCGAGGCGTGGCGGGGCGGGTAGGTAACCCGTACCACGCGACTCGCGAGGTCGTCGTGGCGAAGTAGCGTACGGGGCCATGAACGAGAGCCTGCGCGTCGTGACGCTCTGCACCGGCAACGTCGCGCGTTCGGTCATGCTGGCGGCGATGCTCGAGGCCCTCGGCGCGGACTCGGGCCACCCACTCGAGACGCGCAGTGCCGGCACCCACGCGATCGAGGGTTCCGCGGTGAGTGCGCGCACCCGCGACGCGCTGCTCGCGATCGACGAACTGGCCCCGACGTCGCTTAACGCGCACCGCAGCCACCAGCTCGAGCTGGCTGACCTCGAATGGGCCGACCTGGTGCTCTGCGCCGAGGCCGACCACGTGCGCTACGTCCGTCGCGTCTTTCCCGCCTTCGCACTCTCGTGCTGCACGCTCGGCCAGTTCGCGCGCCAGGCGCCACTCGATACGCCGTGGTCGACCCAGGTGGCGGTCGTCTCGGCCAACGACCCGGACCCCGCCCTCGACGTCACCGATCCGGCCGGTGGTGACCAGGCCGTCTACGACGAGTGCGCGCGAACCCTCTTCGACCTCGCCCAGGTCTTTCTCACGGTGCTCGGTTAGCCGACTCCTCGCTGTGCGAGGAACCGCGCGCGTGGCGCGGATGAGTGAAAGCAGCGGCTCAGTCCTGCTGGACCGCGCGCAGGCCGCCCCAGGCGAGGGTGGCGCTTCGTGCGGCGAGGCGCTCTGCCTCCGACGGTGCCGGTTCGGGCCAGCCGTTCGCGTCCTGCTGAACGAGCCAGGTCATCGCGGCCCCCTCGGCGATCCCGACGACGCCGGCCGCGAGCTGGCGGCGGTGCTCGTTCGAGATCGAGAGGTTGATGTAGGGCTCGAGGAACGAGACGAGCCCGAGTTCGAGCTTGGCCAG
>JAJZBX010000060.1 GCA_021846325.1 Actinomycetes bacterium | reverse complement strand
GCCATCGCCGAGATCGAGTCCCAGGTCGGCGCGCACAACGTGGCGGCCCTGCTGATCGAACCGATTCAGGGTGAGGGCGGCTTCATCGTGCCCGCCGACGGCTTCCTCGCGGCGCTGTCGGCGTGGACGAGCGCCAACGGCGTGGTGTTCATCGCCGACGAGATCCAGGCCGGTTTCTGTCGCACGGGCTCCTGGTTCGCCATCGAGCACGACGGCGTCATCCCCGACCTCGTCACGACCGCGAAGGGACTCGCCGGCGGCATGCCACTCGCCGCGGTCACCGGGCGCGCCGAGCTCATGAACGCGGTCCACGAGGGCGGCCTCGGGGGCACCTACGGCGGCAACCCCGTCGCCGCGGCCGCGGCCCTGGCGACGATACGCACGATGCGCGATCGCGACCTGCCGGCGCGGGCGCGCGCCATCGGCGAGACGATCTCGGCGCGGTTGAACGCGCTGGCGAGCGACGTCTCGATCATCGGCGACGTCCGCGGACGCGGCGCGATGATGGCCATCGAACTGGTCAAGCCCGGCACCACCGAGCCCAACGCCGCGGCGGCCAAGTCGATCGTCAACTACTGCAACCAGCAGGGCGTCATCGCCCTTGCCTGCGGCACGTTCGGCAACGTGATCCGTCTGCTGCCCCCGCTCGTGATCACCGACGCGCAGCTCGAGGACGGCTTGAACGTGCTGGCCGACGCCGTGCACGCGGCGGTCTGACCAATCAGTTCACGCACCCCAGGGTCCCGGCGCGCGCGTGCGCCGGGACCCTGGCGAGTGTGCGCGCCACGACGTTGGCCGGTATCGCGTAGGCGATCTGGGGCTCGCTGAGCGACTTGGAGACGATCACGCCGGCGATATTCGCCCCGACGAAGACCGGACTGCCCGAGTTGCCCGGCGAGATCTGCGCGGCGACCACGAGATAGGTGCGCGTGGTGAGGTCCTGGTTGTAGATATCGCGACCGAGTCCGGTCACCGACCCGCGCAGCTGGGCCGGCGCGAGCGTGCGCGAGCCGTTGAGCGGAAAGCCCACGACCTTCGCCGGCGTGCCGGGCACCGCGCGCACCGACCGCAGCCGCAACGCCGGCTCGGCGAGTCCCGGCACCCGCAGGACCGCGAGGTCGTCGCGGGGGTCAAAGAGCGCGACCGACGCGTGCAGGCCACCGACGGTCACCGACCGGGACCCGGCCACGACGTGGGCGTTGGTCACGACCTCGTCGTGCGCCACGACGAAGGCCGTCCCCTCGTGGTTCACCGGACACCCCCCGGTGGCGAACACCTTGAGCACCGACGCCGGCTGCGCGACGGGTGCGCGCAGGGCTCCGAGGTGAATGGGCCCACTCGGTACGCTCGGCGCGATCACCGTCGCGAAGACGTTCGGCAGATCGACGTTTCGAAGTATCGCCTGGACCCGTCCCTCGATCGCGGGAACGGGCGGCAGCACCGCGTTCAACGTGCGAAGCACGGCCGAGCCCTGGACGGCCGAGGCGATCGAGCCCCACGCGACGGTCGCGACGAGTCCGGCGATCAGCCAGCAGGTGAAGACCGCGCCCGCCACGCCAACGACCGCGCCGATGGCGCGGTCGACCGTCCCGAGGTGCAAGACGCGCGCCGTGCCGTGGGCGAGGCCGCCCAGCCACGAGCCGAGCGAGGAGCCGACGGCCGCGCCGATGAACACGATCGCGATCGCGACGGCCGGGCGCCAGGCGCCGTGGGCGAGGTGCGCGGACCACGACGGGGCGAGCGCCGAGCCGGCGAAGAAGCCGACGAGCAGCCCGACGATGGACCCCACCTGACGCAGGGCGCCGACCGCGAAGCCCCGCACCCCCGCGAGCAGCGCCAGTACGACAATCGCAACGTCAACCCACGACACGTCGCTAGGGTAGACGGCCACGGCGCGCGGTGCCGAGCACTGACGATTGACTGTGGGCCCGCCGCTTTCAGCGTTTCATCGCGGCCCGCACGAGGCCCGGCACCTTTAACCACGACGGGTCGGCCTCAAAGGCGAGGAGTCGACGCATGACCTGGCCGGCGTGCGGGTTCGTGGCGAACCACGCGGGCGCCGGTGAGACGACGAACGGGCCACGCACCACCGACTTCTGGGGCCGGGCGAAGAGGAAGGCGTTGCCCACCGCGCCGCGGCCCGACTGGATATCGGTGGCGTCGTGGCCGGGGTAGGCGCCCCACGAGGTGGTCGCGAACACGAAGCTCAGGGCGTGCCAGGCATTCACCCCGATCGAGCCGTAGCGCAGGTTGGCCACCGCGCGGTCCACGGCCGCGCTGACCGGGCCGACGGCCAGGGTGCGCGGGTCCACGAGGATGGTCATCGAGAGCGTGCCCCACACGACGTCGTTGCAGAACTCGACCGCGCGGTCGATGAACTCGACGGTCGAATCGGCGTCGAGCGCGGTCTCGCTCAGGAGCGCACAGAAGGGTTCGATGTTCAAGCTGACGTCGTCGCGTTTCGTCGGGTCGACGCCGCGGATGAACGTCCAGGGCATCACGTCGCCGTCGCCGCCACCAATCTGACGGGCGTCGGGGTGGGCCTCGAGGAAGGCGTCTCGGCGCTCGAAGGCCCCCGGGTAGTACGCCCGCCGAGTCGGCAGGCTCGCGAAGACCGCTTCGAGTTCGTTTAAGAACGCGTCGCGCTGGGCCCAGCGCTCGTGGGTGACCAGTACCCGCGGACTCAGGCAGTTGAAGCCGGCGTTGTTGGCGAGCATCGTGGCGACGTGGCGCGCCTGGTAGGTGAGTTCCTTCGCCGTCCAGTCACCCGGCACGATCACCACCGGTGAGACGTTGCCGAGTTCGCAGGTCACCGGCTTGTCGAGCAGCGGCTCGTTGGCCGCCTTGCGGCGAGCGCCCTCGTCGCCGACCCCGAAGACGATCGCGTCGTGGGTCTTGTCCGAGCCGGTCACGTGCACGTCGTCGATCCCGGGGTGGCTCGTCAGGTAGGCACCGACGCGGGCGCCGCCCGACACGATGCGCAGGTAACCCGGCTCGATCAAGGCCGCCAGGGCGCGCTCCCAGTGGGGAACGAGGTAGTCGTTCACCGGATTGGCCTTGAGCACGACGACCTCACCGTCGCCGAACAGCTTCGTGAGCACGTCGCGCGGCCCGAGGCTCGCCACGTTGCCCGCCGCGAGCACCAGTGAGACGCCGGCGTGGCCCGCCGGGTCCACGTAGGCCGCGCCCTGGGTCGCACGCACCTCGGCCTCTTCGACGCCCGGTTCCATCCACACTTCACCGCTGACTCCGGCGTAGAGCACGCGGTCGAAGCCCGAAGTCGGCATGACCTGGACGCTGATCCGACCGCCGGGTCGGTGTCGCACGGGTCCCGGGTAGTCGGGCCGACCGGAGGCGGCGATGTCGAGCATCGAACGACGCAGTGCCTGGGCCATGCGCACGAACGTGCCCACGCCGCTAAAGAGCTCCTCGCCGCCCTCGGGTCCCTGCGGGTCATACCCCTTGGCCCGACAGGCTGCGTCGTTCCAGTCCTCGGCGACGGCGAGCGTGTCGGCCACGATGCGTTCGAGGATGGCGGCCCGCTCGGACGCGCTGCGCTGGGCCCACTCATCGCGACGCGCTCGCACGTCTTCGACGACGCGATCGAGCGCGACGGTGTCCAATGCGACGTGGTCCTGCTGACCCGACGTCGGCGCGGCCGCTCCTCGTGGTTGCACTCGCCACCCCCTCCCCATGGGAGACTATCTCGGTGTCCGCGACCATCAACCCGGTGCCGCCGGGGTGGTACCCCGATCCGGGCGGTTCGCGGTCCTGGCGCGTCTGGAACGGCCACGACTGGACGGCGGTGACCCGGCCGTTCGGCGACCCGGCCACGGCCGCCGGGTCGCTCGTTGCGCTACCGGTGTTGCACCGGCTCGCGCGCGTCGGCGTGGTCGCGTTCTTCGCCGGTCTGGGCCTACTCGTCAGCGCGCTCGCGCACTGGCCGGGCACGGCCTCGCCGACGCCCCAGTGGTTCGCCCTGCTCGCGTCGGAACTCGCGACGGCGCTACTCGTCTTTTCGAGCGTGCTCTACGCGCTCTCGGCGCGGTCCCTCGGCGGACGCCTCGTCCTCGCCGCGGTGCCCGTCCTCAACGTCTTCTACCTGAGCGTCTTGGTCGAAAGCCGGCTCCGCGGCCCCGTCGTCGCGCGGCGCCGCGTGCCCGGCCAGGTGGTTCTCATCGTGCTCTTTATCGTGGCGAGCCACGTCCAGCCGTGGCTCGCCGTGGCCCCGGCGTTCGTCGCCTTCGAGCAGGCGAGGAACCTGGGGGAACTCCAAGAACGCCTGAGTGGATCGCTCGGCGACGGACGTAGTATGACGACTGACGAACCGGAGGAACTATGACGTACGAAGAGTGGGGTCCGCTCGGCGGACTGGTTGGCACGTGGGAGTCAGGCTGGGACGGGCTGGACGTCTCGTACCACAACGAGGACGGCAAGATCGAAGAGACCCCCTACCGCGAGTCGATCATCTTCAAGCCGTTCGGCCCCGTCGACAACGGCGAGCAGCACCTCTACGGACTCGACTACCGCATGTCGGCCTACCGCGCGGGCCAGGACAACCCCTTCCACACCGAGATCGGCTACTGGATGTGGGACGCCGCCGCCAAGCAGGTCATGCGCTGCTTCATGATCCC
>JAJZBX010000008.1 GCA_021846325.1 Actinomycetes bacterium | reverse complement strand
GAAGTGTTGTCGGTGCCCTCTCCTCACGTCAGCGTCGAAGTCAGCCACCTTCAGGGTGTACGAAAACTCCGGAATCGCTGTACGGAATCAATCGGAACGGGTGTACGAAAACCATCGGAATCCGCACATATCCTTCTCCCACAAACTGCCCTACGTCATCGCCACGACTACTGGAGTACGTTCGCGATGTCACTTCGTGAAGTCGCTGATGTCACTGGGTGCACACTCCCGTGTCACTTGGTGCAATATCGGGCCGTCACCTGGTGCAGGTTCACATCAACTGTGAACTTGCACGAAATGTCGCCGGGAATTTGCATTTGGTGATGTTGTCCCAAGGACCCATTGAGACGGGCATGACGGAGTCTGGGCAAGTGCCCAGCCCCGACGTGCCGGTCTAGGGGACGCGGTGCACGTTGCGGCCCCTGTCAGGGCCCTCGATAGTGCCCGGGTCGTTGTTTTAGCCTGAGTGCCTAACGGGATCTCTCTGACACCGTTATTTTAGACCGAGGCAGTCTGCTAAAATAACGGTGTCAAGAAGGAGGCCCCAGGATGGCCGCGGGAACTGATCGCTCAGGGCGTAGTGTCCGCCAGCCAGGCGGGTTCTCCGCATTCATCCCGCGCCCCCTCCCTCCCAAGCCCGACCTAGACCTCAGCCGGCTCCTCGGGGCGCTGTCCGCCGCAGACCAGGCCCTCGGGCGACTCGACGGCGCGACGAGGCAACTGCCGGACGCAGACCTGTTCCTAGCCATGTACATGCGCCGAGAAGCTCTCTTGAGCTCTCAGATCGAGGGTATCGACTGCACACTCGACGACGTCTTAGCTTTCGAGCTCAGCGAGCCGGTAGCGGACCTCCCAACCGTGGACGTCCAGGAGGTGGTCAACTACATCGCCGCAATGAACTTCGGACTCAGTCGTCTCGACGAGCTGCCGATCAGCAGGCGACTGCTGTGCGAGGTGCACGCACACCTGCTTCGCGACGGGCGCGGTGCGGACAAGACCCCGGGTGAGTTCCGGCGCACACAGAACTGGGTCGGGCCCAAGGGTGCCCCTTTGGCACAGGCCACCTTCGTCCCTCCGCCGGTCGAGGAGTTGTCCCGGGCCATCAGTGACCTGGAGAAATTCATCCACGACTCGGCCGACAGCCCTGGGGAGCTGCCGCTGCTCGTGGTCTGCGGACTTGTCCATGCTCAGTTCGAAACTATTCATCCGTTCCTCGACGGCAATGGGAGGATCGGGCGTCTCCTGATCACACTCCTGCTATGTGAGAGGGGCGCCCTCGGTGTCCCTGTGCTCTACTTGAGCACCTATCTGCGGCGAAGGCGGACTCGCTACTTCGAGCTACTGACCGACGTTCGCTTCAAGGGCGACTGGGAATCGTGGATGCTTTTCTTCCTCGAGGGCGTAAGGGACACAGCTCAGGAGGCAGCGGAGACTGCGCGCCGGGTTCACGCCATGCGGGAGGATCACCGCCGAGTTCTGAGCGCTGCAGGCGGCGGCGTCAACGATCTCGCGCTCTTGGATCGGCTCTTCACCCAGCCGCTGGTGAACGCTAAGTGGGTGAGTCAGGCCGTGGGAGTGACGCCAGCGACGGCGAACAGCATCCTCGCGCGCTTCGAACGCACTGGTCTACTGCGCGAAATCACCGGCCAGGCTCGGAACCGCGTGTTTCGATACGACCAGTACCTGAGGCTGTTCGATCAAATCGACGCCGACGAGGTCCACGACGAGACCGGAGCATGACGCGCACGGGTCGGAGGCGCCACCCTGGTGAGGCAATCCATCATCGGGCAGCCGACACCTTCGTGTCCGGGGCTGGACACCGTCGCCCTCGGCGAGCCGTACCTTCGCTCAGTCACCTCATGAAATCGCCTTGTCACTTCGCGCAAGAACCCGTGTCACTTGGTGCAATTTCGGGCCGTCACCTGGTGCAAGTTCACGTCAACTGCAACCACTGGTGGCGCCGCAACTTGAGCAGACAAAGCATGACCCCGCCTGCTGCATGACATTGCCACACTGGTAGCACATGGGAGCGTCACGCGTCTCCGCGCGACGTAGCAAGGGTGGAGCCGCGGGCGGACTCTGACGCGCCGGCGGCGCAATGTCAATCAGCGATGGCTGGTTGCTCAATCCAAGCGATGGTGTCGCTTGCTCGGCGACGGTCGGCAACGTTGGCTGCAAGCGTTCGCTCGTTGAGAGAACTCCGAGTTCCTCACGCTCGCGGACGTCGAGATAGTCCAGAGCCAGGCGTCGGAAAATGTAGTCCACGAGCGACGTCGCGATACGAAGATCGGCGTCGTCAGTCATGCCAGAGGGCTCGAATTTCATATTGACGTACTTGCGAACGTACGTGGCCAGTGGGACGCCGTGCTGCAAGCCCAGACTGATCGAGATCGAGAACGCATCCATGATGCCGGCCAGGGTCGACCCCTGCTTGGAAACCTTGATGAATACTTCTCCCGGACGGCCATCCTCGTACTCGCCAACCGTAACGTACCCCTCACAGTCCGCGACTCGAAAGGCGAACGTCGTCGACACGCGTCGACGCGGTAGCCGTTCGCGGACTGCGCCAACCACGACGTGGGACGTTTCGCTTCTGGCCGACTCGAGGGCCGACTCAAGTTTGGTGATTCGCGCGTAGAGTTCGGCCGTCGCGGCATCTTGGGCAGCCACTTCGGGCGACACCGCGTCCGCCTTCTTCGTCGTCGACAACGGCTGGCCAACCTTGCAGTTGTCCCGGTATATGGCAACCGCCTTCACGCCGAGGCGCCACGCCACTAGGTGCAGGTTCTCAACCTCTTCGACGGTGGCGTCTTCGGGCATGTTGACCGTTTTGGAGATCGCCCCAGAAATGAACGGCTGAACGGCACCCATCATCTTCACGTGTCCGAGGTAGTGAATCGTGTTGTCCCCCATCGAACAGGCGAAGACCGGTAGGTGTTCGGGCTTGAGGCCCGGTGCGCCGACGATGGTCTTGTTCTCGTCGATGTACTCGATGATGGAGGCCGTGACCGTCGCGTCGTAGCCGAGCACCGAGAGCGCCCGCGGCACCGTTTGGTTCACGATCGACATGTTGCCGCCACCGACGAGCTTCTTGGACTTGACCAGGGCGAGATCCGGCTCGATACCAGTCGTGTCGCAGTCCATGAGCAGGCCAATCGTGCCCGTTGGGGCCAGTACCGATGCTTGGGCGTTACGCAACCCGTAACGCTCACCGAGCTCAACGGCCTCATCCCACGTACCCTGCGCCGCCTCCAGCAGGACCTGCGGCGCCAACGTCGCGTCGATGAGGTACGACGCGTCACGGTGCATCCGCAACACGTTCAGCATCGGCTCGGCATTCTCGGCGTAGCCGTCGTGCGGCCCCAACCGGCCCGCCGTGCGAGCGCTCGTCACGTAGGAGTGACCGGTCATCAGCGCGGTGATCGCCGCGGCCCAGGCGCGTCCGGCGTCGGAGTCGTACGCGAGGCCCGACGCCATCAGCAGCGCCCCGAGATTCGCGTAGCCGATACCCAGCTGGCGGAACTTGCGCGAGTTCTCACCGATCTTGGACGTCGGGTAGTCGGCGGCCCCAACGAGAATCTCTTGCGCGGTGAAGAGCACTTCGATCGACGCCGTGAAGGCGTCGACGTCAAAACTGCCGTCCGTGTTCAGGTACTTCATCAGATTCAGGCTGGCCAGGTTGCACGCGGAGTTATCGACGTGCATGTACTCCGAGCACGGGTTCGAGCCATTGATCCTCGAGGTATTGGGTGAGGTGTGCCACCGGTTGATCGTGGTGTCGAACTGAAGGCCCGGGTCTGCGCACTCCCACGCCGCCTCGGCAATCTCGCGCCAGAGCTCGCGTGCCTTCACGGTGGTAATCACCGAGCCGTCACTGCGCGCCGTCAGGTGCCAGTCGCCGTCATCGAGCACGGCCCGCATGAACTCGTCCGATACGCGCACCGAGTTATTGGCGTTCTGATACTGAATCGACGTGATGTCCTTACCATCGAGGTCCATGTCGAAACCAGCGTCGCGCAGCACGCGCGCCTTTTGCTCCTCGCGCGCCTTGCACCAGATGAACTCCTCGATGTCGGGGTGATCGGCGTCGAGGATGACCATCTTCGCGGCGCGACGCGTCTTGCCACCCGACTTGATGGTGCCCGCCGAGGCGTCGGCCCCGCGCATGAACGAGACGGGTCCGCTCGCCGTGCCACCACCCTCGAGTGGTTCGGCGCTGGAGCGGATCCTCGAGAGATTGACGCCGGCGCCGGAGCCACCCTTGAAGATGATTCCCTCTTCGGTGTACCAGTTCAGGATCGACCGCATGGAGTCCTCGACGGCCAGGATGAAACAGGCACTGCCCTGCTGGGGTACGCCTCGCACGCCGATGTTGAACCACACGGGTGAGTTGAACGCCGCCTTCTGGGTGATGAGCAGGTGCTTCAATTCGTCGCGAAAGGTCGCGGCTTCCTCGTCGTCGATGAAGTAGTCCCCGTCGACGCCCCACTGCGTGATCGTGTCGACGATGCGGTCCACGACCTGCTTGAGACTGGTTTCGCGCTCCGCAGTGCCGAGGGTGCCGCGAAAGTACTTCTGGGCGAGGATGTTCGTGGCGTTAAGCGACCACGACGAGGGGACCTCGACGTCGAGTTGTTCGAACGCCACCGAGCCATCGCGAAAGTTCGTGATGCGCGCGTCGCGACGATCCCACACGACGTCGTCGTAGGGATGACGATCATCGACCGTGAAGAACCGTCGAAGTCCGATGCCGAGCCGTTGCGGAGCGATAGCCATGTCTCTTACTCTTTTCTTGTACGTTTCCGACACTTGGCGCCTCGACGTCAACCGAATCGGAGATCGGCAACGATCTCACCCCTAACCACAATATGTTGTGGTCACGGTCCGGCCAAACGCAAGATGCTGTGTTATTACAGCACTGTAATTACATCACGTCAACTCCTTTTTTTCGTCATCGCCAACGGCCGTGCAAATACTGGACTTTGGCGCTGCGTGGCGCGAAGCGCGCCGTCGCGCTGGCTAGCGTGGCCGACGTGGACGTCGTTCTCGCCCTCGACGCCGGCACCTCGAGCATCCGTACCGTGGCCTTCTCGCGCGACGGTGGTGAAGTAGCCAGTGCCCAGCGCGAGCTCACCCAGTACTTTCCAAGCCCGGGCCACGTTGAGCACGACGGCGCCGAGATCGCCGCTCTGGCCGTGGCAACCCTGCGCGAGGTGGCTTCGAATCTGGACGAACGCGACCACCGCGTCGTGGCCCTGGGCATCACCAACCAGCGCGAGACGACCGTCGCCTTTGACCGCGACGATGGTCAACTCGTCCACCGCGCCCTGGTCTGGCAGGACCGTCGCACGGCCGCGCGATGTGACGAGCTTCGCCTTGCCGGTCACGAGATGCGCGTTCGCCGCACGACGGGTCTCGTTTTGGACCCCTACTTCTCGGCAACCAAAATGGGGTGGCTCGTGGAACGAGGCTACCTGGACCACGCGAGGGCCCCCGCCCTCTCGACGGTCGACGGCTGGTTGTTGTGGTGGCTCACCGGCAACCGAGACGGCGGCGTCTTCGCTACCGAGGCGTCCAACGCCTCGCGAACGCAGTTGATGGACCTCGACACGCTCGACTGGTCCCTGGCGATGTGCGCGCTCTTTGGCGTCGCGCGGGACCTGCTCCCGGTGATCCGCCCGTCGGCGTACGCCTTTGGGACGGTGAGCGCGTCGGTCGTCCCTGAACTCGCCGGCGTGCCCATCGCGGCGATGCTCGGTGACCAGCAGGCCGCACTGTTCGGTCAGGCCTGCTTCGAGCCGGGCGATGTCAAGGCGACCTACGGAACCGGCGCCTTCGTCATGGCCAACGTCGGTGACCAGATTCCCGAACCGGTTGACGGCTTACTCACCACGGTGGCGTGGGACCTGGGGTCCTTCGGATCGCGGGCGTACGCCCTCGAGGGTTCCGCATTCGTCGCCGGCGCCGCTGTCCAGTGGCTGCGCGACGAGCTGGGCTTCGTCGACGCCGCGCACGACCTCGAACCGCTCGCCCGACGCGTGCCCGACGCCGGTGGCGTCGTGGTGATACCGGCCTTCACCGGCCTCGGCTCACCATTCTGGCGACCCGACGCGCGAGGCGCGATTCTCGGGTTGAGCCAGTCCACTCGACGCCCCCACATCGCGCGCGCGCTGATCGAGTCCCTCGCTCACCAGGTGCGCGCCATGACTGACGCGTTCGTTGCGTCGGGGGTAGCGCTGGGCGAGTTGCGCGCGGACGGTGGCGCGGCGCGGATGGATCTGCTGCTCGAACTCCAGGCGACCGACAGCGACGTAACGGTAGTACGCAGCGCGTCGATCGAGGCCACGGCGCGCGGCGCGGCCACCCTCGCCGGCCTCGCGACCGGCTTCTGGGCTTCGCTCGACGAGCTGCGCGAGCACTGGCGCGCGCAGCGCACCTTTGGGCCCTCGGCGCGCCAGACCCTCGATGCGTCCTACGCGGCGTGGCGACGCGCCATCGATCGCGGCGTGTGAGCCAACGATCGAACGGCCCGGGGCGGTCCTGGTATCGCGTAGCGACGAGTACCATCAACGACGTCGAAGGAGCGCTATGACCGAGTACCTGGCGTCACGGATCCGCGAGGGCCTCGCCTTTGGCGAGAGTCCGCGGTGGCACGACCATCGGCTCTGGTACAGCGATTTCTACCGCCTTGGCGTCTTCAGCTCCGACGCCGCCGGCCGAGACGAGCGCCTCGAATACGAGGTGGCCGGGCAGCCGTCGGGCCTCGGGTGGTTGCCCGACGCCAGTCAGCTCTGCGTCTCGATGACTGACCACCGGGTCCTGCGCGTCAAGGAAGGTGTGACAACGACGCACGCCGATATCAGCGAGTACTGCGGTTTCTGGGCCAACGACCTCGTCGTGGCCACGACGGGTGTCGCGTACGTCGGGAACTTTGGCTTTGACCTGGACATGCTCCTCGCCGCGGTGGGCGTCGAGGGGCTGCTCGCGACGCCCCCGCCGACCACCAACCTCGTCGTCCTAGCGCCCGACGGGGCCGTTCGCCAGGTGGTGGCCGACCTCGCCTTTCCCAACGGAGCGGTCATTACGCCCGACGGCGCGACGCTCATCATCGCCGAAACAATGGCCTCACGGCTCACCGCGTTCACGATCGCCGGTGATGGCACGCTGCACGAACGTCGCGTCTGGGCCCAGCTCGAGTTCGCGGCGCCCGACGGCATCTGTCTGGACGCAGAGGGCCTCGTGTGGTACGCCAACGCCATCACCAATCAGTGCGTACGCGTAGCCGAAGGCGGTGCGGTACTCGACATCGCCACCACCACGCAGACGGCGTTCGCCTGCGCGCTCGGCGGCGCGACCGGATCGACGCTCTACGTCATGACGGCGCCGACGAGCGATCGGTTCAAGGTGGCCAACGCGCGGCTGGGCGCCGTCGAATCGGTCGAGGTTGCGGTGCCCGGCTCGAGGGATCGCTAGGCGCGCAGCTCGGGCAGCGCCCGTCGCAACGAACGGATGGCCTGATGGGTGCGAGCCTCGTTCTCGATGAGCGCGAAGCGCACGTGACCGTCGCCACCACCACCGAACCCGACGCCGGGACTCGTCGCGACGTCGGCGCGTTCGATCAACTCGGTCGAAAACGCGAGCGAGCCCCGCGCGCGATAGGGCTCGGGTATCGGCGCCCAAACGAACATCGATCCCCGAGGCGCGACGACGGGCCAACCGATCCGATTGAGGCCCTCGACCAGTACGTCACGACGGGACTGGTAGATCGTGCGCAACTGATTCGGGTAGTCCTTTGCCTCGTTCATGGCAACGATCGCCGCAATCTGGACCGGCTGGAAGGTCCCGTAGTCGAGGTAGCTCTTCAGTTTGGTCAGCGCGGCAACCACCGCCGCGTTCCCGACGAGGAAGCCGACCCGCCAGCCGGCCATGGAGAATGACTTGGTCAAGGTGTAGAGCTCGACGCAGCACTCCTTGGCGCGCGGAACCTGCAGGATCGACGGTGGGCGAAAGCCGTCAAAGCCCAGATCGGCGTAGGCGAAGTCGTGGCACACGATCAACTCGTGTTCGAGCGCGAAGTTCACCAACTTCGTCATGAAGTCGAGATCGACGCAGGCGCTCGTCGGATTGTGGGGAAACGACGCGATGACGACCCGGGGCTTGACCACCGCCGCGTCCCACGCCGCGCGCAGCGCGTCGAAGAAATCGTCGCCGGGGTCTCGGTCGCTCGACGCCGGGTCGACGATGGGAATTGGGATCACCGTCGCGCCAGCGAAGCCGGGCCCCGCGAGGTGAATCGGGTAGCTCGGTGTTGGCACGAGGGCGCTATCGCCGGGACCGAGCAACACCCACATGAGGTGCGTGAGACCTTCCTTCGCACCAATGGTCGTCAAAACTTCGGTCTCGGGGTCCAGTTCGACGTCGAAGAGTTCGCGGTAGCGCGTCGCCATGGCCGCGCGCAGGTTGGGGATGCCGCGACTGGCGCTGTAGCGGTGGTTCTTCGGGTTGTGGACCGCTTCGGCCAACTTCTCCACGGCGACGTCGGGGCTCGGCAGGTCGGGGTTCCCGAATCCGAAGTCGACGACGTCGCGACCGGCCGCCCGTGCCGTGGCCTTCAGCACATTTATCTGGGCGAAGACGTACGGGGGCAACCCATTGATGCGACGGAACTCCATTGATGAACAATACGTTTTCAGTTCGCGGATCGCCAACCGGCAACGACGTCGGCGTCAACGCCGTCACCGAAGACGGCCCACGTCGCGCCGGCGCTCGCGAGATCGTCGAGCAGTCGCGACGTCACCTCGGACGCCGGCGCGGGTCCCGCCCAGGAAACGGGGCCGTCTTGGGCGGCCTCGCGCACCGAGGCTACCGACGCGTTCCAGAGGTTCACGGTCGCACCAACCTCGCGCGCCAGTGCGTTGGTCGCCGGCGCCCCCGCGCCGATCCACACCGACATGATCGGCACCAGCGCCCGAGCCGTCTCGCCGAGCAACTGACGGCGAGCCGCCGCGTCCAACTCGGGCACGCCGTACGCGACGTTTTCCGGTGTCGACAGGCGGTCCCCGGTGCCGATCGCCGCGAGGACTCGCTGCGGTGCGAGCGCTTCAAGGGTGCGAAACGCCGAGACCAGGTGATCCGTGCTGACGAGTCCGACCCGTGCGACGAGGGGCCCTAAGCAGAGCGACGGGTAACGTGCGCCAACCGAGGCGAGCACCGGGAAGGGAGCCAGCGCGGGGCGCTGAGGCGAACCCATGGGCCACAAGTGGTCGTAGGCGAAGACGCCGTCAAAGCCCGTCGCCGACGCCCGCGCCGCGGCCGCGAAGGCGCGCTTCGGACCGACCTCGAAGGTTGGTAGCAAGACGCCGACCTTCACGACGCGCGCTCGAAGGCCACCAGCGCCGCCCCCATCGCCCCGGACAGCGATCCAAAGGCGGATTCAACGATGGTGATCGTCGCGCGCGCGTCGTACCCTTCCACCAGTCCGGCGAGATGGGTGCGCGCACTCGGCAAGACGAGTCCCGCGACTTCGGACAGGCCACCACCGACGACGAAACACCCGGTGTCCAGGATCGCCGTCAAGTTGGCTAGACCCAACGCGAGCCACCAGCCCACTCGATCAATGACCGCGACGGCTTCGTCGAGCCCTTCGGCCGCCGCCCTCGTGACGTCTTCGCCCTTCACCCGATTCGCGGCGCCCACGCGAGCCACGACGGTGGGTAGGCGCCCGTCGAGCGCGGCCTCCCGACTCAGTCGCTGGAGGCCCCCGCCCGAGGCGTAACGCTCCCAGCAGCCCCGAGCCCCGCAACGACACAGCGCGCCGTTGGCCTCAACGACCATATGCCCGATCTCCCCGGCGAATCCACTGTGGCCACGCACGAGTTGGCCATCGGCGACGATGCCGCCACCAATGCCCGTGCCGAGTGTCACCATCACGAAATCGTCTATGTCCCGACCCGCGCCCCACGCGTGCTCCGCGATCGCGGCGCAGTTGGCGTCATTTTCGGCCACGATCGACGAGCGTCCCAGCGCGTCACCGAGCAGGGCACCGAGGTCCGAGCCCGACGCGCTTTGCAAGTTGGGGGCGAACGCCAGATGACCGTCGCGGCGCATCAGGCCCGGCAGGCCGACACCGATCGGCACACACCGGGGATCGATGCCCTGGCGACGGCTCAATTCGAGGACTTGATCAGCCACTACTTCAGCCGCTCGAGCGCCGGGGTCCGCGTCGCGCCCGTGGGGCGTGCCGCTGCGCAGCTGGTCCACGACCGTCCCGTTGTCACTCACGACAACCGCTAACGCCTTGGTGCCCCCGACGTCGACGCCGATTGCGAAATCGCTCACGCAAGTGACTCCGCGCGAACCCGCAACTCGCGCAACGCATCGGACTGTATTCGTTGCGCGGCGCGCGCCTTGACGAACGCGGGGATCGGGACCGCGAGGTCGACCTCCAGGTCGTAGGTCACTTTCGTGCCATCGCCGTGGGGTTCGAATTGATACTGGCCGACCAGTTCAGCGGTGATGTCGCCCGCGACTTGGACCCAACTCAGCACGTCGGGAGCACGGCTGTAGTCGTAGCGCAGCGCGTAGGTCGTCGAGCGTCCGAAGGCGGCCGCGCGAAACTCCACCTCGAGTGCTCGACCATCGGCGTCGCGCTCGAGGACCTCGACGCGCTTGACCTCGCTCACCCAGTCGGCGTAACGCTCGACGTCCACGACCACGTGGTAGACCTGGATCGGCGATGCGTGCACCACTATCGTTTCTGTCGCGCGCTGCCTCACCAGACCTCCACCGGTCCACTTTACGTCAGTCGATCAACTCGACCGAAGTGGTCGTACGGCGCGAGTTCGCGCGAGAGCGTGGCGGCCAGGATGTCCCAGTCGTAGGTGGCGACGGCCAACGTGCGGGCCCGCGCACCCATGACCGAGCGACGCAACGGATCGGCGAGCAATGTGGACACCGCGTGTGCCAGGTCATCGGCGCGTCGCGGCGCGTCCACCACGTACCCGGTCTCACCGTCGACAACCGCCTCGTGACTGCCACCGGAGCGACCAGCCACCTGAGCGAGCCCCGACGCAGCCGCCTCGAGAAAGACGATGCCGAACCCCTCTTGTTCCAAGCCGAGCCAACGCCGTCGACAGTCCATGACGAAGAGATCACTCGCGGCGAGCCACGGGCCCAACTCGTCGTCGGGCACGCGACCGAGAAAGCGAACCGGCGCCTGACGCCGCGTCGCTAAACGCTCGAGCCGCGCCCGGTCACGACCATCACCGCCGATAATGATCCGCAGGTTCGGCCACGAGGGTCCCAACCGAGCCGCCGCCTCAATGAGTGTGTCCATGCCCTTGCGCGGCACCAGGCGCGAGTACGAGATAACGACCAGCGCATCGGCGTCGAGTCCGAACGACTGGCGTAGCGCCGCGCGTCGCTCCGTCTCGAGGGGGGCGAAGCGAACGGGGTCAACGCCGGGGGCGATGACCACGGTGGGCGGCGTGAACTCAGCGGCGTTGCGACGAGCCTCGGCCCGCGGATAACCGCCGGCACTGATCGCCAGCTCGGCGTGGCGCAGCACGCGGCGAAGCGATGACGCGAGCAACGGCAGTCGTGCGGGAATCGCCACTTCGGCACCGTGCAAGACGACGCCGTACGGCCGTGACAAGTGGGGGCCGAGCAGGCCGAGTGGCCAAGCGGGATCGAGCAACACCAGATCCGGTTGGTGGCGCGCAATGGCCCCCTCGATGGCCGCGAGCGACTTCGGCGTTGGCAGGAACAGTGTCGGTGACGCCACGCGCTCAATCACGACCTCGCTCGCTCGATCGAACGCCGCCGCATCGGGATGCGACGACGCGGTCAGCACGACGGCGCGTCCGGGCTCGAGCCGACGCCAGAGTTCGTGAAGGTAGACCTGAATGCCGCCCGTCTTAGGTGGATAGTCATTGGTCACCAGTAGGTGGCGGGCCATCAGGCCACGCTAGCCACGCTGTGGCCCCTCAGAGGCAATCGCGCCTTGTGACACCGTGGTCATCGAGTGACGGGCCCGGCCAGCGAAACTCGCGCCGCTAGTCGACGCCCGCGCACTCGAGCGAGTGACGGCGCTCACACCTTCGAGGGTCTCGGTCTCAACGACCGCGGCGACACGTTCACCCAGGTCAACTCGTGCCGAGCCCTAACGCTCCGCGATGCTGGGTCGGTAACGGAGTCGGGGTATCAGTCGTTCGGCGCTCAGCATCGCCACGACGGCCACGTCCTCGACGGTCATCGTGAGTTCCTCGGGTGGACCGCCCAACACGAAACTTACGAGACAGTCCGCGCAGTCTGGCGTACCTCGTCGCACGCAGTCCTGACAACTGATCGAATACTCCACGCTGTTGGTCATCGTCACGTCTTCCATCGGCTCACTCTCGTGCAGCCCTGTGACATCAGATCAAGCGCGCGTCAATCTCGGCCCTCACCTGGGACGCCGAAAAGACCACCCCTTCGGCTATCAATCGCCCGGTCGCGCCGTTGATCAGGGCGTACGATGGAGCGGCCATCAGGCGCTGCGACTCGATCCACGCCGGAGCGACTAACACCGGTCGCGTGTTGAGCCATTCGCCATCGCAGTCGGCGACCGCACTGATCAGCACCACTTCGAGCCCCGCAAACTCGGCTGGCGCTCCGTAGAGGAACTCTCGACAACCGTCGCATCGCGGCTTGACGACCACGAGCAGAGTGGTGCGCACGAATTGAAACTCGACGACCGCACCATCGGGTCCGTGGCCGACAATCGACGTCGGCACGGTCCGTTCGACCGTCTCGTCAAAAGAATGCGGCCCCGCCACGTCTAGGAAGCCACGTCGTCGATGACCTCGATCCCGCGACCGTGTCCGCACCAACGGCAGGTCACTGACTCCACCGTGGTGGCGATGACTTCGGGTTCTTCAATAGTCAACTCACCACCCACCGTGAAGTGGTAGAACGAACGGACCGACGTAGTCTCAACCACGTCAAAACGGGTTAGATTGCCGCACGCGGTGCAGCGATATCGAGTTGGCACGCAACCACGGTACTGGCTCGCCCGTCCGAGCGTCACGTCGTACGATATCGGGCACCGGCGTCGGATACGGTCCGTGGCGGATCGATCACGGCGTCATAGGCCCACGACGGTGCCGCCCGCTCTAGGCGCTCCCCCTCGATCAGTCGCACCAGCGCGGCCGGGTGACGAACTCGACCAACGACCCACGGCCCGGCGAGCGTCTCGAGGATCACGTCACCGCGCGCGGTCAATCGATCGCCGAGGCCACGGGTGGTGCGAACCGCGACGACGTCGCGGAGTTCAACGCCCACGCGGACGTGGCGAAAGACGCCCCCCTCGGCGACGACGCGCTGTGAGGTGACGTGAATCTTGTGGGTCCTCCACCGCCACACGCGGGTCAGGGTGACCACGGCCACCGGACCGACGACCGCGAGGCCGATCAGCACTTGGTGGTGCGCCACAACTCGAAACGAGTCGGCCACGTATCGCACCGACGCCCCGAGCGCCAGCGTAAGCAACGCGGGGCGCGCAACGCCGCGCGACACGGGCGTCACCATCACGATCCGCACCTCGTCCTCACGCACCACGAACCGTCGCCGCACGGCTCCAGCGTACGGGGTGGGCGTGACGTCTTGAGGGAGTGGCACCCCCTGGCGCGTGGGCACGAATCGAACCCTCGTGTCACCACCACGCGCCACGCACGACGGAGAGTCGAGGGCACCGACGCGGCCACCGGTGCTGGCCGGCGTCGTGACGTGCCAAGCCGGTTGCCGAGCGACTCGCCCACGTCGACGCACGGACTACTGATTGCGAAGTTGGTGGGCCGTGGACTCGAAATAGTCGCGAAGCATCGCGTACTGGTCGTCGTTGAGTTCGTCACGCACGCTATCCAGAGCCCCCTGCATCGCCACGAGCCACGCGTCGCGCGCGTCACGGTCAATCCAAAACGGTGCGTGGCGCAGACGAAGGCGAGGATGACCACGCGTCGCCGAGTACGTCGACGGTCCGCCCCAGTACTGTTCGAGGAACAGCACGAGGTGTTCCCTGGGTTCAGCGAGGTCGTCAGGATACATCGCGCGCAACTGGGCATTACGAGCCACACGATCGTAAAAGGCGTCAACCAGCCGAGCGAAAAACGCCTCGCCTCCAACCTGGTCGTACAGGGAGGTCGCCACGCAGTCAGGTTAGGTGCACCGGCCTAGACTTAGGCGGCCCCTCGGGGTGCGCGGGTGTAGCTCAATGGTAGAGCTCCAGCCTTCCAAGCTGGCTATGCGGGTTCGATCCCCGTCGCCCGCTCCGCGTCCAGAGAATCGCTTATCTCACTGGCGTTGATCAGGTGAGCGCGCCCGACGAATCCCTCGCCAACTCCACTACCGCCCCGCCACGCCGACCAACCACGCGACGCACCGGGGCCACCAACCGCCGAGGCACGGGGCCGACTCGCCTCGTGCAGGCAATCGCTCGGGCCCCTCGTCACCCGCTACGCACGAACGCAGCCACCATATTGCAATCACGGCACACGCCACGTCGGCGACCGCCGGGGGTGATTGTGGGGCAACGTGTGCGACGTCAGCACCGCAAGGTCCCCGCACCAACGACGTGTCTGGTCACTGACGTACGACCGCTCACCGAGTAACGCGTTTGGCTCCAGATCAGATCGGTGCCGCGGGTCATGAGGGGACTGACGTTGCCGGCTGAGGCGACGGTCGCTCCCAATATCCCCGGTACCTGGCACCACTTCGTCGCTCTCGGCGCAAGCCGAAACAGTTCCTCACGACGGCCCGAGGGCGTGGCGATCACCGCAAAGAGCGAGCCATCGGTGGCGAGCACGAGCGAGTTACCGAGCGGAATACTGTCCGGACCGTAGTTGACCGCCTTGACCGGCAGCGCGATGTTCGTCCACCTCTGACCGGCGTCGGTTGAGCGTCGCAGTGCGTACTGGGAGGATGGGTCGAGCAGCAGTAGCTCGGTGCGCGAGACAACGACGAGTTGTTGGGTACTGCAGCTGTTGACTGACGTCACCCACGACGACACCCTCCAGTGCACCACCGCAGTAGACGCCGCCGGCGGCGCCAGGAGTAACGCTTGCGGGTCGCTGTTCATTGCGCAGTTGCCCCACTGGAACGGGCCAAACCTGGAGCAAGGGCCCGTAAGGGGACACCCGAGCGTCGTCGAGCGCCAGCTCGCGCCACCGTTGGACGTGACCTCCGCGGCAACGACGCCGTGGTTCGTTCCGACCGGGAGGGGCGCGCCGGCACTACCGTTGGCGCTGCTAAAGAGCGCTTCGACGCTGTTCCCCTCGGTGACGAAGCCGCCAAACTCGGTAATGGAGGCGCCGGCTGGGATCGGCACCCGGTGCCAGGCCAACCCCGCATTGGTCGAATAGAGCGGCGCTAAATAGACGGGCGGGATGCTGCGTCCCTCAGCGGCCGTGAAGCCGGCGTAGATGGTCGCGGCGCGGGTCGGATCGAGCTGGACCTCGTCGCATTGGGGGCTACGCGATGAGAGGACGTTCAGTGGTGAGCCGCGCAGCGCAGCACGCACCGTCGAGATAGGAATCACTACCAGCCGAGGGCCGCCGGTGATGACGATTCGTGCTGGTTGACACCACGCGACGAGTGGTGCGTTGCTCGCCGGATCAATGGCGGACGGTCCCGAGAACGTCGACGAGACGCTCGTTACGCGTCCCAGGCTCGCCCAGGTCGGACTGGGCAACACGCGCAGCACGCGAGGCGCCAGCACGACGTTGAAGCCACCACCCTTGACGCCGCGCGCAAAGGAAATGGAGGGAAGACGCCGGGTCGACGACGTCCTGGCGACCGAGAGGAAGTAACCGAATGGCTGGCCGATTACGAGCTGCACCGGTGCCCAACCCGTCACGTGTACCTCATCGCCCACCGCCGCGTGAGCGCTGCTGAATGTCATCGTCGCGCAGGGTCGACCGCGCAGGCACCGTGACGGTGACGGTGCACGCAACGTCACGTCGGTCTGTGCCTCGGCTGGCCCGAGCGCGCACCCCGAACGTTGGATGAGGCACTGCACGCCGATTCGATATCGCCCCGAAGTGAGGGGATGCACCACGACGGCACCGCCGCGACTCGTCAACCACGCCGTTTGGGGAACGGCGAAGGCCATGCGAAAAGTCGTCGACGAGAGCCAGTGCACCGGCGATGCTTGCTCCTGGGCACCCGTGCGACATCCGTCCCAGCACAGGGTTGAAAACGTTCCGGTCCGTCGCTGTTGCAGCGTTGGCGCCCGACCGCGGAAGTGTCCCGTCACCTCGACACGCTGACCGGGCGTCACGTTGCGTGGTTTCACGCTCAACGCGAGGTCGCCCGGCGACGTCGTGGCGACGCTCGTCGTGGTCAACGCATCAACGGCGCCTAAGGAACCACTGAGAAAGGTCTGCAGCGCCACGACCAAGCGGTCCCCGCCGAGAGCGGGAACCCGAAAGCAACCGGTGAAGTCCCCGTTCATGGACTGATGCACGAGGTCGCCGCTCGTCCCACAGACCGAACTCGCGGGGAGAAAGGCGGTCGCGACGAATGCACGACGCGATGGGACATTCGATGACCGCGAACCGACCGACGCGCAACCCGCGAGAACGATCGCCGCTACGAGGGTCACCGACATTGTTGTGAGCCATGATCGTACGCGTCGCACGTCACCACTATGACAGGGCCAGCCAGCGCGGTGACCCTCGCCACCCAAACGCCGTCGCCGGCGCACGACCTGGGCCCCCGCTCCGAGTCGCCGATCAACGCAGCCATCGAGGCGACCGGCGAACCCACGGGCGAGATGAAGCGACTGGCCACCACGCGCCTACGGGCCCGCTACTGGTCAGGCGACGTTGGTTCCCGACGTTCCCTTCGGTCGGCGACGTTCGAGCCCGCCGATGTCGGTGGGCTTCGTCGTGGCGACGACACGAGCGGGGATGCCGACGACGACGCTGCGTGGCGCCACGTCCTTGGTGACGACGGCCTGAGCCCCGACAGAGCTGTCGTCGCCGACGGTGACGGGCCCGAGGATGACTGATCCGGCACCGAGCAACACGCGGTTGCCGATCGTCGGGTGGCGCTTGCCACGACTCATCGACACGCCACCGAGGGTCACCCCGTGAAACATGATGACGTCGTCACCGATTTCGGCCGTCTCGCCAATCACCACGCCGATCGCGTGGTCAATGAAAAGGCGGTGTCCGATCGTGGCGGCGGGGTGGATATCGACCGCGGTGAGCACGCGCACCGCGGCGCTGAGGATCCGAGCCACCAGGTAATGCCCGCGGTGCCACAGCGCGTTGGCGACGCGATGGCCCCATAGTGCGTGAAGGCCCGGGTACGTCAAGACGACGTCGGCGACGCGACGCGCGGCGGGGTCGTGCTCCATCACCGCCCGCAAGTCGTCGCGTAGCTCGCTGCGTAGTTCTGACCACACGATCAGTCGCCCATCCCCTCGAAGAGCGCGGTCGACAGGTACCGCTCACCAAAGGACGGCACGATCACGACGATGGTGCTGGCGGCCATCTCGGGCCGGACGGCAACGGCGAGGGTGGCCCAGACGGCGGCACCCGACGAGATACCAACCAACAAGCCCTCGCTCGTGGCCATGGCTCGGGCGTTGGCGAAGGCATCGGCGTTCGCCACGGTGATCACTTCGTCAACAACGGTGGGGTCGTAGTTCGTCGGTACGAAGCCGGCGCCAATGCCCTGAAGGGGATGGGGGCCCTTTTCGCCACCCGACAGTACCGGCGAGGCCGCCGGCTCGACGGCGACCATGCGCACCGACGGCTTCTTCGACTTGAGGCCGGCACCAATGCCGGCGATGGTACCGCCGGTGCCAACACCGGCGACCACGACGTCGACGGAACCCTCGGTGTCCGACCAGATCTCCTCGGCCGTGGTTGATCGATGGATAGCGGGGTTCGCCGGGTTTTCGAACTGTTGTGGCATGAAGTAGCCGCGCGATGCCGCGAGGTCGGTGGCGGTCGCGATGGCGCCACCCATCCCGAGGGGACCCGGGGTCAGGACGAGTTCGGCGCCGAATCCACGAAGCAGCATCCGACGCTCGATGCTCATCGTCTCGGGCATGGTGAGCACGCAGTGGTACCCGCGCGCGGCGGCGATCATCGCGAGCGCGATCCCCGTATTGCCACTCGTTGGCTCGACGATCGTGTCACCGGGTGCCAGGACGCCGGCCGCCTCGGCGGCATCGATCATGGCCACCGCCGCGCGATCCTTCACGCTGCCGCTCGGATTGAAGTATTCGAGCTTGGCGAGCACGGTCGCGGCACCGGGCGCCACCAAGCGATTGAGTCGTACCAGCGGGGTCCGGCCAATGAGTTCCGTGATGTCGTTGGCGATTCGCACGATCACCCACTTTCTCGCGGCGACCGCCGCGGTCGAAATATGACCATTATGGTCTGGATTCAATCCTAGCGTCCGATTCTCGCCAGCACCACGGTCGGGCGCGGCGACGCTACCGCGGTGAGGGGGTACGGTGACGGTGACGTCGTGGGTAGCGTGTCCAGATTGAGGGGAGGGATCGTGATGCCCTGGAAGTTGGTGCGACGGCTCGCTCGCGTCACGATGCTCGCGTTGTCCTTGGTGGCGGTGGCCCTGCCCGCCGTCGCACAGGCGGGCGGCGCGCCGTCGTTTGCCTCGATCGCGGCCGGGGTCAATACCGGTGGCGCAGCCATGCTCACCGCCGTCAGTTGTCCGAGCGCCGGTCAGTGCGCAGCCGGCGGGTTCTACACCGACGCGTCGCACTTCCACGAGGCATTCATCGTCAGTGAGTCACTGGGCCAGTGGGGAAAAGTTCAAGAGGTCGCGACCCTCTACAACGCGGGGGGCAACGCCACGGTGAGTGCCATCAGCTGCCCCGCGATCAACAGCTGCGTCGCGGCCGGCTTTTTCACCGACGCCACTAAACATCACCAGGCCTTCGTCGTTGAGGAAACGAACGGGATTTGGGGTTCGACCCAAGAGGTGGCGGGAACGCTCAACGTTGGTGGCGACGCCGTGGCGACGGCGGTGAGTTGCGCGGCCGCGGGAAGTTGCGTCGTCGGCGGCCGCTACGCGGACGGCGCTGGCGCACGACGGGCCTTTATCGTCGAAGAAACGGGTGGCCACTGGAATGGCGCCGTCGAAGTGGCCCGCGGGCTCAACCTCGGGGGCAACGCCGTGGTCACGTCGGTCAGTTGCGCCGCGGTCGGATCGTGCGTCGTCGCTGGTCAGTTCGCACCCCGCGTCCGCGCCAGCGAGGCCTTCGTGGTCGAGGAGACCAACGGCCTTTGGGCCAAGCCATTCGAAGTTGCGGGTTCGCTCAACACCGGGCTCGACGCCTCCATCACCGCCGTCGCGTGCCCCTCGGCTGCGAACTGCGTCGTCGGCGGCTCCTACGTCGGGACGACACCGGGATCGCGACCCTTCGTCGTGGTCGAAACGAGTGGAAACTGGGGTGCGCCCATCACACTCGGCCAGACGCTGCACGCCGCCGGCGCCATCGTGACGGCCCTGAGCTGCGCTGACGTCGGCGACTGTGCCGCGGGCGGCGAGTACACGACGACTTCGGGCGTGACGCTGGGTTTCGTGGCCAACGATACTGCTGGCACGTGGGGAAACGGCCAACCCATCGCCCAGAGCACCCGGTCGCCGTCGGGAACCTACGAAGCCGTCACGCAAGCGAGCGTCCAGACGATCAGCTGCTCCGCCGCCGGGCAGTGCGAAGCCGGCGGTCAGATCCGCCTCGCGTCGAACAACGACCAAGCCTTCGTCGCTGTCGAGCAGCAGGGCCGTTGGGGGGTCGCTCAACCGGTGGCGCAGATCCAAAACGTCGGTCGCGACGCCATTGTGCTCGCGCTCAGTTGCGCAGATCCCGCTGACTGCGTGGCCGCGGGTCGCTACACGAATCGCGCTAAGCACTATCAGGCCTTCGTGGCCACGGGCTTTGACTTCCTCGCACCGCAGCTCGTCGTAGCGGCGCTGCGCGGCTCCGTGCCGCCGACGGGCACGGTGACCTTGGTGCTGAGCGGTGGCGGCTTCTCATCACGTCCATCGGTACGTAGTGGTGAGGCGGGCGCGTCGGTAACGGTAGTTTCGGTCACGCCGACGCGTCTGGTGATCAGTCTGCGCGTGACCAAGAACTTGCCGGGCCGACACGTGCTGACCATCGTTGAGGCTGGTCAGGCACCGGTGCGAATCACCTACGTGCAGCGTTGATCACACGAAGCCCTGCACACGGTGCGGGCGGTATGAGGCTTCGAGTGCTTCGACTTCCTCGTCGTCGAGGGTGAGCGTCAACGCCGCGACGGCATCGTCGAGGTGCTGCGCACGCGTGGCGCCGACAATCGGGCTCGCGACCACCGGGTTGCGCAACACCCAGGCCAACGCCACCTGGGCCGGCGCGACACCACGTCGCGCGGCGATCTCTAAGACCGCTTCGACGATCGGCCGGTCCTCGTCGCCGTAGAGACTCTGACCGAACTGATCGCGCTCCGAGCGATTCGTCGCCGCTCCCCACGGACGCGTCAGCCGACCGCGCGCCAACGGACTCCACGGTATCGACGAGACGCCCTGGTCATCGAGCAACGGCATCATCTCGCGCTCCTCTTCGCGGTAGAGGAGGTTGTAGTAGTTCTGCATGCTGACGAACCGCGTCCAACCGTTGAGGTCGGCCACGTAGAGCGCTTGGGCGAACTGCCAGGCGTGCATTGACGACGCGCCGATGTAACGAGCCTTGCCTGCCTTGACCACGTCGTGCAGTGCCTCGAGCGTCTCCTCGATCGGCGTCTCGTAATCCCACCGGTGGATCTGGTAGAGGTCCACGTACTCGGTGCCCAGCCGTCGCAGGCTTTGGTCGATCTCGCGCATCACCGCCTTACGCGATAGCCCCTGACCGTTGGCGTCGTCGTGCATGCGACCGTTCAGTTTGGTCGCGATGACCACTTCGTCGCGAGGAACCATCGACAACAAAACGGAACCGGTGATCTCCTCACTGCTACCGGCCGAGTACACATTGGCCGTGTCAAAGAAATTGATGCCCGCGTCTAACGCCTGACGAAAGAACGGCTCAGCGGCCTCGCGCGGGAGCGACCAGGGTTGATTACCCCGCGCCGGCTCGCCATAACTCATGAGTCCGAGGCAGAGTCGCGACACCTTGAGTCCCGTTGGTCCGAGGTTTACGTAGTCCATACCGGAACCCTATCGTCGTGCGCGGGTCGGTCATCGTGGTCGCCGGCACGCACCGCTGCCGGGCAATCGGTGGCGCCACCGCACGACGAAACGGTAACCAGGCTCGAGGACCCGTGACACCGGCGCGAGCATCATGACGCGGCCGAGGTAGGACCACGGCGTCGGTGCCGCCGCCACCGCACGGGCCACCGCCGCCGCACCGCGGAATCGCACGCCTTCATCGATCCACCAGACGCTCGACGCGAGATCGTCAGCGGAGATATCGCTCGACGTTGCTTGATAGGTGGTCGAGGTCACCGGCGCGACGTCACGCCAGCGGCGCTCGCCCCATCGCACGCACCGTCGACAGAAGCCACAATCGCCGTCGTAGACGAGAATCGCCATCATCCCCTCCGCGAAAGGCCGCTCCCAGTATCGTACCCCCATCATGAGTCAGCGTCCCGCCGTCCTACGCCTGTTCGCGCACCGTGAGCCAACGCTGCTCGTCACCGGCCAAACGGTTTCGGCCTTCGGCGATGGCGTGGCCAACGTGGCCCTCACGTTGCTGGTCCTAGATACCACGCACTCGGTTTCGAGCCTCGCTTGGTTCACCGTTGCGCGCATGGTGCCGTTCGTCGCCTTCGTCCTGGTCGGTGGTGCCATCGTCGACCGACATTCGCGCCGCCTGCTGCTGCTGGCGTCCGATCTCGCGCGCGCCGCCCTCACGGGAGGGCTGGTGGCGCTCTTGGTGACGGGCACGCTGCACTTTGGCGAGCTCATCGTCTTCGCCGTCGCGTTCGGAACCTTCGACGCCGTCTTCACGCCAGCGATGAGTGCACTGACCCCCGAAATTGTTCCCGAGTCGTTGCTGGGGGCCATGAACTCGGTGCGACCCCTGTCGAACAATGTTTTCGGCGGGATGATTGGACCCGCCGTTGGCGGCCTGATTGCCGCCTCGAGCACGACGGCCGCGATGGCCGTGGACGCGGCAACCTTCATCGTCAGTGCGTTGGCCCTGATCCTCATGAAGCCGACGGCGGCGCCGGCGCGCCACGTCGGCACCAACATGATCAACGAGATCAAGACGGGCATGGGGTACGTGCGGCGCACGCCATGGATCTGGACGTCGATGTCCGCGGCCTCCCTTTTGAACGCCCTCGTTCTGACGCCGATCTTCGTGCTCATTCCATTCCTCTTGCGCCACGACCTGCACGCCTCCAAGGCGACCCTCGGCTATTTCTTCGCCACCGCCGGCCTCGCCGGCGCCGTCGGCGCCCTGGTTTCGGGCAATCTACCGACGCCGCGGCGACGAATTCGCACGATCTGGATCGCGTGGACGGCCTGCAACCTCGTCGTGCTCGTCGTCGCACTTGGGACGCGCACCTGGGAGTTCTTCATTATTCCCCTGGTGACTTCGCCTGGCGTCCTGTACGGGAACGTGATCTACGAGTCGATGCTGCAGTCCATCGTGCCGCGTGAGTTGCTCGGGCGCGTTTCCTCGGTGGACTGGTTCGCCTCCCTCGGCCTCTCGCCGGTGGGCCTTGTCGTCGCGGGATACGTGAGCGGCGCGGTCGGCGTGCGCACCTACTTCATCGCCGCGGCACTCATCTCCATTGTGCCGGGACTCTTGATTCTGTTCTCGCGACGGATCAACGCTATCGACGCGGATCGTTGACGGACAGTTGTGGCGCGTCGTAGAGCGAGGGCCCGGTAATGCGCGAACCGCGGCGCGCCCGCACGGGATAGATCACGTCGGGGCGAAACGAGCGCCGCGTCAATTCGCCCGGTCGTCCACCGCGCACGTCAACCCACTCCTCTCCCGTCGCCTCGTTACGCACGTGAGCGACGAACACCCAGCGCTGGCGTGACTGGCGAGCGACGTTCACCGCGACGGGATCACCCTCGACGAGACCGGCCCACGACCCCACTCGTCGAATTCGACCGCTGGGCAAACCGGGCGTCTCCACCACCCCGTTCTACCGCAGGCGCGTTGGACCGATTGACCGCCTCGCCGTCCGTGGTCGCGACGTACGTCCCCGGCTCGTTCATGCCGGCGGCAATGTCACCGCCTCGATCTACCCTAGATCCATGAGTTTCGACCAACCCTTGCCCAACGCGCTTTCACCGTCGAGGCTCCAAGACTTTCGCGCCTGCCCGCGCCGATTCCAGTACGCGTCAATCGAGCGCATTGCGCAGCCGGCAACCTACGCCGCGACCAAGGGACGTCTCGTCCACGCCGTCTTTGAGCGCCTACACCGCCTCGATCCTGCGCAGCGGACGATCGACGCGGCGCGCGACTTGCTCGGCCCAGCCGAAGCAGATGTTCTCACCGAGTCCGTTCGTGAGGATCTCGGCCTTGACCAGACATCTTCCGAGCGATTGCGCCGTGAGGCGACGGCCATCATCGACGTCTACTTCACGATGGAAGACCCTCGCTCGGTCATCCACGAAGGCGTCGAACTTCGCGTACGCGTGGACCTCGACGGCGTGCCCATGTTGGGCATCCTGGACCGACTCGATCGCGAGGCCAACGGTTCGCTCGCCATCATCGACTACAAGACCGGATCGTTGCCTAATCGCCGTTTCGACACGCAGACCTTCGCCAACACCGAACTGTACGCCGCCCTCTGCGAAGCCAGCCTCGGCGAACGCCCCTCGACCATACGGTTGCTGTACGTAGCCCAGGGCAAGGCGATCGAACGTACGGTCACCCCGGTCGTGATTCGTGCTCGAGCCAGCGCCGCCCGTGACGCGTGGCGAACGATCCAGCGCTACCACGAGGACGGCAGATTCCCGGCGACCCCGTCGCTGCACACGTGTCGCTTCTGCGCCTTCGCCGAGCGCTGTCGCCAAAGCGGCGTACCGGTACCCACCCGACCGGGATCGGCTGGCGTGGCGGTGTCGACCGTCGAGGCGTAAGGTGCGTCCAATTCGGGATCAACCTTTTACGCTGGCGCCATGACTAGTTTCGAAGTCTCCTTTGATTACCGCTGTCCCTTCGCCAAGAACATCCACCTCCACGTGGTCGCGGCGCTGCGCGCCGGCGCCGACTTCGACGTGACCTTCGTGCCGTGGACACTGAGTCAGGGACATCGCCCCGAGGGCGCTACGGATGTGTGGGATGACCCGTCCTACGAAGGCGACCTGATCGCGCTGGCCGCCGGCGTCTCGGTTCGAGACCAGCAACCCGAGTACTTCCTCGCCGCCCACGAGGCGCTCTTTCGCGCCCGTCACGAACGGGCGGTGAGGCTGTCGAATTTCGAGGAGATCGCGGCCACGCTCGAACCCCTTGGCGTCGACCTGATCCAAGTGCGCGAGGATCTCGATGCGCGGCGACCCTATCGGGTGATCAAGGCGAACTACGAGCGCTTCGCCGGCGTTGAGGCCTTCGGCGTGCCAACCTTCGTCGTCGGCGATGACGCGACCTTCGTGCGCTACATGGACCCTCCGACCGACGACGCCGACGCGTCAACGCGACTCATCGAATCGCTGCTCGCGCTTATGACGAATCAACCTCAGCTGAACGAGTTCAAGCACACCCGACTGCCGGCCTGACCTACTGCACGACCCTAAAGATCAACTCAATCGCGGCGAGCAGCCCCAGTACCGCGGCCGGCGCTAGCGCGGTAATCGAATCACCGGCACGACGGTGGGTGACGACCGCCGAGGCGGTCAACGCCACCAGAGCGCCGGCGGCCACTTCGTTCACGATGGCCAGCACCGAGGACCCGCTCGCCTTCAGTCCGACCATTACCGCTATCGCCGCCGCCATCTCCGCGATCCCCAACCGCTGGTACAGGCGCTTGGTCAGGCCGAGGTGGCCCGCGACGCGACTCATGACCGGGTTGAACAGAACCTTCTGGAGCCCCGTAGTGAGGAAGGCGAGGAACAGCACGATTGAGACAACACTGGCGACCGCGGCCATGACACTCCTTTGACCGAACGACTCTAGTGGCCCGCGGTCGCACCGCCCGATGCACGGTCGTAGTCGAGAGCGACCGCCAACGCCGCGTCACGCTCGTCGGCCGTCCCGGTCGCCACGACCGAGAACTCGCTCACCCCGGCGTCAGCCAGGCCGTGCAGCTGCTCGAGGACCTCGTCGTGCGAACCGATGAGCGCCACGCCGGCCGGCTCGTCAGTGCCCTCGCGCGCGAGCATCGCCGCGTAGCTCGGCAACGTTGCGTAGATCGCGAACGTCTGATTCACCCGAGCTCGGGCACCCGCACGGTCGTTGGTTACCACCACCGGCAACGAACAGATCACGCGCGGCGCCCCACGTCCCGCCGCGTCCGCGGCGGCCCGGATGACGGGCACGATGTGCTCACTAATGGTACGCCGACCCGTCATCCAAAGAACGGTGCCGTCGGCTTGAGCGCCCGCCAACTGGAGCATCTTGGGGCCCAGGGCCGCGACGACGAGCCCGGGGGCGCTGACGTCCTTGGGACCAATTGCCCCCATGGTCGTCGCACTGACGAAGTCACCCTTAACACTTATCGGCTCACCGCGCAGCATTGGTGCCAGCGCCGCGAGGTAGTCACGAAGGTACGAGACCGGCCGATCAAAGGGGATGCCCCAGAGCCCTTCGACGACGACCTGGTGCGAGAGACCCACGCCGAGGGTGAGTCGTCCACCGATCGCGTCCTGGACCGTGCGAGCCTGGGCCGCGAGCATCGACGGGTGGCGCGGCTGCACCGGGACCACCGCCGTGCCGAGGTCGAGGTCGAGATAGGCTCGCCCGACCAACGCCAATACCGTTAACGTGTCGGGGCCGAAGATCTGAGATGACCACATCGAGCGAAAGCCGAGGTCGCGAAGCCCCCGCACTCGATCCAGGGTGTCCGTCAGGGCATCTTCAACGTCCAGTCCCACTGCTATGCGCATGGCTGCTACCCCCTCGCCGACCGCTAGCGTCGAGCGCGTGTCGAACGCCTCTCAACCTAGCCCGAGTCGGGTGGGGGTCGTTGGTGGTGGCCAACTCGCGCGCCTCATGGGCGAGGCGGCCCACGACGTCGGCGTCGAGCTCACGGTCCTGGCGACGTTCGACGGCGACGCCGCGGTCGCGACCGCGGACCGCGTCATCATCGGCGACGCCCGCGACGCGGCGGCCCTCGACCGGCTCTCGCGCGAGGTCGACGTCGTGACCTTCGATCACGAACTGGTCGATTTGGACCTGGTGGCGGCGCTCGAACGGCGTGGCGTTCGGGTGCACCCGAGCGCCAGCGCGCTGCGCTACGCCGTCGACAAGGCCCACCAGCGAACGAACTTCGCGGCGGCGAAGCTCCCGGTTCCTCGCTTCGTCGTGACGACGTCTGGTCACGACCCCGCGCTGGCCGAACTGCTCGGCTCGCTGCACAACGGAGCAGTCGTAAAGGTCGCGCGAGGTGGGTACGACGGACGTGGCGTGATCTTCGTCGACGATCCGGCCGACGTGCCCGCTATCGTCGACGGACTCGGCGCGCGCGTGGTCGTAGAGGAGCGATTGGCGCTGCGCAGCGAGGCGGCCCAGCTCGTGGTTCGGGCCACCGACGGTTCTAGCCTCCACTACCCGCTCGTCACGACGGTCCAAGCCGACGGCCTGTGCGTCGAAGTTCGGTTTCCCACTGACCTCTCGAGCGCCACCGCCGACGACGCCGCCTCGATTGCGTTTCGCGTGGGCGAACTGATCGGTGCCGTTGGCGTGCTCGCCGTGGAGCTCTTTGTCACCGACGACGGTCTGGTGATCAATGAGGTGGCGCTTCGCCCGCACAACACCGGACACTGGACCATTGAGGGTACCGCCACGAGCCAGTTCGCTAACCACCTGCGCGCGATCACGGGCCAACGCCTCGGTTCGGTCGAACCTCGCGCGGCCAACGCCGTGATGGTGAACGTGGTCGGCGCGGATCGACCGGGCTCACCCGACGCCGCCCGGGCGATTCCCGGCACGTACGTGCACGATTACGGCAAGTCGTGGCGCCCGGGGCGAAAAATCGGCCACGTTACGGCTATCGGTGACGACGCGGCGGTCACGCGGGTGACAGCATGGTCGGGGGCGCGGGCCTACGGAACGCGCACGAGGGAGGTAACGTGAGCGCGCTCGTTGGCGTCGTGATGGGCAGTTCCTCGGACTATGAGGTTATGGCCGCGGCGATCGCGGTGTTGAGCGACTTTGGCGTCGAGCACGAAGTGCGAGTCGTTTCGGCCCACCGCACCCCCGACGACATGCTCGCCTACGGGCGCGACGCGCGGGCGCGCGGCCTGCGCGTTTTGATCGCGGGCGCGGGCGGAGCCGCTCATCTGCCGGGGATGCTGGCGTCGACGACGTCGCTGCCGGTGATCGGCGTGCCCGTGGCGCTGGCTCGACTCGACGGGCTCGACTCGTTGCTCAGCATCGTCCAAATGCCCCGCGGCGTTCCCGTGGCGACCGTCGCGGTCAACGGGGCCGCCAACGCCGCGCTGCTGGCCGTACGGGTGCTGGCGCTCTGCGACGACCGGCTCGCCGTGGCCCTCGACAATCACCGTCGCGAACTCGCTGACGAGGCGCGCGCCCAAGACGCTGGATTGGGCGCCAGCGGGGATTTTTGAGCCATCGGCGGTCCGGGGCGTACCGGGGCACCTATTCTGGGCAGATGAACAAGGAGATCTCATGGGTGTAGGGAAACGACTGGCGACGATTTTCCAGGCCAAGTCCAACGCGGCGCTCAACAAACTCGAAGACCCGCGTCAGACCCTCGACCTGTCCTACGAGCAGCAGCTCGAAAATTTGACCAAGGTACGTCGCGCCGTCGCCGACGTCGCAACCGCTCGCAAGCGCGTTGAGATCCAGGCCGAGCAGTTGAAGGGCCAGGGGGACAAATTGGCCGAGCAGGCCAAGGCCGCGCTCGCCCAGAACAACGAGTCGCTCGCTCGTGAAGCCCTTAGCCGCCGCGAGGCCATCGCGGGACAGCTCAAGGATCTTGACACCCAACACGCCACGATCGTCGAGCAAGAGGACAAGCTCACCGAGACCGCACAGCGCCTGCAGACTGAGGTTGAGGCCTTTCGCACCAAGAAGGAGACCATCAAGGCGACCTACACCGCGGCCGAGGCGTCCGCGCACGTCTCCGAGGCGGTCAGCGGCATCTCGGCGTCGATGGGTGACGCCGGCGCCGCCCTCCAGCGGGCTCAGGACAAGGTCGCCGAGATGCAGGCCCGTAGTGGCGCCCTGGACGAACTGCTGTCCTCGGGGGCGCTGACCGACCTCACCACGAACCGCGACGACATTCAGGCCCAACTGGATCAGGCCAGCGCCACCTCCACGGTCGACGCCCAGTTGGCGGCGCTCAAGGCCCAGATGAGCGACGATCCGGGAAGCCTGCCGGCCGGCAACGGCGACGCTCAATGAGCGCCACCAAGATCGAGTCCGATCGTGGTCTGAACTGGCGAATGTTCATCACCGGGTTCGCCCTGGTACTTCTCTACGCGATCATCATCACGGTGCTCGTGCGACTTGGTGTCTCGACGCTGCTCATCGTGGTGATCGCGCTCGGCGCGTTGGTGGCCCAGTACTACTTCTCGGACAAGATTGCCATGTTCTCGATGCATGCGCACGAGGTCACGCCGGCCCAAGAGCCCCACCTCCACGAGATCGTCGACCGGCTCTGCCTGCTCGCCAACATGCCCAAGCCGCGCGTGGGCGTGGCCGAAATTGATATTCCCAACGCCTTTGCGACGGGGCGCAATCCGAGCCACGCCGTCATCTGTGCGACGCGCGGGCTCATGCGCCGGCTGGGCGACGAGGAACTCGAAGCCGTCCTCGCTCACGAATTGAGCCACGTCGCCCATCGTGACGTGGCGGTGATGACGATCGCCTCGGGCGTCGGCATGCTGGCCGGACTGATCAGTCGAATCGCGATGTGGGGTGCCATGTTCTCCGGCGGTGGTCGCAGTCGAGACGGCGAGAACCTCGTGCTGTTGGAGATGATCACCTGGCTGGTGTCGCTGGTCGTCTACGTGATCGCGTACCTGTTGACGATGGCCCTGTCTCGCTATCGCGAGCTGGCCGCCGATCGTTCGGGCGCGATCCTGATCGGCAAGCCCAGCGTGCTGGCGAGCGCGCTGGTGCACATCACGGGCGACATCGGACGGATTCCGCGTACCGACCTACGCCAGGCCGAGGGTATGAACGCCTTCTTCTTCGCTCCGGCGCTGGCCAGCGGGACCGCGGCCTCGCTCTTCTCAACGCACCCCTCACTCGAAAAGCGCCTCGACCAGCTCAACAAGCTCGAGCGTCAGCTCAACGGCTAGTGGGGCTGCGCGACACCCTCTTTGGGCGCACCAAACAGGTCGCCCCGAAGCTGGACAGCCTCTTCGCGTTGCCCACCGCGGCGCTGACGTTGGCGAGTGAACTTGATCTGGTCACCTCGGGCCAAGCCGGTCTGTGCTTCAAGGCGGGTAGCGGCGAGGCCTCAATCACGACCGATGACGACGTGAAGCAGCTGCTCAACTTCGATGAGGCGGCCGCCGACGTGACCTTCACCACCGACGGCTTCGGCTTTCGGTGGATCGTCATTCACGATCAGGACATCACCACGCTGGTGACGCGGATCCACGGCGCCAACTCCACCCTCGTCGACAACGGGTTCGGCCCGCGACTGCTGTGCGCCGTCTTCGGCTTCGTGCCCACGAACCCCCCCGGGGACGGTTCAGTTCGACTCGTCTACCTGCTCAAGCAGGGCACGTTCTACCCGTTCTCACCCACTGGCGCACAGCAGCGCGACAACGAGTTCGAACTGCGCGTTCGCTCGTTTCTCGACAAGGACCTGCCCATCGAGCCAGACCTCTCGCGCTGGATGGCCCTCTGGGACGTGCCGGTCACCTGACTCCTCACGACGTGGCCACGTCAATTTCCCCGGCGTACGCCAAATCGAGTTCGGTCAGGCCCCCGCGGTCGTGGGTCCACAGCTCCAAGCGCAGATCGCGGTACGTGAGCGTGATCACCGGGTGATGGTCCAGTCGATCGGCCGTTGCAACCTGGGCCAGCACGAACTCGGCGGCGTCGCGGTGACTCGCGAAGCGGCGGTCGAGCACGAGGTGGCCGTCGGCCAGTCGCCACGTCGGATGTCCCTCGAGCCAGGCGGCCACCGCGGCGTCGCTCAGCAGCGTGGGACGCGTCACGGGTGGGTCATCGACTCCGGCACGACGGCGGCGTCGAACTGCTCCGCCGACAAGAAGCCGAGCGCGAGGGCCGCCTCGCGCAAGGTGGTGCGCTCCTTGTGGGCCCGCTTAGCGACCTGGGCGGCCTTGTCGTAGCCGATGATCGGGTTGAGCGCCGTGACGAGCATCAGACTGTTGCGCAGGTGGTGATCGATCTGTTCGTAGTCGGGCTCGAGACCCTCGACGCAGAACTCGCGGAATCGGTCGCAGGCGTCGGTCAGCAAGTCAATCGAGTTGCAGAAGTTGTGAATGAGCACCGGTTTGGCGACGTTGAGCTCGAGGTTCCCACGCGAGTCGGCCATCGATACCGCGGCGTCGTTGCCAAAGACCTGGATGGCGACCATGATCATGGCCTCGGACTGGGTCGGATTGACCTTGCCGGGCATGATGGAACTGCCCGGCTCGTTTTCGGGCAGGCGCAACTCGCCCAGACCCGATCGGGGGCCCGAGCCGAGCCAGCGCAGGTCGTCGGCGATCTTGATCAGGCTGGCCGCGAGCGTCTTGATCGCGCCGTGGGCGAACACTAAGGCGTCGTGGGCGGCCAGCGCGGCGAACTTGTTCGGTGCGGTCACGAAGGGCTGTCCGGTGAGCGACGCGATCTGTGCGGCCACCCGAACCCCGAACTCGGGGTGCGTATTGAGACCGGTGCCGACGGCCGTCCCGCCCGCCGCGAGTTCGTCGAGGCCCGTCAGCACGGCCTCGAGACGCTCGAGATCGGCGTCGAGCTGGGCGACGTAACCCGAGAACTCCTGACCCAACGTGAGCGGCACCGCGTCCATCAAGTGGGTACGCCCAATCTTGGTCACGCCCTCGTAGGCCACGGCCTTCGCGTTCAGCGCCTCGCGCAGGCGCGACACCGACGGCACCAGCCGACCCGTGATCTCCATGACCGCGGCGATGTGCATGGCCGTCGGGAAGGTGTCGTTGGACGACTGGGACATGTTGACGTGGTCGTTGGGGTGAACGGGGTCCTTGGAGCCGCGCTCACCGCCAGCCAACTCAATCGCGCGATTCGATATCACCTCGTTGACGTTCATGTTGGTCTGGGTACCCGAACCGGTCTGCCAGATGCGCAGCGGGAACTCGGCGTCCAAACTGCCGTCGATGACCTCGCTCGCCGCGCGCTCAATCAGGTCGGCGCGCTCCGCGTCGAGCTTGCCGAGGTCCCGATTCACCCGGGCCGACGCCAACTTCAAGATGCCGAACGCGCGGATGACCGCGGGCGGCATGGTCTCGTGACCGATTGCGAAGTGGTGCAGGCTGCGCTCGGTCTGGGCGCCCCAGTAGTGATCGGCGGGCACCTCGATGGTGCCCATGGTGTCTGATTCAATGCGCACGTTGGTCATGATTGCTCTCCTACTTGTCTCGGGACTTCGTCGCGCCGCGGCGATAGAGCGCCACCCCCCGTTCGACCACGGCGCGCGCGGCCTGCACGTCGACGGCTCGGGGACCATCACCGTCGCCGGGAACCTCGAGCAGCAGTGGCAGTTCACGAACCTTCGGGTGTCCCACGAGCGCCGCGAGACCCGCCGAACCGATCTCGCCCTCGTCGATGTTGGCGTGACGGTCGCGATTCGAGCCAAAGGGCGTCTTGGAGTCGTTCAGGTGCAGACAGCGCAACCGACCAAGTCCGATTCGTTGGTCCACCTCGGTCACGAAGCGGCGCGCCGCGGCCGGTGTGGCCACGTTCACGCCGCTCGCGAACAGGTGCTGGGTGTCCACGCAGATCCCGATGCGCTCGTCACGGCCGGTCGCCACCACGAGGCGCTCGATCTCGTCGAGGCTGCGCCCGACGGTGCCCCCGGCGCCCGCGGCGTTCTCGATCAAGATCGGGCAGCGGTCGTCGTTCGCCTCGGCCTCATCGAGCGCCCGCAGGAACGCTCGCCCGATCTGCTCGACCACGTCGTCAAAGCCGGTGCCCTGGTGGCTCCCCACGTGCAAAATGACGCCCGAAGCCCCCATGGCCCGCCCCACGCGCAGGTTGTGCGCGAGTGCCGTCACGGACCGTTCGTACAGGGCCGCGTCACCGGTCGCCAGATTGATGAGGTAGGTCGCGTGACAGAAGGTGTCGGTGATGCTCGGGTGAGCCAGCTGTGCGTCGCGGTAGGCGTCCAGCAACGCCGGCGCGTACTGGCTCGGTTTCCACATGCGCGGGCTCTGGACGAAGACCTGGATTGAGGTCGCACCGAGGGC
Organism: Actinomycetes bacterium; assembly: GCA_021846325.1. Lineage (GTDB taxonomy): Bacteria > Actinomycetota > Acidimicrobiia > Acidimicrobiales > RAAP-2 > RAAP-2. Next base: position 66,792 of record JAJZBX010000008.1, on the reverse strand, counting down.
CACGCCGGCTTCGAGTGACGGTATCAACGTCCCGCCGCCGCGGACGTGCGCACCGATGTTCATTACAGTGAATCTACTAGGGTCCCACGGACCCCAACGAGGAGCATGAGAGATGACCGACACCTTCACCGACGCGGCGCGCGCCATTTTTGCCAAACGGGCCCTCGCCCACGTCGCGAGCCTCGAGCCCGACGGCTCACCGAACGTGACGCCGGTCTGGGTGGAGCTCGACGGCGACGAGGTCGTCATCAACACCGCCCTGGGCCGGGCCAAGGCTCGCAACCTCGCCGCCGATCCGCGCGTCGCGGTGTCCATCGCCGACCCGGACGATCCCTACGTCGTGATCGCCCTGCGCGGCACCGTTGTCACCTTCACGACCGACGGCGCCGACGAGGTCATCAACCGGTTGGCCAAGAAGTACCGCGACGTCGACCAGTACCCATTTCGCAGCGAGGGCGAGATACGCGTCACGGTGCGCATCCGCCCCGATCGCATCTCCGTGCAGCCCGAGTAGTCAGTCGCGATAGCGCGTCAGCGGGCCGTCAGTCGACGCGCGCAGCGACCGAACGCCATCGCCGAGCGTCTTTCCATCCACGTGCCAGACGGTGATGGGACGCGGTGGCGCCGGCCGGTTGTACGCGCCGCGAACGGTGGCCACCGCCGTACTCAGCGTGACCTCGTCGTCGCTCAGCATGGCTCGAACCACGGCGGCGTGCTGGTCGGCGTCGCGGCCCGCGATGACCACGTGGTCAAAGGCGACGAGCCAACTGAGCGTCGCGACGTCGCGCGCGGCCATGGACGCCGGGTAACCGGGCCCCACGGTGAGCCAGGGTCCGAGCGCTCCCAACGTCGCATCGCGCGCCGCCAGGGCGACGATCACGTCGCCGTCGGTCAGTGACGCGACCGCCGCCGCGATGTCGCGCGAGGACAAGCGCGTCACCTCGTCGAGCGTCACGCTGAGGTGGGCCAGCTCCATGTCAGGGTTGGAGATCTTCCTTGGGTAGCCGCTCGACATTGACGTCGCGGAACGTGAGCACCCGCACCGACGGCACGAATCGCGCCGCACGGTACATGTCCCAGACCCACGCGTCGCTCAGGGTCACCTCGAGCATGGTCGGCGTGGTGGCGCGGACCTCGACCGCGACGTCGTTGGCGAGGTAGAAGCGACGATCGGTTTCCACGGCGTAGTGGAACATGCCCACGACGGCCTTGTACTCCTGGACCAGCGCCAGTTCGAGGGTCGCCTCGTAGTCGTCGAGCTCTTCGTCGCCCATGTGGGGCTTACGCGCGCTCGGTTACGCGCCGTTCCTTGATCTTGGCGGCCCGTCCGCGCAGATCACGGAGGTAGTACAACTTGGCCCGACGCACGTCACCGTACGTCTCGACCTCGATCTTGGCAATCGTCGGCGCGTGGACCGGGAACGTACGCTCCACGCCAACGCCGAAGCTGATCTTGCGAACCGTGAACGTCTCGTGCAGGCCCGACCCCTGGCGACGAATCACCACGCCCTGAAAGATCTGGACGCGCTGGCGCGTGCCTTCGACGACGCGTACGTGCACCTTCAGGGTGTCGCCGGCGCGAAAGTCGGGGATGTCGTCACGCAGCGAGTCGCGGTCAATGAGCTCAGTCGGATTCATCAGCGTCCCCTTCGGGTCTCGGGCTGTAGAAGTCTAGCGGACCTCGTCCCCCTCTTCCAACAGGCCAAACTCAGCCATTGTCGCCCGATCGCCCGCCGTGAGCCCGCCACGGGCGGCGATCAGGTCCGGGCGACGCGAGAGGGTCCGCGCGAGCGACTGCGCGTAGCGCCACCGTTGCACGCGAGCGTGGTCCCCCGAACGCAGCACCTCGGGCACCGCCAGACCCTCCACCACGGCGGGCTTGGTGTACTGGGGGTACTCGAGCAGGCCCGCCGAAAAGGACTCCTCCACGCTCGACTCGTCATTACCGAGGGCGCCCGGCAGGAGTCGAACGACCGCTTCAATCACGCACAGTGCCGCCAGTTCGCCGCCGGCCAGCACGAAGTCGCCGACTGACAGCTCGTCGTCGGCCACCAGATCCAGCGCTCGCTGGTCGAAGCCTTCGTAGCGACCGCACAGCAGCGAGAATCCGGTGGTCGACGACAGCGCACGCGCGTCGGCGTGCCTGAAGGGCCGCCCCGACGCGCTCAACGCGATGAGGGGACGCGCGAGGTTGGGAATGGACGCCACCGTACGCACGATCGGTTCGGCCCGCATCACCATGCCGGCTCCCCCGCCGTAGGGTGTGTCGTCCACCGTGCGATGCACGTCGTCGGTCTCGTCACGCAGATCAAACAGGCGCAGGCGCCACTGGCCGCGCTGGGCGGCTCGTCCGAGGATCGAGGTAGTGGCGTAACTGGACACCGCCTCGGGAAAGAGCGTCAGGACGTCGACGTTGAGCGTCACTCGAAGAGCCCGTCGGGAACGTCGACGTCGATGCGCACGTTCGCCTCGACGGCGGTGACGAACGTCAGTGGCACCAGGGCCCCGCTGTCGAGTACCAGCAAGTCACTGGCCGGATTGGCCTCGACCTCGACGACCACGCCGTGGGCCCGGCCCCGGACGTCGTAAACCACGGCGCCAAAGAGGTCGTCGATCCACACGACGTCGTCGTCACCGCCGTCGTCGATCCGTGGCGCCGAGAGGACGGCACCGCGCCAAGACTCGGCGTCTTCTCGACGCTCGACGCCCTCAAGGGTGACCAAAAACCGATCCTGGTGCCGAGCCGCTCGGCTTACGGTGATCGGCCCTCGATCGGTGAACAGCACGGCGCCCGGCGCCAGCCGTTCCAGCCGGTCGGTCCACAGGTCGATAATGACCTGACCCCGAAGGCCGTGCGCCTTAATGATCCGTCCGACCTCGAGCGTGCGCTCGCCGGACACGTCAGTCGACGATGTCCACCGACGTCGTGACACCGTCACGCGCACCGGCCGCACTCACGAGCGCGCGAATGGCCTGCGCGGTGCGGCCACGCCGACCAATGATACGGCCCATGTCGTCCGCGCTGACGCTGAGTGCGAGCACGACCTTGTCGTGTCGCTCCGAGACCTCGATGGACACCGCTGCGGGATCGTCGGCCAGCGACGACGCGATGTAGTGCAGCACCGCCGTGGCGGTCACCGCTCGATCCGCCGGGTCGTCGACGTCCACTCGACTTCGCTCGCTGAACTGGTCCGCCTCGTCAATCGTATTGATATCGCCATCGACGTAGTCGTCGTGTCGGTCGCTCACTGGGCCGCCTTGGACGCCTCAAATGCCTCCATCGCCCCACTCGCGCGCAGCAACTTCGCTACCCGCTCGGTGGGCTGGGCCCCGTGGCGCAGCCAGTGGACGGCCTTGTCGTTGTCAATCGTGATGACGGTGTCAGCGTTGGCCTCCGATAACCCACGCGGCTGATACGTCCCCACGATCTCGAGGTAGGCACCCGAACGGGCTCGGCGACTATCGGTCGCGACGACGCGGTAGGTGGGCTGCTTCTTCTTCCCCATCCGCACCAAACGTAATTTCACTGCCACGACGAACGTCCTCCAGACCTGTCCCGACCGGGACCGGGTGATATACCCGAGCGCACCAGTTTAGCGCTGTTTGGGTGGGGTAACTCGACCGCCCTTTTTCTTCTTGCCCTTGGGCGCCGGCGCCGCGCGCATGCCCGCCCCCAGCGCCTCGAACCCGGCCGGCAGCGAGTCCGCGCCGCGGCGCGCGGCGAGCGCGGCGAACTTGCCCATCTGAGGCGGCATCGTTGGATTGGCGCCGCCCATCTGGCGCATCATCTTGCGCATCTCGCCAAATTGCTTGAGCAACTGATTCACCGCATTGACCGTGGTGCCCGAACCCCTGGCGATTCGCGAACGTCGCGAGCCATCGATGATCGCCGGCTCGCGACGTTCGCGCGCCGTCATGGACCGAATGATGGCCTCGATCTTGTTCAGCTCGCGATCGTCCACGTTGGACGCGGCCGAGCGCATCTCCTTGGTCACGCCCGGCATGAGTCGCATCAGTCCGCCGAGCGAACCCATCTTTCGCACTTGATTGAGTTGGGCGAGGAAGTCGTCCAGGGTGAAACTGCCGTCCATGAGCCGGCCGGCCGACGCCGCGACCACGTCGGCGTCCATTGTGCGTTCGGCCTGCTCAATGAGCGAGAGTGCGTCACCCATGCCCAGAATTCGTGAGGCCATTCGGTCGGGGTGGAACAGGTCGAAATCACCCAATTTTTCACCGGTCGACGCGAAGACGACTGGGCAACCGACCACGCCGCGCGCCGAGAGCACCGCGCCACCGCGAGCGTCGTAGTCCAACTTGCTCACGACGATGCCGGACAACGCCAACGTATCGTGGAACGAGCGAGCCGTCACGACGGCGTCCTGGCCGGTCGCGGCGTCAATCACCAAGAAGGTGTAGTGCGGTGAGGTGGCGTCACTGATCGCTCGAACCTCGTCCATGAGCTCACGGTCCACGGTGAGTCGCCCCGCGGTGTCGATGATCACGACGTCGCGACCAATGCGGGCCGCCTCAGCGACGCCCCGGCGGGCCACGTCAACCGGCGTCGAGGCGTCACTAAAGACGTCGACGCCCGCCTGGCTGCCCAGTACGCGCAGCTGTTGGACCGCCGCCGGCCGCTGGAGGTCGGCCGCCACGAGGTAGGGCTGACGACCCTGTTGCTTGAACCAGAGCGCCAGCTTCGCCGCCGCCGTCGTTTTACCCGCCCCCTGGAGGCCCGCCAGCACGATGACCGTCGGCGGACGTGACGCGTAGGTGACCTTGAGCGCTGATCCCCCGAGGACCTCAATCAACTGCTCGTGGACGGCCTTGATCACCTGCTGGCCGGGCGTCAGGCTCTGGTTGAGCGCCTGACCCGCCAATCGAACGCGCAGTGCGTCAAGAAAGGCCCGCACGACCGTCAGTTCGACGTCGGCCTCGAGCAACGCACTTCGCACGTCGGCGAGCGCACCGTCGAGATCAGCGTCACTCAGGCGCCCGCGAGACCGAAGCGACGCGCTGAGTCGCTCGAAACGGTCCGCGAGTGTGTCGAACATGGACTGAACGTTACCGTCAGGCGCGAATGAGCGAATCGACGAACTCGTCGGGATCAAAGGGAATCAAGTCGGCCACGCCCTCGCCCACCCCCACGAACTTCACCGGTATCCCCAGCTCGCGCTCGATCGCGACGACGATCCCGCCCCGCGCGGTGCCGTCAAGCTTGGTCAGCACAATGCCCGATACGGCCGCCGCGGCCAGGAACTCTCGGGCCTGGGACAGCGCATTCTGGCCGGTCGTCGCGTCGAGCACCATAAAGGTCTCAACCACCTGGCCGGGTCCCCGGTCAGCGACGCGGCGAACCTTGGCCAGTTCCTCGAGCAGGTTCGTGCTGTTCGAGCGGCGACCGGCGGTGTCGGCGAGCACGAGGTCGGCGCCGCGGGCGGCGGCGCGTCCAATGGCGTCGTGGATCACCGCACCGGGGTCGGCACCTTCACCCACGCGAACCAGTTCGGCCCCCGAGCGCTCCGCCCATTGACCGAGCTGCTCGGCCGCCGCGGCGCGAAAGGTGTCACCCGCGGCGAGCACGACCGAGCGACCGGCGGCGATCTCGCGGTGCGCCAACTTGCCAATCGTCGTGGTCTTGCCAACACCGTTCACCCCGACGAAGAGCCACACCGCGACTCGTCCGGGCTCGGCGCGATCACGCACGCTTCGCTCATCGACCAGGCAGGCGCGCAGGGCGCGACGTAGCGTCGGCGCGACGCCGTCGCCGGCACCATCGCGACGCAGACCGTCGAGGATCGAGGCGGTCGTCGCAACGCCGACGTCGCTGCGCAGTAGCACCTCTTCGACGATCGCCAGCTCGTCAACCCCCAGCGCGCCGGTGGCCGACATTGAGCGAATGCGCTCAAAAACGCCTCGCGTGGCGCCGATCCGGGTTCCCAAGGACGGTGCCTCGTCGAGGGTCGGACGTTCGACAACCTCTGTGACTAGGACCTGTGGAAGGGGCGGCTGATCTGACGCTGGCGCCAGGGACCTCGCGCGACGCCGGCGCGCGATCACGAGCGCGACGATGCCAACGACGAGCAGTGCCGCGACAATGGCGATGGCGACGATCACGACGCGACCTCACGGCGCACGCGCTGGCTGACCACTTTGGACGACGCCCCCGGCACCAGCGTCACGCCGTAGAGGGCATCGGCGGCCTCCATGGTGCGCTTTTGGTGGGTGACAATCAACAACTGCGCCTCGTCTCGAAATTCGTCCACCAGACTCAAAAACCGTTGCAGGTTGACGTCGTCGAGGGCGGCCTCGACCTCGTCCATCATGTAGAAGGGTGACGGCCTGGAGCGAAAGACCGCGAAGAGAAAGGCCAGCGCCGCCATGGACCGCTCGCCGCCCGAAAGCAGTGAGATGCGCCTGACGTTTCGACCCATCGGCCGCACTTCAATCTCCACCCCGGTGTTCAGGGGATCGTCGGGGTTGGTGAGCAGCAGTCGACCCTGACCGCCCGGGAACAGCATCCCGATGAGATTGGCGAAATGCTCGTTCACGTCGGCGACCGCTTCGGAAAACGTCGCCATGATCTCGTCATCGAGCGCGCGCAGTACCTCCTGGAGTTCTCGGCGCGCGCCACGAACGTCTGACACCTGGGCGTCTAGATCCTGGTAGCCCTCTTCGAGGGCACTGAGTTCCTCGAGCGCCAGTGGGTTGATCGGCCCCAGTGAGGACATTCGTGCTTCGAGTTCCGCAACGCGCTGGGCAAGGGTCGCGTCGTCGTGCTCGACAGTCTCGATCGTGAGCTGGTGGGGCTCGACGCCGAGGTCACGGCGGATCGACTCGTGCAGGCTCGCGCGTTTAACCGCGACTTCGGCCTGCTCAACCTCGAGGTGGCGACGTGCCTCGAGCATCGCGGTGAGACGATCATCGGCGTCGCGACGAGTCAGTCGAATGATCTCGAGGCGCTCGCCGCTGGCTCGCGATGCTTCAATCTGCGCGCGATAGGTCGAGCCCATGGCCTCTTGGGCGAGCGCGACGTCGCTCGACGCGCGCGACACCAACGCGGCCAGCCGCGCGAGCGCCGCGAGGTCAAATTCGAGGAGTTCGCGCCGCGAGGCGGCGCGTTGACGCTCGTCGGCGTGACCGGACAGGCGTCGCTCGATCTCGGCCTTCCTCGCGGCCATCAGGCGTCGGCGCTCACCGAGTTCCGCCTCGCGACGAGCCATGGCCTCGGCCGAGGCGTCCAAGTCACGACGTTCAGCGTCGAGCTCAGTGCGCAGCCGGCTCGCGGCGGCCCGGCGCTCGGCCATCTCGCGCAGCGACTGCTCGAGTTCGGGCACACGGGATGCTTCGGCGCGTCGTTCGGCGTCGAGGCGCGACCACTCGTCGTCGAGCGACGTTGCCTCGCCGCCCAATGACTCGATGGCCACGTCGTACTCGCCAAGGCGTTCGCGGCCCCGTTCGACGTCGTTGGTCAGCTTGGCCACGAAGGCTTCGGCCGCACCGACCCGCGCCACCGCTTCGGTCAGTGTCCGTCGAGCCGACTCGAGCGCCTCCGTGGCGCCCTGGACGCGATCGCGTTGCGGTTCAATCGCGGCCGCCGCGGTCGCGGCGGCGGCCACGGCCACGTCGACCGCGGCCCGCGTCACGACCGCCCGTCCCGACGCGACGCGCCAGCCCGACGCGGCGAAACGGTCACCGTCACGGGTCACGAAGACGAGGTCCGGTCGCGCGACCGCCCCATCAATCGCAACGTCCCAACTCTCAGCGAGAAAGGCCCTGGCGAAGAGGGCGTCGAGTACGCGATCGACGTGTGAGGGGGCGCCGCGGCGAGCGCGGACCAGGTCGCGCACGGCGCGACAGTCGTCGGGGGTCTTGGGAATCTCCGCGCCGGCTTCGCCGACCGCGAGCACGAGTCCCGCCCCGCCCGCGTCGCGCAGCACCTCCAGCGCCGCGCGCGCCGAACGACGTCCGTCGACGACCACGGCACCCACCGACGCACCAGCGGCGGACTCGACCGCCCGCTCGGCACCGGCATCGACCTCGATCAGGTCGAGGAAGGAACCGAGCACGCCATCGAGATCGCTCAGCAACTCGCGGCCCCCGGCGCCGGACAGCTCGTCGAGCGCCCGCGCGAGGGCCTCGGCGCGGGCCTGGGTACGCGCCGCCGCGTCGGCGTGCTCACGCAACCGGTCGTCGGCGTCACGGCGCGCCGACTCGGCCGCGTCGACGAGGGCTTGGGCGTCGGCCAGGGCGCGGTGCGCGTCGGCCACGCGCGCATCGGTGGCCAGCGCGTGCAACGTCTCATCAACGGCGCGCCGCGCCGTCTCGGCCGCGCGTTCGGCCTCGGCCCGTCGTTCGTGGGCGCGACGGCGCCGTTCGTGCACGTTCGCGATCGTGCGCTCGAGCAGATCGACGCGCTCGCGCGCGGCACTCAGCACTGCCTCGTCGGTCTCGTGCGCACCTTCGCCGAGTTCGACCCCGATCGCGGCGATGCGCTCGGCGATGCGCTCGCGTTGGGCGAGCAGCGACTCGCGCTGTGGGCGCAGCGACGATTCGTCGTCCGCGAGCGAGGCCAGGTCGAGATCGAGGCGCGATGCGTCGGCCTCGAGGGTGGCGATGACGTTTTCGTCGGCCGAGGCGTCCAGCGCCACCCGCAAGGCTCGCTCGCGTTCGCGGATCACCGAGGCCGTACCACGAGCCCGCTCGGCCAGCGCCTGGAGACCCCCCAGCGTCGAAGCCAAGGACTCCTCGCGACGGTTCGTCATTTCGGCCGCCGCGGCTGCGGCCTGCGCGTCGAGGGCGACCAGCTCGCGGCGCAACTGGTCCTCGTCGGCACCCGCGCGCGCGAGCGCCCGTTCGATGTCGTGATGGCGCGAGTCGTACGCGCTGAGGCGCTGGGCGAACCACGCCGCGCGCGCCGCGCGCAGTTCGCGATCGACGTCGGCGTAGTTACGTGCGGACACGGCCTGGCGCTCGAGCGGACGCATCTGACGACGCACCTCGCGCACCAAGTCGCCCAGGCGCTCCAGGTTTTCCTGGGTCTGCGCCAGGCGACGCTCGGCGCGTTCCTTGCGACGCCGATGCTTCAGTACCCCGGCGGCCTCCTCGATGACGGCGCGTCGATTCTCCGAGTTGGCGTTCAGAATTGAATCCAGCTGGCCCTGTCCAATGATCATGTGCTGCTGACGTCCGACCCCGGAGTCGGCGAGCAATTCTTGAACGTCGAGCAGTCGGCAGACGGTGCCGTTAATCGCGTACTCCGAGTCACCCGTACGAAACAGCGTGCGCGAGATGGTGACCTCGGCGCCGTCGATCGCCAAACGTCCCGATGCGTTGTCGAGCGTGAGCGACACCTCCGCGCGGCCCAGCGCCGCCCGATTCGTCGTGCCGGCGAAGATGACGTCGTCCATCTTCGCGCTGCGCAACGCTCGCGTGCTCTGGGCGCCGAGCACCCAGGTGACCGCGTCGACGACGTTGGACTTGCCCGACCCGTTCGGGCCCACGACGGCCGTGACGCCCGGCTCGAACTCGAGCACGGTGTTGTCCGCGAAGGACTTGAAGCCCTTCATCGTCAGTCGCTTCAGAAACACGGGTAGACGCTAGCAACCTTCGTGACCGTGGCCCGGCCCTACGCCTGACAGTTTGGACAGAAGTACGTTGAACGGCCCCGCACCACGAGACGCTCGATGAGACGGCGGCACTGAAAACAGGCCAGCCCTTCGCGGTTGTAGACCTGGTGGTACTCCTGATAGGTGCCCGGCTTGCCGTCGGGGTCCACGAACTGTTCGTCGGCCAGGGTCGAACCGCCGTACTTGACCGCTTCGCTGAGTACCTCGGTCATGCACCGGTGCAGCCGACGGATCTCGATCGTCGAGAGCGAATCCGCCGCGCGGTCGAAGCGAAGACCCGCCGCGAACAGGATCTCGTCGGCGTAGATGTTGCCGACGCCGGCGATGATCTCCTGATCGGTGAGCACCGCCTTCAGCGCCGTCGTGCGGCTGCGCATGATCGCGGCGAAGCGATCCCAGCCGATCTGATCCTCGAGCGGGTCGATGCCGAGGTGCGCGAGTTCGGGAACGCGACGTCGGATCGACATCGCGTCGCCGCCAATCGCCAGACGCGCAAATTTCGAAACCTCGACCACGACGCCGTCCACGGGGGGCGTCGAGACGAACAGCTCGCCAAACGTCCGCGGATCGACGTAACGCAGTTCCCCGGCGGGACTGAGCGTGAAGACGACGTGGGTGTGCTTGACCTTGGGATCCTTGGGGCCCTTGGCCCGCAGTAACTGTCCCGACATTCCCAGGTGGACCACGAGGTGACTGGCGTCGTCGAGCGCGAAGACCAGGTACTTACCAAGCCGTTCCGCCGATTTCACCGTACGGCCCTCGATGAGCGCCCGAAAGTCCTTGGCCGACTTGTGGCGCCGTACGACGCGCCCGTTGGTGACCGCCGCCGCTTTGATCTTCTTGCCAACCAGGTCACGCGCGAGCGACGCGCGCACCGTCTCCACCTCGGGCAGCTCAGGCATCGTCGCGAACCTCCCACGCCGCGCGAGCGGCCTCGGACTCAGCACTCTTCTTGGAACGACCTTGACCGACGCCGCGAACGACGCCGCCGAGGGACACGACGGCCTCGTACACGGTCGCGTGCGCCGGTCCCGAGGCGCGCAGCTCGTAGGTCGGCGCGCCCAGTCCGCACGCTTCGGCCCACTGGCGCAATCGGGTCTTGGGGTCGACCTCGTCGGGGTGGCGCGCCGCTCGAGCGACGTCATCGCCGAGGACCTCGCGCACGAAGTCGCGCGCTCGCTCAAAGCCGCGCTCCAGGTAAAGCGCCGCGACCACCGCTTCGAAGGCGTCGGCCAGCATCGACGGCCGCTCGAGCCCGCGCGACTTAAGCTCACCTCGTCCGACGCGCAAAAACGACGCCAGGTCAAGCTTCGTCGCCGCCTCGGCGAGTGCTTCTTCGTTGACCACTCGCGAGCGAACCAGCGACCCCGAACCCTCGTCGAGCGTTGGATAGCCGGTGACGATGAGATCGGCGATCGCGAGGTCGACGACGGCGTCGCCCAGAAACTCGAGGCGCTCGTTGGACGAACAGTCGTGCTCGGCGGCGTAGCTGGAGTGCGTGATCGCCACGAGCAGGGCGGCACTGTCAACCCGCAGTCCGAGTCGCTGCGCCAGCGCGTCCAGCGACCGGGGCACGAGGCCAGACCCCTAGGACACTTGCAATTTCGACGACACGTACTCGACGGCGTCGTGCACCGACCTCAGGCCCTCGAGATCCGCATCGTCAATGTGAAACCCCGCCACCGCGTTCGCCAAGTGCTCCTCCAGGGCTTCGACCAACTCGATCAGGGCCAGGGAGTCGGCGCCCAGTTCTTCAAACGTGGCGTCCAGGGCGATGTCGGCCGGCTGTTTCTCAAGGATCTCGGCCAGTTCACGCTGGACGAGCTCCGCGATCGCCGCGCGGTCCAATGGTGGCGGTGCGCCGTCCCCCGTCATGACGTCTCCTTTGCCTCGCCGCCAAGACTACCGATCCCGACACCCTCAATGAGTAATACTCAGCCTTTATCAGGTCTAATGGCCGAACGCAGTCGATCCACCACGTTCGCCCGGTCCATCTCGGCCGCCACGCGCACCGCGTTCATGACGGCCGTGGCGTTCGAAGAGCCGTGACTGATGACGCAGATCCCGTCGAGCCCGAGCAGCATCGCACCGCCCTGATTCTCCGGCGTCAGGGACCCAACGGTGGGCAACAGATGCGGGAACAGCGCGTCGCCGGCCGACCGGGTGACGTCATTGGTGCCCACGGCGGCCAGCACCGTCGAAAAGACGAAGCGCAGCGCGCCCTCGAGGGTCTTGAGCGCGACGTTGCCGGTGAAACCGTCAGTCACGACAACGTCGACCGGCGACGGAATCAAGTCGCGTCCCTCGACGTTGCCCACGAATCGCAGACCCGACGCGGCCAGGCGTTCGTGGGTTTCCTTGACCAGTGGCGTACCTTTGGAGGCTTCCTCGCCGATAGACAACAGTCCGACCGAGGGTCTTTCGACGCCGTAGTGCGCACTGGCAAAGGTCGCCCCCATCGTCGCGAACTGCACCAGCATGTCGGCCGAGCACTCGGCGTTGGCGCCCGCGTCGACCAGTATCGTCGGGTGCGTACCCGGGTTCGGAATCGGGATGGCGATACAGGGGCGAATCACGCCGGGCAATCGCCCCATACGCAGCAGCGCGGCCGCCATGGTCGCACCGGTGTTGCCCGCCGAAACCATTGCGCTGGCGCGTCCATCGCGCACCAGTTCGGCCGCGCGCACGAGCGACGAGTCCTTCTTCGTTCTGACGCTGGCGGCGGGGTCATCGTCCATCGCGATCACCTGGCTGCACGCGACCACGTCGAGACCCATGGCGTCGCCGATGAGGTCCGCGACCCCGACGAGGGTTACCGCAATGCCCAACTCGTCAACGGCGCGGCGACCACCGGTCACGATCTCGGCCGGTGCGAAGTCGCCACCCATCGCGTCAAGGGCGACGGGCAGCGTCAACTCAGTTGACCTCGACGGCGACTCGACCCTTGTACCAACCACAGTTGGGACAGACCACGTGGGGCAGCTTCGCGGTCGCGCACTGCGGACACACGCTGCGGGCGGGACGCTCCAGACGCCAGTTAGCGGCCCGGCGGCTCCGCGTACGGGCCTTACTGGTTTTGCGCTTTGGGACTGCCATTGCTCTTCTCTTTCAATTCGGGCTACCGAGTCGTCACTCGGCGTTCGATTCGTCGGATTCGTCCGCGATTCGAAGTCCGTCAAGTGTAGCCCAGCGCAGGTCCGACGGCGGGCGACAGTCGCACGTCGCCTCGTTTCGATCGATACCGCAGTAGGGACACAGCCCCTGGCAGTCGCCGCGACACAGTGGCGCGAGGGGTAGTTCGAGGAAAATGGCGTCGTGGACCAGTGGCGCGAGGTCAACTTCGTCGGGCTCGTAGACGTAGGCCAAGTCGTCCTCGGGTCCTCGCCGCGCGACGAACCGCTCACTGACGTTGGCCACCGCTTCGCCGTCGACCACCTTGGAACAGCGTCGGCAGACCCCGCGCCACGGCACCCGCAGCGTTCCGCGCGCCCGAAGCCCCCCGGGAAAGCTCTCCAGGCGAAGTACGACCCTGACCAGGGCGTCGGGATCGACGTCGGTCTCGGCGGGGCCCCGAGGCGTGAATTCACGCGGCTCATCGAAGGGCGCTTCGAACGCCAGGTCGAGTGTCGACGGGCTGTCGCGCACCAGCTGCGCAATCGAGACCAGGTACGGCGACGCCACGGACCTAGAGGGCGTCCTGGTCGAAGAAGGACGAATCGGTCGCCGGTGACTCGTCGCGCGTCGCGTGCGTTACCGGCTCGGCGTCGAGAAAGTCGTTCTCGCTCGGTCGACCCTCGAGCAGCGACGTCGGCAGCCCCTGGGCGTTCAGGCGCTCACGGCCCGATCGCGCGGTCTTTAAGAGTCGCTCGAGCACGATCTCGAAGTTGCCCAATTTGCCATCGATGAAATCCTCGGACTGGTTGATCATCTGGCGGGCCTTGGTCTGGGCGTCGGCGATAATCTGGTCGGCCTTCAGCCTCGACTGGCGAACGATCTCGGTCTTGTCGACCAGCCGAGCCGCTTCAGCGCGCACCTGGTCCATGAGCTGTTGGGCCTTGTGGACCTCGGCCGCCATCAACTCTTCGCGATCGCGAAGCGCCCAGCGCGCCTCGCGAATCTCTTCGGGCAGGTCGTGCAGCGCCTGCTCGAGCAGGCCGAGCACCTCTTCGCGGGGAATGAGCGCCGAATTGGACAGGGGCATCTGCTTCGCCGTGCCAACGAGGTCAATGAGATCGCGCAGGCTCGCCTCGATGTCGCGACGGGCGTGGCGCCCGGAGTCGTCGCGGAACTCCTCGGGGTCGTCGTAGCCGTCAAAGGACGTCATTACGGTCTCCCATCTTGCGGCGCAGGCGAGCGGCCACGGGGGCTGGCACGAACGCGTCAACGTTGCCCCCGTAACGCGCGACCTCGCGCAATAACCTCGACGCGATGAAGGAGTGGTTAGAACTCGTGGGAATGAAGAGCGTCTCGACGCCCGACAACGATCGGTTCATCTGGGCCATCTGGAGTTCGCTCTCGAAGTCCGAGACGGCGCGAAGTCCCTTGACAATCGCCGTCGCTTCGACGTCGCGCGCCACGTTGACCAAGAGTGTGGCGATCGAGACGATACGCACCGACTTGATATGGGCACAACTTTCGCTAATCATCTCACGGCGTTCGTCGAGGTCGAACAGGGGCTCAGACTTCTGGGGATTGCGGATCGCGGCGACCACGATTTCGTCGAAGATGTGCGCCGCGCGCTCGACGACCTCCAGGTGCCCATTGTGAAACGGGTCAAACGAGCCCGGAATGAGACCGACCGTCACGCGGCCTCGTCCTCAACTCGTTCCAGCATCGTTACGAGCGTAGTGCCGTAGCGCTTTGTTTTGGTGACCGACCATCCGTCGGGCGCCTCGGCGTACCGGTCATTTTCGATCACCGCCCGGCGCGCCACGAGGCCGCGCAAAAGCGATTCGGCACTAAACGGGCCGTACGGCGGGTCGGCCACCACCAGATCAACCGCCGTTGGCGGCAACCAGCCCGGTAGCGTCGCGCGCACGAAGTGCGCGCGACCGGCCAGCTTCAGCGACTCAAAATTGGCGCGCGCCGCGCTCAGACACGCGGCGTCAACGTCAACGAAGTAGACCTCGTCGGCGCCGCGAGACATCGCCTCAATGCCCATCGCACCGGACCCGCAGTAGAGGTCGGCGACCACCAGACCGCGCAAACCCCCTCGGCTCTCGAGCATCGAGAAGATGGCCTCGCGGGCGTAGTCGGTGGTCGGTCGAACCGTCGATGGCAGTTTTGCCTTGAGCGGTCGACCCCGAGCCACGCCACCGATTACTCGCACGTCCTCAGGCTAGGTGCTGTCAGGACTTGAACAGGTACGCCGCCTCCTCGTCGCCTACGAAGAGGCGCAACTCGTCGACCAGCGCCGCCTGATCACGCAGATCTGCTTCAACGAGTCGTCCAGCGACGTGGTGGGCCATGGCCAGCACGTCGGCGTCGCGCGTCAAGGAGGCCAAGCGCAGGTCGCTGCGGCCGCGCTGACGGACGCCGAGAATGGTTCCCTCGCCGCGCAACGCCAGATCGATCTCGGCGAGTGCGAAGCCGTCGTCGCACGCCACGAACGCCTCGAGTCGCTGGCGGCCGTCATCGGCGGGTGGCGCACCGAAGACGTAACAGAAGCTGACCAGGTCCGATCGACCGACGCGGCCACGCAACTGGTGCAGTTGGGCGAGTCCGAAACGCCACGCGTCCTCAATGACGATCACCGTCGCGTCCGCGACGTCAACGCCGACCTCGATCACGACGGTGGCGACGAGCACGTCGAGCTCACCGGTTCGAAAGGCCTGCATCACCGCCTCCTTGGCGGCACTGGCCATCTGACCGTGCACCAGTCCAACCCGCAGACCCTCGAGCGCGCCCGCCGACAGGCGCGCGTGTTCCTCGACCGCGCCGGCGGCCGCCACGCGTTCGGACTCCTCGACGAGCGGGCAGATGACGTACGCGCGATGGCCGAGGGCGACCTCGTCACGCACGCGCTGCCAGCTACGAGCCTCGTCGGCAGCCGTCTGGGCCCACGCGGTCGTCACCGGAACGCGACCCGGAGGCAACTCATCGAGCACGGAGTGTTCGAGGTCGCCGAATAACACCATGGCCGCCGTTCGCGGTATGGGGGTTGCCGTCATGACCAGGAGATCGGGCTCGGCACCGAGTTGGGACCACTGGGCACCCTTGGCGCGCAGCAGCGCGCGCTGCTCGACGCCGAAGCGGTGCTGCTCGTCCACCACCGCCAGGCCGAGCTCGCGAAAGGTCACGTCCTCACTCAGCAGGGCGTGCGTGCCCACCACCACGTCGACCTCACCACGAGCGACCTGTTCGAGAACTGATCGCCGTTGGGCGACGCGAAGTCGGCCGCTGAGCAGTTGAACGTTCAGCGGTCGCGAGCCCCCCAGGACCGCCTCGTCCGCGACGCGCAGTCCCGCCAGGTCGGCGCGTATCGACGCCAGGTGCTGCTCGGCCAGCACCTCGGTCGGCGCCATGAGGGCGGCCTGACGGTGATGGTCGACGGTGATCATCATGGCCGCGAGGGCGACCACCGTCTTACCGCTACCGACGTCACCCTGCAGGAGTCGGTGCATCGGCACGGGCGACGCCATGTCGGCCAGGATGTCACCGAGGACGCGGCGCTGCGCGCCGGTCAGTTGAAACCGATGACCGGCGAGGAATTGGCGAAGCAACGAGCCGCCGACCTCGCCGGGACCCACGTCGAGGTCTCGCACATCGGCCCGTTGCACGAGACCCGATGACTCACGTTCGAGCCGTCGACGGCGCAGGGCGAGGAGCAGTTGCAGGCGGACCAACTCATCGAACGCCAGCCGCCGGCGAGCGCGTTCGGCATCCTCGAGCGCCGCTGGCCGGTGGATTGCCCGGTAGGCCTGCGTCCGGCTCACCAGGTCGTTCTCAGCGAGCACCCAGTCGGGCATCGGGTCGAGCAGCGGTCCGGCGCGGCGCAGCGACTCCTCGACAAAGCCACCCATCTCCCAGCTGGTCAGCCCCGCCTTGCCCAGGGCTGGATAGATCGGGACGATCCGCCCCACCCGACCGGCGTCGCGTTCATCAGCGCTCGCGCCAACGACGACGTCGACCACCGGGTTCGTGAGTTGTCGCCGACCGCGATACTCAACAACTCGTCCGTACAGGAGAACCTGGGCGCCAACGACCAACTGGCGCGATCGCCACGCCTGATTGAAGAACACGACGTCGAGCGATTCGGCCCCGTCCTCGATGGTCGCCTCGACCATCGATCGGCCCTGGCGCGTGCGGCGCGCGCGCACCGTCGCCACCGTCCCGTAGACCGCGGCCTCGTCGCCAATGGTGAGCTCTGAGACATCCACCCGACGCGTTCGATCTACGTACCGGCGAGGGTAGTACCCCAAGAGGTCGAGAATCGATTCGACGTCGAGCTCACGCAGCGCCGCCACTCGGCGTTGGCCAACGTGACGCAACTGATCGACGCTCAACTCGCCGAGCTGGCGCAGCCGACGCGGCGCCAGCTCGCTCACTCGACGCCGAAGAGGTAGGGGTACAGGGGTTGGCCGCCGTGGTGAACCTCGACGCCCACGGACGGGAAGAGTTCGGCGACAAACGCCGTGACCTGGCGCGTCGTGACGGCGTCCGAACCCTCGCCCTCAATCACGGTCAGCAGCTCGTGCTGCGCGGTGATGATGGCCTCCAGCAGCCCGTTGCAGGCGGTGCCGAGGGACTCGGCGACCGAGACGACGCCGTCAGCATTCAGGCCGATCCAGTCGCCGCGTTTCACCGGACCGGCGTCGGTCGTGGTATCACGAACCGCGCGCGTGACCTCACCGGCAACCACCTGGCGAGCCGCCTCGGACATCGCAGTGGCGTTGTGCGCGGCCGTGGCGTTGGGGTCATAGGCCAGCAGGGCCGCGAACCCCTCGACGATGGAGTTGGTTGCTGCGACCGTCACCTCCTGGGTGACCAGGTCATTTACCTGATTGGCGACGGGCACGATATTCGAATTGTTCGGCAGTAGCACAACCTCAGTCGAGCCCGTCGCTTCGACCGCCGCCACCAGATCGGCGGTGGAGGGATTCATCGACTGGCCCCCGGGGACTAGGACCCGCACGCCGAGGGACTTAAAGATTCGACCAACGCCATCACCGGCCACCACGGCGACGATCGACGTCGGCGGGGCCGGCTCATCGGACTCGACCGCCTCGACGGCGGCGTCACGCACCCAGCGTTCTTCTAACACTTGCCCCGCGAGATCGGTGACGCGAATCTCGCGGGGTCGCCCGGCGTCGAGGGCGGCCTCGACGGCGGCGCCAATTTCGTCAGTGTGGATGTGGCAGTTGTAGAGGCCGTCGCCACCGACGATGACGATCGAGTCGCCGATGCCGCTCCACACGTCGCGAAAGGCGTGCATCTTCGCGTCGTCGGCGTCCAGTAGATACATGACTTCGTAACGAGGCGACGGGACCTCGAGCGCTTCTCGTGCGCCCGACGCGTGCACCTCGATGGAGTCAAGGGTGGGCGGATCGGGTAATGGATCATTGCTCACGACGTGACAGAGGGCGTCGAAGAGCAAAACCAGGCCCGAGCCCCCCGAATCAACGACGCCCGCCAGCCGCAGGACCGGCAGTTGGTCGGGCGTGTGCGCGAGCGCCTCGTGCGCCCGATCGCGGGCACTGCGCACCAGGTTGGACAGCGACGCGGTCGCGGCGTTGGCACCCTGGGCCGCCGCCCGAGCGACCGAGAGAATCGTCCCCTCCACCGGCCGAACCACGGCTTGGCGAGCGAGCACATCCGCGTGGCTCAATGACTCGGCCAGCAGCGCGGGGGTTATCGAGGCGACCGACTTGAACTTCTCCACGAGGCCGCGTAGTAATTGGGACAGGATCACCCCGGAGTTGCCTCGTGCGCCCATGAGCGAGCCGCGAGCGATCGCGGTGCAGACCTCGTCCATCGTCGCGTCGTCGTCGAGGGGAGCAAAGGCCGCCACCACCGACTCGACCGTCAGCGTCATATTGGTACCGGTATCGCCGTCGGGCACCGGAAACACGTTCAATCGGTTGATGACGTCCTTGTGGGACCGCAGTAAGCCCGCGAACGTCGTCATCGCGGCCCGTAGGTCCGCCGCCGACAGCTTGGTACGGGAGGTCATCGCTAGCGATGCTACAATGGCTCCTCGGTTTGCACCCGCGGCCTTGAGCGTCGCGACCGCGT
Organism: Actinomycetes bacterium; assembly: GCA_021846325.1. Lineage (GTDB taxonomy): Bacteria > Actinomycetota > Acidimicrobiia > Acidimicrobiales > RAAP-2 > RAAP-2. Next base: position 47,932 of record JAJZBX010000008.1, on the reverse strand, counting down.
AAGGAGAAAGTTCACCATGGCGTCCGTCTGCGAGATCTGCGGCAAGAAGCCGTCCTTTGGCATGAACGTATCCCACTCGCACCGGCGCACCAAGCGGCGCTGGAATCCGAACATTCAGCGGGTTCGCGCGCTGGTGGGCGGCTCGCCGACGCGACTCAATGTTTGCACCGGCTGCCTGCGCGCGGGCAAGGTGACCAAGCCAACTCGGCGGATCACGAACGCCTGATCACCAGTGGTGTTGCCACCCGCGACGTTCCAGCGGCTGGCCCCCGAGTGTGCGAACGGCGGGCTCGGCCGTAACGCGACCGAGCGTTATCGGCTCGGCTAGCCCACGGTCCGTGAACTGGCGCCGTAGCCGAGCCGGGTCGTCGGTCGCAATGAGCAGTTCGTAGTCCTCGCCACCGGCCAGCGCCTCATCGAGGGTGGCGCCGTCGGCGACCGGCACCGCATCGAGGACGAAGCCCACGCGGCTGGCGTCAGCGAGCCGATGCAGATCGAGCGCCAGGCCGTCGCTCACGTCCATCATCGCGTGCACCCCCGCACCACGGGCCGCAAGACCTTCTGCCAGCCGGGGCCACGGGCGACGATGGGCCACCACCAACGGATCGTCCAGGCTCGCACCGGCCCGCCGACGGCGCAGGCCGGCCGCGGCGCGCCCGAGGGGACCCGTGATCAGGAGTTCATCGCCATCGCGGGCCCCGCGGCGCAACACGGCACCTCGACCGGGACACTCGCCCAACACGGTGACCGCGACAACCACGTCGGCCCCAACGCTCAAATCGCCACCCACAATCGGGCACGACGTCGCGGCCGCGGCGTCGGCCATTCCCCGGTGCAGCGCGTCCAGGTCAGTGCCCGGCGGCGCGATGACCGCCACGACCGTCGCGCGAGGTCGCGCACCCATCGCGGCGAGGTCCGACACCGCCGCCGCGACGGCTTTAAAGCCCAAATCCTCCAGCGGGAACAGCGCGGGGTCCAGGTGCACGCCCCCAACGGCCGCGTCAGTACTGAGCACCAACTCCCCCACGAACGGGCGAAGAACGGCGGCGTCGTCGCCGACGTGCACCTCCCCGTCAGGGATTGTTCGCCGACCGACGATGGCGGCGATACGCTCCAAGATGTCGTCTTCGCGTCGGACGGGTCCCGTAGGTGGGGCGGGTGGGTCGTTCATCGCACGCACGACGACTGGACCATGACGTTGTCGAGGGACAACGCGAAGATCACGGAGGGCTTCACGTGTTACACCCCACCAAGAACCAGCGACTCATCGACTGGGTTGACGAGGTCGCGGCGCTCACGACACCTGATCGTATCCACTGGTGCGATGGCTCAGCGCAAGAGTATGACGACTTGTGTCAGACCCTCGTGGACAACGGCACGTTTACCCGACTCGCCGACGCCAAACGGCCCCATAGCTACTACGCCGCGTCAGATCCCGGCGACGTCGCACGCGTTGAGGACCGCACCTTTATCTGTTCACGATTCGAAGCGGACGCCGGTCCCACCAACAACTGGCGTGACCCCGACGAGATGCGCGCCACGCTTCATTCATTGTTCGCGGGTTCGATGAAGGGGCGCACGATGTACGTCGTGCCGTTCTCCATGGGGCCACTCGGCTCTCGGATCGCTCACATCGGCGTCGAGATCACTGATTCGGCCTACGTCGCGGTATCGATGCGCATCATGACCCGCATGGGTGCTGGTGCCCTCGACGTGCTCGGCGACGAGGGAACCTTCGTGCCCTGCCTGCACTCGGTAGGCATGCCACTCGTCGATGGCCGCGCCGACGTGCCGTGGCCCTGCGACGCGCAGAACAAGTACATCGTCCACTTTCCCGAAACCCACGAAATCATCTCGTACGGATCCGGATACGGCGGCAACGCCTTGTTGGGCAAGAAGTGCTTCGCCCTGCGCATCGCCTCGGTCATGGCCCGAGACGACGGTTGGCTGGCCGAGCACATGCTCATCTTGAAATTGACCAACCCCGCCGGCGAAGTCCGGTACGTCTCGGGTGCCTTCCCCAGCGCGTGCGGTAAGACCAACTTGGCGATGCTCGTGCCAACGTTGCCCGGCTGGAAAGTTGAGACCATCGGCGACGACATCTGCTGGATGAAGCCTGGCCCGGACGGACGGCTCTACGCCATCAATCCCGAGGCCGGCTTCTTCGGGGTGGCGCCGGGCACGAACTACGACACCAATCCCAACGCCATGTACTCGGTACAGGCCAATACCATTTTCACCAACACCGCGATCACCGCCGACGGCGACGTCTGGTGGGAGGGCATGGGTGAGCCGCCAGCCGACCTGACCGACTGGCGCGGACAGCCCTGGAACGCGTCGCTTGGCACACCGGCGGCCCACCCCAACTCTCGATTCACCGCGCCCGCGGCGCAGGACCCGGCGATTGCTCCCGAGTGGCAGGACCCCGCCGGCGTGCCGATCGACGCCGTGCTCTTTGGTGGACGCCGGGCCGGCGTCGTGCCGCTCGTCTTTCAGTCACGCGGGTGGAACCACGGCGTCTTTCTCGGCTCGATCATGGCCTCAGAGACCACCGCCGCCGCGACGGGCGCCGTGGGTAATCTGCGTCGCGACCCCTTCGCCATGTTGCCGTTTTGTGGCTACAACATGGCGGACTACTTTGGCCACTGGCTCAGCTTCGCCGAGCACTTCGACGAAGCATCACTGCCCAAGATTTTCTACGTGAACTGGTTCCGCAAGGCTGACGACGGACGGTGGCTGTGGCCCGGGTACGGCGAAAACAGTCGGGTGCTCGAGTGGGTCTTTGAGCGAACGGCCGGTCGCGGCGACGCCAAGGAGACCCCAATCGGGTTCGTGCCAGCGCCCCACGCCTTGAACGTTGAGGGACTGGCGGTATCACCCGGTGATCTCGAGGAACTGCTGAGGGTCGACGTGGACGAGTGGCGGGCCGAAGTCCCCCTCATCCGCAGTCACTTCGCCCAATTCGGCGACCGACTGCCCAAAGCCCTGGCCGACGAGGTCGACGATCTGGCGCGTCGACTCGGGTGATCTACTCGGCGGTCTCGGCGTCCGCGACGATCAGGCGCGGACCCGACGGCCAGTCGAAGTAGCGCCACGTCCAATTGATCATGACTCGCAACCGGTTGCGAAATCCGACCAGGTAGAAGAGGTGCAGACCCAACCAGGCCAGCCAGCCCAGGGTGCCGCGGATCACGCCGCCGCGCGGCAGTTTGGCCACGGCCGCCCGCCGCCCGATCGTCGCCATGATGCCCTTATTGCGATATACGAACGGTTCCAGAGGTTCAGCACGGACGGCGTGGAGAATCTGGTCGGCGCAGTGGCGTCCCGACTGGATAGCGACCGGCGCCAACTGCGGGCAGATCTCGTCATCGGAAAGCGGTACGGCCGCCGCGTCACCAACGGCCCAGATGTTGTCGCAGTTCACACAGCGCAGGTCCCGACCGACCTGGGCTCGTCCACCCGGTCCGGCCACGACGGACAACTCGTGGGCGAGCGTACCCTTCGCCGTCACGCCCGCGGCCCAGATGACCGCTGCCGTCTCCAGGCGCTCGCCGTCGGCGAAGCGAATGGCTCGCTCTTCGACTTCGACGACTGACCGGCCGAACTCGACTTCGACCCCTAGGGAGCGCAGCTCCTTCGCGGCGTAGCGGCTCGCTGATTCGGGGAACGCCGTCAGAAGCCGGTCGGCCAAGTCCACGAGCACCACCCGCACGAGTGACGGCTCCAATCGCAGACCGTCGCGACGCAGCGAAATGCTGATCAACTCGGACAGCGCACCCGCCGTCTCGACCCCGGTCGGTCCCCCGCCCACGACGACGAAGGTCAGCGCTTGGGGATCGAGATCGGCCCGCGCGTCAGCCCCCTCGAGGGCGAGCAGGAGCTTGTTGCGCAATCGGCGTGCGTCAGCGAGCGAGTAGAGCGGCATGGCGTACTGCGACGCACCCGGGATGGCAAAGAACGCCGCCGTCGCCCCGGTCGCAACGACGAGGTGGTCGTAGGCGAGTCTCGAGCCGTCGTCGAGCACGACCACGTTGGCGCCGTGCTCGACTCGCCGCACACGGCCGTGGCGGAACCCGACGTTGGGGGCGTGACCGAAGATCGTGCGAATCGGGTACGCGACGTCCGCCGGTTCGAGCCCGGCCGTCGCCACCTGGTAGAGCAACGGCAAAAACGTGTGGAAATTGTGCTGGTCGACAATGGTCACGCGAACCTCGCTGTTGGCCAGACCCCGCGCCACGGCGACGCCGGCAAAGCCGCCACCCACGATGACGACGTGGGAACGCCCGTCAACCAACGATCCCCTACCCGCGACCTCTCGTATTTCCATGACCAAGTACAGCACAGCGCACGGCGGTCAGGGTCGAGTCCTTCGACGCGCGATGGCGTACACCACGGCGGCGACCATGGCGAGCAGGGCCAGGAAGAGGTCACCAAGCGAAAATGAGAGTGAGATAGCGACCGGGATTACCGCGCCAATCACCCAGGCCAGCTGCTGGCGCACCGCGAAGCGGGCGAAGGTGCGGCCCTGTGCGCCGGGGGGGACGTGACGCTGGGTAATGGCGTCGAAGCTCGGCTGCGCCACCGCCGCACAGAGCCCCAACCAACCCGCGAAGGTCGCCTGAACGGCGAGGTTGGGGTACTGGCCCGCGAACGCGGCGCCGATTGACGTCGCGAGCAGCGCCCACGCCAGCAGGGTTGACTCGCGAAGCGCGTTACGCGCGCGGGTAACGAGACCGAGTCCGACCAGCGCCCCAACGCCGCTCAGGGCGAGCGCCAGGGCGAACCAACCGAGTCCGGCGTGGACTCGGCGCAGTCCGAAGGCGAGTAGGAAGGTCGCGAACCCGACCGTGAATCGCACAACCGACGCGGCACCGAGGCCCCGGGCCACCTCGGCGTCGCCGAACGGGTTCAGGGCGTGACGATCTCGCTCCGCCTGGGTCATCTGGACGAACTCGTCGCGCACGATCTTCGCCGGTCGCTGCAGTCGCGTGCTCGCGATCGTCGCACCGATGTAGACGATCGACGCCGCCACCAGTACCGAGGGTGCACCAATACCCTTGAGCATCCCGGCCGCGATCGTGCCGGCGAGCAGTCCCGCGACAGTGCCGAGCAGGGTCAACTGCGCGTTGAAGCCGGCGAAGCCGGCGGTCTCACCGACGTCCCCCCGGGGCCAGCCCGCGTTGCCGACCGTCGAACTGTGCTCGCTGAACTGATCCGTACGGGCCATCTCGGGCACCAGGGTTCCTCTGGTCACGACGTACAACTTGGAGGAGATGAGGACGAGGAACGCCTCGGGATAAAGCCAGAGGGAGTTGAGGTGCTGACTCATCGTCCAGCACAACAAGGCTCGGGCCCCCGCCGAGAGTGCGACGAGAACGCGCCGACCGTTGGGCGAACGGTCAATCAGCGGTCCCAGCAGTGGCGAGACGACGGCGAAGGGAGCGATGGTAATCAGCAGGTACGCGAGGACCTTGCCCTTGGCCTCGGTCGGTGAGACCGAGAAAAAGAGCGATCCAGCGAGCGAGACCGTCACGAACGTGTCACCGGCCATCATGGCGACGTGCACCAGGGCCAACCGTCCGAAGGCCGTCGTCTGGTCAAAGAGATCCTGGGTGGACGCCCACGCCAACGAGCCGAGTCCGCGACGCACGACTACGTAGCGTAGGTGATGGTCACCGCGCGACCCTCACTCAGTTGGAGAAGCACGCGCCTCGGTAGATCGCGGCGGGTAGCGCACCGGGTTTGCAGTATGTCGCTCGAGAGGCGGCGAGCCACGTCGCTCGCACGGCGTCGTAGTGCATGAGTTCGGTCACGCCAATCTGATTGGGCCCCACCGAGACGGTGGCCCACAGATAGGCCCACGGACCATCACAGCCGAAGGCGGCCACGGGATGCGAAGCGGCCAGATTGGTCAACGATGCGGTGAGCGCCAACGCACTGCAGTTCGCGGCCAGCGGCGCGCCACTCTCGGTCGCCGTCGCGTGGCCCGCGGACCAGCCCAACCCGGCCACCACCGCGGCTACACCCACCAGTCGACTGACCAACACCACCTCAGTTTGACACGCTGCTCAGCGGTCGAGGGCCTCAGAGTTGCTCACGAGCGACATGAACAGCGTGGCAATCGTGAAATCCCAATCGCCCTGCTCGATCGGCGAGTCCGTCACGTCGTCGAGGATGCGCCCGAAGATGATCGCCTGCAGTAACACTGCGAGCGATCGAGCCGACACGTCTTTGCGCAAGAAGCCGCGATCCTGTCCAACCGTGACGACGAGGCTCAACTCGGCCGTCAGGCGCGACTCCGTCGCGCCGATCAACCGCGTGAGTTCGGGTCGAGTCAGCGCTGCCGCGACGATTCGGGCTCGCATCGCCCGACCGCGCTGGCGATCTGGACCGGCCGAAAGCATCGCGATGAGCGGACGCAATCGCTCCAAAAACTCCCCCATATCCAGCGACTCACGGCTCGCCAGCGCCAGGTCATCGATGTCGCGCTGGACCAGGTCACTGAACATCTGGTCGTAAGCCGCGTCGATAACGTGCTCGCGTGAACCAAAATGGTGGTACACCGAGCCGTAGTTGACGCCCGTGGCGTCGCAAATGTCGGGGATGCGAATCAGCGACTCGTCAACCGCCCACAACCGAGCAGCCACCTCGTCAACGACCGCTCGCATAACGGGAATCGAGCGGCTCTGTTTTGCCATACGAAGATTCTATTCGTCCCATCGTCAAAACGAAAACTTTTCTTGAAACAAATCAACGACCGAGATGGGAGTAAGTCACGGCATCAACTGAAGTCCAAGCAGACCCCAGCCGGGCTGAGCCAGGTGGGTTCAGTTGGTTGAGGTGGGGGCAAATCGTCGGCGTGGTCCGACGCAGGATGGGTTCGAATTTCTCTAGCCATCATGTGCGGTGGTGTCCGATGAGTCCGGTGGTGTCGGATGAGCTGGGGTATCCACTTCGCCGGAGTAGTCCCGGTCAGAGGCCTTGTGGTGTCAAAGGTTTCGACAGCTCTCACACCTGACTGGGTGATGTCTCAGCGCCCGGCAGGCCGGAGCCCGCACGCCCTGAGCTGAGTGCGCGCTCCTTCGTCGAAGCGGCTGTAGGCATCGGACACGGTGAGGTTCGTCAACTTTCCGTTGAGCTCGGAGAGGTAGCGGATTAGTTCGGTCCGCAACTGCGACGTGGGAGCGTTGATCGCGGCGCGTCGTACATCAGCGCGAAGTGTGGCCACCAGATCAATCTGGGCGGCCGTTAGCACGGGACTTGGATGGCGGCTGAAGCTGATGACGATTGCGTTCGCGTCGACTCCCACCACCTTCACCACCGGGACACAGAAGGCACCGGGCCACCTCTTGGCCGGCCACAGCGCCCAAGTTGTTCCCGCGACCACCAGGGCCAGGACGATGGCGATGATGGTGCGGCGCATTCAGATGATGGTACCCGCAGGCCCCGGCGGGGCTCGGGGCAGTTCGACACGTCACCCACACTCACCCAATATCTTGTGGATACCCACCTCCTACTCCGCTCAGATGGATACCCCAACGGATGAGTGTCTGGGATGAAACGCGGGATTTCCCGGCGCACTCTAGAGCTCACATTGACGTCGGTATCGCGTCGACGCAGCTTCTCGTTCGCCAAAGGATGAAGAATTCGCCTTGACTTTGCACAGCAAAGTAGTATAACTTTGTACTGCAAAGTATAAAGGAGAAGGAGATGGGGCAAGAGATCAACCATCCGAACACCACACTCGATGGGGAAGATGGGCCGATTGATACGAGAATTGCGGTGTCGTTGCTTACAGAGACCACCGAACGTGCCTCGCGACAATTCGACGCTTGGCCGCCTTATCTACTCTTTATTGGAGCCATGATATTCCTACTGGCATTTGGCGCAGCCTGGACGTCAGTGCGAGGACAACACCCCTACGTTGGTCCAAGCGGCGGAGCCTTGGCCGTGCTGTACGGAGGCATATTGGCTTGGATCCTCGCAGTATCGGTGGTGGTCGGACGTGCTAGCAGCGGCGTGAGAGGTGCGTCAGTGCGCCAGCGCAAATATCGATCCGGCCTGGTCGCCGTCATTCTTGCGTACTCAATCTTTCAGGGCGCGCTTTACCACGCTGGAGCTAGCCACGCCATCGTCTATGGCGTTTACCCTGCATCGGTGCCGTGGCTGTTCGCCGGGACGGTCTTCTTGACCATCGGGGTAATTCGAGAGCAATTTCCCTTAATCGGTATTGGGATCGTCGTAATCACGATTGGTCTCGTTGGTGCTTTCAGCGGACCCGTCACGGCGTGGTTGGTCAGTGGCATTGGTCTTGCCGTCGTACTCACGAGTTTCGCGGCTGTTCGAGTCGTCCAACGTCGCTCATAGGAATTCGGCCATGAGCGTCGGGGAGATCGATCCGCTGATTCACGCATCGGCGAGGCTACGCATTATGGCCACCCTCGCGGCGCTCCCGGTCGACGACACACTCTCATTTAGGCGCCTCCAAGACATGATCGGGTTGAGCGCAGGAAATCTCATCACTCATTTGCGCAAACTTGACGACGCTGACTACATCCGAACAATTAAGACTGGAAATGGTGCGTCGTCGCGCACTCAGGTTGTGATTACAAAGAGTGGGCGCAAAGCCCTTAGCGACTACACAGCGATATTGCGCGACATCATCGAAGGGCTCTAGAACCTTCACGGCCCCGCATTTGTAACTGAACTAATTGGGTAGGGCCGGTGGGGATCGAACCCACGACCGAGGGATTATGAGTCCCCTGCTCTAACCACTGAGCTACGGCCCTGCACGGGTGGCGGGTGCACGTGCAGCACTTGCCGAACACCAACTTACCGGCCGGTGGACCCAACGGTGAAGCAGTGGTGGCGGTGCGTGGATCGACCCGCCTCGCGTTCGCCCTGATTACCCCGACGTCGTACGGCGGCCCGCTGAGGACTGTGCGAACGCCGCGAGATCGCGAGCGGTGTCGTGCGTAATGTCGGGACACGCGACAATGGCGAGTTCGGTGGCGTGCATCGTGCCCAGTACTTCGCGCCCGCGCGCCGCAACCCCAGCTCGAAGCAGTAGTCGATAAAAGGCGACACCCTCGTCACGAAGAGGATCGCACTCGTTCACGCTGATGACCGTCGGTGGCAGCTCGGCGACGTCAGCAACCGTCGCGAATCCCGGCCACGCCAACGGATCACCGGCATCGAATGCCTCCACGCCGTAACTGATGGCGCCGGCGTTCCCGTGCAGGTTCAAAAAGATGCCGTTGTTCATCACCGACGATGGGTAGCGCGGGTCGGGCCACCGCCCCGCGATATACGGGCAGAGCGCGTAGAGGCCACTGGTGACCGACAGCTCGCCACGGCGTTTGAGCGCCATGCCCGACGCGAGCACGAGATTACCGCCGCCGCTCTCACCGGCGATCACGATACGCAGTGGGTCGATATCGAAGCGATCAGCATTCGCACGCAGCCAGAGAAGCCCCGAGAGGCAGTCGTTGAGTCCAGCGGGATACGGGGCCACGTCGGCGACGGCACCGGGACTGACGGCGTTGCGAAACTCGACGAGTGCCACGGCCACGCCGTACCCCGCGACGATGCGAGCCCACGCCCGATAGTTGCCGTAGTAACTCGACAGGTTGGCCATGCCGCCACCGTGGATGTAGTACACCGCCGCCACCGTGTCGTTCGAATCTGGACGCACGATCTGAAGGCGAATCACGTTGCCGTCGGGCTGCGACTCGATGGCCACGTCGTCGAAGCGAAGTCCACTCGACGGAGCCACTTCCTCGGTATCACAGGCATCGAGAACTTCGCGAAAGAGTCGCTCTCGTTCCAAACCCGACGGGGACGCGGCCTCACGAATGAGCTCGTCGCGATCGCGCACCTCGACTGCCTCTGGTGCCGGCATCGCGAGTAGCAGTCTGCGAAGACGAGGGTCCAGCCGCTCGTCGGCACGCCGGTCCTGCGACACGATTCCCCCGATCACGGTTTTCTCAGCCTTTCAACGTCGCGTACGCACGATGGCACCGGCCCGGCTCCGCGGTCGAGCACTCGGGAACCGCGAACGCCAACGACGCCGACGACGAGCTCCCAGAGCAGGACTCGAACCTGCAACCTAGCGATTAACAGTCGCTTGCTCTGCCAATTGAGCTATCTGGGACCGCACCCGAGGGCACCGCAACCCTAGCACCGGGGCGTTTGGTCACTGGAGGTCGAGCCACGCCTGCAGCCGTTGTGCGTCGGTACTCTCGCGAACCGCACGCCGGCTTCGCTCGAGTCGCTTGGCCATGGCCTGACGGGTGATGCCGCGTCGCCGGGCGAGCTCGTCCAGCGAGGTCGTGCGAAACGTGGCCTGCCAAAAATCGTCGAAGTTTTCACCGCAGGCTCGCTTGAGCGCGTCGATCACCCACGATGGCGCCTCCGCGGCTACCAACTGCTCACCGGTGTCCTCGGACCCCGAAAGCGACGAGGGGTGAAACCGGCGAGTGGCGAGATCGCGACTCATCTGGGCGATCTCGTCGGCCCGAGCCAGTGACACGCCCAGGTGCTGGGCCACGTCTCGGCGTGAAGGCCGACGCGGGGCAATCTGTCGTTCCCAGCGCTGCAGTTGCACGACCAGGCGCATCTCGCGGTCGCTCAGTCCGGCTTGCTGACGTACTGACTGGTTGACCAGTTTGGTGATCCAATAGTTGGCGTAGGTCGCGAAGCGCACCCCTCGCGCCGGGTCGAAACGTCGCAGCGCGTTGACCAGTCCCTCCACCCCCGCCGCCTCGAGGTCCTCATTGCCGAAGCGGTACCCCCGTTCCACGACCCGGGCGCGAACCAAGCCACAGGTTGCGCGCAGCAGCGTGGACTCGGCGTCCTGGCCCGCGTGACGAAGTCGCCGCAGTCGGCGTCGCTGGGTCGGATCGGTCATCGTGGCCAACGCCGCCTCGGCTTCGCGTCCGCGAATAATTACCGGGTACAGTCGTCGTTCGTCGTCGATCCCGAGCGGTTGGGTCATCGACAGACCACCGACGACGCGCCGACCCTCGGTCACGACCGCTGATCCGCCAGTCGACCGGCAAGCCACTCGCGCAGGTTCGCCTCAGCCAGTTTGGCGTCGTCGGTACCCAGCAACAGCAGACGCTCTTTCACGTCGCGAATCACGCTCGCGGCAACGTCGGGCGACACGCGCCCATCGCGCATTTCACGTTCGACCTCTCGCAACGCGTACTGTGACGCGTGACGAAGCAGCTGCGCGACGACGGCGTCCACGGCGGCGTCTTCGGGGGCATCACCCGGTTCGTCCACGACCAATTCGCCAAGCACTCGCACCGCGTCATCAAAGCCTTCCTGCTCAAGCCGGGTGATAGCCGCCGCCACTGGTTCCTCACGCACCAGGGCCGCGAAGGCGGCGCGCTGCACCTCGTTGGCGAAGTACGCCTCGGCAAAGCGCGATCGAACGCCTGGAAAATGAATGCAGAGACGCAGTGCCTCGATGCCGGGCCGCGGAAGCTCCGCGGTCCTCGGTCGCGCTGACGTGACCGCGACGCGGTGTGGCTCGCCCCGGACGTTTTCGGCTACCCACACGCGCAAGGTTGACGCGTCCAGCCCCAGACGGTCGGCCACCTGCATGACGTACTGATCGCGCACGAGTTCACTGGGGTGCTCGGCCAGGACCGCACTCGCCTGTTCGCCGGCTCGAGCCCGGCCCTCGGGGGTGGCCAGATTCGCCGCGTCCAGCACGCGCTCGAGTCGGAACTGGAGGAATGGCACCGCGTGCGCCACCGCACGTCCCAGGGCATCGGGATCACGCTGCGACAGTTCGGCCGGGTCACTGCCGCGCGGGAGGCGGGCAACCGCGACGTCCACGTCGTGCTGTCGCTCCCACTGATAGACCGACGCCGCCGCGCTCTGACCGGCCTGGTCCGCGTCGTAGGCCAACACGATCCGTTTCGCGAAGTTCTTCATCGCGCGAAAGTGCTCCTCGCCCAGGGCCGTTCCGCAGGTTGCCACGGCCCGAGGCATGAGGGCACCAAAGAACGCGATGACGTCCGTGTAGCCTTCGCACACGATGATCTCACCGGTGCGGATCACGTCGTCTTTGGCCCAGTTGAGCCCGTAAAGTGTGCGACGCTTCGAGTAGATCGGCGTTTCGGGACTGTTCTTGTACTTCGCCTCCGGACTGCCATCTCGCCTCGTCGCACCGGGCAGCACGCGACCGCCCAGGGCGATCGCCTTGCCCGAGGGATCAAAGATGGGGAAAATGATCCGCCCCCGCAGTGCGTCTTGGCGACGGCCCCGCTGGTTGACGAATCCCAGTCCGGTCCCCGCGAGCGTGCGCTCGTCCAGGCGCAGCGCCGACGTCAACGCGTCCCATTGATCAGGCGCCCAGCCGAGCCGAAAACGACGCGCCACGTCACCCCCGATGCCGCGGCTGCGCAAGTACTCTCGCGCCGCGCGAGCGTCGGGCGATTCGAGCAGGCGTTGGTGGTACCACTCCACGGCCTGCTCCATGGCGCCGAAGAGCCGCTGGCGCTCCTTACGCTCCTTGGACGTGTTCGCATCCTCGTGAAGTTCGAGGCCGGCGCGCTCCGCCAGTATCCGCACGGCGTCCACGAAGTCCACGTGCATCGTTTCGCGCACCCACGTAATCTGATCACCCGCCGCCCGACAACCGAAACAGTAGTAGCGACCCTCTTCGGCGTTCACGGAAAACGACGGCGTCTTCTCGGCGTGAAAGGGACAGAGCCCCGTCCATCGTTGGCCGGTCTTCTTGAGCGCCACCTGCTCGGTAATCAGGGCCACGATGTCGGTGGCGGACCGGATCGCCGCGATGTCGCCCTCGGAGATCGCCATGGCTAGACCGTACCGCCTGGGCTCACGGTCCTCGTCAGGATACGAACACCCCCCCTAGACTGCCGACCGTGTCAGATTTCGCTGTCGAAGCGCGCAACATCGTTCGCACGTTCAAGAAAGGCGCCGTGCGCGCCCTGGACGACGTCAGTCTGCGCGTGCCGCGCGGGCAGGTATTTGGCCTCTTGGGCCCCAATGGTTCAGGCAAGACCACGATGGTGCGAATTCTCTCGACCATCCTCGCGCCGAGCACCGGCTCGGCCCTCGTCAACGGTTTTGACGTCGTGCGCGAGCCCGACGCCGTTCGCCGCAGCATCGGTCTGGCCGGTCAGTACGCGACGGTCGACGAAAACCTCACCGGCTTTGAGAATCTCCGCATGATCGGGCGTCTCAATCACTTAAGCCGTTCCGTCGTCCGCAACCGGGCCAACGAACTTCTCGAAACGTTCGATCTCGCCGAGGCGTCAGCGCGCAACGTGAAAACGTACTCTGGCGGCATGCGACGGCGTCTCGACCTGGCCGCCGCACTCGTCGCGAATCCACCCCTCCTTTTTCTCGACGAGCCAACAACCGGGCTCGATCCGCAGAGTCGACAGGATCTGTGGGCAATCATTGAACAGCTCGTTGAAACGGGCACCACCGTGCTGCTCACGACGCAGTACCTCGAAGAGGCCGATCGGCTGGCGAGCCAGCTCGTCGTACTCGATCACGGACGCATCATCGCCGAGGGAACGTCGCGAGAACTCAAAACGCGGCTGGGCAACACCGTGCTGGTGCTCACGTTCGAAACGGTGGGTGACGCCCGACGCGGCGCCGACCTGGTCGGTGACCTCGGCGCCCAGCCGGCGATCGTTGAGGGGCTCGTGGTTGAATTCACCGTCGACGGCGGACCAACGAAAGCCGCCGAAGCCCTTCGCCGCCTCGACGGGGCGGGCGTCGCCCTCGCGGGACTCGTTCTGCGAGAACCGAGCCTCGATGACGTGTTCTTGAACCTGACTGGCCACCGAACTGGGGGCGTTGAAGTGAGTCTGACGGAAACTGCGTGACCTCGACGACGATGATTACTGACTCCACGCCCCATCAGGTACCCAAGAGCTCCTTACGCTGGGTCGTCAACGACCTCTTCACCATCGCGCGACGAAATCTTCTCACGTTGGTGCGCATCCCCATTTCCCTCGTCTTCGCGGTCATCCAACCGGTGATGTTTGTGCTGTTGTTCCGCTACGTCTTCGGTGGCGCCATCCCGGTTCCCAACGGCCAGTACGTCAACTACCTCATCCCCGGCATTCTCGTCCAGACGACGATCTTCGGCGCGGTTGGCACGGCGATCGGACTCGCCGAGGATCTCCAGCGTGGTCTGATCGAACGCTTTCGAGCACTGCCGATGGCGCGCATGGCGGTGCTGGGTGGACGCACGATCGCCGACCTGTTGCGAAACGTGCTGGTTCTCGTGGTCATCACGGTCGTCGGTGTGGCAGTCGGTTTCCGACCGGGAGGCGGTATTGGACCGTACATTGGCGCCAGTCTGCTGATGCTGTTCTTCGCCTTCGCCCTCTCGTGGGGCTTCGCCTTCGTCGGACTGACCGCACCGAACTCCGAGACGGCACAGGCTATGACGTTTCCGATCATCTTTCCGATGACGTTCGCCTCGTCAATTTTTGTTCCCGTCTCGACCATGCCGAGCTGGCTGCAGCCCTTCGCCCGAAATCAACCGGTGTCCCAGGCCGCCGACGCGGTGCGTGGGCTCATGCTCGGCGAACCGACGGGTCACGCCGTGTGGCTAACGCTCCTCTGGGGACTCGGCGCGCTGGTGATCCTCGCGCCCCTCGCCACGACTCGCTATCGACGGGCCGCGTAGTTCATGTCCGCACTGAGTGCCGAGGCAATGCAGGCGATTCTCGTCGAGTCATTCCCCGGCAACGTCGTGCCGGTCGTCGAAGAGGTCACCCCCGAACACGTGCTAGTGAGCCAAGCCATCGACGACCAGCACGGGCGTCCCGGCGGCACGCTCTCGGGACCGACGATGATGATGCTCGCTGACACGGCGGCGTGGATGGCGATCATGTCGCACCTCGGTCCGGTCCTCTTGGCGGTGACCACCAGCCTGCACATCGACTTCTTGCGCAAGCCAGCGCTTCACGACATTATGGCGCGCGCGCGCGTGCTCAAGTTGGGTCGAAAGCTCGCGGTGGTCGAGGTGGAGCTCTTCTCGCGTGGCCAGACGGCGCTCGTCGCCAAAGCCCAGGTCACGTACTCGCTGCCTTCGACCCACGACGCCGAACGGGCGTGAGCCGCCGCGCACTCGGGACCACGTGAGATGAGTACCGGTCAGCGCCTGTCGCCCGGAATGGTAAGGCTCATGTCCATCGCCACCGGTGTCATGGTCGCCAATCTCTACTACCTCCAGGCACTGCTGCACTCGGTACGCAGTGACTTCCACGTCTCGACCGTGAGCGCTTCGCTGCTCATGACCCTCGTCCAGGCTGGGTACGCCCTCGGCCTCGCGTTGATCCTCCCCCTCGGTGACCTCATCGCTCGTCGAACGCTGCTCACCTGCGTCTTCTTCGCCGCCGCCGTCGCGATGGCCGCGGCGTCGGTGCTCACCTCGTTTGCCTGGTTCGCGGTGCTCACGTTGCTCATCGGCGTTACGTCGGTTGGCGCACAGACGATCGTTCCCTTCGCCGCGGACCTGGCTGAGCCGGCGCAACGGGGTCGGGTGATCGCGCGGGTCATGTCTGGTCTGCTCATCGGCATCCTGCTGTCACGTACCGCGGCCGGCCTGATCGCCCAGGTCGCAGGGTGGCGAGCGGTCTACTGGATCGCGGCCATCGTCCTCGGGGTCACCGGACTGGTCCTCTATCGCTTCTTGCCCACCGAGCCCCGGCGCACGCACGTGCGCTACGTCACGCTGGCCACCGGCGGACTCTCGCTATTGCGCGCCGAGCCACTCCTTCGCCGACGCGCCGGCTACGGCGCCGTAGCGTTCGCCACCTTCAGTGGGCTGTGGACCACGCTGTCGTTCCACCTCGCCGGCCGTCCGTTCCACTACTCGAACGCCGTCATCGGACTCTTCGGGCTCTTCGGCGTCGCGGGCGTCGTGGCGGCGAACGTCGTCGGCCACGTGGTCGACCGTCGGCTCGCGCACTGGTCGACCGTGGTCTCGGCCGGCCTGGTCGCAGTCGCCTTCGTCATCATCGCCGCGGGCGGCGAGACGCTGTGGTGGCTGGGCCTCGGCATCATCGTCCTTGACGCCGGCGTTCAGGGCATCCACGTGACCAACCAGTCGGTCATCTACGCAATGGTGACCGACTCGCGCAGCCGCATCAACAGCGCCTACATGGTGAGTTGCTTTCTGGGCGCCTCACTGGGCAGTTACGTCTCGGGACAGCTCTACGCCGCGTACGGGTGGAGCGGGGACTGCTGGCTGGGTGGACTGCTCGGCGCGACCCTCGTGATCACCGTTCTGACCGAGAGGTTTGGCCACTCGGCCCCCCTGGCGAGGCCGAGGCCCAATCCGCAGTACGAAGGCTGAGTTCGGCCGTCTCACCGCGCATTGACGCGAGTGGCGACGTAGGAAGGCCGGCGTATCCGTACGACGAACCACCTGCTAGGTCGGACTCATTCGCCGGCGTAACTCCTCGACCAGTTCGCCAATTGGCACGCGCACCTGGGAGGTCGTGTCCCGGTCACGAACCGTCACGGCCCGGTCATCGAGGCTCGCGAAATCTACGGTCACGCAGTACGGCGTTCCAATCTCATCCTGGCGACGGTAGCGGCGACCGATGGACTGGGTGACGTCGAAGTCGCACATGAACCACGGCCGCAGGGCACTCAGGATCTCGCGCGAGACACCCTCGAGCTCGGGCTTCTTGGAGAGCGGGAGCACCGCAACCTGGTAGGGCGACAAGCGCCAGTCGAGTCGCAGCACCGTTCGTTGGTCACCCTCAACTTCGTCCTCGGCGTACGCGGCCAGCAGGAAGGCCATCATGGCCCGGGTCGCGCCGGCGGCCGGTTCGATGACGTAGGGCGTGTAGCGCACGCCGGCTTGGGCATCGAAGTACTCGAGCGCGGCGCCCGAGGCGTGGGCGTGCTGGGTGAGATCGTAGTCGCCGCGGTTCGCCACCCCCTCTAGTTCATCCCAGCCCCACGGATAGCGAAACTCGATGTCGGTCGTACCGCGCGAGTAGTGCGAGAGATCTTGCTGCGCGTGTTCGTGCAGGCGCAATCGATCCGCGCCAATCCCGAGGTCCACGTACCACTCGTAGCGGTTCTGAATCCAGTATCGGTACCAGGTGTCGGCTTCGTCGGGCGCAACGAAGAACTCCATCTCCATCTGTTCGAACTCGCGCGTTCGAAAGACGAAGTTCTGCGGCGTGATCTCGTTTCGAAATGACTTGCCAACTTGGGCGATGCCGAAGGGGGGCCGGCGTCGACTCGTGGTGAGCACGTTCAAGAAGTTGGTGAACATCCCCTGGGCGGTTTCGGGGCGCAGGTAGGCCGTGGCCCCCTCGCCCTCCACCGGCCCGGCCTGGGTCTTGAACATCAGGTTGAAGGCCCGCGCCTCGGTGAACTCGGTACCACCACAGTTCGGGCAGACGCCGTCGATCTTGTCCTCGCGCCAGCGCTCGTGGCACTGTCGGCAGTCCACGAGCGGATCGGTGAACGTCGCGAGGTGCCCCGACGCCGCCCACACCGCGGGCGGCCCGAGGATGGCGGCGTCCAGACCCACGACGTCGTCGCGCAACTGCACCATCGAGCGCCACCACGCCTGCTTGACGTTGCGCAGCATGTTGACCCCGAGCGGACCGTAGTCGTAGGTGGACCGGAACCCCCCGTAGATCTCGGCCGACGCAAAGATGAACCCTCGCCGTTTGGCGAGATTTATCACCTTGTCCAGGAGATCAGTATCCGGTTCGGGGGTCATTGATCTAGGTTACCGGCCCGTGATCCATTGAGGCGTACGATCACCTGGTTCGCGAGCAGTCGGCCCGCTGGCGCGAGGGTCACCCATCCGTCGCGCACGCGCACGAGGTGCGCAATCTCCTCGAGTGACTCGAACGCCTCCACGGGCACGCCGCGCGTCGTTCGCAACGCGAGCGACGCGCCTTCGAATCGCCTCGTCGACTCGTCGAGGAACTCTTCGCCGCCCATCGCCCGACGGCCCTCGCGAATCCGGGCAATGTAGCGATCTGGCGTGCGAACGTTCCACCACCGGTGGCCCGCGCGGTGGGAGTGCGCGGCCGATCCCACACCGAGATAGTCGCCCTGATCCCAGTAGAGGTGATTGTGGCGACACTCGTGGCCCGGTCTCGCCCAGTTCGAAATCTCCTCCCAGCGATAGCCCGCGGCCTCCAGCGTGGCGCCCACCAGGTCGTAGGCGTCGGCCGTTGCGTCCTCGTCGGGGTGTCGCGCCGGATCGCGCCCCAGAGGCGTCGCCGGCTCGGGCGTGAGCGCGTAACAACTCAGATGCGGTGGCGGCGTCCCCAGTCCCAGTAGATCGTCGAGGGTCGCCGCCACGTCCTGGAGCGTCTCGGCGCGCGAGCCGATGATGAGGTCCATGTTCCAGGTGGTAAAACCGGCCTCGGTCACGGCCGCGGCCACCTCGCGATGAGCCATCACGCCGTGACGTCGCCCGAGATCGGCGAGCACCGCGGGTCGGGTCGACTGGATACCGAACGACATCCGGTTCACGCCACCCTGTCGATAGGCCAGCAGTCGTTCGAGCGAGGCGTCTTCGGGGTTGCACTCGACTGTCACCTCAGCACCGTCGGCCAGCGGAATCGCGTCCAAAATACTGATGAGCTGCTCGGGCGCGAGTCGAGACGGCGTGCCACCGCCAAAGAACACCGACGTCGCCGGTGGCATCGCGTCGGACTGCCACGACAACTCCGTGCGCACGGCGTCCACGTACGCGTCCATCAACTCATCGCGATCGGCGTACGTGGCGAAGGCACAGTAGTCGCAGCGGTGCGCACAGAACGGCACGTGCACGTAGACGCCGAAGTCGCTCACGTTGGGCTCGGGTGCACGGCGGCGGCGTAACGCGCCAGGGCCTCGGTTCGTTCGTTCGCCAGATCGATCATCGGCGCAGGATACCCGCTCATCGGCGCCGCACCGGGGCG
The DNA here is from genome assembly GCA_021846325.1 of Actinomycetes bacterium. GTDB lineage: Bacteria > Actinomycetota > Acidimicrobiia > Acidimicrobiales > RAAP-2 > RAAP-2. The sequence goes on along the minus strand of JAJZBX010000008.1, from coordinate 28,979 downwards.
CAGGCAGTGCGGTACCGCAACGTCGGCCAACTCGGCGACGTAGCGGCGCACGTAGTCGCCGTGGGGATCGAAGCGTTCCGCCTGACGAGTCGGGTTGAAGATTCGAAAGAAGGGAGCGGCGTCAGTGCCGGTACCGGCCACCCACTGCCAGCCGTGTTGGTTGGAGGCGAGGTCGCCGTCGACGAGGCGCCAGAGAAACCACTTCGCTCCCCACCGCCAGTCGAGGTGGAGGTGCTTAACCAGGAACGACGCCGTGTTCATCCGCACCCGATTGTGCATCCAGCCCTCCGCGAGCAGTTGGCGCATTCCCGCGTCTACCACGGGGAACCCAGTCTCGCCACGGGCCCAGGTGCGAAAGCGTTCCTCGGCTCGTGGACCTCGATCAACGCGCACACTCGCCATAGACGGCCGAAACGCGCGCCACGCGGACGACGGATGGTGCGCGAGCACGTCGGCGTAGAACTCGCGCCAACACAACTCGTCGCGCAACTTCGCCGCTGCGGCACTCGGACCGTCGAGCCGGGCGAGCACCGTACGAGGATGCAACACGCCAAATCGCAAGAACGCGCTGAGCCGGCTCGTCGCATCAAGGTCCGGCCGGTCTCGCTCGACGTCGTATCGCTCGAGCCGCGACGCGAAGCGCTCCAGCGCGACCGCGGCCGCGGGCTCACCGGCCCCGGGCAGGTGAAGCGACGGGCCGTCGGGCAGGTCGCCAAAGAAGTGCGGGCGACGGCGGCCGGCCTCGGCGACGAGCGCCGAAGCACCGACACCGTCCAGCGCGACCCAGTTCACCTCGCCCAGTGAGATCGGCGGCTCGCCCAACCGCGACAACCAGGCTCGACGAAACCCGCTGAACACGCGGTAGGGCTGACCCGACGCGCCGTAGGTGGTGGCCGGCTCGACCACGTAGGGCGATCCGACCGCGCACCACGAGCGTCCGTCGGCGCTGAGCCTGTTGGCGACGCGATCGTCGCGATCGCGGCCCCGTGGTGTGTACTCCATCGTCGCGTAGACCGTTGCGGCGCCGGCCTCGCGCGCAACTTGGGGAACAATCGCGACTGGGTCCCCCACTCGCACCACGAGTCGGCCGCCGATGGACGCGTTGAGGGACTCGAGCGTGGCGGCGAGGTACTGGGCTCGCGACGGCCCGACCTCGCCAATGAGCGACGGGTCAATCACGAACAGCCCGACGACGTCGTGGCCCGACGCGGCGAGTGCTGGATGGTCCGCGAGTCGCAGGTCTCGGCGAAACCACAAGACACTGGGCACTGACACGAACTCCTCAGGATCGGGGTGTGCTGCGACGCTAGCGGCTGGTCCCGCTCGATGGTGCGACGCGCGACGCGCGCAGTTGACGCCCAAAGTGCACTTCGATCGCCCCGTGCGCCAGGGCCGACACCTCGCCAGCACCCGGCGGCGAGGACTCGCGCAGCACGGCCCCCAGATCGCCACCGGCGATGCGACGAAGCAGCACGAGGCCCTCACCCGAGAGGGCGTGGCCCGAACGGCACTGCGCGCAGAGCACCCCACCCACGACGGCGTCAAAGGCGACGAGCGGCCCGGCGCGTCCGCAGGTGACGCACTCGTCGAGCACCGGGGCCGATCCGTCCAGGGCGAGGAGGCGAAGAAAGAAGGATGCCGGAATCAATTCCGGGTGATACGACTCGTCATCGAGCGTCGTCAGCACTCGCCGGAGCAGGTGGAAGATGTTGGCGTCGGCGACGTCTTCGGACGGGATCGCGTCGACGGCCTCGACCACCGAGTACCCGGCGGTGAGCCGGTCGTAGTCGCCACGCAGCGTGGTGTAGCGATCTCGATGCACGACGTGGCGAACGATGTAACGCCCGCCGCGCCCCTCGATCACGTCAACGCCCACGTGGGCTAGCGACTCGAGCGCCCCGCCGAGTCGGCTGGTCGGCTTGCGCGCCCCCTTGGCCAGCACGCGTACTTTGCCGTGGTCGCGCGTCCACAACACCGCCACGCGGTCCGCTTCCCCCGAGCGATACGTGCGCAGCACAATGGCGTCGTCGGCGAGCTCCTTCACGAGTCGTCCTCGCGCTCGTCGGGGTCGGACCGCTCGGGGAATTTCGGCCGATGCGGCGTGATCCCGATGAAGCGCTCCAGGGCGACGCCGGCCCAGATCAAGAACACGAGCACGGCGGGAATCACCAACGGCGCGACCAGGTTCGACACGCCGTTAGCCGCCAGTACCCACAAGAACGCGTAGACCACCACGCCGACGAGGGCGACCACCCGGCCGAGCGTCACTCGTCGACCCCGCCAAAGCGGCGCTCGCGCCGCTGGTACTCCGCAATCGCGGCGTAGAGGTCCTCGCGACGAAAGTCGGGCCACAGCACATCGGTAAAGACGAGCTCGGCGTACGCCATCTCCCACAGCAAGAAGTTGGAGGTTCGAAATTCGCCTGACGTGCGTATGACCACATCGGGATCGGGTATCTCGGGGTGGTACAGCCGGGACCGAATCGTCCGCTCGCTCACCGCGCGCGGCGAGACGCCGTCGGCCACCAGCCGTGCGACGGCGTCGACGATCTCGGCCCGGCCGCCGTAATTGAACGCAATGTTCAGCGTCATCGCCGTGTTATGACGGGTGAGCGCGCTCGCGTCGTCCATTCGCCGCAACACCTGCTTGGGGACCCGCCAGTCGCGACGGCCCGAGAAGGTGATCCGAACCCCCACGTCATGCAGTTCGTACTGTCGCCGTTCGAGCAGGCCCTTGTTGAAGTTCATGAGGTAGCGCACCTCGTCGACGGGTCGGCGCCAGTTCTCCGTTGAAAAGGCGTACACCGTCAGGGTGCCCACGCCGGCGGCGAGTGCGCCGTACGTGGTGTCGAGCAGGGCCACTTCGCCCGCGGCGTGACCGGCCGTGCGCGCCAAGCCGCGCCGCGCCGCCCACCGACCGTTCCCGTCCATCACGACGGCAACGTGGCGCGGCATCCGGCCGCGATCCAGCCCCTCGGGAACGGCGTCGGGACGCGGATCAGGCACCCCCAAAACCTAGTTCGTCCACCGCGAATCACCGGGGCCACCTATGGTCGTACGGTGCGATCTTTCGACCCCGACGACGAGCACCCGTACGTCGAACCCGACGAGGCGCCGGGCATTGAACTCGACGCCGACCTGGTCACCGTCGACGCCGATCGGGCGCTGTCCCTGCTCGACCAGATCGCCGCGTCACTGCCCGGCGGTGGCGAGGTGCGTCCCGGGCAACGAACGATGGTGCGACTGGTCGCCGAAGCCGTGAGTCGACGCCGCCACCTCATCGTCGAGGCCGGCACGGGCGTGGGTAAGTCGCTCGCGTATCTCATCCCGGCCGCGATGTCGGGACGCCGGGTCGTCGTCGCGACGGCCACCAAGAACCTCCAAGACCAACTCGCGTCCAAGGACGCACCGACCGTGGCCTCGGCGTTGGCGGGCGTGCGCGTCGCCGTGCTCAAGGGCCGATCGAACTACTTCTGTCGAAATCGCGCCCACGACATGGGCGCGACGCAACTGCACTTCGACGACGACACCGCGGTACCCGCCGGCGTCGTCAACCAGATACGCCGGGTGCTTCGCTGGTCCAATGAGACGACGACCGGCGACCTCGACGAACTGTCGTTCGACCTCGATCCACGCACTCGCCGAGCGGTGACCGTCACCCCGCAGGAGTGCCTCGGACGCGCTCAGTGTCCCCAGGGGAACGCCTGCTTCGCCGAGCTCGCGCGCGATCGAGCGGCCGCGAGCTCGATCGTGATCACCAACAGTCACTTCTACGCCTCGCACCTCGCCTCGGGCTCGATGCTGCTGCCCGACCACGACATCGTCGTGTTCGACGAGGCCCACGAGGTGCTCGACATCTTCGCCGAGTTGCTCGGAACCTCGCTGGCGCCGACGCGGTTGCGCACCGTCGCCGGGGCCCTTCGGCCGCTGTTGGGCGCCAACAATCGCGCCATGACCAACGAACTGGTCAGCCTCGCCGATCGGCTGAGCGCGTCGCTACAACGACAGGTGAGTGACGGGCAGCTCACCGGCGTCGACGAAGCGACCCAGAACATCCTCGAGCGCACCGGTGAGGTGCTGACGATGGTGGTCGGCGCAGTGCGCACGCTTTCGGCCCTGGACGCGACGTTCGAGTTTCGTCGCAAGCGCGCGCTCGGACCGGCGGTGCACCTCGCCAACGACATCCAACGTCTCCGCACGGTCGGTCCCGACGAGCTGCTCTACCTGACGTCGCGCGATCGAGAGGTTCGCCTCGAACTCGCCCTCATCGAGGTCGGCGCCCGACTCGAGAGTCTGCTGTGGAACGAGGTAACTGGCGTGCTCACCAGCGCGACTATCCCCGACTCTCTCGCCTCGTGGCTCGGCCTGCCCCACGTGCCCGTTGAACGAGTACCCAGCCCGTTTGATTACGCGAACCACGCGCTGCTCTATGTGCCACCGGCGTTCCCGCACCGCAACCACGACGACGCCGAGGCGCGCATTGCCGACGAACTCGTCGAGCTGGTCCAAGCCGCCGGTGGACGCACGCTCGCGCTCTTTACCAATCGCTCGGTCATGGACCGCGTCGCCGCGGCCGTGTCGCCACGCCTGACGACGCCCGTACTCGTCCAGGGCACGCTCTCGCGCCAGCGCATCATCGAGAACTTTCGCGACCACGCCGAAGCGAGCCTCTTCGCCGTGACGAGCTTCTGGCAGGGTATCGACGTGCCGGGCCACTCGCTCAGCCTGGTGACGATCGACCGGCTCCCCTTCGCGGTACCCACCGACCCACTCGCCGTGGCCCGTCGTCAGCGATCTGATCGACCCTTTTTCGACGTTGACCTGCCGCGAGCGGCCATGCTGCTCGCCCAAGGCGTGGGACGGCTCATCCGCTCCGCCGAGGACCGCGGCGTCGTGGCCGTGCTCGACACCCGCCTCGCCGAGGCCCCCTACCGAAGCCAGCTGTTTCGTCGGCTTCCCCCGATGCGACGCACGCGCGATCGTGCCTCGGTGCTCGCATTCTTGCGCGACTTGCGTGGCGAGGACCACGCTGATCAGCCCAGATCGATAGTTGACTAGTATTTCACTAGTAATTATCGATTAAAGGACTGGTCGTGCATCTCGATATCGCGTTGGTCGCCGCGGGGGCCCTCGTTGGGCTGCTCGTCGGTCTTACCGGGACCGGCGGTGGCGCACTCATGACGCCGATGTTGGTACTGCTCTTTGGCGTGGCGCCGACGACCGCCATCGCGTCGGATCTGGTGGCGAGCGTGCTGATGCGACCGGTCGGAGCGCTGGTGCACTGGCGTCGCCACCGAGTCGACCAACGAGTCGTCGCCTTACTCTGTGCGGGGTCGGTGCCGGCGGCCTTCGCGGGCACCTACGTCCTGCACCGCTTCGGTACCGCCGCCGCCGAGGTCGCCCCGCAGCGACTGCTCGGCGCCGCGCTCGTCATCGGGGGCGGTGCGATGATGGCGCGTCACTTGCTCACCGGTCGGGCCGGCCCCGCGCGGCCCATTCGCGGCGCCACCGCCGCGACCGTGCTCACCGGCGTCGTCGGTGGCTTCCTCGTTGGTCTCACCTCGGTCGGTGCAGGCTCGCTCATGATGATGGCGCTGATGCTGCTCTATCCCTCGATGGCCAGTGACCGGCTGGTCGGCACCGACCTCGCGCAGTCGGTGCCGCTCGCCCTGGGCGCGTCCATTGGGGCGCTGGTCTTTGGACACGTGTCACTGAGCATCACCGCGGCGGTAACGATCGGAGCGGTCCCCGCTACCCTCGCTGGCTCGTTGATCTCCTCGAGGCGCGCCAGTGCCGTTGCGCGCCCGCTGATCACCGCGATGGTGGTCATGAGCGGCCTGAAGTACCTCGGTCTGACGACGATGCCCCTGGCGGTAGCACTGATCCCCGTCGGCGCACTCGTCGCGGCGAGTTTCACGGCCCGACGGATCCGGACCACGAGGGCCAGTGCCGTCGCATCGACCCTAGACCACTCGACTGGACTGCGCCCGTAGTTCGCGCGAAGCGATCGGGCGGTCGACGCGACGCGCCGGGCGATCAGTAGCCGAACCGGTCGAGCGCGTCGTCGCGTCGCTGCCAACCGGGTTCGACCGCGACGCGCAGCTCCAAGTAGAGACCCTCGGGCAGTTGGCGCCGCGCGGCTATACCGACGTCCTTGAGTAGTTGTCCCCCGTGCCCGATCACCATGCCCTTTTGACTCTCGCGCTCGACCAGTATCTCGACGGTCACGTGCGGCCACTCGAACTCCGTGACCCGGCAGTGGATCGAGTGCGGCAGCTCCTGGCGAGTCTTTCGCACCAACTGCTCACGAACGAGCTCCGCGATCCACTCCGACTCGGGTACGTCAGAGACTTCGTCCACGCCAAAGAGCAGGGGGGACTCGGGCATCCGGTCCGCGACGAACGCGCGAAGCGCATCGACCCCCACGCCGGTCTTGGCCGACACCGCGAAGTACTCGACCCGAGACGTCACCGTTTCGCCGCCACGCTCACGGCCGATCTCTTCGATGGCGAGCGTCGCGTTCATCAACTGTGCGGCGACCGTTTCTCGCGCGCACCGGTCTACCTTGTTGACCACGACGATGGGCTGGGGGCCGTGCGTGCGCGAAACCTCGAGCAGGGTCGCCATGACCGCACGATCACCCGGGCCAATCGCCCCACCGGCCTCGATCAGGGCAATCACCACGTCGACGTCGTCAGCGGCGTGACGGGCCGCGTCGTTCAGGCGGCTACCGAGTGAGGTTCGCGCTCGGTGCAGTCCCGGGGTATCGACGACGATGACCTGAACGTCGCCGATGGTAACGACGCCCCGCACGGCGCGTCGCGTGGTGTTGGGTGACGACGCGGTGATCGTGACCTTCGCACCCACTAACTGATTGACGAGGGTCGACTTGCCGACGTTGGGTCGTCCCAGGATGGTCGCGAAGCCGGCGCGACTCATTCGCGCTCCAGCGGATCGACGCGCACCTCTTCGATTCGGCGACCTTCCATGCGGACCACGGTCAGTCGGTAGTGGTCGGTCGAAAACGATTCCCCCTCGTCCGGGACGCCACCGGCCAAGTCGAGCACGAGACCGCCGACGGTGTCCCAGCCGTCCTTGGGCAGCTCGAGGTCGAAGTCCACGTTGGCGTCGTCAATGTTCATCCGCCCACTCAGCGTGATGCCGAGATCGATCGACTGGCGCGCGGCCTGGACCGTGCGCGGGTCGGACTCGTCGGCGATTTCGCCGACGAGCTCTTCGAGCACGTCCTCGAGGGTCACCAGGCCGACGGTGCCACCGTATTCGTCGACGACGACGAAGAGGTGAACCTGCGCGCGGCGAATCTCGGTCAGCAACGACGCCACCCGCTTCGTTTCGGGCACGAAGTAGGCCTCGCCCATATGCTCGGCCACGCGTTCCTCGCCGAGACCGTTCGCGACGAGCGCCGCCAGGTGACGCAGGTTCACGATACCGACCACGTCATCGACGCCGTCGCCCAGCACCGGCAAACGCGAGCGGCCCGAGTCGATGGCTATGTCGAGCGCTTGGCGAACCGTCGCGGCGGCCTCAACGTCGACCATGTCGGGTCGCGGAACCATGACCTCGCGCACGATGGTGTCGCCAAATTCGATCACCGAGTGGATGAAGGCCCGTTCCTCCGAAGCGATCGCGGCGTCCTCGTGGGCCACGTCCGCCATGGCCAGCACCTCAGACTCGGTCACCTTGGGTGACGACGACGGGGCGCCGAACAGTCGCATCACGGCGTTGGCGATGGCGAGCAGCACCGTCGAGATCCACCGAATGGGCCAGAATCGGAGCAGTCGTCCGACCGCGGGTGCGGTGAAGAGCGCTACGGCGTCGGGGTGCTGGACCGCGAAGTTCTTCGGAATCGCCTCGAAGATGACGAAGATGACGACCACCTCGCCCACCGTGGCCACGAAAACGCCGGCGGCGCCGAACAGGTGGCCCGCGAGCACGCCGACCATCGTCGCCGAGACCAGTTGGCAGATCAGCACGAGCAGCAGCAGCGGGTTGAGAAACTGTTCGGGGGCCTCGGCCAGGGACACCAGGGCGCGCGCACCGCGCCGACCCTGGTCACGCAGTGATCGCGCCCGGGATTTGTTCATGCGCACCAGCGACGTCTCCGCGAGGGCGAAAAAGCCCGACAAGATGAGCAGGACGAGCACGCTGAGCGACAGCGCCGTGTCGCCACCCGACCAGGTCGCGGCGATCACGGGCGGACGGGACGATGGTACCGAGCGAGGAGTTCTCGCTCGCGAGACTCCATCCGCTCGGCCTCATCGTCGACTTCGTGGTCCCACCCGAGCAGGTGCAGGACCCCGTGGACAACGAGCAGCGCCACCTCGTCATCGAACTCCCAGTCGTGGTCCGGCGCGTTGCGCGCGGCCACGGCCGGACAGATGACGACGTCGCCGATCAACTGGGGAATCTCGTCCAGCGGTGCGTCACCCGGGCCGCTCCCCCCGGCGTCGGGAACGCGACCCCGGGGTTCGGGCTCGTCGTCGATGGGAAAGCTCAGCACGTCCGTGGGTCCGGCCTTACCCATGAACTGGAGATTGAGCGCCGCGATGGCGGCCTCGTCAGTGAAGATGAGCGACAGCTCGGCGAGTCCGCGGACGCCTTCGTCGAGCAGCGCGGCGTTGGCGAGCGCCACCCAGCGCTCGAGGTCGATCGCGATCTCGTGCTGCTCGTCCGCGGCGTAGATGTCGATGCTCACGGGTCTCGCCGTTCGTACGCGGCGACGATCGCGGCCACTATCTTGTGGCGCACCACGTCCTTGGCCCCGAGGTGGACGAATGAAATGCCGTCGATGCCACCGAGGATGGACTCGAGGTGCGTCAGGCCGCTCATCCGGCCATTGAGATCGACCTGGGTGACGTCCCCGGTGACCACTGCCTTGGCGTTGAAGCCGATACGCGTCAGAAACATTTTCATCTGCTCGGGCGTCGTGTTCTGCGCCTCGTCGAGGATGATGAAGGAATCGTTGAGGGTGCGTCCGCGCATGAAGGCCAGGGGGGCGACCTCGATCGTGCCGTTGGCGATCAGGCGTTGCGCACCGTCGGGTCCCACCATGTCGTACAGGGCGTCGTAGAGCGGCCGCAGGTAGGGATCGACCTTGGCCATGAGATCGCCGGGCAAGAAGCCCAACCGCTCGCCGGCCTCGACGGCGGGACGAGTGAGCACGATTCGTTGAACCTGGCGGCGGTGGAGCGCCTGGACGGCGGCGGCCACGGCGAGATAGCTCTTGCCGGTTCCGGCCGGACCGATACCGAAGGTGATGGTCGAGGCGTCGATCGCGTCGGTGTAGCGCTTCTGGCCCGCGGTTGACGGACGCACGGGCTTGCCCCGGGCCGCTCGAACCACCTCGTGACCGAGGACCTCGCTCGGCCGCAGGTCTTCGTCGACCATGTCAATGGTGCGCTCGATCTTGGTCGAGTCGAGGGACTGGCCACTCTCGAGCACCAGGACGAGTTCGTCGAAGAGGCGAAGGATCTTGGCGGCGTCGGGACCCGAGACGCTGATCTCGTTGCCGCGAATGGCAATCTTCGACGACGGGAAGGAGCGCTCCACCACCCGCAAGTGCTCGTCGCGCGGTCCGAGCAAGCCCGCTAACAGGTTCGTATTGCGTACGAATGTCGTCACCGTCATCGCCTCGCCGGCCGATTCCTCAACGGTCATCCGGGCGGCCACTCCAATCGCCGGCCACCCAGAACGTGGACGTGCAGGTGGGCCACGGTCATCTGGGCGTCGCGCCCCACGTTGATCACGAGCCGGTAGCCGCTCTCGCGTACGCCCTCGAGGTCGACGACGCGTTGGGCCAACATCACCAAGTCATCCACGACGCCGCCGTGGGCCGATGCCACTTCGTCGGCGCTGGTGATGTGGCGCTTCGGGATCACCAGCACGTGAACGGGCGCCTGCGGGGCGATGTCGTAGAAGGCGTAGGCCGTGTCGGACTCGGCGACCGCCGTCGACGGAATCTCCTTCGAGACAATCTGGCAGAAGAGGCAGTCAGTCATGGCTGACTTCATCATTACTCAAAGCGCCCGACCCGTGCGCGTATCCCCAGTCGGGGGCGTGAAACGCCATGAGGGTCGCCGCGGCGACGGCGGCCGTCTCGGCGCGCAGTACCGTCGGTCCCAGGGAAAGTCGTCGGCGCTCGCCGCCCCACTCCGCCGCCTCCCAGCCACCCTCGGGACCAATCGCGACGCCCACGACGTGGGCCCACGAACCATCCCCGCCAAAGTCGCACACCGCGACATCGCGGGGGACTTGGTCGGGGGTCAGCGGATCGGCAATGGTCGGGTAATGCGTGCGACGCGACTGTGCGCTCGCCTCGTGAGCGAGACGCCGCCATCGCGCGAGCAGTTTGGTTCGCGCTTCACCGCGGCACTTCACCACGACCCGACGGCTGAGCAGTGGCACGATCGTACTCACGCCCAGCTCAGTTGCCTTGACGATCGCCCATTCGCTGCGATCTCCCTTGAGCGGTGCGAGGTACAGCGAACGTTCGCGCGGTGGCGCCTCGTGAAACACGTCGGTGAGTGGGTGCAGTCCCGCCGCGGCGACGGCCGCCACGGCCCACGCGCCGCGACCGTCGGTGACGACCACCTCTTCACCCGACGACGCTCGCAACACGGCGCGCAGGTGATGTTCGTCATCGCCCGTCAGTTCCGGCCGGCGCGGATCGACTACCCGAAACTGCGCGAGTGCCGCCACGCGGCGCAAGAACGCGGGGTCACTCACCGTCGCGCGCGTCGTCGAAAGAGGCTGGCGGGCGCCGGGGTGACGCTCTCCCCCCGATGTTCGGCTAACTCGCGTAACAACGACGTCGACGCTTCGTCGAGATCAGTCGGCACGTCAACGACGACGTGGACGAAGAGATCACCTCGACCACGACCGTGCAGGTGGGCCACCCCCTCGTGGCGCAGTCGATGCACCGTGCCATTCGCAGTCCCCGGCGCGATCTCGATTGAGGTGGTCTCTCGCAACGTGGGTACCTCGATCGTCGCGCCCAGTGCGGCCTGGGTGAAGGCAACGTGGGCCTCGTGGTGCAGGTCGTCGCCCACTCGTTCAAAGCGTTCGTCCGCCGACACGCGCAGGTGGACAAAGAGGCGACCGTTCGCACCGCCGCGCGATCCCGCCGGCCCGCGACCCGCCAACCGCATCGTGGAGCCATCCTCCACGCCGGCCGGGATCTGGATCGTCAACGTCGTCGTACTCTGGGTGCGACCATCGCCGCGACAGTCGACACACGGTGTCCCGATGCGGGTGCCGTAGCCGCCGCAACGCGCGCAGGCGGCCGCGGTCACCATCTGACCGAGAATCGAGTTGCGCACCCGGCGTACCTCGCCGGTTCCGCCGCACTCGTCGCAGCTGACCGGTGTGGTGCCCGGCGCACTGCCACTGCCGTGACAGGTCACGCACTGCTGGGGCAACGTGACCGATATCTCCTTGGTGGCGCCAAAGGCCGCGTCGTCCAGCGTGATCTCAACGGCGACCTCGGCGTCGGGGCCCGGTTGGGGGCCCCGACGGGTCGGCGCGTGACCCATCCCGCCGAAGAACATGTCGAAGATATCCTGCACCGAGCCAGCGCCGAAGGGGCCGGGTCCGGCGCCACCCACATCCGCACCGAAGCGGTCATAGTTGGCGCGTCGCTCGGGATCCGACAGGATCTCGTAGGCCTGGGAGACGTCCTTGAACCGGGCCTCGGCTTCGGGATCATCGGGATTCGCATCGGGGTGGTGCTGTCGGGCGAGGCGGCGATAGGCCCGCTTGAGGTCCTCTTGTGAGGCGGACCGTTCGACGCCGAGGATCTCGTAGAGGTCCGTGCTAGGCACGCTCGTCACCGCCGAAGTGATGTGCGAGGTGGGCCGACACCGCGCGAGCGGCCGCCATCGCCTCGCCGTACTTCATCCGCGTCGGGCCGAGCAGGCCGACGGCGCCCGCGGGATGGCCATCGATGGTTACCGGTGCGACGATCACCGCGCACGACGAGAGTGGCTCGTAGCCGTGCTCGGATCCGATCGCGACCGACAGCCCCTGGTCGAGGATGTCCTGAACCAGGGAAACGACGAGCAACTCCTGTTCGAGAATCGCCAGTACCTTACGCACCGTTTCGACGCCATCGAATGACTCGGCGACCTTGGACGATCCGCCAATGAAAACCTGCTCACCGTCGACCGTGGGCTGCTGGGCGTGCAGCGTCGCCACCGCGTCGCGCACCAGGGAGGCCACGTGGTCGCTACGCGAGGGGACTTGGACGCGTGCGTCGAGCGTCGTTCCGATTAAGAGAGCGTGCAACTGGCGCGACGCCTCGGCCACCTCAACGTGACTCGCGTCGAAATTGGTCGTGACGCTGTGCTTGACGACCGAACCGTCGGCGAAGACGGTTACCAACAGTTGGTGTCGCGCCTCGAGGTTGACCAACTGCGTGGAGAGGATCGGGCTCATCGCGTGTCCGGCGCCAACCACCACCGAGGTGTAGCTCGTCAGTTGACTGAGCAGGGTCGACGTCTGAGCGAGCACGTCTTCGACTTCGCCGCGCACGTTTTCGAAGAAGTCCTTGATCTGCTGCTGTTGGGCCACGCCGACGACGCCAGCCTGAAGATGGTCGACGAAGTACCGGTAGCCCTTGTCGGTCGGGATCCGCCCGGCCGACGTGTGCGGTTGGGCGAGGTAGCCCTCGCGTTCGAGGGTCACCATCTCCGAGCGCACCGTGGCCGACGAGATCGCGAGATCACTGGTGGAGGCGACCGACGACGAGCCCACGGGCTGGGCAGTATCGATGTGTTCTCGCACCACGGCCTCGAGAATCGTCGCCTTGCGCGCGTCGAGGTCCGCCACGATGCCGGGTTTTTTCAACGGACGTCGAGCCATGACTCCTCCTTGCTAGCACTCAATTCTACCGAGTGCCAACGACCGACCGCCGTTTGGCTAGTCCTCGAGCTTGAGCGCGGCGACGAAGGCCTCCTGGGGCACCTCGACGCGCCCGAGGTTCTTCATTCGCTTCTTACCCTCTTTCTGCTTCTCGAGCAATTTACGCTTGCGCGTGATGTCGCCGCCGTAGCACTTGGCGAGTACGTCCTTGCGACGAGCCTTGACCGTTTCGCGGGCGATAACGCGGCCCCCGACCGCGGCCTGGATCGGCACGTCGAACATCTGGCGCGGGATCAGCTCGCGTAGGCGCTCGGCCATTCGACGTCCGTAGAAGTCGGCGTTGGACTTGTGGACAATGGTGGAGAAGGCGTCAACGGGTTCGTGGTTGATCAGCAGGTCGACGCGCACCAGGGGCGACGTGACGTAGCCGCTGGGCTCGTAATCGAGACTCGCGTACCCCTTGGTTCGACTCTTCAGTGCGTCGAAGAAGTCGATCACGACTTCGGCGAGCGGTATCGAGTAGCGCAGTTCCACGCGTTCGGCCGACAGATAGTCCATCTTTTGCATCTCGGCACGGCGTGACTGGCAGAGATCCATCACGGTGCCCAAGTACTCCGCGGGGGTGAGGATCGAGATATCGAGCATCGGCTCGTCAATATGGTCGAGTCGGCTCGCGTCAGGCAGATCGGTCGGATTGTCGATGTCGACCTCGGTGCCGTCGGTGAGAAACGCGCGGTAGACGACCGACGGGGCGGTCGCAATCAGTGAGAGGTTAAATTCGCGCTCGAGCCGCTCGCGAACGATCTCCATGTGCAAGAGTCCGAGAAAGCCGCACCGGAAGCCGAACCCGAGGGCGTGGCTCGACTCGGGTTCAAACGTAATCGAGGCGTCATTGAGCTTGAGCTTGTCGAGGGAATCGCGAAGATCGGGCAGGTCGTCGCCGTCGATTGGGTAGATGCCACAAAAGACCATGGGCTTGGGATCGCGATACCCGTCGAGGGCGACGAGGGCCGGCCGAGCGGCCTCGGTAACGGTTTCACCCGATCGGGCTTCGCCAACGTCCTTGATCCCCGCGACGAGGTAGCCCACCTCGCCGGGGCCGAGTTGTTCGACCGGCACCATATCGGGCGTGCGGATGCCGATCTCCTCGATCTCGTGATTGGCCGCCGCTTGCATCATGCGAACCTTGACGTGTTCACGCAAGGTTCCGTCGACGATTCGTATCGAGCTGATGACGCCTCGATACTGGTCGTAGTAGGAATCGAAAACCAGCGCGCGCAGGGGCGCCGACGGATCACCCGCGGGGGCCGGAATGCGTTCGATCACCGCGTGCAGTAGCGCCTCGACCCCCTCGCCAGTCTTGGCCGAGATCGAGAGGATCTCCTCGCGGCGCAGTCCGAGGACCCGTTCGAGTTCATCCTTGCACCGCTCGGGATCAGCCGCCGGCAGATCAATCTTGTTCAACACCGCGACAATTTCGAGATTGTGCTCGATCGCCTGGTAGCAGTTGGCCAGCGTTTGGGCCTGAATACCCTGGCTGGCGTCGACCAGCAGGATCGCCCCCTCGCAGGCCGCCAGGGACCGCGAGACCTCGTAGCCAAAGTCGACGTGACCCGGCGTGTCGATGAGCTGGAGTACGTGCTGATCGAAAAACACCCTGACGTTTTGCGCTTTGATCGTGATGCCCCGTTCACGCTCAATATCCATCGAGTCGAGGTACTGGGCGCGCATTAGGCGAGGATCTACCGCACCAGTAATCTCGAGAATCCGGTCGGACAACGTGGACTTGCCGTGGTCAACGTGCGAGATGATTGAGAAGTTCCGGATTCGACGGGAATCAACTGGTTCGGTCGAGGGGCTCACGGTGTTGCAAGGCTACCCGGCGTGGCGCGCGGGTGAGCGTGGCCGGTGGTGGTTCTGCTAGCCTTGTTCAGCCCGCCGGACCAACGGCACCGCTATCGAACGAGGTTGTTTTCGTGGCCAACATCAAGAGCCAGATCAAGCGCAACAAGCAGAACGAGGTCGCGCGCGAGCGCAACCGGGCCGTCAAGTCCGAGTTGCGCACCCGAGTCAAGACCGCCGTGACGGCCGTCGGTACCCCCGACGAAGCCGTCGCCCTGCGCACGGCGATCAAGCGCATCGACATGGCGGCGACCAAGGGCATCATTCACAAGAATCAGGCCGCCAATAAGAAGAGCGGCCTGATGCGCCGCCTCAACGGTCTACGCGCTGACGCCAACTAACGTCGCGCGCTGGCGCTGAGGCGGGCCAGACGCGCGACCAGCACCTCGATCACGGTGAGGTCGGTCACGTCCACGTCCGAGGCGTCGTCACGCGAACCGTAGTCGATGCCACCCTTCAGATCGAGATCGGCCCGGGTCACCAGGTGCACGGCCTCGGCGAGTCGTGCGGCACCGAGCCGTCGCGCGGCGGCCAGTGCCTTGCCCGCCGGAAAGCGATTCATGCCCAAGAGCGTCGCCGCCTCGTCGGCGTCGCGCACGCCCGCCCCCTCGAGGCGCGCCAATCGCAGGTAGTACCGCTGCAGGATGTTGACGACCTGTAAGCCAGCGCGCCCGCGTGAATCCAGCATCCGTCGGGCGACCGTGATGGCCCCGACGACTTCGCCGGCGTCCAGCGCATCGGTCAGATCCCATTCGGGGACGTCACCGGCACCGCCCAGGTACGGCTCGAGCTGCGCGAACGTCAGTGGCGCCGTCCCGTAGATGGCGTGCAACGTCCTGGCCAGCGCGTCGACACGGGCGACGTCATCGCCAATTCGCTCGACGACGCGCTTGGCGAGCGCGGCGTCGACGCCGACGCCGTGTTCAACGAACTTCGCCACCGTGAACGCGACGCGATCCACCGGCTTGCTGGAGACATTCACGTCGATGACCGTCTGCGCGGCCCTCACGAGTTTGTTCGATTTGGCACCCACCACTGCGAGTATCAGAACGGTCGACGGAATCGGGTCGCCCATCCACGCGATGACCGAGCTCACCTCGTCCGCGGTGAGGTGCTGCGCGTCACGAACAACGACAACCCGACGAGCGACCAACAACGCCGGCGTGTAGAGAGCGTCGAGGAGCCGGCCGGCGAGTGACTCACCGGTCGAGGCGTCACGCACGGTGAAATCTTCCAGGGCCGCGGTCGCGTCGAGTTCCCTGAGCTCCCCGGCTACGGCGACGCGCACCGCGTCATAGACCATGGTCGCGTCGGTGCCCACCACGACGAGCGACGAGCCGGTCACGCCTCCTCCAGTACTCGGGCGAGCGCGTCGCGTACGCGAACGCTTCCCGCCACGTCGTGCACTCGAACGATGCGACACCCCGCACCGATGCCAACGGCCATCGCCGCCAGCGACGGCGAGCGACGGTCGCTCACCGGCAGGTCAAAGAGATCACCCAGGAATGTCTTGTTCGACGCCGAGAGCAGCAGGGGTGATCCCAGTTCGGCCAGCTCGGCCGAGTCTCGCAGGAGTTGGAGCGAGTGCGCTGCGGTCTTGCCGAGGTCGAGTCCGGCGTCCAGCACGAT
This sequence comes from Actinomycetes bacterium, assembly GCA_021846325.1. Classification (GTDB taxonomy): domain Bacteria; phylum Actinomycetota; class Acidimicrobiia; order Acidimicrobiales; family RAAP-2; genus RAAP-2. Next base: position 12,570 of record JAJZBX010000008.1, on the reverse strand, counting down.
GCGGCGTTCTTCAATGCCGGCGTCGATCGCCTGTCGCCGTCGGTCAACTAGAAAGTCGCGTACGGTTCGGGTGACGTCGTCATAGTAGGGCGTCGGGTCAGCGACGCGGGGACGCAGTCGGATGTGGGTGGCGATCACCGTCGCACCGGCCCTCGCGGCGACTGGCAAGTACTGAGGGTCAGCGAAGCCGCTGATGTCGTTGCCCACCTGTGCCCCCTCGTCGAAACTCGCGGCGGCCACCGACGCCCGCCACGTGTCGACACTGATGGGGATGTCGAAGCGACGTCGCAGCTCGGACACCACCGGCACGACTCGCTCGAGCTCCTCCGCCTCGCCCACCTCGTCGCCCGGTCCCGCCTTCACCCCACCCACGTCGAGTAGGTCCGCGCCCTCGGCGACGAGCCGGTCGGCGCGCTCGAGCAGGGCGTCGAGGGCAAACGTGGCGGCCGGCGCGTAGAACGAGTCGGGTGTTCGGTTGAGCACCCCCATCACCAGCGCCCGCGTCGTGATGTCGTACGTGCGAGCACCCATCGCGACCTCGATGGCCCGCGCGGGACGAAACCGACGCACTACTAGTACAGTCGGCTCGCCAGGCGACGTCGGAACGTGACGTAGCGCGGATCGTCCGGTCCCAGGGCGTCCAAAAAGACCAGCAGGCTCTCGCGCGCCTGCGCACTGCTGGCCGACTGCTCAAGGAGGTGTTCGAGCGTCAGGTCGAGGTCCCCGTCCAGGTTTACGCCATCACGCGCGAGACGCACCCGCGCCAAGATCGTCTTGACCGCCACCGAGGACGCCAGGGGCGACAGAATCGCCTCAGCCTCGTCAAAACGTTGCTGTGAGCTAAGCAACTCCCCCAGCGCCGCGGTGGCCACAACGTTCACCGGGTCTAGTTCGAGCGCCTGGCGTAACGACGCCTCGTCCCCCACCGCGATCAGTTGCTCGAGCGCCGATGCACCGGGGACGAGCTTCGCTACCCACTCGCGCACCGCGTGCTCGGGCAGGGCACCAACGAACGAGTCCACCACCTCACCACTTTTGAAAGCGAAAACCGAAGGAATCGACTGCACGGAGAAGGCCTGGGCCACGCGAGGATTGGCGTCGACATCGATTTTCACCAACTCGACCAATCCATTTGTCTCACCGATGACCTTCTCGAGCGTTGGCGTCAGCGTGCGGCAGGGACCGCACCACGCCGCCCATAAATCGACCACCACCGGCACGGCCTTGGACCGATCCAAGACAGCAGTGCTAAACGTGGCGTCGGTTACGTCGGTCACGCTCTCACTCTACCGGGCGGCGATTTCGCGTGGATCCGAGCGCTAACGACGGAGATTGGCGACGAACTTGCGAACGGCGCGCTCGCTGCGCGCCCCGACGAACGAGTCGACTACCTGTCCGTCCCTGAACGCGAAGACCGAAGGGATCGATTGGACCCCGAACGCCTGAGCGGTGCGAGGATTCTTGTCGACGTCGACCGCGACGAGCTCAACCGAGCCCTCACTCTGCGCGATCACCTTCTCCAGGATGGGCGTCAACACTCGACAGGGACCGCACCACGCCGCCCACAGGTCGACAATGACGGGCACCGTGGCCGATCGTTCCAGCACCTTCGTTCGAAACGTCGCGTCCGTGGCGTTGTTCACGCATCCATCGTACCGGGGGTGCCGTGCAGGGGCACCGCGAAGCACTGTTATCCTCACCGGCTATGGAGACGATTCCCGGCATCGCCGTCGAACCGGTGACCGCGTGGCTGGTACGCTACGTCGGGCTCGTCGCACCCTTGCGATTCGAACTCGTCGCCGGGGGTCGCTCCAACCTCACCTACCGCGTGACCGACTCGACGGGTCGGTCGGTCGCCCTGCGGCGACCGCCGGTGAGCCACGTGCTGCCGACCGCGCACGACATGGTTCGTGAACACACCATCATTGCGGCGCTCGCGCCGCTCGGCGTCCCGGTCGCGCGCCCACTGGGACTCTGCACCGACGAGATGGTCACCGACCGTCCCTTTTACGTCATGGAGTTCGTCGAGGGTGCGATCTTGCGAGATCGCGCCCAAGCCGAGACTTCCTTCGACGTATCGGTTCGTGCCGTGATCGGTGAGCACCTCGCGCAGACCTTGGCGGGTTTGCACGACGTCGACGTCAACCGAGCGGGACTCGCCAACCTCGCGCGCCACGATGGCTACATCGAGCGACAGTTGCGTCGCTGGCGCACGCAGTACGAGCAAACGCGCGTCGACGGGGTCGATCACCACGGCGTGATCGAAGCGATCGGCGATCGTCTCGCGGGCGTTATACCTCGTCAGCAGGGCACCACGGTGGTCCACGGCGACTACCGACTCGACAACACGGTTCTCGATGCACGAGGCAACGTGATGGCCATACTGGACTGGGAGATCTGCACCCTGGGCGATCCCCTGGCCGACCTGGGAATCCTGCTCGTCTACTGGGCCGAACCCGAAGACGAGACGGCCGCCCTACTCGGGGCGGCCCCGACGACGGCGCCCGGCTTCGCCACGCGCGCCGACGTGCTCGAGGCGTACGCTCGCCACTCGACGCTCGACCTCAGCGACGTCAATTTCTATCAGGCCTTCGGCTACTGGAAGCTGGCCTGCATTCTGCAGGGCGTGTACGCGCGTTACCGAGCCGGCGCCACCGCGGGCGACCAGGGCAGCGTGCTTGAATTTCCGACGCATATCACTACATTGGCCAACCTAGCCAGCCGCACTTTGGAGACGTGATGGACGACGAAATCTACGACCGAGTGATCTACCTCGCTGACCCACCACTCAATGAGCCGGTGCTCGTCATCGGCCTCGAGGGGTGGATTGACGCTGGGCTGGGCGCCGCGACGGCCATGTCCACGCTCCTGTCGACCATTGAGACCGACGTCCTGGCCACCTTCGACACCGAATACTTCATCGACCAACGCGCCCGACGACCCGTTGCGCGAATCATCGACGGCGTAACCTCCGAGTTGACGTGGCCCGAAATCCAGTTGCGATACGGCCACGATCGCGACGGCGCCGACGTGCTCTTCCTCGTCGGGCCCGAACCCGACTTTCACTGGAGCGATTTCGTCGACGTGGCCGCCGACGCCGCGGGGCGCTTCGACGTCCGTCTCACCGTCGGGCTCGGCGCCTTTCCCGCGCCGACCCCGCACACGAGGCCGGTTCGAGTGATCGGAACCGCGCCGGCGGCGAGCGCGCATCTGCTGACCGTCGTGGGCACCATGAGTGGCGAGATTGAGGTGCCGGCGGGAATCTCGGCGGCACTCGAACTCGGCTTCGCCGAGGTCGACATGGATGTGGTGACGCTGTGGGCCCGAGTCCCGCACTACGTTGCGTCCATGTCGTACCCACAAGCCGCCGCGGCCCTGATCGACGGGGTCGCGCGAATTAGTGGACTCACCCTGGACGCCGGCGACCTACGAGCGGCGGCCGACGAGACCCGCCAACACGTTGATGAACTGATCACCAACAACCCCGATCACCGCTCAATGGTCAAGCAACTCGAAGAGGCGGTCGACGCCGATGAGGGGGCACCCGCCGAAGACCTCCCGAGCGCCGAAGAGCTCGCGGCGGAGCTCGAACGTTTCTTGCGTGGTGAGGCTGACTAGTCGATCGACGGGTCGACGTCGCCGGTCTCCACGGCGAGTCCTAAGCCCAGCGCTAGGCCCTCGAGGAAGATCGACGCGTCGCGCTGGCGTGGATACCGATCAGCAATCTCGTGAAAGGCCACCGAGTGATCGACTTCGTGCAGGTGCGCCAACTCGTGAACCAGCACCGCGTCAATCACCCACTCGGGGCACTGGCGCAGGCGACTCGACACCCTGATCTCACGAGTCGCCGGCGAACACGATGCCCACCGCGCTCGCTGATTCGAGACCCAGCGCACTGACGACGGCGTCACGCCATCGGTGTACATCGTGGCGAGGGTCCGACATCGCTCCTCGAGCGCAGCGTCGCCCGCGGCGTTCTGTGGACGGTGGCGAACGACGCGTTCTACCAGTGCGTCAACGAAGGCGTCACGGTCGCGCCCCCGCAGTCGTGCCGGAATCTGAACGATGACGCGACTCCCCGACCAGTGCGCCGCTCCCGTCTTGGTCCGCCGCGTCGATGCGTGAATCTCGACCTCGGGACGATCGAACTGGGGTGGTTGAACCTCGACGGACGTGCGCGAGGCGGAACGTGCAGCCATCAGACGATGACGTTGACCAGACGAGGCGCCCGCACGACAACTCGGGTCGGCTCACCATCGCCGATCCAGGTGCGAATGGTCGGATCGGCGAGGGCGAGATCGCGTGCATCGTCGTCGTCGATCGTGGGCGAAACCTCAAGTCGAGCGCGAACCTTACCGTTCACTTGAACCACCATCACCGCCAATTGCTCCGTCGTCAAGTGCGGGTCCGACGTCGGCCACGGCTGCGCGTGGACCGACGGTTCGCCGGGGTGACGAATCTCCCACAGTTCGGCCGAGAGGTGGGGCGCCATCGGGGCGAGCAACTTCAACAAGGTATCGATCGCCTCGTTCAGCACCTCGCGGGCGACGCCGTACTCTCGAGCCCACTTGGCGGTCGCGTTCAAGAGCTCCATGAGCGCGGCGACCGCGGTGTTGAAGCTCCATCGGTCGATATCGGAAGTCACCCGATCGATCGTGTGGTGCACCACTCTACGCAGCGGCACGTCCACACTCGGATCGTCGGGACGATGTACGAGCGCCGCGTCGGTCGCCAGTCGGTGAACGCGATCCAGGAATCGGGCGCACCCGTCGATCACGTCCTCGGTTTGATCGGTCCAATCGACGTTGTCGGCCGGCGGGCCGACAAAGAGGTGGAAGACCCGCAGTGCGTCGGCCCCGACCCGATCAAAATACCGCTCGGGCGAAATGAGATTGCCCTTGGACTTGGACATCTTGGAACCGTCGAGCCGAATCATCCCTTGGGTAAAGAGTCTGGCGAAGGGTTCGCGGTTCACGCCGTCGGCCAATCCGATGTCGACGAGCGCCTTTACGTAGAAGCGTGCGTAGAGCAAGTGGAGAATCGCGTGCTCAATGCCGCCGATGTACTGATCGACGGGCATCCATTTCGCGACCTGCTCGGGATCGAACGGCCGACCGTCAGTGAAGGGATCGGCGTAGCGCAAAAAGTACCATGACGAATCCGTAAAGGTGTCCATCGTGTCGGTCTCGCGTCGGGCCGGTTCGCCACAACGGGGGCAAGTGGTGTCTCGGAAGGCGGCGTGCGTCGCGAGTGGCGACTGACCCGAGCTTTCCATGATGACGTCGTCGGGGGCGAGGACGGGCAACTCGTCGAGTGGGACCGCGACAATACCGCAGTGATCGCAGTAGACGATGGGAATCGGGCAGCCCCAGAATCGCTGGCGCGATACCAACCAGTCGCGCAACCGGTAGTTGACCGTCGCGACACCGTGGGCGCGTTCGACGAGAAAGGCGCTCGCGGCCTTCTTCGCGTCGGCGACGCCGAGCCCGTCGAGAAAGCCCGAGTTGATGTGCGCACCGTCGCCAACGTACGCCCCATCGCCGAAACCGGGCGGGCGCTCCACCGTCGCCACGACCGGCAACTGGTACGTGCGAGCGAAGGCGAAGTCCCGTTCGTCCTCCCCCGGCACCGCCATGATGGCGCCGGTGCCGTAGTTGCCGAGCACGTAATCAGCAACGTAGACCGGAACGGGGTCACCAGTGAACGGGTTGACCACGTAACTGCCGGTGAACGCGCCCCGCTTGCTCAGACCAGGCCCGCTGTCGGAGGACGAGGTGCGTTCGATCTCGCTCGCCGAGGTCGCTCGCTCGACCAGTGCCTCAACCTCCGAGCGCTGTGCGTCGGTGGTGAGAGCGGCGAGCAAGGGGTGCTCCGGGGCTACCACCGCGTAGGTGATGCCGTAGCCAGTGTCCGGTCGAGTTGTGAACACCCGAATCGCTCGATTGGCGTCGTGCGCGAAGGTCAAGTCGAACTCCACACCCTCGCTACGTCCGATCCAGTTTCGCTGCATCGCCTTGACCCGTTCGGGCCACGCCAACGCGTCAAGATCATGCAGCAACTCGTCGGCGTACGCAGTGATCCGGAAGAACCACTGCTCCAGATTTCGCCGCTGCACCAGGTCGCCAGAACGCTCGCAGGTGCCGTCGGCGAGCACCTGTTCGTTGGCGAGCACGGTCGCGCACCCCGGACACCAGTTAACCGGCGCCTCGGCTCGGTAGGCGAGTCCCGCCTCGAGGAAGGCGAGAAAGATCGTCTGGGAGTACTTGATGTAGTCGGGGTCGTGACTCACGACCAGACGCCGCCAATCGTAAACGGCACCGAGCCGCTCAACTGATCGACGCAACTCGGCCATGCGAGCTTCGGTGAAGATCCGCGGATGGCTGCCCGCCTTGATGGCCGCGTTCTCCGCCGGTAGTCCGAAGGAGTCAAATCCAAACGGGGAGAGCACCGCCTTGCCCCTCATGGTTTGGTAGCGCACAATGAGATCGCCAAAGGTGTAGTTGCGAATGTGGCCCTGATGCGCCGCGCCCGATGGATACGGGTACATGCAAAGGGCGTAGTAACGCTCTCGCGGATCGTCGTTGTCGACTTCGTACGTACCCTCGTGAAGCCATCGATCCTGCCACTTGGTCTCAATGGCTTGAACGTCGAACGGGCGAACCATCCCGACATTCTAGGGAACGGTCGGCGTAGCGTCGTGGTGAAAGCCGAGGTAACTATGTCATCGTCCACCTTCGTTCTCGTTCACGGCGCGTGGCACGGTTCGTGGGCGTGGACGGCACTGACCGAGGAATTCGACCGACGGGGTATCCAGTGGTTAACCCTGAACCTGCCGAGTTCGCACGACACCGCCAACGGAACCGCCGACCTTGACAGCGACGTCGACACCGTCGTGTCGGTGGCGCAGTTCGCCGGTCCCGTAACACTCGTCGGTCATAGTTACGGTGGTGCGGTCGTGACCGAAGCCGCCGGACGACTCGAAAACGTGTGCGCGTTGGTTTACTTGGCGGCCCTCATCCCGACCATCGGACAGAGCACCACCGAGGTTTCCCGGCTCGCATCGGCACGCACCGATCTCGACGACGCGATGGTTGTCGACGGACCCTGGCTGCGCCTCGACCCACAACGTGCCGCCAGCGCACTCTACGGAGAGTGCTCGAGCGATACTGCGGCGGCGGCAATTCGGCTACTCGGACGCCAGACCATCGCTAGTTTCCGATCCAGGCGGACCTCGCCCGACCGCCTAGTAACCCGCCGGTACATCCGCTGTACCCGCGATCAAGCAATTTCCCCATCGCTGCAGACGCTCATGGCCGCCTCCTGCGACTCAGTCGTGGACATCGCGAGCGATCATTCGCCGTTCTTGTCTCACCCTGGCGAGTGCGCCGACGCCATCCTGGATTTCTAGAGAGCATCCGAACTGCTAGCATCGTGGGGCCTTTGGGGGTATAGCTCAGTTGGTAGAGCGCTTGACTGGCAGTCAAGAGGTCAGGGGTTCGAATCCCCTTACCTCCACCAAGCAGACAAAGGGTTTTCGTTCGGTGGTACGCGAATCCTGGACGCGAGTGTTAGCAGTTTGTTAGCAGTTCGGATTTTGATGCCGACATCGTGGTCGCAAGTTTCAGCGAGCGCGCCCAGCCACGCAAGTCCCAATCTCGAAAACGCTGAAAGGCTCGACAGCAGTTTCAGTCGTGATGAAGACTCACCTGACTGTGGATCTTCCCTATGTCCGCGTACTAGAGAGCGTCGAGGAACTCCCCCAGCGCGCTAATCGCCGCCGTCTTGGTGTCCCTTGTCACACGGGCATAGATCAGTGTGGTTCGCACGTCGGTGTGACCCAGAACCGCGCCGATCGTCGAGAGCGGTATCGATTGGTTGAGCATCAATGTTGCCGCAGTGTGGCGCAGTCGGTGGGGTGAAACATGAACACCGACCGACCTACCCAGTTTGGACAGCCACTTCGTGTAGTTCGATGGATCGATCGGCGAACCGTCGATCTGGGCGATCACGAAGTCGTCCGGTTCTGCGGCGGAGAACGCCTGTTCGCGAAGACCCTCGAGTTTGGCCAGAAGCGACGGGTCGGCGATGAGAGTGCGAACCGAGCCCTGAGTCTTCAGCACGACTCGGCCCAAATGCGTGACCTCAGGATTCTCGGGATTGGCGATGCGTTGCAGCTGCTGCTCGACCGAGATCTCTCCGGTCGAGAAGTTGATGTTCTTCCACAAAAGTCCGAGGGCCTCGCCTCGGCGAAGTCCCAAGCGCAGCATCAGGTGAACGGCGATACCACCAACGTCGCCAGAAGCATCCGCCGCGTCCACCAGTCTCCTCACTTCTTCGATCGTTAGATACTTCGGTTCGGCCTTAGGGATCCTCGGACGCTTGACCGCCAGCATGAGATTCACACCAAGCACGCCAGCCTCCACCGCGTCGCCGAGCGACGTGCGCATCAACGAGTGACAGAGGCGAACCGTATGGGGCCGTCCATGAGGAGGATTCTCCACCTTGAACCTCGATTCCAGGGACTCGAAGAAGTGACGCAGAACCATCGGGGTGAGCTTGTCGATGGAGACCTTGGACAGTGTCGAGAAGTATCGCTGGTAGTGAATGCGCTCGATCTCCTTGGTGGAGTAAGAGCGAACACGAAGTTCGGTCCAGCGCGTCATCCACTCGTCGAGCGTCATGGACTTCTTGGTGGCGAGCCGTCCGGTACGAAGGAGCTGCAGCTGCTCGACAACCCATTCTTCGGCCGCCTTCTTCGTCGCGAACTGCTTGCTTAAACGCTTGCCGCCCGGCAGGGAGATCTGGCCGCGCCAGCCTTTGCGGCCGTCGATCTTCATGACCGAACCCTGTCCTGGCGAGCGAGACTGCTGACGTCGAGTGGCGATCTCGTCCTCTCCTTCACTAAATGGCACCCGAATTGGTACCGCTCCCAACGGTCGTGCGGTTCGTCTCAAACGTCGCTTCAGTTTGACAAACCTTGGACTTCAGAAATATTCCGGGTGATCACTTCGAGGTACGTCATGAGCGCACTCTCTCTCACGACGATTCGGCGCGGTGACACCCGTTGGTGTGGGATCTTCCCCTCCAGCAAGAGACGGCGGGCCGTCGCGTAACTCACCCCCAATACGTCCGCTGCCTCATTAATCGTCAAGGCCCGGTCAAATTTGATCTGACCAATCGGCACGACGCCGTTCTCGTCCAACTTCGGCGTCCGGGTCTCGTAGTCGAGGACCGGTTCAGCGGGTCCAGCGGCCGCAAACTTCACGGTGGCGGTTTCGATGGGCAGTCTCATGTCTCTCCTCACGAGGAATGAGACATTCATCCCCCATAGGAGTAGGACGTTTTCTGGCCTCTTTCGAACACAATGTTTCGTGAGGACCCTGCAGATGCCTCCCGACAGCACTCAACTCGGGGGATTCTGAGGATCACACACTTGGCCCGTTGGGCCGACCGCGCGCTACGCGCCGGTCAGCCCCGGGCGAGGAGCCATGGGTCGTTCGACCGCTCAGGGTCGATCGGTGATGAACAGTTCTCTACGTCTTCAAGCCCGAGCGAATGCGAACGGATGCCTATGAGCTGCCGCCTATCCACACAATGCCGAAATCTGTAACAATTCCGCCAGAGCTCGAATAGAAGCAGACATTCGCAAGACTCCGTACGAAATAGTGAGATGTGGAGAGCGGTTCGCCGTAGCCTTCGACGACGAATCCAACTGCCGTGTGGGGAGAGCAAGTCTTGGAGTTGAGCATTGCGCTCGGCAGGCCGCGCACTTCAACGAGAGCGGGGAGTTGGGCGCCGCTGTTGAACTTCAGTCTCTTGCTTGTGGAGGGGACAGGTATTGACAGCTGACTGACTCTGGTGGCGCCACCGTTGTAAGTCCCGCGTACGGCTCGGACGTCTGGCCCTCCCAACGGCAGATGACAAGTAGGTCCGTGATTTGTGAAGGTCAGCGAAGTGAGGAGAGTTCCAGCTGGGTAACTACTGCCGCCCTTGTAGGTTGCTCCAACCTGCAGAGTGATGTCGGATGCTTGGCATACCGGCGAGGACGTCGGCGTAGAAATTGATTCGGATGCCCTGGAACCCGACGAGCGGGCGACGAGAGGCACGGCGAGCGGTCCCGAAGTGAGTGCGGCCGCCAGGTCGTAGGCATCAGTCTCCGTCACCGCGAGCAATTGCATCTGACCATCAAAGGAACTGAACGTGGAGTTGGCCGGTTGAATGATGGGTGCTTCGACAATTACACCTTTTAAGTCCACGGCGAGTTGACGGTGGAAGTATCGCTTAGCTACGTGGTCCCACTCTTGGGACTCTGCCTCATTGAGATGAACGTCGACAATCCATCCACCGGAGCTAGGTACATGACTCACGGTGGCCGAAGCCACCTTCGACGACAGCGTGACGAGCGTCGGACTGACTAGGTAGCGCCGGGTGGCACGGTTACCGGCGTTCAGCAGCGGAAGTAGGGCCGTGGCGGTGGGCAACTTGGCATCCTGTGCGGGGGTTGTCGTCGCGTACGCCGCGAGGGCCGGGTCTGGCTCGGTGATCGGTATCGCGGACCCCGAGACAGTGGGTGCGGCATACCGCGGGCTCGAGCAGGTCGTCGGCAATGGACTGGTCGAGACCGGACCACTCTGTCGCCCGGCGTAGCAAATCACGGACCGGATTAGCAGCTCGGGCGACGAGGTGAGGAACGACGTTGGGCTGGCCAGCCCCTTGGGTCCGTTGGTGACGACCAGGCCTCCGTTCGAGACCTTGACGTCGGCATTCATGAAACCCACAGCGTGAAGCCGCGCGGTCATCACGCTCTGATCTGCCATGAGTTGTGCCGCACTGGCCGATCCGAAAGTGTTTGGGTAGAGCGTCACGGCGTAGGCGGGATTAGAGGCCACGCCGATGAACACTGAAGTAGCCGCTACCGCGATCGCGACAAGGCTGACGCCTATCGTCGAAAGACGAGTTCGAATGTGCCGCTGGCGAAGGCGGCGATACAACGACTGAGTCGAGGGGGTCGCGCCGGAGGGCAGCGCTGACAGGGCACTGTCGAAAAGATCTTGGATCTGGTCAGTCGATGACATTTGTGGTGTCCTTCGCAACGAGCGACGCTTTGGCGATGGCGGCGTGCAGAGTGGCCTTGACGGTACCTTCGGCACATCCCATTGCCTTGGCAATCTCGGAGATTGTCAGCTGAGTGACGTAGCGTAGGAGCAACGCTTCACGCTGGCGATCACTGAGGCACTCGAGCAGTTCGGCGACTCGTAATCGAGCATCGACGCGCGCCTCGCCTGATGGATTCGATGACGGCAAAACGAGGAGTGACTGTTTGGCCTCTTGCCGGGTACGGCGGCGGTGGAGGTCGCGTCCCTTGTTCAGGGCCACGACCATCGTCCACCCTTCGGGGTGGGCGAGCAGCGAAATCTTCTTCCACTTTCGTAGTGTTTGGAAGAACGCCTCTTGAGTGATCTCCTCAGCGAGTTCGTGATCGTGGAACGTAAGAGTCATGGCTCGACGAACGCGGTCGTAACTCGCCGCGTAGTAGGTGTCAAAGTCCATTTGCCGGAATGCTCCGTTCGGCTTTTCGCTAGATGTCTGATAGTAAGACGAATTTCACGATCTAATCGTTTAGTCGAGCTTCATGTTTACAGTGGCGGGCTGCCCCTTGAGTTGTCCAACATGGCAACGTTGTGAGATCGACTGATTAAATCGACGCCATGAGACGAATACGCGGTTCGATCTCCGCCCTCCAGTCATCACCTCCAACCATGGTGCTCTTGTCTGGGTCGCCGATCGAGAATCAAATTCCGTGAATGCATATCTAACGAGGAACCTTCTCACTGGCGGCGAGCCAAAGCCGGCGATCACGGTGCGCGTCGGGCCGGCACCCGTCGGGCTCGCCGCCGTCGGAAATAGAGACGTACTGGCTGTCGTTAACTCAAATAGGTTCGGCGGAAGCGATGGTAACATCGAGCTCGTCGCCTACTCGCTGAAGCCATCTCCACGAGCGTCTTCAGAAGGAGTAATTCCCGCCCACTACTTCCCGCGGGAGGTCGCTTCGTCGCGCGACGGGAGCCTTCTCCTCGTCGGCGATTATGGCGCGGGGCAGCTACAACTAATCTCCCTCGGCACTGAACCACACTTGACTCACTGACGCGTCGGCCTTGGAACCCGACCGGCATCGTTGGTGAGATGCCAGTGGCGGGTGGCATCATGAGTGCATCGGGCACCCAAAACTAATTGGGCTAGTAGTCCCTCCGCCGGTGAAGTGGTGCAACTCCGTTGCGTCGGGCCTCCATCACCACAGCCTTGACTCCTCACTTTGGCGACTTGCCGCGCACCGATCGCCGATGAATACTTGTCGGGTGCTTGAAGTCACTTCGTGCGCGGACTCGCTGGACGAGTTGACGTCGCTGGATATTTACAACGCGGTGTGGCCACGTGACTCCGTAACGATCGACGCAGTGCACGCATTCCGGGACAGCGCCCAGGACTACGTCGACTATCTCGTTCGCGATAACGGCATCATCTCGGGATCCGGGGTCGGAGCCATCCTTGGCTATCGCATGGGCCGCTGCA
>JAJZBX010000059.1 GCA_021846325.1 Actinomycetes bacterium | reverse complement strand
AGGTGTTCTACAACCGCGAACGCCACCAGGCGATCCTCGGTCACCTGACGCCCGCCGAGTACTACGCCACGTCGAGGGTGGCATAATCACTAATCAGTTCGTGTCCAAGGAACCGTGGCAACTCCAGTGAACCTATGGGTAGAGTTGGGGTAGATGGCGGTGCCGCGAGGAACGAAGCGCAGTTGGTCGGTAATGGAGTGGACACGGAAGTAGTCAAAAAGAAGCAGGCGCCTGTCTGGCGGGCCATCCCTCTTGTGCTGGGTGTCGTCGCTATCGTTGCTCTGGGCCTCGTGCTAGGGCTACACCCTGCAAACATGACGGTGTCGGTTCGATTCCTTGGCCATCACTTCGTCGTGGCGCGTGGAGGTATCACCGCCGCCATCGCTCCGATAGCGCTGCTCCTCGTCGGTATCTTGATACCTGCATCGGCCATCATCAACGCCATGCGAACTCCGAAGTCCACCTTCACATCACTTGGCCGGTCCAAGGGTAGGTGGGTCGCATCGATGATCATTTTGTGTCTCATCGGCGACGCTTCGTTCTTGCTGGTCCCTATCTACTACCTGCTGCACGTTCGGCCTCAGCTCAATCGAGAGCAAGCAGGCGCGCGCTTCTAACGCAACAAGGTCACTGGTCTGTCCCTTCGGACGCGTACCAAGCCGATCGCACCTGGCCTACAACGTAAGGCCGTACCCTCTCGCCAGCCAGGTGCAGGTCACGGGATCGGCGCTGTGAGAACCCTGGTCCACGTTCCATTTCTTGACCAACGGCGAAACTGGGACCAAACCCGAGTCCACGGACCCTACTCGTCTGGCAGGTATCTCCACTGACACCCGGTGTGCGAGACGTAGAGCATCGCGTTCACGACGCAGCGAAGGTCGTTGCCATGCTTTGGTCCGCGCTTGGAGGCAACCGGCAAGAGGTCCCAGTACTTTCCACTGGGCGTCGGTCAGGTCACTTGACTAGGCGACGAGTTGATGGTGTCGGTCCTGGCTCGTGACGTACTCGCCAAATAGAACACGTTCTCAGCGCGCGTTATGAACACGTTCCGCGGTACCCAGCCACGCTCGCCGTGGTGCCAACGCATCAACGCCTCGAAGCCGACAACCTTGATGGTGGGGTCGCGACGGCACTCATCGCAACGAAACGTTGTGCCCGAGCGACCGGCGCTTCAGGTAGTCACTGATCCAGCGCTCCGCGAAGGGTCGAGATGTCCTGCATCAGAGCGCCCCACACCAATTCGTGGTCAAGGTCGACGTAATCGTGCGTCAGCTTGCCACGCACTCCGGCGATCTTGCTCCACTCGATGTTCGGACGGGCAGCGGTAAAGGTCTTCGGCAGCCTCTTCACATCTTCGCCGATCTGAGTGAGCACGGTCACTGCGGCGTCTTGGACGATCCAGTCGTGGTCGAATCGGTCTCGCCCAAGCGAGGCAAGTTCGTCTGCCTTGTTGAGCGACGACTTCAACGCGCCCAGCGTCTTGGGTAGACGCTCGAGCCTCTTCGTCTCGTCGTTCGCTCTCTTCTCGTCCTCGTCGGCGAGAACGAGGTCCGACTCTGGATGACGCTCCACGACGAAGCGGCCGCTACCGTCGGCGCCCTTCGGTTGCCGCTTCTGCGCCTTCAAAGTGAAAGCGCCTCGCGAATGATCGCGGAGTCTGGATCAATGCCGCGGTCGCTCACCACGTCAACGGGGTAGCCGAGAAACGCCTCGACTTCGATGGCAAAACCAACCAGGTCGAACAATGACGCACCCGACACCGGGGTTACCAGCAAATCGATGTCGCTCGTCAGCGTGTCTTTGTTGCGTGCGACCGACCCGAACACCCGGACATTGGTGAGGTGTCTCTTGGCGGCGGCGGCCACCACGTCCTCGCGACGGTGGTCGAGCATCTCGGCGGGTGGACGTCGCGCGCACTTCAGCAATCGCTCCTGGGTTGACTCCGTGGGGACCACCGTCCCCTTCTCGTACGACGAGACCCGAGACTGGCTGGTCCTTGCGCGACGCGCCAGCTGGGTCTGCGTGATCCCAGATTCCTCTCGCGCGGCTCGAAGTCGTTCGGCAAACTCCATGAACCCCGATATACCACCAGAGATAATGAATCGTCGCCAACCCACGCCAACGACAATTCCCCGTCGACATTCCACACGACGTATCCCAACGTTTCGATGCAACGCCAGCCATGTGCCCATCGCCCCAATCTGGCTCGACGTTTTGACGCGCAGAGCCAATGACCGTAATTGCCAACTGGAGCGAACCCCGACGCTAGATTGACCGGGTGAGGCGACTCAAGCAGATTTGGTTCATCGCGGGCTCTGTCACCTCGTTCGTCCTGGCCGTAGACGTACTCACGACCAGATTGGGCTCTGGAAGATGGCTGGGTTATGGGTTGGTGGTGCCATTGATCGGTGCCGCGATGGGGTCTTGGAACGCGGCAATGGGTCGGCGTGTCCGCGGCAGGTTCCACATCCAGCAGATTTGGTTCTTTCTAGGCGCTATCGCGACATTGTTGCTCGCCGAAGAGTTGCACTCAACGAGACCACTCATCGGCATTGCGGGTGGTTACGTGCTGGTTCTGGCACTGGTGGGCGCGGCGGTCGGATCAGTTGTCGCCGCAACTAAGCGTTAATTCAACTCAGTGGCAAGACGAACGGCGGCCAGTGCCATGACGTCGAGTGTCACGGCTCACGCGAGGCGCCTGGGAGCAACGTGGGCCCGAGGCGGTTTCGCGAATAACCTTCGTCACTTGACTACGCAGGTCGACGAGCGGGATTCTCGCACCGGCGTGCGCTGAGTGCACCGGTCACCCAATCCCCTCGATGGCATGATGAGTTCTGTCTGGCCCTTCGGCGAGCGGCCCCGGCACCCCGATGACAACGACGTCCGTCAGCATGGATAGACACGCCTGACGTCGCTCGACACGTGCCGTGCCAAGAATGCGACCACGAGGAGTTGCGCGACGGCAACGCCTCGCAGTCGCCCCCGCACGTTCTAATCTGACGAGAGATGAGGAGCGACATGGATACGAATCACGCAGTCAACGTGCTCGATCTGATCGGCGCGACACCCTTGATGGTCATCGATGGTGTTTACGTCAAACTGGAATATTTGAACCCATCGGGTTCGATCAAGGCGCGGATGGCGCGCTACATCATCGAACGGGCGGAACGTGAAGGTCTCCTGCACCGCGGTGACACCATCGTCGAAGCATCGAGCGGCAACACCGGCAACGCCATGAGCATGGTCGCTGCCGTCAAGGGCTACCACATGCTCGTCATAATGCCCGAGGGTCTCAGCAGCGAGCGAGCCGCAATCTCCACGGCCTTCGGCGCCGAGTTGCGCACCATCGGTACGTTTCACGTCAACGACGCGCTGCGCGAAGCCGAGCGCCTCGGGGATCTGCCGGGCTACTTCGCGCCCCACCAGTTCTCGAACGAGTGGAACGTGGAGGAGAACCGCACGTGGCTCGGGCCCGAGATTATCGAGCAACTTCCTACCGATCGGACGCCAGACGCCTTCGTGATGGGCGTCGGCACGGGGGGGACGCTGATTGGCGTGGGGCAAGCCTTTCGTTCGGTCAATCCGCGCGCTCGCGTCATCGCGCTCGAGCCGAGCGAGTCAAGCACCATCGTGTGCGGCGACGTCGCCCTGCACCGTATCGAAGGCATCTCGGACGGCTTCGTGCCGCCGATCTACCGGCGCCACGCGGATCTGGTCGACCAGGTAATCGCGGTGAGCAGTGACGAAGCCATCTCGGAGATGCGCCGCCTGGCGCGCGAACTGGGCATCCTCGTCGGTCCAAGTTCCGGCGCGAACCTCGTCGTCGCGCGGCGCGTTCGTGCCGAACTGGAATCGGACGCAATCGTGGTTACCGTCTTTGCCGACGAAGGTGAGAAGTATCTGAGCGAGTACTTTTCACCGACCAGCGTCGACGTTACAACGGGGTGACGTACGCGGCGTCGATGCCGCCGTCGACCAAGAACGTGGATGACGTCACGAAGGAAGCGTCATCACTCGCGAGGAAAAGCACCGCACTGGCAATCTCCTCGGGCTCGGCAAAACGGCCCATCGGGATGTGCACGAGTCGCCGTGCTGCACGCTCGGGGTCCTTGGCGAAGAGCTCTTGCAGCAACGGCGTATTGACCGGGCCCGGGCAGAGGGCGTTGACGCGAATGCCTTGGCGGGCGAACTGCACACCGAGCTCGCGACTCATCGCCAATACGCCTCCCTTGGATGCGGTGTAGGAGACCTGTGAGGTGGCCGAACCAACGACCGCAACGAACGACGCGGTGTTGATGATCGATCCCCCGCCGCGCTCGAGCAGCAACGGGATGCCGTACTTGCAGCAGAGGTATACCGACGTCAGATTCACGTCCTGGACCCGGCGCCACGCGTCGAGCCCGGTGGTCAGAATTGAGTCGTCGTCCGCCGGTGATATTCCCGCGTTGTTGAAGAGCACGTCTACGCCGCCGTAGACCTCGACAACTCGGGCGTACATGGCCTGAACGCTGGCCTCGTCGGCGACGTCGACGTGGACGTAGGTACCACCGATTTCGTCGGCGAGCGCCGTGCCGGCCTCGTCGGCGACGTCGGCGACGACCACCTTGGCGCCCTCCGCCGCGAACCGGCGGGCCGTGGCGAGTCCGATGCCGCTCGCGGCCCCGGTGATAATTGCTACCTTGTCGTCAAGTCGACCCATCATTCCTCCGTGGCTATGAAAACGTTCTTCTCTTCACTGAACGACCGCAGGGCATCGGGACCCAACTCTCGTCCCAGTCCAGACTGCTTGAAGCCGCCAAATGGCGT
>JAJZBX010000058.1 GCA_021846325.1 Actinomycetes bacterium | reverse complement strand
ACGTCGACGTACACGTAGAAGGCACCGTCGGGTTCGACGGGAACCGGCAGGCCGATGCGGGCCAGTTCGTCGAGCACGATTCCGCGGCGCGCGACGAATTCGGCGCGGCGATCCTCGCACTCAGACAGCGTCGCTGGTTCGAAGCATGCGAGCGCCGCTTGCTGGGCCGGTGAGGAGGCGCAGAGGAAGTAGTTCATCGCCAGACGTTCCAGCGGCGACACGAGGCGCTCGGGGACGATGCACCAACCCAGTCGCCAGCCCGTCATGCCGAAGTACTTGGAGAAACTGTTGATCACAATGGCGTCGGGGTCGACCGAGAGAACACTTCGCGGCGGATTACCGTCCACGTCGTGATCGGCGAGATTGAGGTAGATCTCATCGACGACGCGCCACGCTCCGCGAGATCGCGCGCCGGCACAGATCGTCGCCATTTCGTCGATGTCGACGGAGGTTCCCGTGGGATTGGACGGACTCGCGATCATCACCGCCCGGGTGTCATCGGTCCACGCGCTTTGGACGAGGTCCCAGTTCAACTGGAATCGAGTCGCGACCGTGGTCTCGACCGGGACGACTCGGCCCCCAAAGGACTCCACCAGTTGACGGTTGCACGGGTACGAGGGGTCGGCCATGATCACGTCGCTGCCCACGTCGACGATTGACGCGAGAGCGAGCAGCAACGCCGAGGATGCGCCCGATGTCACGACGACCCGAGCGGGGTCAACCCGCACGCCGTGTCGCTCCCAGTAGAACGTCGCGATCGCGCTGCGCAGTGCCGTCGTACCCAACGCCGGCGTGTACGCGAGCGAGCGCCCGTCCATCACCGTGCGCATCGCCTCACGAACGGCTGACGGCGCGCCGAAGTCAGGCTCGCCGAGGTTGAAACGCACGACGTGCTCTCCACGCGCCTCGATGGCGGCGGCCTGTTGCTCGAACGCCATCGCGTAGAACGGCGCCGCTCGCACGGCGCGCTGCGCAATGACGACGTGGTCTTCCACCGTGCGTTCCAACGCCGACTGATCGCTCGCCTCCACGGAACTCCACTCCATCTCGACGGCCAGGTCCACACCGGACCTCCGCCTAGACCGAGGCTATCCCGCGAATCTCGGCGTCTTCCGAGCGCCGATCGCGTTCGCCGCCGTGAGTGACAATGGTGTTCGTGGACGACGCAGCCCAACCAGTCCCGACCGCGCAATCAGGAAGGAACACTAACCATGCTCGATGACGTGACGCCGCGTGCCTACTTCAGACGATTGAACGACCATCAGTTTCGAGCCACCGAACACGTGAGCGGAGCGTGGACGACGACCGAACAGCACGTCTCGCCGGCGCTCGGACTCCTCGCTCACGCCATCGAGGTCCATCGAGACGCCCGTCGCGACGATCAGCTGCCGCTGGCGCGACTCAGCTACGACATATTCGGCACCATCCCCATCGACGTCGTGGACATCGAGGTCGAAGTCGTACGGCCCGGATCGACAATCGAACTGGTCGAAGCGCGACTTCGTTACGCCGGTCGCGTCGCCCTCGTGCTGCGGGCGTGGCTGATGAAGCGCTACGAGACCGCCGCCTTCGCCGCCGCGCCGCTCGGAAACATCGAACCACCGGACCGTATGGCGCCGTGGGACCCCTCGACCTTCTGGCCCGGCGGGTTCGTCAGCTCAGTCGAGGTTCGTCGCGCTGAGCAAGAACCGGGCCGGGCCGTGTTCTGGCTGCGCACGAGCGTGGTCCTGGTCGACGGTGAGCCGGTGAGCGACCTCGCGCGTGCCGTCGCCCTGTTCGACATGGCCAACGGCGTAACGCCGCGTGTGGCGTCGTCCCAACTCGCTTTCCCGAACGTCGACCTCACCGCGCATCTGTTCGAGGCGCCGCGCGGCGAATGGCTCGGGTTTGATACGTCGGTCAACTTCGGCGCGAACGGGATCGGGCTGACCCACAGCACGATTCACGACCTGCGCGGCCCCGTCGGAACCATCGCCCAGTGCCTCACGTTGCGACCGCGGGGCTGACCACGCGGACCACGTAGCGCGACGCCCGCGTCGCCGACCGGTTGCGTGGACGGCGCGGATGTGGAATCCTCGGTGCAGATTCGCTGACGCGTCGAAACATTTCGGAAGAGGCGCGGACGACACGGGCACGCCAGGAGACACGATGATCACGCTGCACCGTTCGACGCTCGCCGGGCTGCACCGCGACGAGCCAACCCCGGCGGCGGTCCGAGCGGCGCTCCAGCGCGCGATCGAACTCGAGCATTCAACGATCCCCGTCTACCTCTACGCCTACTTTTCACTCGACCCCGCGACCAACGCTGACGCCGCGGGAATCATCAAATCGGTAGTGGTCGAGGAGATGCTCCACATGGTCCTCGCCGCCAACGTCCTCAACGCCATCGGGGGCGAGCCAGCGCTCTCGCACCGCCGCTTCATCCCCACCTACCCGGGCCACCTCCCCGGCGGCGTCGAGGGCCAGCTACGCCTGCACCTGCGCCCCTACAGCGCCGACCAACTCGAGGCCTTCATCGAGATCGAAGAGCCCCGCGACCCGATCGACTACGGGGCCCACGCGGCACTCGTCGACGTCCCGTCGGTCACTATCGGCGAGTTCTACCAGACCATCGCGAACGCCATCACGCGGCTGGCATCGAGCGCCTTCGCCCCGACGCCGCGTCACCAGGTCGGTCCGGACCTCATGTTCGGTTCGCTCGCCGTCGTCGACGCCGCGAGCGCCGTCCAGGCCCTCGAGACCATCATCGCGCAGGGCGAGGGCACAACGTCCTCTCCGGAGGAGATTGATGGACCCAGCGGCGTCAATGACGTCGCACACTTCTACCGCTTGAGTGAGTTGAAGCACGGGCGGCGCCTGATACCGGTGGCCGACGCATCGTCGCGAGGCTTCGCCTACGCGTACGCCGGTGACCCCGTCAGGGTCGACCCGACGGGGGTCTACGAGCTCCCGTCGGACCCCTCGTCGCGCGATCACCGCGAAGGATCGCCCGCTCGTCGCCTGGTCGACACCTTCAACACCACTTACACCGCGCTGCTCGCACAGCTGCAGTTCCTACTGAATGGAAGGAACAATATGGAAACCTTCATGGGATCGCTCGCGACCATGTCCACGCTCGAGGAACTGGCGCGCACAATGGCGACCGGCGGCGAGACCTCGGGCGTGCCGATCGGTCCGAGCTTCGAATATCGCCCCGGCGCCGCGGACCTCGCCTAGTCTCAAGGGACTCGTCGCCGGAAAGGGCCGCCATTGACCACGCCCCACTCGATCTCGTTTTCGAGCGATCGCACCGAAGCGATCGCCTCCATCGAGTCGGTTGCCGCGGGCCGGGGCTGGTGCAACGTGGTCCCGAACGTCGTCGACGACGTCGACGATCTCAAGGTCAATTTCCTCGGTCTTCGCAAACTCGAGGGGGTGACCGTGGCCACCCTGGTGACGAGTCCCCCACGCCGCGGTCGCGTCATGCCATCGTCGCTCGGCGTGCTGCACACCCGTGGTCGTCTCGGCCGGGCTCGCATCGCCGAACTCATCGACGGTGCACCCTTTCGCGTCACCCAGGACCACAACCAGCGTGGGCTGCTGCTCGAGGTCCCCGCCGACACGCCGGCGGCCCTGGTGCTCGAGGTCATGTGCCGGTGCACGACCGCGCTCTGTGACGTCGCCATGACTGGTACCTGGCGTCTCGACCGCTACCTGCGCGAGTAGGAGGTCGACCGGGACCGACCGGTCGCGTCGCGACCCTACGCGATCGACGCGGGCCCCGGCGAAGATAAGAACTCCGCAAGATGGCGTCCGAAAACGCCGTTCGGGTGGTTAGTCTCACGTGATTACACGCACGTGGCTACCGACCGGAGGGACCCTGGACTCGTCTATCTTCTACCCGCGCGCGGTGGCGGCCGGGTCTCGAGTACGGACCGAGGAACCACGTACGTCGAGCCGCCGGCCGAGCGCCGTCTCGTTCTACGCGACCCTGGTGGCCGCGGGTCTCGGGATGGGGCTGGTCCTTGGCCTGCCCCTCGTCGACGGCACCTTCAGTGAACTTCACCTCCGTGGCGGGCTGGCCATGTTTCTCGGGTCTACGACCGGGCTCGCGGGAACCTACGCCGCCCTGTTGATGGTCGTGATGGCGAGTCGCGCACCGGCCCTCGAACGCACCCTCGGGCAGGATGGCGTCTTGCTGTGGCACCGTCGGCTCGCGCCGTGGACGATCCTGTTGATCGGCGCGCACGCCGTACTGCTCACCCTCGCCTACGCCGAGGCCGCCCGTTCGGGCGTCTGGGGCGAGGTCGGCGTGCTGCTGCGAACCTTCCCGAACATGGTGACCGCTACCGTCGCGCTCGGAATCATGGTCGTCATCGGCCTGATCTCGATCCGCCAGATCCGGGTGCGGATCCCGCGCGAGCGGTGGTGGCTGATGCACTTGTTGATGTACGCGGCGCTCGCGCTCGCCTTCGCTCACGAAGTCGTGCTCGGCCCGTCGTTCGTCCGACACCCGTTCACCCAGTACGCGTGGACGCTCGCCTGGGTGGCGGCCGCGGCTCTGGTCCTCACCTATCGCGTCGGCGTGCCCGTCTACCGCTCACGGCGACACCGGTTGCGCGTCGCCGAGGTGGTACGCGAGGGACCCGACGTCGTCTCGGTGATCCTCGAGGGCCGAGCGCTCGACCAGCTCGCCATCGCCGGCGGCCAGTTCTGTGAGTGGCGATTCCTCACCGCGCGCCTGTGGTGGCAGGCGCACCCCTTCACCGTGTCGGCGCTACCCCAGCCGCCGTACCTGCGCCTCACCGTCAAGGGCGTGGGCGACTTCACTCGCGCGCTCGCCGGCGTGGCGCCCGGCACCCGGGTCGCCATGGAGGGCCCCTACGGCGCCTTCACCGTGCACGCCCAGCGGCGGCGTAACGCCGTACTCATCGCCGGCGGCGTCGGGGTGACGGCCGTGCG
>JAJZBX010000057.1 GCA_021846325.1 Actinomycetes bacterium | reverse complement strand
GGGGCGTCGGCGGTAGAACACCGAGGTGGCTCTCGTCGAGTCCGCACGCGACGTCAAGGTTGACGTGATTCACGCCGACTATGCCGTGGTGCATCGGGAGCAGGATACGAATCGCGCGATAGGTGAAGGCGCGTTCGGTGGCGACGATTTGCGATTGCGAAGGAGTGTTCAGCGCGTTGCAGCTCATCGACGTACCCAAGAGGATGAACCCGTTACGCCCTCGAGCGATGTTCGCCGCGTTGAGGTCACCGAAGTACGTACCGTTCTTTCGAACCCGAAGCGGTCGCCACTGGGGAGTCGCCCCCCGCCCTTCGAGGTTGGGGTAGCCACTCAGTCGACAGAGCGGTCCGAAGTTTGTAAAAACGATCGTCATCTCGTAGTTTCCGAGACCCACACCACCGCGGCCGAGGCGCGCTCCCAACTGGTCCGCGCGACACGGCGGTGCGCTCGCGAGGGTGGTCGTAGTCGTGGTTGAGGTAGTTGTCGCGACGGCCCTGAGCGGTGACCACGGGACGACGCCGCCCGTGGTCGCGGTGCCACACGAACTCAGCACGACGGAGGCGACGGCGATCGTCGTGATACGAGCGAGCCATGGGGCAACCACGATCGAATACTACGGATGCGAGTTCGGCAACGCACTACGCGCCGAACCGAGGGGCGACCTGACCGGTGTCGATGTGAGCCCATCGGCGACACCTGAGTTACCGGGATTACTCGAGAGGTCACGCTGGCGGAGATTGCTGGCCTCGCTCGTCGCGATCGATCCAGTTGGTTCGCGATCGAACCCGCGAAGGACTGGCGGTCGACGTTGGAAATGGTATCCCCAGTGCGCTGGCGGCACTCGGGCGACTCACGATACCGTCGATTGCGTGTCGCAGATAGCTCCCACGCTGAACACTGCTCGTCTACAACTACGTCCCTTCAGCGGCTCGGATGCTGACGCCCTCTTTGCGCTGCACAGCAACCTGCGCGTCATGCGCTACTGGGACGCGCCCGCCTGGACCGAGCCGCTGCGTGCCGAGAAGTTCATCGCGGCGTGCGGGGAGATGGTCGCGGCGGGCACCGGGACACGACTCGCGGTGGATCGGCGAAGCGACGGGAAGTTCATCGGGTGGTGCGCTCTGATGCGGTGGAACCCGCAGTATCGCAGTGCGTCGATGGGTTACTGCTTCGACGACGCCGCGTGGGGTCAGGGTTACGCGACCGAGGCTGGAGGGGCTTTGCTGCAGTGGGGATTTGACACGCTGGAGCTCAATCGGGTCCAGGCCGAGACCGATACGCGCAACGTCGCCTCGGCGCGCGTACTGGAGAAGCTCGGCTTCGTGCGCGAAGGGACGCTTCGCGAAGACTGTGTCGTGAACGGCGAGGTCTCGGACTCGTGGGTCTACGGGTTGATCAGGCGAGAATGGCGAGAGCCGTGGGTGCCGTCTCGCACGGTCTGATTCGCTGTTCGCTACTGCGACATGTGGCGAATGACCGTCGCCGGAACTCCGGCTACGAGCGTGGCCGCTGGGACATCATGAGTCACGACGGCGCCGGCGGCGACGACGGCACCCGCGCCGATGTTGACCCCGGGCAAGATCGTTGCGCCAGCACCGATCCAGACATTCGAGCCGATCGTGATTGGCTCGGCGGTGATGTAGTCGCGGCGTTGACTCGGCTCAACGGGATGTCCGGCGGTGACCAGGTTGACTTTGTGGGCGATCATCACGTCGTCGGCGATGTCGATAGGGGCGTGACCCGTGAACGCGCACTGGGAACCAATGAAGACTCCTCGACCGACGGTGATGTTCAGGCCGTAGTCCGAGTAGAAGGGGGGAATAAGGATGAAATGGTCGCCGACCGCGGTACCGATGAGTTCCTCGAAGGCCCGCTGGATTGACGCTGACTCGTCCAACGTGAACGAACTGACGATTGACGAGAGCCGGGTAGCGACTTTGACACGCTCAAAGAGCGCGCGCGACTCCGAGGACTTGGTCGTGATCCACTGGCTCTTGTCCACCAACGTCCTCCTGATGTGGCCTGGTCGCAGGCAGAGTTTACGAGAGCCATGTTCGACCGAGGCGGCGAGGTCAATACGCGGACGACAGCGAGGGATGCGATCGCTGGCGGGCACGACCGAAACCGAGACTGAAAAGTGCGTCGCCAAGGGACATCGCAAGGGGTCGAGAACGCCGACACCGGATTGGGTAACAAAAACCAGTGTCGGCCGTGCCGGGACCGCAACACTGCCCACTATGTTGCCGGCTCGCCGGCGCTGGCCGACGGATCTGATGGCTTCGGGTGTCGGTGCGGTGGTGATCGCCTACGCGGCTTCGAGTGCCAGCTCGTCCACGAGCGGACCGTCCAGGTCGGTGTCGCGTTCGCTCGATCGACCGACGAGGCCCATGAGGACGATGGCGCTGGCCGCAAAGAGCGAACCGACTTCGAAGACGACGTGCATCCCGTGCACCAGCACCGCGACCTGACGAGCCTGCGCCGCGCGGTCCGCGCTCGCCAGGAACTGGGCGTGGTTGGTCACCGAGGAGAAGACATTCACGAGTACGGCCAGACCAACGGCGGCTCCGAGTTGCTGGGAGACGTTCACCAGACCTGACGCCGCGCCGGCGTCGAGCGGGCTGACGCCCTCGAGCGAGAGGGTGGCCAGGGACACGAAGGAGAGCCCCGAGCCCATCGCCAGTACGAGGATTACCGACAGAATCGCCCCATAGTTCGCTCCGGCTCCGATCCGCGACGCGTTGAGCATGCTGAGGCCGACCAGGGACACGCCGACCAGGGATAAAGTCCGCGGAGCCACGCGTCGAATCAGGACGCGGCTGACGAGTTGGGAGGTGGCGAAAATAGTCACGGGCATGGGCAAGAACGCCAGGCCGGCTCGCAGCGGCGAGTAGTGTTGGACGTCCTGCAGGAACTGGGTGAGGTAAAAGAAGACGCCGAACATTCCGGCGTAGACCAGTCCACGGGTCGCGTTGGCGCCCGATCGCGTCGCGTTAGTAAGGAGTCGCAGCGGCACGACCGGCTCTTGGGCGCGGGACTCGACGCGCACGAAGACGCCCAGGAGTCCCACCCCGAGTGCGATGGGTCCGAGGGTCAACGGCGCGCTCCAGCCTTCGGTGCCCGCCTCGACCAGTCCGAGGACCAGTCCGGTCATTCCCAGGGTCGAGGTGAGAGCGCCGGCCAAGTCGAAGCGGCCGGTACGCACCGGGGTCTCCTTCAGAACCATGAGCGCGAGCACGGCGACCAGGGCGCCGATGGGCACGTTGACGAACATCGTCCAGCGCCAGGAGACGAACTCGGTGAGTAGGCCCCCGGCGAGCAAGCCAATCGCGCCCCCGGCGGCCGAGACCGCGGTGTACATCGCGAGGGCGCGCGTGCGCGCGGGGCCATCGGGAAAGGCGATCGTGAGTAGCGACAGGGCCGACGGGGCCGCGAGGGCGCCACCGAGTCCCTGGACCGCGCGGGCGATGAGGAGCATCGTCGGGTCGCTCGCCAGCCCACCGAGCATCGAGCTGAGCGTGAAGAGGATCAGCCCGGCGAGAAAGACCCGGCGTCGGCCGAGGAGGTCGCCCGCCCGTGCGCCCAGCAGCAGGAAGCCGCCGAAGGCCAGGACGTAGATGTTGAGCACCCAGGACAGGCCGGTGCCCGAGAAGCCCAGGCTCGACTGGATGTGGGGCAGCGCGACGTTGACGATCGTCGAGTCGAGCACGACCATCATCTGGGCGGCCAGGATGACCAGGAGATACACGGTGGGGTGGGCGAGTCCGGTCCGGAGCCGGCTTGGGGATGGGACGGTGATGGCGTCAGGCATTGACAAAGACCTTTCGGGTGGTACGATTGAAACGGAAGGTTCCTCCGTCTATTATACGGAGGTGCCCTCCACTTAGCAACACCCCGGCGGGACTTATTTTCGGAGGCGATGGCGATGACCATCCAGGAGAGCGCGACGACCTCCGAGGGGCGCCCGCAACGCGCCGACGCGCGGCGCAACCACGAGCGTCTCGTCGAAGCCGCGCGCGAACTGTTCGAAGAGGGCACCGACACGTCGATGGAGGCGATCGCCAAGCGAGCCGGCGTCGGCATCGGCACCCTGTACCGGCACTTTCCCAAGCGCATCGACGTCGTCGAGGCGGTCTATCGCGATGACGTCGAGCAGGTGGCGATCGTGGCCGAACGAGTCGTCGTCGAGCTCGAGCCGTGGGAGGCGATCGACGTCTTCCTGCACGCCTTCGTGAACTACGCCCTGGGTAAGCGCCGGTTCCTCAACGAGTTGCGCGAGGCCTTCGAGAAGAACCCCGAGCTGAAGAGCGCGTCGCGCGAGCGTCTTGACGGCGCCGTCAGGCTGGTCCTTGAGACGGCACAGCGTGCGGGCGTGGTGCGCACTGACCTCACGAGCGAGGAGATTTACGGCCTCGTGGGATCGATGTGCATGAGCGCGTTGCTCACGACCGAGCAGTGCGATCGACTCATCGGCCTGATTCTTGACGGTTTGCGAGTGCGTTAGACAGCAAACGTGGGCGTCAGACTTCGCGCTTCATTCGGATGTGTTTCGTCGTTACCTAGAAGACCACGCGACGCCGATTCACGATGCACGCAGCCGATTCCACCGGCAGATGGGACTGTTTCCAGTGCGGCGGACGCGGGTCAGACGATCGCGACGCGACGGGCGAGAGGCGCTGTTTCGTCACAGTCCGCAAGGCTCTCGCACGATTGACACCGCCGCACGTATCGAACGCGAGAAGGTGCCTCACCCCAACGTCGAAGTCCACTGCGACGCCATCGCACGTGGACACCGATTCTCCAACCCACGCACCGAAATACTGTAACTACTACGTAATCTGATATAATTCCACTCACCAAGGGGGTCACCGTGGCGGTCAAGGGATGGCATCGAGCTCAGGACCCGGCGCTACTCGTATTGACCTCGCTGGCGGCCGGTCCGATGCACGGGTACGCGCTGATCAGTGACATCGAAGAGATCGCCGGTGTCGTGCTGGGGCCCGGGACGTTGTACGGAGTTCTCGCACGTCTGGAGCAAGACG
>JAJZBX010000056.1 GCA_021846325.1 Actinomycetes bacterium | reverse complement strand
GTCAACCTCAACCGGCCCGCCGACGTGTGCGACTCGACGACCTGGCCCTGGGGGCCCACCTCGGTCACATCCGTCCTCGGACTGGCCCACGCCTCGTCGGTGACCGCGCCCGTCGCGACAGTAACGACCTTGCGCCAGTGATTGGCGTCTTGGCTGGTCGCCTCGAGGCGACCGTCGGCGAGCCAACGAAGCGCGGGCTCCACGCTCTTCTGGTGTCCCCAACTCACGCAGAACAGCCTCTGCGACACCCCGCCGCCAGCGGCGACGACCTCGACACAGGTCTGCTTATCACCCGCGTTCACGACACCAACCACGCTGTAGGCCACGGTCCCCACGATGCTCGCGTCGGGATGGGCACGCAGGGACGGGAACGTGGGAACACTCGCGAAGATTCCCGACCGATCCACGAAGACCACAATCGAGGCCGCGCTCACGACGCCGACCAGGACAACGGCGAGCGCAATCCACCACGCTTTTCGCACGCGAGTGCCGGAGCGGTCCGAGCGATGTTCACGAGATGGGTTCAATGGCACTCCTTGTCGTGGCGTGCGCGGCCCCTACCGTCAATTCGACCGTATCACCGTCCACGTCGGATTTTCTCGGTTGCGACGCGCACCGTCGAGTGTGGCTAGCGTCGCCCTCTGTGGAGACGACGTGACCATGATCCGAGGTCGGTGGGACGGACCGCGACGCGTGCGAACACCGCGAATCGCGCCGCCGACGAGACGCCGACCACGATGACCGGCCGTCCCGTCCGCAGCGTCGTCGTGATCCCCCTCCCCGAAGCGAGCGTGCTGACGGCGCCGTGGCGACGGCCCCGCGCCCTGGACGCCCACGTAACGATTGCCGCCCCGTTTCTCGATCCGTCGCAGATCGACGACCACGTCGTCACGGCGCTCAGCGTGTGCATGGCCCATATGACCTCCTTCGACGTCGTCTTTCAACGCGTCGACTGGTTCGACCAGCGCGTGGTCTACGTCGCGCCCGACGATCCAGCACCGTTCGTGCGCCTCGCGAGCACACTCGCCGAAACGTTCCCCGTGTCAACGCCCGGGGGCGGCGCTACGACGTACATCCCCCACCTCACGGTCGCCAAGAATCGGGCGATCGGGGAGCTGCGCGCGGCCGCCGCGACGAGTGCGACGCTCGTGCCCCTCCACGCCCGCGCGCGCGAGGTCGTCCTCTTTCTCTTTGACGTGAAGTCGAGCACCTGGCGCGAGCGCGCACGAGTCCCATTGGCCCCGCTCACGTGACGCCTCGAGAGCGGTCATCGTCGGCCACCGACTCGAACCGTCGTCGCGGCACGGTCTCCTCAACCAGACGCGTGCTCGCGGCCCCTCGGCGGTGTCGTGACCGTGCCTAGACAGCCCCATGTCCACCACGCGCACCACGCGACGAGTCCGGTGGCGATGACTGCGGGCCACGCCCACACGGTGCCCCCGGCCACGAGCGCGACGGCGATCACCGCGAGCTCGACGGCGATGACGATCACCAGCACCAGCGCGTAGGGCCCGTACTCGCGCGCGGCGAGACCGACCAACTCGCTGTCGGCTTCGCGGCGGGACCAGAAGACCCGCAGAACTTCCCGCTTCTCGCGAAAGGTGCACTGTCGATAGGCGGTGAGTCCCACGTCGCTCATCGTACTGACGCGTCGCCGCCGAGGTCCGTCCACCACCGACGGGCCCCGGCGGCCGGCCCGCGTTTCTCACATTTAGTCACTGTTGAGCACCGGTTGTGTCAGGTTTGACATCTCCCCACGAGGGTGGCGTCGTGAACGCAAGGGCGAATGACGGAATCAGGGGTCGGTCGACCGACGGCGCGGTGCGTTCGACGAGCGTCCTGTCGGCGTTCTCGACCGGCGACGGTGCGTTGCCCGCTCCCGAGTCGGCGCGTCGGCGATTCGTCGTGCGCGCGTCGGCCCTCGTCGCACTCACCGTCGGCGTCGCGTACCTGGTCTGGCGCGTCACCTTCACCCTGGGCACGTTATGGCTCGCGATCCCCTTGTGGTTGCTCGAGGTGCACGCGGTAGTCGGCCTCGGCCTCTTCACGTTCTCCCTGTGGGACCTTGACGCCTCGGAGATCCCCGCGCCGGTTACCTCGACCGGCCGACGCATCGCCGTGTTGATTCCGACCTACAACGAACCGAGCGAGGTGCTATTGCCGACGATCGCGGCGGCGGCCGCGCTGGCGCCGGTCCATGAGACGTGGGTGCTCGACGACGGCGAACGTCCGTGGGTGCGCGACCTCGCAGCGACCCTCGGGGCCCGCTACCTCGCGCGGACGGAGCATCGTCACGCGAAGGCCGGCAACCTCAATCACGCCCTCGGGCTCATCGAGGCGGACCTCGTCGCGATCCTGGACGCCGACCACGTCGCGAGTCCCGACTTCCTGACCCACACGATTGGCTACTTCGACGATCCGTCGATCGCGGTCGTCCAGACCCCCCAGGACTTCTACAACGTCAGTTCCTTCGAGCACGGCGCGAACCGGTCTTGGTTCTGGCGCCACCGCCGCGGCACCGCGTTCAATGAGCAACGCCTCTTCTACCGCGCGATTCAGCCGGGTAAGAACCGGTGGGGGGCGGCGTTCTGGTGCGGCACGAACGCCGTCGTTCGCGCCAGTGCGCTTCGCGACGTCGGCGGCGTTGCGACCGAGACGGTCACCGAGGACATCCACACGTCCATCCGCCTGCACCGGCGCGGGTGGCACAGCGTCTATCACAACGAGGTCCTGGCCCACGGACTGGCCGCGCGCGACGCCGAGCAGTACCAAGCCCAGCGTCTGCGGTGGGGCACCGGAGCGATGCAGCTGCTCCACGCCGAGCACCCGATTACCGGTCCCGGCCTCAACCTCCGGCAACGAACCGCCTACGCCGCCACGATCCTCGGCTGGTTCGATGCGTGGCGCACACTCGGCTACGTGCTGGTGCCCCTCGCTGTCTTGTTCAGCGGCGCCAGTCCGATTCGCGCTCGTGCTCTCACGTTCGTCTTCGCCTTCGGTCTCACCTTGCTCAGCCAACGCGTGGCGATCGCGATGCTGTCGCGGGGATACGCGCCGGCCGGACTCGCGACGCTATTCGAGTTCGTCCGTCTTCAGACGACGATGGCGGCGACGCTGTCGTACCTGCGACCCGGCGACCGTCCTTTCACGGTCACCGCCAAGCGGGGCGCGGACCGACGACACCGCCACCAGGCGCCGTGGCTCCTCTGGTTCCTGCTCGCGATGAGCGTCGCCGCGGGCCTCTGGTTCGGCCTCTCGTTGGCGGGTCGGACGCCGGTGACGTATCCGGTGCGCTGGACCGTCTACGGCGCGGCGTTCTGGGCGTTGGTCAACGCCGGGCTGATAGTGGCGGCGATCCACCGAATCCGATCAGACCGATTCGCCACCGACCGGCGAACCGGCGTACGCCAACGCCTCGAGGGCGACGTCGTGGTCGACGGAACCGCCGCCCACCTACTCGACATCTCGATTGGGGGCGCACTCGTGCGAACGAGTGCAGCAGCGAACGATGCGCGCCACCTCCTGACGATGAACTTCGCCGGTGGCCAGACCGTGCGCCTGAACTGCGACGAACGCAGTCGCCAGAGGGTCGGCGACGAAGGTGACCTCGTCAGCCTCCAATTCCGTGCGGGCCAGGACAACGAGGTAGGTCGACTCGCGGTGGCGCTCTTCGGCGCGCGGGCCCTTACCGGTCTCGCGCATCACTCGACCAGCGCGCGCCACGCCGCCTCCCATCAGACCAGGACTCACCGAGTCACCGACGACGTCGCCCAACACTGAGCGACGGCTGGCCGGGCCGCGCGCTGGCTGTTTCGCGCGGGGCCGATACGGTGATGTCGTGGAACCAGATGACCGTCCCGTCGGCGACGGCCCGCCCACGGACCCCGAGTCCTGGAGCGACGAGCAGTGGCTGGCGTGGCTGCGCGCGACCGATACCGACGACGCGGGCGGCCACGACGCAGCGCGACCCACGCTGACCGAGCGCGCCGCGAACTCCGCGGTTGGCGTCGTGCTCGGCCAGGCGATGCTCGGCCTGGCCAAGGCGATGTACGGCCGCAGTGACGAGGACCTCGTGATCGTCGCCGACGGCGAGGGCCCGTCGCTCGACGACGAACCGTTCACGGTGCACCTGGACTTCGAGCACCCCGAACGCAGTTCGATCACCTTCGTCGATCGCCACGACGAACCGGGGTCCGATTCCGCCTGAACGAGTGGGCGTTCCCGACGCCGTCGTCAGGACGCCTGATCGCCCTCGGCGAGGATGCCGTAGAGCGCACGTCGGGTCTCGACGAGGATGGTCGTCGCCTTGGCCACCTGCGAGGCCGACCCCGCCACCATGACCTGGCGGGCGGCGAGCACGACGTCGCGGGCCGTGCCCATCAACTCGCGTGCGACGCGTCCCGTCGTGTCCGTGTTCTCCCACGGCTTGCCGAGCTCGCTGCGCTGCTCCTCGACCAGGGCGCGGCCGGCCTCGGTGAGGTCGTAGGTGCGTCCGGTGCCCGCGGCGGTCGTTTCGACCAGACCCTCGTCTTCGAGTTGTTGGAGCACGGGGTAGATCGAGCCGGGGCTCGGTCGCCACGCGTCGTTCGATCGCTCGATCAGCTCTTGGATGAGCTGGTAGCCGTTACGGGGTTGCTCGTCGAGTAGTACGAGCACGGCGGCGCGCACGTCACCGCGCGCGCGACGGCCATCGCGACGCATCGGAGCGCGGAAGTGGCCATCCGGTCCGCCGTGACCGTGGCCTGGTCCGCCGCGGCGACGCCCCTTCGGGCCCTGTTCGCCCGGTCCACGCTGTTCGTAATCAAATTCGTTGAACATATGACGTCTCCTTCGTACGATGTTCGATACATACCGTAGTATAGCGATATATCGGTACTGTTCATACAGACGTGCCGGCCGTCACGGTTACTACCCGTTGACCGGGTAAGACGTACCGCTACCCCTCGGCCTCGGCGAGGTCGAGGGCGACGGTGCGCGCCCATCGGTAGTCGACTTTGCCGTTCGGGGCCCGGCCCGCCGACTCGACGATGAAGATGCGCTTGGGTGCCTTGTAGCCGGCGAGTCGTCCCTTCACGTGCTCGACGAGGTCGTCGA
>JAJZBX010000055.1 GCA_021846325.1 Actinomycetes bacterium | reverse complement strand
CCGATCTTCACTCGACAATTCCACGAGAACGAGACCGTCGACGGCCTCTACGCCGCGGTCGAGACGGCGAACCTAGCGGTACTCACCGATGCGGTCGCCAACCCCGAACGCTTCGGCATGGGCACGACGATCATCGCCATCGCGTTGACCGAGGACGCGGCGGGGATCGTCTCGCCGACCCTCGTCAACGTGGGCGACTCGCGGGTCTACCAGCTCCGCGATGGAGCCCTGCGCCAGTTGAGCGACGACCACAGCGTGGCCGAGGAGTGGGTCCGAATGGGCCGGCTGACCCCCGAAGAGGCCGCCGTTCACCCGCGGCGCCACCAGTTGACCAGGGTGCTCGGCATGGACGACGTCGTCGAGATCGACGTGGTGTCGGTCGTCGCCCAGCCGGGCGACCGGTTGTTGCTGTGCAGCGACGGTCTGTCCAACGAGCTGACTCCCGAACAGCTGGTGCAGCTGGCGAGCCCGCCGATGCCACTCGAAGACGCAGTGGACAAGTTGGTCGCCGCCGCGAGAGAAGCCGGGGGACGCGACAACATAACGGTCGTCCTCGTCGAATTCGACGAGGTCGTGGCGACGATGACCCCGGTGAAGAAGACGGTGTCGACCGCCCCGCCGGCGATCGCTGCGCCGCGCACGACGCGACGCCGGTCGTCGCGCTTCACGTGGCGCGTCGCCATCGCGGTCCTGGTGCTGATCGGCGTGGCGGCCGGCTTCGTCGCCATCATGCACTGGTACGCGTATTCGACCTACTACCTCGCCGATGATTCGGGTTCCATCGCGGTCTATCAGGGCCAGCCCAACGGGGTCCTGTGGTTCTCACCCCATAAGGTTCTGGACACGACCTTCCCCTCTGCGCACCTGTTGCCGTCGGACCAACGACTCCTGGCCGCGACGATCAGCGAACCCTCGCTCAACTCGGCCCTGAACTACGCCTCGTATCTCAATCAACTCTGGCACTCCTCTCGTAGTGTCGCGGTCGCGAGTACGACCACGACGACCACGACCACGGCCACGACGACCACGATCGCGACGACGACGACCAAGGCGAAGGGGTAATCCATGTCGCGCCGACTGAGCGTCTTTGCGATCGCGATCGTCTTGCTCTTCGCCGCGATTGCGGCCCAGGCGGTAAACATTCAGTTCTTCAGAGCGCCGGCGCTCAACGCGTCGATCCTGAACCCGAGGAACTCACAGTCGAACACCCAGTACCCGCGCGGCGAGATCATTGCCGCCGACGGGACGGTCCTGGCGCGGTCGGTCCCGGCGACGAAGGGCTACTACCCCTACACCCGCGTCTACCCGCTCGGCGCGCTGACGTCTGGACTGGTGGGCTTCGCCTCACCGTTCTACGGCACCTGGGCGCTCGAGGCCGAGTACAACCAGTACCTGATCGCGCACGCGCAGCCGCCCCAGAGCCTGGCCCAGGTCCTCGCGCCGACATCGGCCGCTGACTCGGTCGCGATCACGCTCCAACCCTCGCTGCAGCGCGTCGCGGCCAGGGCCCTCGCCGGCCGCAACGGCGCGGCCGTCGTGCTCGACCCGCGCACCGGCGCGGTGCTCGCGATGTACGCCAACCCGACCTACAACCCCGCCCCCTTCGAGTCGTCGAGCTACACCGTGGCGGCGAAGGCGTGGAAACTCGACGTTACGAACAACGCCTACGGGTTTCCCCCGCTCGGCAACCTGGCGATTCAGCAGACCTTTCCACCCGGCTCCACGTTCAAGAT
This sequence comes from Actinomycetes bacterium, assembly GCA_021846325.1. Classification (GTDB taxonomy): domain Bacteria; phylum Actinomycetota; class Acidimicrobiia; order Acidimicrobiales; family RAAP-2; genus RAAP-2. The sequence continues at coordinate 3,514 of JAJZBX010000055.1, read as the reverse complement.
CGTGACGACGAGCGCCGTGGTGGCGAAGATGCCCAGTCTCTTCACGAAGAACTACTCCGTCGCCGCGACGATCCATCTGCCCGACTCCAACAAGACCCTCTCCAACTACGCGTTCGTGCCCTGTGGCGGCGACATCGCCCAGATGCTCCCCCCGTCGTGCGACCAGGGCTACGCGCGCATCGGGTTGGACCTCGGGGGGAACATCCTCGCCGAGACCGCGAACTCATTCGGGTTCAATTCGGCGCCACCGATCGACCTGCCCGGTGCTCAGCCGAGCTTCTTTCCCTCGGCGTCGTCGTTCCTCTACAACAAGCCGGGGATCGCGTATTCGGCCATCGGCCAGCAGAACGTGCGCGCGTCGGCGCTGCAGATGGCCCTGGTCGCGGCCGCCGTCGCGAACGGCGGCACGATTATGACCCCGCACTTACTCAACTACGTGGCGGGTCCCGACGGGTCGGTCGTGAAGCGCTATCAGGACACCGCCTGGAAGACGCCCCTCACCAGCGCCGAGGCGGCCCGGATCGTGCCGCTCATGCAAGAAGTGGTCCAGGCCTCGGACGGCACTGCCGCCGGGATCTTCCCCGCGTGGGCTGACGTGGCGGCCAAGACTGGCACCGCACAGGTCGGCAACTCGGTCCAGAACACCGATGACTGGATGATCGCGTTCGCGCCGGCGACCAACCCGACCGTCGCGGTCGCGGTGGTGCTGCCGTACCAGGTCACCTCCGCGACCGGTGCGTCAGTCGCCGGACCGGTGATGCGTTGTCTCATCGAAGGCGCGCTCTCGTTGCAGGCCGGCCAACCGGCTTCGGGAACGGCGACGACGTGTCCGTGACGACGCGGGTACTGAGGGCGAGCCAGGACGTAGGCTGGGGCGGGTATGGAACCCGTTAGCGATCCGCGTATCTACTCGAACCGCTATCAGGTCACGCACCTGATTGCCCGGGGTGGCATGGCCATGGTCTACCGGGCCCAGGACTTGCTGCTCAACCGGGCCGTAGCGTTGAAGATCCTCTACCCGGAACTCTCGGCCGACCCCACCTTCGTCGAACGATTCCGGCGTGAGGCCCAGGCCGCAGCGAACCTCTCGCACCCCAACATCGTCCCGGTCTTCGACTGGGGTCAAGACGGCGGGACCTACTTCATCGTCATGGAGTTGGTCGACGGGACGTCACTCGCCGAGATCGTGCGGGGTTCTCGCACGCTCACGCCGTCGCGGGCCGCCCAGATCACCGCGCAGGTGGCCGCCGCACTGGGCTACGCGCACCGTTCGGGTGTCGTTCACCGCGACGTGAAACCTGGCAACATTCTCATCACCACCGACGGGCAGGTGAAGGTCACCGACTTCGGCATCGCCCAGGCGGTCGCCAGCGAGGATCACCTCGCCGAGGCGGGATCGGTCATGGGCACCGCGACCTACTTCTCACCCGAGCAGGCCGAAGGGGCCGCCGTCGACGGACGCAGCGACGTCTACTCCCTCGGCGTGGTGCTCTACGAGCTCTTGGTCGGTCGACCACCGTTCATCGGTGATTCGCCGGTCGCCGTGTCGAGCCAGCACGTGCACGGGACCGTGCCGTCACCGTCGGATTTCTCGGACTCGGTCCCCGCCGACCTCGAGGCGATCGTCATGCTCGCCCTCGCTAAGTCCCCGGACCGGCGCTATCAGACGGCCGACGAGCTTCGTGCCGACCTGGTGCGCTTCACTGACGGACAGCCGGTGCACGCCGCGACGCGCGACGGTTCCTACTACGGCGCCGACGTCACCCGGGCCGTGGCGACGGTCACGCCGGGCGAGAGGACCCAGGCGGTGCCGGTCATGTCCGGTCCGCGCACCGACGTACGACGTCGCCGTCGAGGGTCGAGCGGACTCGTCGTCACGATCGTGATCATCGTGTTGCTCGCCGCGGGGGGCTACGCCTACGCCCGCCTCGCGAAGTCGAGCTCGGTGACCTCCATGCCCAACGTCGTCGGCGAGAGTGTCGCGACCGCTTCGTCGACGCTGCTCTCGGACAGCCTCGTGATCGGCACCACGAAACTCGTGTACTCCTCGAAGGCCTCGGGCACTGTCGTCTCGACGAATCCGGCCTCGGGCGCGACCGTGAAGAGTGGTGACACGGTCACCCTGCAGGTGAGCCAGGGCCCCGCGCCCGTGACGGTGACGGTGCCCGACGAGACCGGCAAAGCGCTCTCGACGGCCCTAAGCGCGTTGCAGACGCTCGGGTTCATCGTCACGGTCAGTCAGACGTCCACTGCCCCGGCTGGCGGAGCCCCGAATACCGTGCTCTCCCAGACGCCCGTTGGCGGGACGTCGTCGCACGCGGGGGCGAAGGTCGTGCTGACCGTGCTCTCCCAAGGGGCGACATTCCCGCTGACCAATGTTCGCGGACAGACGTCGCTGCAGGCGGCTGCCACCCTCGGCCAGTACGGGCTGTCCGTGGGTTCGACGACGACGGGCTGTTCCAACACCGTCGCCCAGGGTTTGGTCCTGCGCACGATCCCGGCTGCCGGTCAACAGGTGTCGTCGGGCACGTCGGTCCAGCTGGTCACCTCGTCAGGGGTTTGCCAGGTGTACGTCGCCAACGTCATTGGTCAGACGCCCGCCGAGGCGTCATCGACGCTCTCGGCCCAGGGGCTCAACCTTGGTCAGGTGACCGACGCCCTGCCCACTGACTGTCTGACCCCGGGGACCTCGGGCCAGATCATCAGCCAGAACCCCGGTCCGGGGATCTCGGTGCCCTACGACTCGGGCGTGGATGTCACCGTCTGTCCGTAGTCTCGCGACCGTCGGGTGATTGGGTACCATGGACGCTTATGGCATCGAGCGGACCCAAGCGGCGCACCAGCAAAGAGATGGGACGCTACGTCTCGGCTGAACAGCGCGGCCGCTACACCCCGCCGCGGCCGCCGGGCTCCGATCACAGTCCGCACTGGTACGGGTGGATGCTGCTCGACCTGCTCTTGTTCGGACTGATCGTGATCGTGCTCAACTACCTTCAGGTGCTGCCGGGTGCGACGTCGGCGTGGTACCTCGGGATCGGACTCGTCGCGATGTTCTCGGCCTTTTACATGGCCACGCGGTATCGCTAAGCGAGTCGTTCGATCACCGTTGCGTTGGCCAGTCCGCCGCCCTCGCACATCGTCAGTAGTCCGTAGCGTCCGTTGGTGCGCTCGAGCTCGTTGAGCAGGGTCGCCGCCAACTTGGCGCCCGATGCCCCGAGCGGGTGGCCGAGCGCGATGGCCCCGCCGTTCACGTTCACCTTCGCGAGGTCGGCGTAGTGCTCGCGCTGCCAGGCGAGCACCACCGAGGCGAAGGCCTCGTTGATCTCCACCAGGTCGATGTCCTCGAGGGTGAGTCCGGCCTTGGCGAGGACCTTCGCGGTGGCGGGGATCGGACCGGTGAGCATCGTCACGGGGTCGACGCCGGCCAGGGCGAAAGCGTGGAAGCGGGCGCGCGGCGTGTAGCCGAGGGCGCGGGCGCGCTCCTCGGACATGATGAGTACCGCCGAGGCGCCGT
>JAJZBX010000054.1 GCA_021846325.1 Actinomycetes bacterium | reverse complement strand
GTAACGCTTTCGCGACGCCATCGATGAGGTTCACCACTACCGATCGGGGCAACGTGACGAGCGTCGCAATACCCAAGATCGCGATGATGATGGGAAAGATAGCCAGAAACCATCGATACGCGAACGCACCCGCGGCGAGGTTCACTCGGTTCGTTCGAACTCGCTCCATGGTGGCGTGCACGATCTCGACCGAACGATCGAGTCGCGACGGCGATCCAACCGCGAAGGTCTCGCGAGTCCGCCGTCGGCGCACTGGTTCGTTCACGCAGTGCACCCTAAACGTCGCCGACGCGACTGGGAAGGGCCAACCTGGCGTTCACCCTGGTTCGCGGGATAACGCTCTTAGGGACTATCGACGAGGATCGAGTGAATTCTCAATTCGTGGACGTAAGGAACCGCTCTGAAACGCGGACTTGGGCCGGGCATCAGGGCGCTCGCGCTCGCCTACGCGGCCTCGAGTGCCAGCTCGTCCGCGAGCGAAGCGTCGAGGTCGGTGTCGCGTTCGCTTGATCGGCCGACGAGGCCCATGAGCACGATGGCGCTGGCGGCAAAGAGTGAGCCGACTTCGAAGACAACGTGCATCCCGTGCACCAGCACGCCGACCTGACGAGCCTGGGCCGCGAGATCCGCGCTCGCCAGGAACTGGGCGTGGTCGGTGGCTGAGGAAAAGACGTTCACGAGTACTGCCAGACCGACGGCGGCGCCGAGTTGCTGGGAGACGTTGACCAGACCCGACGCCGCGCCGGCGTCGAGCGGGCTGACGCCCTCGAGCGAGAGAGTGGCCAGGGACACGAAGGAGAGCCCCGAGCCCATCGCGAGCACGACGATCACCGACAGAATCGCCCCGTAACTAGCTCCGGCCCCGATCCGCGACGCGTTGAGCATGCTCAAGCCGACCAGGGACACGCCGACCAGGGCCAAGGTCCGAGGGGCCACGCGTCGAATCAGGACGCGGCTGACGAGTTGGGAGGTGGCGAAGATGGTTACGGGCATGGGCAGGAACGCCAGGCCCGCTCGCAGTGGCGAGTAGTGCTGGACGTCTTGGAGGAACTGGGTGAGGTAGAAGAAGACGCCGAACATTCCCGCGTAGACGAGCCCGCGAGTCGCGTTGGCGCCCGATCGCGTGGCATTAGCCAGCAGTCGCAGTGGCACGATCGGCTCTTGGGCGCGGGACTCGACGCGCACGAAGAGACCCAGGAGTCCCACCCCAAGTGCCATCGGTCCGAGCGCCATTGGGGCGCTCCAGCCTTCGGTGCCCGCCTCGACCAGGCCGAGAACCAGTCCGGTCATCCCCAGGGTTGAGGTGAGGGCGCCGGCCACGTCGAAGCGGCCGGTGCGCGCCGGAGTCTCTTTTAGAACGTTGCGGGCGAGCACGGCCACCAAGGCGCCGATCGGCACGTTGACGAACATGGTCCAGCGCCAGGAGACGAACTCGGTGAGCAGGCCCCCAGCGAGCAGGCCGATCGCACCACCGGCGGCCGAAACCGCGGTGTACATGGCCAGGGCGCGGGTGCGCGCGGAGCCCTCGGGGAAGGCGACGGTGAGTAGCGACAGGGCCGACGGTGCCGCGAGGGCACCACCGAGTCCCTGCACCGCGCGGGCGATGAGGAGCATCGACGGGTCACTCGCCAGGCCCCCGAGCATCGAGCTGAGCGTGAAGAGGATCAGCCCGGCGAGAAAGACCCGGCGTCGGCCGAGCAGGTCGCCCGCGCGCGCACCAAGTAGCAGGAATCCGCCGAAGGCCAGGACGTAGATGTTGAGCACCCAGGACAGGCCGGTTCCCGAGAAGCCCAGGCTCGACTGGATGTGGGGCAGCGCGACGTTGACGATCGTCGAGTCGAGCACGACCATCATCTGGGCGGCCAGGATGACCAGGAGGTACACGGTGGGGTGGGCGAGTGCGGCCCGGAGGCGGCTCGTGGAGGCGACGGTGGTGACGTCAGACATTGACAACGACCTTTCGGGTGGTACGATTGAAACGGAAGGTTCCTCCGTCTATTATACGGAGGTTCCCTCCACTTAGCAACACCTCGGCGGGACTGAGTTTCGGAGGCGATGGCCATGACCATCCAGGAGAGCGCGACGACCTCCGAAGGTCGCCCGCAACGCGCCGACGCGCGGCGCAACCACGAGCGTCTCCTCGAAGCCGCGCGCGAACTGTTCGAAGAGGGTGCCGACACGTCGATGGAGGCGATCGCCAAGCGAGCCGGCGTTGGCATCGGCACCCTGTACCGGCACTTTCCCAAGCGCATCGACGTCGTCGAGGCGGTCTATCGCGACGACGTCGAGCAAGTAGCGAACGTTGCCGAACGAGTCGTGGACGAACTCGAGCCGTGGGAGGCGATCGACGTCTTCCTACACGCCTTCGTGAACTACGCCCTGGGCAAGCGCCGGTTCCTCAACGAGTTGCGCGAGGCCTTCGAGAAGAACCCCGAGCTAAAGAGCGCGTCGCGCGAACGCCTTGACGGCGCCGTGGGACTGGTTCTGCAGACGGCGCAGCGTGCGGGCGTGGTGCGCGACGATCTCACGAGTGACGAGATATACGGCCTCGTGGGATCGATGTGCATGAGCGCGTTGCTTACGACCGAACAGTGCGATCGGCTCATTGGCCTGATTCTCGACGGCTTGCGCGTGCGATAGTCAGCACGAACGCCGTCGTCGGTCCGGGCGCTCGATCCGAGATCGTTTTTCGGCCACGGCGAGGGCCGCGCGACTCGGCTGCCAGATACCCGTACCCGAACCCTCCAGCGTGCGGGGCGGTCGCCAGTGCCGCAGACCCACGAAGAAGCGCGACGTGACGCGCAAGCGGTGTTGGGTTGTCGCAGCCCACTCGTCTCGCGCGCGGATGACGCCGCTGCTGGTCACGAACGCCAGACGGTGCCTCTCTCGTACTCCGAACTCCACGACGCTGCCTTCACGATGACGTAGGCGTTGGCTTCGATGCGAGCGCGGCCCGCGGAACGCATTGGCATCCCTCGCGAGTGATGGTGCGTATCGCGCGCGGGTGTGCTCGTGGCGATGAGTTTGTCACCGCGTAAGTGAAAGGTCCTCGATTCCTCCGAGGCTGCGACCTGCGCGAGCAGTGACGAAGTCGCCGACGATGACGTTCGTCGTTGAGCTCGGCAAGATCAGGTCGATTCAGTAATCTCGCTCCTGGCGAGCGCACAGGAGGAACTCAGCCCTAAACATGCCAGAGTCTTATTTAGGGTTGTATGATAATCCTACTTAAGGAGAAATCATGTCTAGGGTTATTCGCCGTCGTTGGATCAGCAGTCACGACGGTCCGTCGCGCAAGGATAATCGGGGGTGCGAATACGACGCCTACGTCCCGGACATGCTTGTCGGACGTACCTTCAAGATCGATGGTGAGGTCGCTGCCGACATCGCCGACGTTGAGGCTTCGATTGCACGGCTTAACGTTGAGGCAACCAGCCTTGTCGACACCGAGGCGCTTGCTCGTATCCTGCTGCGAGCCGAGTCCGTCGCGTCCTCTCGGATTGAAGGATTGGAGATTGGTGCCCAACGACTACTTCGAGCCGAAGCTGCACGAGTGTTCGGCGACGCCCCTTCCGATGTCACAGTCGTCGAGGTACTTGGGAACATCGATGCAATGGTCTATGGCATCAATACCGTCAGTTCTGGTGATCTCGTCACGGTGGAAATACTTCTCCAAATCCATCGGCGGCTCTTGTTCGGGACGAGGCTTGAGGAGTACGGCGGACGGTTCCGTGAACAGCAGAACTGGATCGGTGGAAGTGCGTACAACCCGTGCTCTGCAGCTTTCGTCCCTCCTCCACCCGAGTTGGTCGAAGGACTGATCGCCGACCTCGTCAATTTCGCCAACGAAGATTCACTTCCTGCGGTCGCTCAGGCAGCCATCGCGCACGCACAGTTCGAGACGATTCACCCATTCGTTGACGGCAACGGTAGAACGGGTCGTGCGTTGGTGCACCTGATCTTGCGGCGTCGAGGCATTGCTCCTCGTATTTTGCCGCCAGTTTCACTCATCCTGGCGACCTGGGCACAGGACTACATTGACGGGTTGATGGCCATCCGGTACCGGGGGCCAGCAACCTCAAAAGTGGCGTCCGAAGGAATCAATCTGTGGATCGGACGATTCGCTACCGCCTGCAAACGCGCAGTGGATGACGCGACGTCATTCGAGCAGCAGGCACGCTCCATCGAAGCGTCGTGGCGAGAAAAGCTGGGCAGAGTTCGAGCTCGTTCCGCGGCTGACCTACTCCTTGGCGTTCTCGTCGGCGCGCCCGTTGTTACGGTCAAAAGCGCTGCTGAAATGGTGGGCCGAAGTTTCATCCAGACCAACGAGGCGATACAGCGGCTGGTCGATGCAGGCATACTTAAGCAGGTCACTGTTGGTCGACGCAACCGAGCCTTTGAGGCACCGGAGATCATCGCGGCCTTTACTACCCTGGAGCGTCAACTCGCCAGTCCCGATGGCGATACCCGGACAAGTGAGCCAGTGCGGACAGTCCCACGCAGGAAATGAGCGGTCCGGCGTCGCCCGCGTGACTCAGCCAAGAAGGAGGTCGGCGCTGAGCGTGAAAATGGATTCAACCGAGAGTCGATTCGATGGCCGATCACGTTCCGCCGAGTGGTGTAACTCCGATGGAGCACTTCTCGATGCGTGACCATCTTCTCATTTGACTTTGGCCAAGGCAACAGGCGCTGACGGCAGTGCGTCAGTCTTCAACTGATCCATGGACTCCTGGGATAGGTAGCGACGCTCCGAGACGCTCCACTCGTCGTGCTGTTCGACAACGACCGCGGTGATGAGTCGAAGTGCCGCGGCGTCATTGGGGAAGATCCCGACGACGTTGGTGCGCCGCTTGATCTCGGCGTTCAAGCGCTCGAGTGAGTTGGTCGACCAGATCTTCTGCCAGTGGTTGGTCGGGAAGTGGCGAAAGCCCGTGATGTCCTCAGCCGCGTCGAGGAGCATCTCGGTCACGACGCTGAACTGGCGCTTCATGGTGGCCGCGACCTCCTTCAGCTGACGCTCGACGTGACCGGCGTCGGGCTGGGCGAAGATGGTGCGGATCATGGCGGCGACCATCTGTTGATGGTTCCGTGGCACCTTCACGAGCACGTTGCGCATGAAGTGCACCCGACAGCGCTGCCAGGAGGCTCCGGGGAACACCTTGGCGATGGCGGCCTTCAACCCCAGGTGCGAGTCGCTGATGACCAGCTGGACGCCGTGAAGACCGCGCTCGCGCAGTGACTGCAAGAACTCGGTCCAAAAGGCCGCGTCCTCGGAGTCACCAATGGCGA
>JAJZBX010000007.1 GCA_021846325.1 Actinomycetes bacterium | reverse complement strand
AGGAAGCTCGACGAGGTCTCACCGGGGCACGAGGCGTTCGCCAAGTGCAGACCGAGAGCGGAGGCAACATCCTCGGGGAAGCCCACGAAGTTGGCGGCCGAACTGTAGTCAGGGGCGGGCACCGTCGTCGACTCGCGATAGCCAAAGGAAACCGAGTCACCGAGTGCCAGGTAGTCGCTACCCGGCGTGACGTGCGCGACGTCGGGGAAGTGTCGAGCCGGGGGCGCGCTCGACGCGCTGGCCGACGCACTGACGAGCCCCATCGACATCACGATCACCGCGCTCGCGCGACGAGCAACCGACCACCTTCGAAGAATCATGATCTCCCCCTTGCTACCAACCGTTTCGTAGGCATCGCGCACAACGTCCTCACCTGGGTTTATCACGCCACTGGGCTAGGCGAGCCGTGGCGTGCGCCGCGAGAGCCACATCCAGGCGATGGAAGTCGCGATCCTAAAGCGCGACTGCCTGCTTCGCGAGGGAAAGCCTCCTTCCATATTGATGGCCCGGCTGGTCGGGAAACTCCGGAAGTTGGATTCTCGGTCAACCGGTTGATTCGCTGGATTGAATCCGACACGCCCTTTCGCACCGAGGACCAACTTCTTACCGAAGTGATGTCATACCTGGGATACCTACGCCGCGGAGCAGAGATTATCGCTGCCATCATCCAAGCCATCGAACGGGCTGAACAACCGAGAATGCTAGGTGAGCGACGGAGTTCACCCTCCACCAGGACATCGACCAACTCCGGGACCAGGTGGGAGCGGTGTAATCCTCCGAGCGGAAGATACTGAGTAGTTCAGCGGTGACGGCATTGCACCGTTGGCGCTAGCCAAGAGCCCGCAGCAGGGGCACCCTGGGTGATCGTCTCCTCAAGGGTGCTGGTGATCAGATCCGCGCTCGCTGGTGATTGCCCCCTTCGCGGCCACACCCTCCATGGCTCTCGACCAGGAGATTCACCCTTTCAGTAAATCCCCCACCAGGGGGGATTACGGAAAAGATCCCCAACCGTCACGGTAAACGTTACCGAGAACGCAGTCCTCAACTGGCATGGTCTCGGTTCCCTCGGCGCGAATGCCCAACCCACGAAGTGGTGCCACGAATCGCGACCCAAGTCATCCAGGTAGAGCGTGAGTGGTCGCCCGCCGATCCGTCCCCGCAGTAGCGCAACGGAGTCCCGGGCACCGCACGAGGAGAGCCACCAATCCCGCCAGAATTCTACGTTCTGTCACGTCATACCCATCGAGAAGTTCGCAACGCCAGACCGGCGACAAGGCCCGCCAATGCAATCCCAGTTGTTGGAACGATCGCACGCGCAGCAGGCCGTCGGTCGCGACCCTCTCTGGCCTAACTTTCAAGCCCCTCGTCGCTGGTTAGTGGCGTTGCATGAACGGCACCGCTAGGGCCCTATGAGCCACCACGCTACTGGTCGCGCAGTGATGCGGTAGTACGCCGGTCGCTTCCAAATTCGTGACTTTCACCCGAGCCACTCGGCAAGATGCCAATCGTGCCCGCCGATGAGGAACTCGATGGTGCTGGGATGACGAAGACCCTGTCACCGACGTGCACGTGACCGACTGTTACGTGGCGACGACCGCTCAACACGACGGTGGAACTAGTCAGTACGTAAGTGGAAGGCACGCCTGACGGGCTGCGCACCGTCAGCGAGCGCGGCGTCAGCGAGACGACGGTGCTCGGACTGATGGCGCGAACCACAGCGGCAACGGGGACGACGTGCACCGCGCTGGTTGAGGCCGAGCTCGACGACAGCGTCGCGGTGGTCGCGGCTACGCCGGTCAACGGGGATGCGACAGCCGGACGGATCGCCGGTGGCGTTGCGGTGAGGTTCGCGACGAGCGCGCCAGAACCGACCGCAGCGAGCACCGCCGCGGTCCACGTGAGTGTCTGCTGCACTCGTTTCGCGATCGGTCGGTACACGGCCCCTCCTGGTTCGTACTCGGAATCCCACTGAGTGGTAACCAGTGTGCTGGAGCGTCGTGAGTATCGAATGTGGTCTCGCTAAGTTCGCGCTAAGAGTTATCGCGTCACCGAGACGCTGCTGGTTCAAGCCCGTCACACGGCGAAACACCGTAGTGCTCGAAACGACGCTGACCCGCCGTGCCTCGGTCGCGACGCCAACGATGACAGAGCGAGGTCGTGTGAGAAGGACTTCGACCCACGTACCCTCAAAACCTCGACCGAGTTCAGCGCGACGCCCAACCGGGGGACCGTCACGATCGTCGGCGCCACATTTGCCGCGCCCCACGTGCGGCGTGGTGCGTTGCGAGGGTCGGCATGCACGAACGCGCGTCGTCGTCGGCTGCGCGGGCGAAGGCGCGGGCGATCATCGACGTCAGACGAGAGGTCTTTCGCACCGATCGCCGCCTCACCAGCCACGGTCGCGATGTCGTGACGCTGCGTGCGCGCCTCGTCGAAGTGACGAGTACCTCGGGAGCCCGATCGATCCCGAGACTGAAAATCGGCCGCGCGACCCGCCGCGTGGGCCCGAGCTCGTGGATGATGCGTTAGCGTCGGTGACGGAGAGAGGGACGGGCACCATGGCGAGCGACCGATCAGCACGCAGCAGCGTCGAGCGAGAGCGAGCGTCTGTCTTCCACTCGTGGTCAGCGCAAGCGGCGATTAACCCGATGATGGTGCGCTCGGCCACCGGCGCCTCGGTGACCACCGAGGACGGCACGACGTACCTCGACTTCTCGTCCCAACTGGTGAACACCAACCTCGGTCACCAACACCCCGATGTCGTCGCGGCGATCCAGTCCCAGGCCGCGGAACTGTGCACGATCGCGCCCCAGCACGGCTACCAGTCGCGCTATCGCGCGGCCGAGAAGATCCTCGATCACTCGTTTGACGGTGCGGCGAAAGTCTTCTTCACCAGCGGTGGCACCGAGTCGGTCGAGCACGCGGTTCGTATGGCCCGCCTCCACACCGGCCGCCACAAGGTGCTCGCCACCTATCGGAGCTATCACGGGGCCACCTCGACCTCGATCAACCTGACGGGCGATCCTCGACGGTGGCCCAATGACCACGGTTCGGCCGGCGTCGTTCACTTCTTTGGTCCCTACCTTTATCGGTCTTCCTACGGGGCGGTGACGCTTGAGCAAGAGACCGAGCGTGTGCTCGCCCACCTCGACGAGACCATTCGCTTCGAGGGACCCAGTTCCATCGCGGCGGTGATCCTCGAGACGATTCCCGGCACCGCCGGGGTGCTCGTGCCGCCGCCGGGCTATCTCCCGGGCGTGCGTGAGATCTGCGATCGCTACGGCATCATCTACATCGCCGATGAGGTCATGGCCGGCTTCGGGCGAGCGGGCGACTGGTTCGCCTACCAGCGCTACGGCGTGAAGCCGGATCTGGTCACGTTCGCCAAGGGAGTCAACTCGGGCTACGTGCCCCTCGGCGGCGTCGTGGTGAACGAGGCCATCAGTCACACCTTCGACGATCGCGTCTACCCCGGCGGCCTGACGTACTCGGGTCACCCCTTGGCCTGCGCGGCCGCCGTCGCCACGATCGAGGTGATGGAGCGTGACGACGTCATCGGTCACGCTCGCCGGCTCGGTGACGACGTGATCGGGCCGCTGCTCGGCGAGATCGCCGAGCGCCACCCCAGCGTCGGTGAAATCCGCGGCACCGGTGTCTTCTTCGCCGTCGAGTTGGTGACTGACCGAGCGACCCGCGAACCACTGGCCCCCTACGGCACTAGTTCACCCGCCATGAACGAGGTCATCGCGGCCTGTCGCGACGAGGGGCTGCTCATTTTCGCCAACTTCAATCGACTCCACGTCGTGCCCCCCTGCACGATCGGCGAGGCTGATCTGCGCGAGGGACTCGCCCGACTCGACCGCGCACTGGGCGTCGCCGACCGCTACTACGTCGGGACGTGACCAGCGACGAGCGCCGCATTCGCGTCGCGACGTTGCTGCGCGAATTGGGACACGCCTTCGTCGCGCACGACGTGGCCGACGACGAGCTCGACCGGCTAGCCGTCGACGTGGCGAACCTGCTCGAGCGAGTCGCGGTCGGCGACCGGCGCACCGTCGCCTTCGAGCCACGGACCCTCGCGGCCATCGCCGAGCAGCCGGCGAACAACCTGACGCACGTCCACCACTACTTGGCGAACGACTCGGTCGTGGCCGGCGGCGCTAACCCCATGGGTCTCGGCGCGCGTCACTGGCGCGAGGACGACGTCGCGGTCATGCAAGTAGTGATCGGCCGCGCCTTCGAAGGCGCGCCGGGGCGAAGCCACGGTGGCATCGTCGCCACACTGATCGACGAGACGATGGGCTTCGTGCTCGGTCTGCACGGTCTGATCGCGCTGACGGCGCGGCTGGACGTCACCTATCGCGCCGCCGTCCCCGTCGACCAGCCGGTGGTGGCGCGGGCGTGGCTCGAGCACCGTGACGGACGAAAGCTCCGCATCCTGGCGACAGTCTCGGCGGCGGGGCGAGTGGTCGTCGACGCCGAGTCACTGTTCATCGCCATCGATCCAAGCCGATTCGTGACGTCGAGCGAATTCGATTGAGGACGTGGCCCTACCTTCGCCTGATTTGCGAACGACGCCGTCGCCCGCGTCACCCTCGACCCATAGCGCGCCGGGTGAACGAACGCGCACGCGAGCGTCACCCGTAGGCTGGGTTCGTGCCCGCGATCACCGTTGACAACCCGCTCGAACTGCCCCGCCTCGTCGCGCCGGGGGTCGCCGATCGACCCCGACGCGTCAGTGGCCTCACCACCGCTCCTCGGGGACTGGAGGGTGAGGGATTTCCCGTGCGCCGGGCCTTTGCCGGGGTGGACCTGGCTGACCTGGACCCCTTCATCCACTTGGACCAGATGGGCGAGGTCGACTACGGCCCGGGCGAACCCAAGGGAACGCCGTGGCACCCCCACCGCGGGTTCGAGACCGTGACCTACATGATCGAGGGAACCTTCGTGCACCAGGACTCCATCGGCGGCGGCGGCGTCATCGAGAACGGTGCCACCCAGTGGATGACGGCGGGGTCGGGCATCTTGCATATCGAGCGGCCGCCTGACGAGTTGATCGATACCGGCGGGCTCTTTCACGGGATCCAGTTATGGGTCAACCTGCCGGCGTCGCTCAAGATGACGAACCCGCGGTACCAGGACATCGAAGCGACCGCGGTCTCGCTGCTCACCAACGAGCACGGCGACGCGGTGATTCGCGTCATCGCGGGTCGACTCGGCGACTACGGCGGTCCCGGCGACACCCACACCCCGATCACGATGGTTCACGTTTCGCTCTGGCCCGGGGCACGTCTCGCCCTACCGTGGAACCCCGCGTACAACGCCCTGACCTACGTGCTCGCGGGCCAGGGAACGGTCGGCCCGCAGCGCCGTCCAATTCACGACGGTCAACTCGCGGTGCACCGCGACGGTGACTTCGTGGTGATCGAGGCCGATGAGCATCAGGACTCACGCACCAGCGCCCTCGAGGTGCTGGTGCTCGGCGGCCAGCCAATTCGCGAGCCGGTCGCCGCGTACGGGCCGTTCGTCATGAACACGCGCCACGAGCTCCAACAGGCCTTCGATGACTACCAGGCCGGTCGCTTGGGCCAGGTGCCCGCCGAGCACATCTAGGTCGCTCGAGGGCCGTTCAGCATGCCAACGACTGTTCCTCACCGACGACCCCCGTGGTCGCCGAGAAGGCGTCGGCCGATGGCCCGGTAACATTCCTCATGCGGGTCGGGCCCGCCAACGGAAGGACTGAAGATGACAACAGCGGTCATTGTGGACGCATTGCGCACCCCCGGCGGCAAACGCAACGGCAAGTTGCGCAACTGGCACAGCGTCGATCTGGCCTCGGAGGCGTTGCGCGCACTCGTCGCGCGAAACGACCTGGACCCGGGCGTCATCGACGACGTGATCATGGGCTGTGTCTCACAGACTGGCGAACAGGCCTTTAACGTTGGGCGAAACGCCGTGCTGGCCGCCGGCTGGCCCGAATCGGTGCCGGCGACCACCGTCGACCGCCAGTGCGGATCCAGTCAGCAGGCGCTGCACTTCGCCGCCCAGGGCGTCATGGCCGGCGCGTACGACGTCGTGGTCGCGGCTGGGGTCGAGGTGATGACCCGCGTGCCCATGGGCTCGTCGGTCGGTCAGAACGCTGGTTTCCCCTTCGGTCCGCGGATCGCCGAGCGCTACGAGCCGGTCGGTGGTCTGCGCAACCAGGGCATCGGTGCCGAGATGATCGCCGATCAGTGGGGCATCAGTCGCGACGAGCTCGACGCCTTCAGCCTCGAGAGCCACCGGCGAGCCGCGCGCGCGACCCAAGAGGGACGCTTCGACCACGAGATCGTGCCCGTCAACGTGCGCGACGACGACGGACGCCCCACCGACGAGGTGATGAGCGTTGACGAGGGTATCCGAGCGGACTCGACGCTCGAGGCGTTGGCGAAGCTGAAGCCGGCGTTTCAAGAGAACGGCAAGATCACGGCGGGTAACTCGTCCCAGATAACTGACGGCGCGGCGGCCGTATTGATCATGTCCGAGGAGCGCGCTCGCGCGCTCGGCTACCGGCCCCGGGCCCGCTTCCACGCCTTCGCGCTCGCGGGCGTCGATCCGGTCACGATGCTCACCGGTCCCATCCCGGCCACCACCAAGGTGCTGGAGCGGGCCGGGTTGACCCTCGAGGACATCGACCTCGTCGAGATCAATGAGGCCTTCGCCTCGGTCGTGCTGGCCTGGCGCAAAGAGCACCACGCCGACCTGACCAAGGTGAACGTCAATGGCGGCGCCATTGCCCTCGGTCACCCGCTGGGCGCCTCCGGCGCGAAGCTCGCCGCGACCCTGCTCAACGAGCTCGAGCGAACGGGGGGTCGCTACGGACTGCTCACGATGTGCGAGGGCGGTGGGCTCGCCAACGCGACGGTTATCGAGCGCCTGGGCTAGCGAAAGCGCGTGGCCAGGTAGAAGGCCGCGAACATCGACACCAGTCCGATGACCAGGTACCACGACGACGTCGACCCCGGCAGGACCTGCATGTAGTTGAGCACGATCACGAGCAGCCCAAAGAGCAGCAGGTCGAGCAGCATCCACCCGTACCAGTGAGGGCTGTGGTCAACGCCCGCCGGTCGAGGTGGCGTGTAGCGGCCGCGGCGCTCGGCCGACACGTAGCGCCCCATCTCTTTGCTGGTGCGTCGCTTGGGCCCGTTCGATGCCATAGCCGTCCATGGTACTCAATGGCCGGGCGCCGTCGACTACGGACAAACCGTGACGTCAACGCTGGAATCGTAGGGCGCCGCGATTCCCGGGCCGGGGTTCTGGCTGATGATCTGGCCCGACGTACCCGGCGTGAGACAGTCCGTCGGCAGGGCGTCGGTGACCTGACCGAGGTTAAGGCCCTGGGACGAGAGCGTGGTCGACGCCGACGCGGTGGTCTGGCCAATCACGTTCGGCACCACCGTCTGACAGACGCCCGACGAGGTGACGAGCTCAATGGTCGTTCCGGCGGTCACCGGCTGCCCGGCGGCCGGTACCGTGCGAAGCACCGAGCCCTGGGGGACCGAGTTGGAGCAGCCCGTCGTGGTCGTGGCGCTCACCGAAAGCCCGTACTGACCGAGCGTGGACGCGGCCTGCAGTTGGGACTGACCACGCACGTTGGGCAACGTAAAGGCGGCACCCTGGGAGAGCACGGTGAGCGTCACCGTCGCACCGACGTGCGTCACGGTGCCGCCGCTGGGCGACTGGTTCAGCACCGTGTTGGGAATGCCACCGACGGGTGCCGTCTGTGTTTGAATCACCTTGACGATCAATTTGAGCAGTTGGAGGGCGTTGAGCGCGACCGACAACTGCTTGCCCGTCTCGTCGGGCAGCGTCACCGCGGCCGGCGCCGGCCCCTCGCTCACCTGCAGGGTCACGGTGGCGCCCTTGGTCACTGACGTGCCGGGGCTCGGGTTGGTCGCGACGACTGTCCCCGAGGCTTGCGTGGAGTGCACCAGCGTCGTCGTCCCAATCACCAGACTGTCGGCGAGCAAGGTCGACGACGCGGCGGCCACCGTCTGGCCGACGACGTGGGGCATCGTCACGGTGTTCGACGTGGAGGACAGGCGAAGATACACGATCCCGCCCGCCGCGAGCAGGGCGATCACCACCAGCACCACGATGGCGCCGGTGGAACCGCGTCGGCGACGGCGCACGTCGGTGCGCGGCCCCGGCATAACCGGCACGGCCTGCGTGCGCTCGCCCGGGGTCACCGTCGCGACCGCGCGGGTCACGTCGACGCCGTAGTACGCGCCGTCGCGGGTCGCCGCGTGAACCGGCTGGCCCTCCGTGAAGCGAACCAGGTCGGCGCGCAACTCGTCGGCCGTCTGGTAGCGCTGCGCCGGCGACTTGGCGAGCGCGAGCATGACGATCGCCTCGAGGTCGGCGGGCACCGAATCCGAAAAGTCTGACGGGGGGGGCACCGTTCCGTGTACGTGCTGGCTCGAGACGGCCACCGGCGTTTCGCCGACGAAGGGCGGACGCCCCACGAGCAACTCGTAGAGCACGACCCCCAGTGAGTACACGTCGCTACGCCCGTCGACCGCCGCGCCTTCGGCCTGCTCCGGGGAGAAGTAGGTCGCGGTTCCCATCACCGAGCCAACTTCGGCGAGGTGATCCTCCACCGCCACCGCCTGCGCGATGCCGAAGTCGGTCACCTTCACTTGGCCGTCGGTGGTGATGAGGATGTTGCCGGGCTTGACGTCGCGGTGCACGACGCCGCTGCGGTGCGCGTAGCCGAGGGCGGCCGCGACCTGCGCGATGATCTGGGCGGAGCGAGCGGGCGTCAGCGTACGCGACCCGCGTACGATCTCGGCGAGCGACGTGCCGTCCACCAGCTCCATGACAATGAAGTAGGTTCCACCGTCCTGGCCCCAGTCGAAGACGGGGACGATGTTGGGGTGCGAGAGGTTGGCTGCGGCCTGGGCTTCGCGGCGAAAGCGCTCGACGAAGGTGGGGTCAGCCGAGAGCTCGGGGTAGAGGATCTTGAGCGCGACGGCGCGATTGAGCAAGATGTCCTGAGCTCGATAGACCATCGCCATCCCGCCCCGGGCGATCAGGTGGGTGACCTGGTATCGATTCGAATAGATACGTGGGTCGCTAACGGGCTCCATACCGGCCCCAGCCTACGTCGTGGCCCGCCGCTCGGCACCGCGTCACGGGGCGCACGTCGTCGCGGTCCCCGAGGCAGGTAGCCCGGCCTGCAGCGAAAGCGCCCCTTCGACGAGACAGCGCATGATCGGCCCGGCGACCGAGGCACCGGTCGCCGACGTCACCTGATAGGGCACCACGACCGCGACGGCCACCGTCGGATTCGACGCCGGCGCGAAGGCGATCATCCAGTCGTCGGTGTTCTGCACCGCGTTGCCCACCTGCGAGGTGCCCGTCTTGGCCCCGGCGTCGGTCCACGGGGGGAAAGTTCCCGCCGCGGTACCGTACCGGGCGACGTCTTGCATCAGGGGAACGATTCGCGCGGCCTGGGCCGCGGTGAGCGGTGTCTTCCAGGCCTTGTCCTGGTATCGCAGGACCGTCGTGCCATCGGGACCGCTCACGTAGTTCAGCAAGTGCGGCGTCATGATGGTGCCACCGTCGGCGATCGCGCCCGCCACCATCGCCATCTGCAGCGCCGAGGCCCGTACGTTCTGCTGGCCGATCGCAGAGTAGGCAATACCGGGCTTGTTGTAGATGAAGGACGACGCCGACGGGAAGAAGCTCGGCTGAGCCCCCGGCAAGTCGATCGGTGGCACCTCGTTGAAGCCGAACGAGTTCGCCGTCTCGGCCAAGATGTTCCCACCCAGGTCGAGACCGATCAGTGCGTAACCCTGGTCGCACGACGGCGGCAACATCGCGGGAATGTCACCGCCGCACGGGATGAAGGCGTAGTTGGAAAGCGTCTTGTTCGAATCGGGCAGGTGAATCGTCGCCAGGACCGGAAAGTTCTTGTAGAACAGACTCGGCTTCTTAGCCACGACCGCGCTGGTCGTGACGATCTTGAAGGTCGAACCGGGGGGGAAGGTCTGCTGAATGGCGACGTTGCCGAGGGGCGGAAAGCCATCGGCGTTGTTGGTCACGTCGGCCTTCCACGCCTTCTCGGCCACGCTGAAGATCGGCGACTCGAGGGGCACGGGGTTGTAGGTCGGGTTGGAGTACATCGCCAGGACGTCGCCGTTGCGCGGATCGAGAACAACCGCCGCGCCGTTTCGCCCCGCGAACTGCGTCGCCGCCACCCGCTCCAGTTTGGGCTGCAAGGTCAAGGTGACGGTATCAGCGGCCGACGTCGGCGCGAGGACCTGGGCGAAACTCTGGGGAGGTTGGGCGTGGGCTACGAGGTACTGGTTGTACTCGGCTTCGAGGGCCCACGTACCGTAGGAAGGCGATGCGAAGCCGATCAGCCCCGAGGTGAGCGCCCCCAGGGGATAGATCCTGGTGTAGGGGTAGTAACCCGAGGTCGAGGGGACCGACTGGGCGAGAATCGTGCCGTCAGCGGCGACGATCTCGCCACGCGGATACTGGTTCCCCGCCTGATAGTTTCGGGGATTCTGAATCGAGTTGTCGAGGGCGCTAGCCCGGAAGAACTGTACGTTCATCGATTGCGCAGCGAGCGCGACGAAGAGCAGGAGGATCGCGACCGCGAAGATGCTGAGTCGACGCGACATCGCTCAGCCCTTCGCCGTCGTGGTGCTCGTCACCGCTCGAGTGGTCCCCGTTACCGGAACCGTTGTCGTGGTGGTGGTCGGCGTCGAACGGCTGAGGTGCCAGGCCCGATTCAGGTAGGCCGCGTAGTTGAGCGCCGCGTTCAGTGATGGCTCGGTGATCGTCGCCGCCAGTGCTCGTTGGTCGGCCGGTCGAAGGTGCGCCGACGGAAAGGTGGTTTCCAGGACCTTACGCGGCTGATACCACAGAACACCGTTCGGCTGGCCCTGGTAGACCGCGATGATGCCCTGATCGTCGGCTAGGTAGTAGCTGGAGTACGCGTACCAGTGCATGATGGCGACGAAACCCGCGGCCACGCCGACCAGTATGAGCCCGGCGAACATGACACGCCACGTCACGCGTGAATGGCGCCGGCGCGCCGGCGCCTGGTTCGCCACCGGCGACGGGGCGGTCGAAACCGTCTTCTTCACCGGACTGAGGGTGCTGACCACCTCATCGAACTCGATGAGCACAACGGAGATATTGTCGCGGCCGCCAGCGCCGCGCGCCGCGGTCACCAGTTGATCCACCGCGTCCTCGAGCGGCATCGGCGGACCGGCCAATTGCACGAGTTGATCCGGGGTCAACTCGTTGGAGAGACCGTCGCTGCAGAGCAGCAGACGATCTCCCGCCTGTGCCTCGATGGACACGATGTCGATGTCGACGCTCTGGTCCATGCCAAGAACCCTCGTCAACTGGTGGCGCCGGGGGTGCACCTCGGCCTCTTCTGGCGTGAGCCGCCCCATCCGGACCCATTCTTCGGCCACGCTGTGGTCGTCACTCAACTGGCGCAACGCACCGTCACGCAGTTGATAGGCGCGCGAGTCACCGACGTTGACCAACGTTGGCGAGACCATGCCCGCGACGTCCTCGGTGAGTCCCACCGCAATCACGGTGGTACCCATGCCGAAGCGCTCGGGGTTCGCCGCCGCGTCATCGAGCACCAAGCGATTGGCTGCCTCGACGGCGGCGTAGAGTCCATCGACGGTTTCATCCTCGTGAAAGACTCGCGCGATCATCTCGACGGCGAGCGTCGAGGCTACCTCGCCCGCCGCGTGTCCACCCATCCCGTCAGCAACGACGGCCAGCGTCGCGTCCACGCGCACCGCGTCCTCGTTCGTGTCACGCACCAGTCCGACGTCGGTGGCGGCTGCGTAGCGCCATCGCGTCAACGAACCACCTCCAGCAGCACGCCGCCCACCTGGACGACGTCCCCGCGCTCGAGCAGCGCTCGACCGCGCAGCAACTCTTCATTAACGTACGTGCCGTTCGTCGATCCGAGGTCCTCAATCGTGAGGTCGGCGCCGTCCTTGGCGATGCGCGCGTGACGCGTGGATAGGTAGGTGTCGGCGAGACTCACGTCGCAGTCGGCGCCCCGTCCAATCACTACGGCTACGTCGACCGCGATGCGCTCCCCGGCGCGCTCCTCGGGCTCGATGAACTCGAGCTCCAAGGCGCCGCTGCGTCGACGACGTCCCTTCGGCGGGCCGTCGGCCACGGGACGCGACTCGACGGCCGCCACCCGCAGCACACGCGCGAAGAAAAGCACGGCCACTACCATGACCAGCATCTGCAGCGGCCGGATCACCGCGGCGTAACTCGACGACGCGGCGAGAAGACTCAAGCCAACTCGATCCGTAGGTGGAGCGGACCGATCGTGACGTCGTCGCGGGGCGACAGTGACACGGCCGAAACCCGGTGACCATTCACGAAAGTCCCGTTCGTTGACTGCAAATCCCTGATCGCAACGCCTTCGCCCGTGCGCCACACCTCCGCGTGACGTCGCGAGACGTTTTGGTCGTTGATCACAAATTCCACCTCGGGGCTACGTCCGATAACCACCGGTCGGTCACCGATCGATATCGCTCGACCATCGTCGGCGATGAGGCGCGGCTGGGACTCGCCACCCACGAACTCGGTCGTGACCGCCAAGCCACCGGGTCGCAGATCGTCATCGACGTAGATCGCAACCGATACCGGGCCAACGAAGTTGTAGCCCTCGTTGATCGCGTGTTGACGAACCGTCTCTTCGAGCTCGCTGATGAGGGCCTTTTGGAAACCCTCGAACCGATCGGCATCCGCAACGCTGAGCCAGACGTGGATGTCATTGGGCGATATCGGCCCTTGCGTTGTCAACTGGCGAGTCAGGTCGATCTCTCGAATGATACGAGCCCCAATCTCGATCGGCTGTAGTCCGCCCTTGAACGGACGCGAGAACGTCCGCTCAAAGATCCGCTCCAGGCGGTTTTCCACAGACTTCAGCACCATAGTCTCACAATGGTATCGGCCGTGCCGGTGAAAGCGTCAGCGCATCGGAACAGGCTCGTTGGGTGGGCTAATGTAACCAGGTCCCAGGGCGAGTGGCGAAATAGGCAGACGCGCAGGCTTCAGGTGCCTGTATCCGAAAGGATGTGGGGGTTCAAGTCCCCCCTCGCCCACCAGGGGTGGCCGGCGGTCACCGCTGGGTCGATCAGCCGACACCGGAGCGATGTCTGAATTCCGCGTGCTGCCCACTCATGCTCAGCCGTGGACCGTGTCCCGGCTGGAGGCCCTCTTTGCTGAAGGCTTTCCCGAAGTCATCGTTGCCGACCAAGCCGTCGCGCCCCACGATCCTCGCGTGCGGCGGCGCTGAGCCACGCACGCGCTGGAACCCAACTGGAACCGCGGTCGTGCACAGCGGCCGGGGCGGTCCCTTGCGCTCACGGTCGTTCCAGAGGTTGTTCTCGGTGAGCGGGCTCCCCGGGTCGGCTCACCCCGGTCGCCGACAACGCCGCCATGGAGTCCTTCCCCGCGCTGCTACAAAGGAACGTCCTCGATCAGCGGCGTACCTGGGAGCCGCGAAGTGCTCGACCTCGCCATCGTGACGTGGACCTACGCCCACCGACAACAGCCGGCGTCGCCAGCGTCGCTTCGGCAAGCTCTCCGGTCGAGTTCGAGTCGGCATTCGCCGCCACTCAGGCGAGATGATGATCACAACCGATGCCAGAGGTACTGGGGGCAGGTCCGACCCACCTAACAGTGCCTAAGCGTTAACAACGCTCGTGGTCAATACACCTAGGCGTTGACAACGCTCGAGGTCAATCCATCGAGACAGTGAGCGTGCGCGTGTATGAACGTCGCGCAGCGACCGCGCCAAGCGCACTCACGACGGTCAACAACACGACACCAAACAGGAGTGGCACGTCCCACAAACCAATTGACGATCGGTACATCAAGTAGCTCGCCCCCGGAAGTGGCGTCGGCTGGAGCGACAGCGCCACACGGACCCCCACGGCCAGGAGTGCCAACACGCCGCTTAGTGCCGCGAGCGCCGCCGACCGGCGGACCTCGGTTCGCAAGAACGCAATGGGAAGTTCACCATCGCGCATCATCTGGGTGATGACTGCCGGCAACGTGAACCATGAGATCGTGAAGAGTCCCATGCCAACGTAGGCGCACGCTTCGGCGAATGACGAAGTGGCGTTGTCTTGCCCCAAGAACAGTGCGGCGATCACGAGCGTGATACCCACCATCGCCGCACCGTTGACGAGGCGAAACCATCGCATCTGAAAAGGTTGTCCGTCAAGCCCGTTGCGCAGGCGCCGCCACCCCATCAACGCCAGGACGACGTAAGCCAGCACGACGAACAGCATGCCCTGCTGGAGGACGCGAGCGACCATGCCGGCTCGGCTGAGGTGGAGCGATACTGGTCCATGGAAGTAGCCATACTGGCCAATCGAGAGATAGCAGGTGATCGCCAGCGGAACGACCGCGAACCAGGGCAGCGTGGCCGCGAGCAGGGATCGCTGTGTGCGATGAACCCAGAACTTGCGCGACGCGGGCGCCCCCGTACCGACGAGTCGAGTACGCAGCGACGACGCCACGAGGTTCGTGGCGATCCGTAGCGGCGATCGTCCGCCGTCCAGGAGACTCTGGGTCACGACGACCATCTCATCCTGATAGCGCTCGCGCCACCACGACGGATAGGTACTCAACGCGAAGGACGTGAGCCTGGACGCCTTGGTCATGCCGGCGCGACTCCGAGGCGTCGCAGTCCCACGGCGGCCACGGCTGAGGTCGTCAGAAGTCGCTCGCGTAGTGCCGCGGCACCTGCGCTAGTGATGCGGTACGGCCGACGTCGATCTTCTACGGGCAGGGCTTCTACCAGACCGTCCTGCTCCAGGCGTGCGAGAACCCCGTACAAAGTCCCTGGCCCCAGCACGACACCGGCAATCGCCTCGATGTCACTGATCAGCGCGTACCCGTGCAGGGGACCGGCCGCCAGCGAGGTCAGCACGAGTAGCGATGGATCCGGTGCCCGTTGCCATCCCTTTACTGCCACGGTGACCCCCTTGGTACGCAATACTATATCAGATTACGTAGTAGCAGCTTGGTGTGCGTACTTGGGTGGGGAAACGCTGAGCAATCGTCGCGTCCCCGACTCCAGGGCCGACTCGGCGTGCGTGACGATGCCCCGGGTCGCCGAGACGTTCGCGGCGACGAGCGGAAACCTCAACGCTTGCGCCCAGAACGCCCACGCCGCACTCGATGGATGATGCCTAACGCGCGACCGCGCTCGGCACGTGGCGTATGGCGCGGCGTGAGACAAACCAGTCCCTTACGGTTGCCGTGCGGGACCGGCCCTTCGCGTGGGCGAGGCTAGCGCCTCGATCGCCGGGGGCCGCGAGCGCTCTAGCGTAGTGAGGTTCGGTCGATCCGACTCACCGAACGGGGGGACCGATTCATGACGGTGGACACGCGTCGCGACGCCAACGCGCGACGCAAGCGAATGGTGCTGGCGTGAGTGGTGAACGTATTCTCGAAGCCCATCAGCTGGTGAAGCGCTTCGGCGACTTCACCGCCGTCGATGGCGTCAGTTTCGCCATCGATCGTGGCGAGAGCTTCGGATTCCTTGGCCCCAACGGTGCTGGCAAGACAAGCACGATGCGAATGATCTCTGCGGTCTCCCAGCCGACCTCGGGCGACCTAACCATCTTCGGCCTCGATCCGCGAACCAACGGTCCATTGATTCGTGGTCGGCTCGGCGTGGTGCCCCAAGAGGACACGTTAGAGCTGGAACTCTCGGTCCGGCTCAACCTCGAGATGTTCGGTCGCTACTTCGACTTACCCCGGGCGACGCTACGAGCGCGCGCCGCCGAGCTCCTCGAGTTCGCTCAACTGACCGATCGGGCGAACGATCGAGTCGACGACCTTTCGGGTGGCTTAAAGCGCCGCCTCACGATCGCGCGGGCCCTGATCAACCGCCCCGAGATCCTGATCCTCGACGAACCGACGACGGGATTAGATCCCCAGGCCCGACATCTGCTCTGGGAGCGCCTCTACCGACTGAAGCGCGAAGGCGTCACGCTCATCATTACGACCCACTACATGGACGAGGCTGAACAGCTCTGCGACCGGCTGGTCGTTATGGACCACGGCACCATTGTCGCCGAGGGCGCACCGCGCGACCTCATCGTCCACCACTCCACGCGCGAAGTCGTGGAACTTCGCTTCAGCACCGATGCCCACGACGGACTCGCCGAACGACTCGAGGCCTTCGCCCGACGCGTCGAGGTCCTACCCGACCGCGTCCTGCTCTACGTCGATGACGGTGACGAGACGTTGCGCGACGTTCACGCCGCCGGCATCAGCCCGGCGAGCGCCCTCGTTCGGCGTAGCTCACTCGAGGACGTGTTCTTGCGCCTCACCGGTCGAACGCTGGTGGACTAAGTCGTGTTGTCCGCCAAAGAACCCCAACTCGGCTGGCCGCGGTGGCGACGCAGCTGGTGGTTCCACGCCGTCTACTACGCCCAGACCTGGCGAGGCTCGGTCGTGAGCACCGTGCTCTTTCCCATCTTTTACCTCGCCGCGCTCGGCGTCGGCGTCGGCCATCTCGTCGCCGCCCATAGCGGACTGGTCGACGGCCAGACGTACCTACACTTCATCGCCCCGAGTCTGCTCGCTACGACCACGATGCAACTCGGCGAGGGCGAGTCGCTGTGGCCGGTACTGGCCTCGGTGAAGTGGATTCGTTCGTACCACGCGGCGGTGGCTACGCCACTCGAGCCCGAAGACATCCTTTCGGGCAAGCTGTCGTGGGTCGCGACCAGGGCATTCGCCACGGGCGTCATCTACACCGCCGTCATCGGTTGCTTCGGTGCGCTGCAGTCCTGGTGGAGCCTCACCCTGCCCGTGATCGGTACGCTCGTCGCGTTGGCCTTCGCCGCGCCGATGACCGCCTACGCCGCCACCGTTGAGTCCGACGCCTCCTTCACTGCGATCTACCGGTTCGCCATCGTGCCGATGTTCCTGTTCTCGGCCACGTTCTACCCCGTCTCGGCGTACCCCGGGTACCTACGCCCGGTCGTTCAACTGGTCCCCCTCTATCACGGCGTGGCCCTCGCGCGAACCGCCGCCTACGGTCACGGCTCGATCTCGTCCATCATCGGACACGTCGCCGTGCTGGGCGCGATGTCGACGCTCGGCGTACTCTGGGGCCGGCGCAGCCTGCGGCGCCGACTCATCGGCTGATGCTCACCCGCGTTCTCCCCCACGTCGGCACGCGCCGGTCGCTGCACATCTTCGAGCGCAACTTCATGGTGTATCGCTCGCAGTGGCTGATGCTCGTCTCGGGCTTTTTCGAACCCCTCTTCTACCTGCTCAGCATCGGTATCGGCCTCAACCACCTCGTCGGGAACCTCAGCGTCGGCGGTCGAGTGGTCAGCTACGCCACCTTCGTGGCGCCCGGCATGCTCGCGACGTCGGCGATGAACGGCGCCATGATCGACTCGATCTTCAACACCTTCTTCCGCCTCCGGATCTCGCACGCGTACGAGGCCGTCCTCGCGACGCCCCTCGACGTCGCCGACGTCGCACTCGGCGAGCTGTGGTGGGCGCTGGCGCGCGCCGCCGTCTACGGCGCGTCCTTCATCGCCTGCATGGTCCTGCTCGGCGACGCCGGTAGCGCCTGGGTCGTCCTCTGCTGGCCGGCGGCGCTGCTGACGAGTCTCGCGTTCAATAGCATCGGACTCGCCGCGTGCACCTACATTCGCTCGTGGCAGCACTTCGACCTCGTGACGTTGATCCAACTACCGATCTTCCTCTTCTCGGCGACGTTCTTTCCGATCACGCTCTACCCACGCTGGCTGGGCGCGATCATCTCGCTCTCACCGCTGTACCAGTCCGCGACGTTGCTGCGCGGACTGGACCTGGGACAGTTCGACGCCGTGATGGTGATCCGAGTCGCGTACCTCGTCGCCATAGCCGCGGCCGGTCTGTGGCTCGCCGCTCGCCGCTTTCGCCACATCCTCGTGCCCTGACTACGTCGAGCACCTGAGCATCCGGGCCGGTCGGTCCACGGACCGACCGGCCCGAGCGACTACATCGACGGGCTGGTCACCACCCATACGATCGGTTGAAACGTCGAGAACGTGAGGACGCCGCCGCTGGCCGAGCTGGGCAGCAACTTGGGGTACACCGAACCCGCGGCGCCGTTGGGATTGTAGATGTAGACGTTGGCGCCACCGGTGCGCACGCTGATCGATACCAGTTTGTACGCCAGGGTGCCAAAGTTCACTCCCGTTTGTGCACCCCCCTGGAACGCCAACGGCATGCCCGCGATCCGTTCCGTTCCCCCCGGCGCGTTGGCGTAGTTGCCAAACTCGCTCGTGCACTGGGTCGGCGTGCCCGTGGCGTCACTGCAAACCTGCAGGCCGAAGGTCTTCACCGCCCGACCTTTCGGTGGCGTCACGTCCAGTCCATTGGGCCAGTTCGTGAGAACGACCAGGCTCTGCTGGCTGACGGCCTTGGGCGCGAAGGTAGCGGAAATACCAAAACCGCTGATGGTGCCGCCGTTCGGACCGATAATGGCGGTGACGAACGCCGTGGCGGCCGGTGGCGCGGCGAAGGCACTCGCGGCCGGCGACACGGCCAGCGCGCCGACGCCGAGCAAGCCGACGAGTAGTTTACGACGAGAGTGGTGCACAACAACTCCTTTGTTAGTTCATTGGTTGGTAGTGAAACGTGGCGGTGGGCGAGAAGGTTCAACGACCTCGCGAGGCACGTGCGCGAAGCCACTGAACCGCGAGCGTTACCGGTGCGTTGGAGTGAAGAGCACCATCGAGTGCCGTCGAAGCGAGGGCCACCTGAGATCACGATCCGAGCGACCAACGAACGGGACCGCGCTCGAGGGCGTCGGGCCGAAGCGCCGGGGGGGCCGCGCCGAGAACACCGACCGGCTCGCCAACGAGCTGCTCATTGCGCTGCACGACGCGTACGCCGGTCCTCTCTTCGCGTTCGCCCTACGGCTCTGCCACGACCGTCAACGGGCCGAAGAGGCCGTCCAGGACGCCCTGCTACGGGCGTGGCAGCACCCCGAAGCCGTTGACGGAGGTGGCGGATCGGCGCGCGCGTGGCTCTTCACCGTCGTGCACAACCGGCTACGCGACGAGTGGCGGCGTGACGGTGCTCGACCGAGGCCGTCGTCGGGCGACGCGCTCGCGAACGTCGCCGCGCCCGACGACGTCGAGCGCGCCGTTGAGGCCTGGGGCATCGGCGAGGCCGTCGCGCGACTCAGCGAGCACCATCGCGTCGTGCTCTACCACGCCTACTATCTGGGTCAATCGGTCGACGAGACGGCGCTCGCCCTGCACGTCCCGCCGGGGACCGTGAAGTCGAGAACCTACTATGCACTGCGCGCCCTACGAAGCGCGTTGGAGGAGATGGGATACGTCCAATGAGCGAGCACGACGACCTGCATCTCGCACTCGGCTCCTACCTCGTGGGCGCACTCGACGCGCCCGCTCGCGCGCAGGTTGAACACCACCTGCGCACCTGCGACGAGTGCCGGGACGAGGTTGCTGAACTCTCGGTTCTCCCGGGGCTGCTCGCGCGCCTGACCCCCGAACAGTTCACCGCGGGGGTGCCCAGCGCACCCGACGAGTTGCTGTCCGGTCTGCTCGCCCGAGCGCTCGCCAGCCAACGCGCGTCGCGTCGCCACCTGCGCCTGTGGCGCGGCGCCGCGGCGCTGGCCCTCGCCGCCGCCGTGGTGGCGGTGGCGCTGCCTCGCTCAACCGCCCCGGCGACCTCACGCTATCGACTGCAAACGGCCGCCAGTGGCGCCAGCGGCACGGTCTCGCTCGCCACGATGGCGTGGGGAACGGCGATCACGCTCTCGTTGCGGGGGCTACCGGCCAGGGTCGAGTGCGTGGCCTACGTAATCGACCGCAGCGGCCGGGCCGAACCGATCGGGACGTGGGGACCCACCCCCAACCACGACGCCGTCGTAGAGCTCGCGACCGCCCTGACGTCGCGCTCACTCTCGAGGATCACGATCGCGACCACCGGCGGTCGAACGCTCCTCGCCACGAACCTCGTCGCGTCCTAGCCAGCCCCACGACACCACTGCGACACCGCTCACCAACCGTGGACGACACCTACTCCTTTGGGGGCGTACCGGTCAAGAGGCTTCGCCGCGTCGTGTAGTCGGTGGGGTCGATGTCGCCGCGGGCGAAGCGATCGTCGAGCACCGCCAGGGCCTCGCCACCGGCCACGTAGCCGACGCCGTCTCGTCCGCCGAGATGGGCGCGCTTTCGCGACGACACCGATAGCGCCAGCGCCACCAGCGCGATGACGAGCAGCGCGATGAGAAAAACCAGGAACAAGACGCCGCGCAGTCCGAGCACGTGGTGCATGCCGGGCCCCCAGTACGGATCACCAAAACGGGGCTGTTGAAACTCGGGTGGCATGATGGGACACCGACCTTTCCACCGCGCCCTAAGCGCGGGCTCGTTCTACCTCTAGTTTCACGGCCGTCACGGCGCACGCGACGATTTCTTACCGGATTCTTCAATGGCGGGCCCGGTCAGCGGCCGGGGCGAGCGCCGACCGGGCCCGTCGATCACGCGCGCGCGATAGGGATGCGCCGCGTAGCGTCCGCACTGGTCGGCGCGGGGGCGCTCAGGCGGACCTCTAAGACCCCATCGTGGTAGGTGGCGCTGACCGATCGCTCGTCAACGCCCTTGGGTATGGGCACGCTCCGAGTCAGTGACCCGTAGCGGAACTCGCTGCGGTGCACGTGGTCACTGCTGTGCTCGCGAGATTCGGACTTCTCGGCCGAGATGACCAGTGCACCGTCGAGCAGCTCGATCACGACGTCGCGATCGGGGTCGATACCCGGTAACTCGGCGCGCACGACCATCACGTCGCCCTCGTAGAACTCCTCGATGGCGAACATTGGGCGACGCATAGCCTCGGGCAGGAAGTCCTCGAACCACTCGCGCGCCGGCCACGGCAACAGTGACGTGACCCGATTCATCGGTTCACCGCGTTGGTTCAGAATCTTGGTGTCAGCCATAGAACCCTCCGTTTCACGGAGCGGTCACCGCCCCGCCCTGGAGCGGCGGCACTGCATCCACTCCGACCGTACGACCCCGCGACGGCACTGTCCAATCGACCCGACGAACAGGTAATACCCGGGTTGGGGCGCGCCACCGGCTATGACTACGGATGCGATGCGACGACGGACCAACCCGAACTTGGCGATCGAATGGGCGGCCGTGGTCGGCACCGAGCTCGCCCGAGTCTTGGGCGTGTGTGGGGCGGAGGCCGGCCACTATTCGGTACTCGGCCCCGACCCCTGGAAGGTCATCTGGAACCACGACCGAACGGGTTTCGCGGCGTTGCTCGAGGCTCGCGCCTGCGTGCTGAGTTGGCGATCCCCGGTGGCCGCCCCCGACGATCAGCCAGCGCTGCTCGCCCAACTCCTTAACTACGCGCGCGCCGCGGGCAAGCAGCTCATCGCGGTGCCGGTCAGCGAGTCGCTGGCCCAGGCTGGCGTGGCGCTCGGCATGCGCTCAACGTGGATCGGCACCGAGTGTTTCATCGATCTACGAGCCTGGTCGCTCGAGGGCGGACGTCGCCAGAAGGTTCGTTGGGCTCGCAGCCACGCGATGAAGCTGGGCTTGACCTGGCGCGAGGCGTTTCCCTTGCGCTGCGCCGATGACTTCGACGGGCTCCAGCGCATCGAGGAGCGCTGGAAGCAGCAGCGCCGCGAGCGACGAACGGACTCATTCTTGCGTAACGAGTTCACCGAACTCGCCCACCTTCGCCGGTACTTCGTGTGCGAGGGACCCGCGGGCATCGTCGCCTCGATCACCTGCACGCCGATCAACGCTAACTCGTGGTACCTCCAAGACCCGGTTCGAGACCCCGACGCGCCCCGCGGCGCGCTGGAGGGGGCCATGGCCTTCGCCCTCGACGTCCTGCGCGATGACGGCTACGCCTGGGCATCGAACGGACCGCTCCCGTTTTGGCGACCGGGCGGCGAACCCGAACATCCCCACCCGCTCGGTCCACTCGGTGACCGCGTGCTCGCGTACTTCGATCGGCGCTACCACTTCGCGCGCATCAACCGCTTCCGCTCGAAGTTCGTCCCCGACGTCACCCGACCCGTCTACGTGCTTCGCTCACACCGCTTCGTCACCCCCGCCGCCGCCGCGTCGCTCGTGGGCCTGCTCACTCGGGCCGGTTGAGGTTGACCGGCGGCGAGTCCGTGAGTGGCGATCGCCGTGCGACGCCAATCGAAGCTTCGTGGTCGCCAGAGTCACGCAACGTGGACCGGTAGGCTTACGTGGCTATGGAAGGTCGCAACGACGAAGTCGCGGTCCAGTGGTTCGCGCGCCGACCGGCATCGGCTGGCTAGGGCGTGAGAGCGCCACGTCGACACGGCCGACGCAACTCACTTGGGCATCGGGGCGCAATCGGGCTGCTCATCGCCTCCCTGGCCGGTCTCGTCGCGACGGTCGCCCCAACGTTTCCCACGACGCCCGCGATCGCGCAGGCGGCCTCGGGTCCGGCCTGGCAGGTGAC
The DNA here is from genome assembly GCA_021846325.1 of Actinomycetes bacterium. GTDB lineage: Bacteria > Actinomycetota > Acidimicrobiia > Acidimicrobiales > RAAP-2 > RAAP-2. Next base: position 86,818 of record JAJZBX010000007.1, on the reverse strand, counting down.
GTGGACGTCGCCGATGGACCTCGCGCTCAGCCCGACCTACGACTCGACGGTCCGCGACGTCGCGAGCGTCGCGGTCGCGGGACGGCTCTTGGAGCTGACCTTCTCCAATCTGTGGAGCCCCCGGCCGACCACCTTCGCCGCGGTGACCGTCGGCGTCGCCCAGACGGGCCCGACGATCGTGGCGGGATCGTTCGTTCCGGTGACCTTCAATCACGGCCAGCGATTCGTCACCATTCCCGCCAACGGCCGGGTGACCAGCGACCCCGTCGCCATGGTGGTGCGCGCCAACGAACGGCTCTCGGTCTCCATCGCGGTGTCGGGCTGGGCCAACGTGAGCGTGCACTACTGCTGCGTCGGCAACGTCGACACCTGGGCGACCAGCAACGGGGCCGGGGACCACACGCTCGACCCGACGGGCAACAGTTTCAACAGCCAGCTCACGGGCTCGTACATCCGCTGGCTCGCCGGCATCGCCGTCGCCGGTACGCCGGCGCGGGGCTCCATCGTCGCGTTCGGCGACTCGATCACTGACGGCTACGGCTACGAGAACAACGGGTTCAGCTGGGTGAACGCCCTGCAACAGCGGATCGACCGACTGCCGCCGTCGGATCGCATGTCGGTGGTGAACGAGGGCATCGCCGGCAATACCCTTACCGTCTTTCCGCCCCGGACCTCCTACGAATTCAGCTCCGGTGGGCTGCCGGGTGTGACCCGACTCGCCAACGACGCCCTGGCCTGGCCCGGCGTCAAGGACGTCGTGGTGCTGCTCGGCACGAACGACATCTGGTTCGGCGCCGGCGGGGTGGCGGGCAAACCCATCCCCCCCTACGGCACGGCCGCCTCGATCGAGGCTGGACTGCGCTCGCTGATCGCCCAGGTCCACGCCCGCGGCCTCAAGATCTTCGGCATCACGCTCCTGCCCCGGGCGACCTCGACCAAGGCTGATCACGACACCCCCGAGTACTGGGGGCCGTCGGAGCAAGCGGTGCTCAGCGCGGTGAACGCGTGGATGCTCGCCGGCCAGACGGGCTTCGACGGTGTCTTCAACCTCAACCCGGTGATGGCCGACGTCTACAACGGCGACTGCAACCCGACGATTCCTTTTCCCCCGTACTTCAACCCCGACCACCTCCACCCGAACATCGCTGGCCAGACCGTGATGGCGAACGCCATCTCCACCACCCTCTTTGGCATGCCCCAGGCGCCGCTCAGTGCACCGGTGGTGAGCGCCACGCCGACGCCCGGCTGCCCGGGGGCGCGCGAGGCCGCGGCGATCCTCGCCGCCGCCGTTCCGACGACGACCACGACGACGACGACGGTTGCTCCTACGACGACGACCGTACCCACGTCGCTACCGCGGCGCCTACGCTCGCTCGCGACGGTCTTGCTCGGTGTGCTGATACTCGCGGTGCTGGCCCTGGCGCTCATCACTCGTCGCCGCATCGTCCAGCGACGCCGGCGACGTAGTCGGGCCTCGCGCGATAACTACCCGCGCGTCTCGCCCCCGGGCCCACGACGGGGACCGCGCCGCTGATCAACCCAGCCGGTACCGGTAGCGCAGGAAGGCCTCGCCGCTGCGGCTCGTCATCGAACCCTCAGCGGTCCACCCGAGCGCGTCGTAGAAGTGTCGCGCCGCGAGATCCGGTGGCGTCACCAGCACGAGCTCGTCCACGTTCGCCGCGCGCGAAGCGTCGATGGCGGCGTCGATGAGCGCCCGACCGACGCCTCGGCCCTGGTAGCGCGAATCGACGAGCACGTGCGTGATCTCGCCAACTCTCGGCCCGCCGGTCGATGGTGCCGTGGGGGTCGCGCGTCGAAGTCGCGTCGCCACGAGTCGACCGAGTCCGCGCGCGTAGCGTAGCGCGCGCGTCGTGACGAGGTCGCGGGCCAGTGCGGGATGCGTCAGGGCGGCGCCGAGCATGTGGAGTGCGAGCCGGGCACCGTGCGCTCGCACCATCGCGCGCACGTGCGCCGCGGGATCCGTCGCGCCGAGCAGGACGCCGGCCAGCTGGTCACCCTCGAACGCGCCGAGCGCGAGCGCGCCCGTTGACGACTCCCACGCCCGATAGTAGGCGCGCATAAATCGTGGGCCAAAGCGCGAGAGGAACTCCATGTCGAGAACCTCGAGGTGCAGCGCGACGGCTGGATCCAAATCGGCGACCGAGAGCGCGTCGACCTTCACGACGTTGCACCGTGGTGGGTGGAGGGACCGCGTCGCGAGGGATCGTCGAAGGTGATAGCAAACTCTACGCCGCGCGTTCGTGGCGCTTCGGGTTTGCCACGGCCCGCTGGTAGATTGACGCCGATGCCAGCACCTCGACACGGCCGGCGGGTCAACGTACGTCGCCGGCGTGGCGGAGCCGTCGCCGCGCTGCTCGTGCTGGTCGCCGTGCTCGCCGTCGTTCTGGGCCATCACGCGCGAACGCCACCTACCACCTCAACGACGTCGACGTCGACGTCGACCACCACCGCGCCTCGCCCGCCCACGCCGCGAGCGCCCTACGCCGTCGGCGCCGTGACCTTCACCGTCGCCGAGCCCGCGACGAGCACGACCGCGGCCCGTTCGTTCCCGGTCACCGTGCGCTACCCCGCCGTGGGTCGACCAGGTACGGCGGCGTTGGGACTCGCGCCGCTGCGGGCCGCACAGCCCTACCCACTGGTCATCTTCTCCCAGGGTTTTGACATCGCCCCCGAGGCCTACGCCGGGCTGCTGAACGCGTGGACCGCCGCGGGCTTCGTGGTAGCGGACCCGGCGTACCCGTACACGTCACCCGGCGCGGTCGGCGGCGTCGTGCGAGCCGACATCGTGCATCATCCCGCGGACCTCAGTTTTCTCATCACGACGTTGTTGGCCGACAGCGCCAGTTCGAGCGGACCGTTGCACCACATGATGAACGCACGAGCGATCGCGGTGATCGGTCAGTCCGACGGCGGCGACGTGAGCCTGGCCGCCGTCGCCAACTCGTGTTGTCGCGACACGAGAATCACCGCGGCCGTCATTCTCTCGGGCGCCGAGCTGACCTGGTTCCCGGGCACGTACTTCGCTGACGGATCGGTTCCCCTACTCGTCGTCCAGGGCACCAACGACCTCACGATGAATCCCGTGACCTGCAGCGTCACCCTGTACAACGCCGCGCCGGCGCCCAAGTACTACCTGGCGATGATCGGTCAGACCCACCTCAGCGCCTACGTGCCGCCCGGTCCAGCGCGCAACGTGGTGGCCTCGGTGAGCATCGACTTCCTGAACGGGTACTTGCGCCACTCGCCGTCGGCGCTCGCCGCCATGCGCGTCGCCGGAACGGTGCCCGGGCTGGCCACGATCACGAGCGCTCCCGCGGTCCCGCTGGTCGCCGGTACCTGTCCCGACGCCCCCGCGGGCTGAATCAGGCGAGCGCCTTGACCCCCGAGACGACGTTGGCCTCAGCCACGACGTTCACGCTCGAGCAGTCGGTGAAACCGGCCGCCTGGTAAAGACGAATCCAGGCCTCGGGAGTAATGGGTCGTTCGCGCAGGCGAAAGAGGTACCGGCCAGCGTTCTTGATGATCCGCCAGTAGCCCGGAATCCCCTTCTTCGCCATGACGCGGATCTTGCTCGCGATGACCTGGCGATCCTGGGTGGTGGTCCCTCGACCGAGCATCATGTCCGAGTTGATGAGCCGACCACCCGGGCGCAGCCACCCGTAGGCGGCGCGCACGACCTTGGCCTTGTCGTCATCGAGCAGGTGGTGCAGGGCGTAGTTGCTGATTACCAGATCGACCGACGAAGCCTCCAGCGACAGTCGCTCGATCGGCGAGACGACACCCGTCACGTTTTCGAGGCGCTCACTCGACGCCTGGGCGAGCATGCGGTCGACCATGGCGCCGCTCACGTCAACCCCGACCACGGTGGCGCCGCGGCGCGCCAGCTCCAGCGCGAGGCGACCGCCGCCACAGCCCAGGTCCACGCAGACCATGCCGGGCTGGACGTTCGCCACCTCCATGGCCTTCGCCGCGACCTTGGTCATTCCCGCGTCGTTGTGGCGGTCCCACGTATCGGCCCGCCGAGTCCACGTACGCCGTTGCGTGGCAATCGAGAGTCTCGTGCTCAACTTCTTGCCCCACGACGCGAGCGGCTTGGGGTCTCCAGGTACGTTCGACATGTTCTCTCATCCGCCGCGTCGCGACCGAGTCGTTGCGGTCCCGACCCGTCGGGCCGTCGAGGCGTGCGCCGGCCAAGGAGCAAGCCTACCCGTCGCACCTCACGTGCGGTACGAGCTCGGCCGCTCGCGCATTACTCGAACCGGCGCATCTGCTCAGCGAACAGGTCTAGACCGAGCGGTCCGAGCTCCAGGGCGTACCGGTGGAACGACTTCATATCAAAGGCCGCGCCCAGCCGGTCACGGGTCTCGGCTCGAACGTCGAGCCACCGGCGCTCGCCGACTTTGTACGCGATCGCCTGACCGGGCAGACCGAGGTACCGGTCGACCTCGGAACTCGCCATGCCCGGCTCTTGAATCGCCCACTCCTCTAACAGGGCGACGGCCATCGCCGCGTTCCACGGTTGCCCCGAACAGTCGCCCAGCGCGCCGAGCGAACCGAGATCGCGCGGGGCCGCCAGTCCCAGGTGGAGCCCGACGTCGACGACGACGCGATTGGCGCGCAGGGCCTGATTCGCGAGGAAGTCGAACTCGTAGGCCGGCTGATCGAACGCGCCGAGTTCGTCCATGAAGCGCTCCGCGTAAAGGGCCCAGCCCTCCCCGTAACCCGAGGTCCACCCCCGCAGACGGTGAAAGCGCGTGAGGCGATCCGCCGCGAGCAGCGAGGCCGAGAACTGCAAGTGGTGACCGGGGATGGCCTCGTGGTACCACGTCGAGGGGAAGCGCCACCAGGCGAACTCGTTGGCGCCGAGGGTGGGATACCACGTGGTGCCCGGTCGCGAGAGGTCCTCGCTGCTCGGGATGTAGTACGGCGCGGCCGCCGAACCCTCCGGCGCGATACGAACGTCGCAGAACCGGACGCGCGGATCGATGTCGAAGTGCACGCCATCGAGCCGCGCCGCCGCGTCGTCGACGAAGCCGCGGAGCCGCTCGAGCAGGGCGTCGGTGCCTTCCACGAGCTGGGCCGGGTCGTGGTCAAGGTACACCGCGGTCTCGCGCAGGCTGCGGCCGGGAGCGATCTGCGCAGCCACCTCGACCATGCGATCGTGCAGACGCCGGGACTCCTCCCAGCCCCACTGGTACAGCTCGTCAAAGTCGAGGGCCGCACCCGTCCAGTACGACGCCCACGGCGCGTAGCGCTCGCGGCCACAGCCGTCTGACTCGACGCACCGTTCCGCCAGCGACCCCAGCCACGTCGCGACGTCCCCGCACGCGCGCTGCGCCTGGTCCGCGGCGGCGGCCAATCCCGAGTTCACGAGGTCGACGCCCGCCGACGCGGCCACCCGTGCGGCGTAGGCCGCGTACGCGCCATTGGCGTAGGTCGCGGTCTGTTCGGCGACGCCACGCACTTGGCGTCGCGGGGGCAAGCCCTCGGCCGTGGCGTCGCGCAGCGAACCGCGCCAACTCTCGAGCGAGGGCGTCACGGCGTGCAGTCGGGCCACGATCACCTCGACGTCACTCGTTGTCTCGGCCGCCATAAGTTCGAACGTCTGGCGAATGGCCGAGACCGGTGAATTCAGAACCGAAAACGTTCGACGCCACTCTCCCGAAGCGAGCAGCGCCCGTTCACTCGAGAGCCGCTCGACGATAACGTCGCGCGCGACGCGGTCGACGTCATCGACCGCGTCCAGCTGAGCCACGGTGGCTATGTGTTCGCCGAGGAGTCGCTCGTCCTCTTGTTGGTGCGCTAAGGAAAAGTCCGGCAGCTGATCGGCGTACTCGGCCATTCCCACCTCGGTCGCGAAGAGCGGATCGCGCGCGGCGAGCTGGTCAACCAGTCGATCAGCGAAGTCAAAAATCGGCGAGTGGTTCAGTTTGTCCACGACGTCCCCCTAACGTGACACCCGAACGCTAGCGTTTCGGGCCGCGGACGTTCGCCAACCCAAGCTCAGAGCGACGACCCCACCCGCAGTCCATCGAGTACCGCCTCCTCCACGGTGCGCGGCGCGGCGCAGTCGCCAATCACGGTCAACGCATCGCCGGGTCCGCCGAGACCGTCCACCAGATCGTCGTTGGCGCAACGTCCCGTCGCGAGCACCACCGCGGCCACCCCCTCAAGCACGACGAGCTCCTCGGTGAGCACGTGCTGGAGGTAGACCGAGTCGTCGTCGACCCCGTAGGGTCGCACCAGCGCGAGCACAGTGACGCGCGATCGCGCGAGTGCCGCCAACTGCTCGTCGCGTACGTACTGCTGGAGCGACTCGCCAGCGCCGTAGCCCGGCGTCGCCAGCGTCACCCGGTTTCCCCGCTCGGCCAGCAGCCGGGCGACGCCAACGCCGGTCCAATCACCGCGCCAGTCCACGACCACGACGTGGCCGCGCGGGACCGGCCCGCCGAGTAGGACCCCGTCGACGTCAAGCAGGTGGGGCGAGCCCATGATCTCGAGAGGCGGCCGGTAGGGGCGCGACCCCGTCGCCACTACGACCAGATCGGGCGCCAGGCTCGCCACCAGTGCCGGATCGGCCGCGGAGTGCGTCACGATCTCGACCCCGGCGCGTCGCGCCTCTCGCTCGAGGTTGGTGGCAACGCCACCGAACTCGTCGCGGCCCGGCAGTCGCTGCGCCAGCAGCACCAGCCCGCCAACCTGGGCCGCGGCTTCGTGTAGCGCGACCCGGTGCCCACGCTCGGCGGCAACGGCGGCAGCCTTCAGCCCGGCCGGTCCACCACCGATCACCAACACACGACGAGCCAAAGCGGCGCTCACTCGACGTCCCAGGGTGAGCTCGCGTCCCGTCTCGGGATGTTGGATGCACGAGATCGCGAATCCGGCGTGGAAGTGTCCGATGCAAGCCTGATTGCACGCGACGCAGGCGCGAATCTCGTCGGCGCGGCCGTCGCGCGCGAGGTTGGCGACGTTCGGATCACAGATCAGCGCGCGAGTCATCACACAAGCGTCGGCTTCGCCGCGCGCGATGATGCGCTCGGCCTCCTGGGGCTGGTTGATCCGTCCGGCGACGATCACCGGAACGCTGACGACCTCCTTCACCGATGAGGCCAGGGGTGCCACGTAGCCGTTGGCGAGGTGCATCGTCGGGGCGATGTGGTCGGACCCGGCCAGGGTCGCTGACGTGCCAGTCGTCACGCTCACGTAGTCGAACAGCCGCGCGCGGTCGAGGGCGACAATCGCCGCGCGTGCCTCGTCGGCGGACAGCCCACCGGGGTCGTGATCGTCCAGCGAGATCCGCAGACCTAACACCCCGGAGCCGAGGCGTTCGCGCACCGAGGTGAGCACCTCGGCCAGGAATCGTCGGCGGTTCGCCTCGTCACCGCCGTACTCGTCGAGACGCACATTCGTCCGTGGATTGAGGAACTGCGCGGGTAGGTAGCCGTGACTCGCCACGATCTCCACGCCGTCCATGCCCGCGCGCATGAGTCGTGTCGCGGCTTCGGCGTAACCTTGAATCACGTCGAGGACCTCGTCGCGCCGCAGGGCCCGCGGCATGACGTGGAAGCGCTCGTTGGGCACCGCCGACGGCGCCACGGCCACCGCCAGGTTCCCGTCGACCAGGTCCATAACCTCGCGGCCGGGGTGAAAGAGTTGCCCCACGATGGTCGTGCCGTGGGCGTGCACCGCGTCGGCCAGGCGTCGGTAGCCCTCAACGCAGCCGTCGTCGGTCGCCATGAGCACGTGGGTGGTGTACCGAGCCGTCTCGTGCACCGCCGCGACCTGGACCACGATCAACCCGACGCCGCCCGCCGCGCGGGCCTCGTGGTAGGCCACGAGACGATCGGTAATTCGGCCGTGCTCGACCATCACCGTGTCGTGGCCGGACGAGACGATCCGGTTCTTCACCACGTGCGATCCCAGCTCGAGGGGTTCGAAGAGACGCGGATAGCCCGACATCACGCCGCGGTCACGACTGAGGTTACGCGACCAAGCGCCGGGCGGTACCGCACCACGCTTACGCCACGGCGACGCCGGCGTCATCGCGAACTTCCGCCGTATTGACTGCGTGAAACATCGCGTTGCCGAGGGAGTTGTGCCACGACTGGTATTCGGGGGAGTTGCTCGCGATCGAGAGTCTGTAGGTGCGCCGCGCGAAGTCGCGAGTGCGGTGCTCGATCTCGGGAGCGTCGGCGAGCAAGCGCCTCTTGGTAACCAGGTAGGCGATCACGTGTGGATACTACCGACGATCACGACGTCCGGGCGTCGATCTACAGTGAACGAGGACGAGAGGAGAATCGTGTCCCCCCAGCGCACTTCCCGCCGACTGATCCCCGCCGCCTTGCTGGCCGCACTCGTGGTCGTGAGCCTGGTGACAGCGTGGCTGTCCAGCCGTTCGGCGCCGGCGACGTCCCCGGGTCCCGAAGGCGTCGTCGTGCGTAATGTGCCCAACCTCGCCGCCGCGGGCGCCGCGGGCGGCTCGAAGGTTGACGGGATTGGCTGCGACACCATCGGGCGAGCGGTTGTCCACTACCACGTTCACGTACTCGTCTCGATTTACGTCAACGGACAACGTGAGCGACTCCCCGCCGGTATCGGCATTACGGCGCGCGCGGTGACGACGGGCACGGGCGCGTCCACCTTCGTCGATGTCGGGCTCCACGACTGCCTGTACTGGCTGCACACCCACGCCTACGACGGCATCATCCACGTCGAAGCGCCCGCGCGGGCGTCGTTCACGCTCGGTCAGTTCTTCGACGTCTGGGGTGAGCCGCTGTCGAGGGTGCGCGTCGGTCCGGCGATCGGACCGGTCGTTGTCTTCGAGAACGGCGTTCGCTACCGCGGCGATCCGCGGTCGGTCCCGCTGCTCGCCGGCGGCGTCATCCAGATCGACGTCGGCTCGCCGGTCGTCGCGTTCCAAGCGGCAACGTTCCACGTCACCGGCGAGTGCGGCGACGGCACCAACGGCTGCGCCACCCGGTTGGGATGAGTACCGTAGGGATGAATGCCGTAGGGTTGCCCGCAATGAGTGGATCATGAACGTACTAATAGTTGGCGGCACGTCGTTCGTCGGCCGAGCCATCGCCTGGTCGGCGCTGCGCGAGCACCACGTGACGGTGCTCAACCGTGGCCAGACGCCGACCGACCTTCCCGAAACGGTAGAGCGCCTCATCGGCGATCGGGCTGGCGACCTGCGCTGTCTCGCCGGTCGTCACTTCGACGCGACGATTGACTGCATCGCCTACCGACCGGGCGACGTCGATCGACTGGCCGACGCGCTGGTCGACCGGGGCGGCCACCACGTGCACATCTCGTCGGTGTCGGCCTACGATCGCCCGCCGGTCGGGGCCACCGAGGCGACGGCCGCAATCTACGCCGATGACCCCGCGCTCGCCGACCAACCGATCACCGGCGCGACCTACGGACCGTTGAAGGCGATGAGCGAACGGCGAGCGGTCGCGCGCTTCGGCGACGTCGCTGTCGTGCGGCCGACCTACGTCATTGGCGCCCACGACGTGACCCTGCGCTTCCCCTACTGGGTCGCCCGGGCCCTGCGTGGCGGTGAGGTGGCCGTGCCGGGTCCGCGGTCAGGTCGGCTCCAGTACATCGACGCGCGCGACCTCGCCGACTTCGTCGTCGCGCTCGCCAGCGCCGCCACAACGGGAGCCTTTCACGTGGCCGGACCGGACCCGGCGGCGGGCTACGTCGATACCCTCGAGCGAGTGATCGACCACGTCGCGCCGTCGGGTACGACGGTCACGCTGCTCGAGCCCGAACTCGTCGAGCGGTCGGGACTCGCGGGTCGCTTCCCGCTCTGGTCCGAGCCGTCGAGCGCCGCGCTCGACGTCAACAGTGCGCTCGCGCTGTCCAGGGGCCTCGTGCGCCGTCCCCTCGAGGCGAGCGTCGACGAGGTCGCGGCCTGGTGGAGCGACCGTCCCTGGCCGACCAGGTGGCTCAGCCCCGACGACGAGGCGCGCCTGCTTCGCGAGCAGCGCGCAGCGTCCTAGAAGCCGACGGTTGAGTTGGGCGTCCCGTTGCCCGTCGGTCCGTTGTAGCCGCCGTAGCCGCTGCTACTAGGCAGGCTGTCCGCGGCGTTACACAAGTACGTGCTGCAGTTCAGAGCGTTCGATCCGCTCGTCACCTTGTTGAGCGACGAGCTGTTGGCGTAGAGGCTCGCGGCCGTTACCGATGAGGTGTTACCGGCGAGCGCGTAGATGGACGCGATGATCGGCGAGGCCACGCTCGTGCCGCCAAAGACCAGCCACCCGGTCTGACCGTAGGTGTCGTAGACGGCGACCCCGGTGCTGGGATTCGCATCGGCCGCGACGTCGGCCACCGTTCGACCGCTGCACAACGTTGTGGGCTGCCAGCCGGGGTTCTGGTCGTAGGTCGAGCAGCCCGATCCGGTGCCGGACCAGACGGTCTCGCTCCAGCCACGCTTCGTCGAATTCGAGGCGGTCAGCGTCGTGCCACCGACGGCCGTGACGTACGGGGACGAGGCTGGGTACTCCGCGCCGTAGCCACTGTCGCCGGCGCTGGCCGTGATGACGACGCCCGAGTGCTTGAAATAGAGGTTGTTGTAGGACGAGTCACTCGACGACGCCGACGCGCCGTAGCTGTTCGAGATCACCTGCGCCTGGGTCGCCGCGTAGTTGACCGCCGTGCCCAGGTCATTCATGCTCGCCGATTTCGCCTCGACGAGCAGGATGTGGCAGGACGGACAGGTCGCTGAGACCATGTCCAAGTCAAGGGAGATCTCCTCGGACCACGAGGTGTTGTTGCGGGGCAACTGAGTACCGCCGGTCTGATTCACCTGCGTGACGCATCCCGAACCAGTGCTGCCATCGCACGATGGCAGCTGGAACGTCGCACGGTACGTGGCGACGTCGGCGATCGCGTTCGGGTCGTTGTAGGCGTCGACGATGGCGACGGTCGGCACGTACGAGCTCTTAGCTAGCGCATCGATCGCACTCGCGAGGTTGTACGCCGACTCGATGTCGCCCGGGAAGTACCCCGACGGCGAGCCACCACCCGATGGCGGCTTCTTGCCGCCCTTGGCATTGGTCGACGGACCGTGCACGCCCTGCCAGTTGACACCGGGATTGAGCAGTTGGATGGCGCCGCAGTGCGCCACGCCCGGCGCCTGGGACGGCGTGCACGCCGGGAGGACGTCGCCCGCCGAGGACGGTCGGGCGGCGCCAGCGGGCAGCACCGTCACGGCACCGAGCAGTGTTATGGCCAGCGCACTGACGATCGACTTTCTCATCGCTTCCCCCAGTCGTTTCGACGACGGTCCCACGATTCGAACGCGGACGTGATCCACTGTACGCCGCGCCGTCGGCGAAGGTCAACGGGCGAGTCACCGGCAAGACGCGGAGCCGCACGGTAGACCGGCCGGACCGGCGCGGTCGCGCACGATGCACGACGGATGGGGCCGTTCGTAGGACAATGGAGTCGTGAGTGACGCGCGCGACGACCGGCTCGCACGCGTCATCGCTCTGTACGAGTCGGCCGTTGGCAACTACCTTCGCCGTCGGCTCTACCCGCTCGCCGCGGCCGACCTCGACGAACTGGTCGCCGACACGTTCACCGTCGTGTGGCGCCGCCTCGAGTCGTTGCCGGCCGACGCCGAGCTGGCCTGGATCATCGGCGTCGCGCGCAACGTGCTTCGCAACGCCCAGCGATCGCGACGCCGACGTGACGCCTACGAGGGCGCCGTTGCCGCACAGCGCAGTGCTCCGGCAACCGAGGACGTCGTGATCGCCGACGCGAGGGTGCGTCACGCGCTCACGGCTCTACGCGAGGACGACCGCGAGATCCTGCTCCTGCACGAGTGGGATGGCCTGGCTGTCGACGACTTGGCGCAGCTGCTCGCGATCTCACCGGACGCCGCGGCCGTTCGCCTCTCGCGAGCGCGAGCGCGCTTCCGCGCGCTCTACGACGAGTGGGACGAGCCGTGAAAGATCGCGGCCGGCGCGGACAGGTACCAGGTGAAGGAGAGAGCAATGCGTGACGCGTTCGAGGCGCTCGCCGCCCAGGACCCCGCGGCCGTGGCCTACCATCACGGCGACCTCGCGGGCCTCACGACGAGCATCGCGTCGATTCGGGTACGACCCGCCCGAGCGCCGCGGACCTTCCGCGCGGCCGTTGCGGCAACGGTGGCGACGGCTGGCGCAACCACCGCGGCCCTGATCGCACTGCTCGGCGCCCCGGCCCTACCCCTCATTGGCTTCGCCGCGCCCCGGGCGACCGTTCTCTATTCGACGAAGTTCGCCACCCCGTCCAACTCCACCGCCGCACGCCGCTCGGCGACCAGACCCGTCGCTGGCGCACTCGGCCCCGGACCGTCGCTCGCCGCCGCCTACCGCGTCACACTGCCGGCGACCAGCCTGCGGGCGATCGAGCGCCTGGGCGACGCGCTCGGCGTCGTCGGGTCGATCGCTGGCTACAACGGCACCGTCTACTCCGAGACGTCGCCGACCGGCGCGCGGGTTATCTACGACACCTCAACGGGACTCGCCAGCTGGCGCTACCTGCCCGGACCGACGCCGGGACTTACCCCCGCCGCGCTGTCGCGGGCGCTCGCGAACCAGCACTGGGGCTACGCCCCGGACGTTCCCGCGCGCGGTGGATCGGCGGCGGTCGTCGTTGACGGCTCGGTGACGAGCCTGCGCGTGGTCGCGACCGTTCGCCACGGCCACGTCGTTGACGCCGTTGGCCCGGCCTTCGCCGTCGCGGCGATCGTTAACTATCCGCTGCGCTCACCGACGAGCGCGCTGGAGGGACTCTCGAGCGAGACCCGCGCCCGCGCGTCGTCGTTCACGCTTTCGTGGACCGCCTTCACATTGATCGACAGCACCGAGTGGCTGTTGCCGACCTTCGTGTTTCACGGCCGCGCCGAGGCGCGCCCGTGGACGGCGAGCGCACTCGCGATCAGAGCCGCGGCCATCGGCACTGGAAGGTGAGTTAGCGCCGTTCGATCAGGTCAAAATACTCGTCGCGCCAGAGGTCGAAGTACTCCTCGGGCAGCAGCACGGCGTGGGTGGGATCGAGCCGCTCGACGAAGGCTCGTTCGTGGCTCACGGCGACCATCGTGCCGCGCCACTGTCGCAACATCTCGCCCAGCGCCACCACGCTCGCTGGATCCAGGTTGTTCGTCGGCTCGTCGAGCAGCAGCAGGTTGGCGGTCGACGCCGCGAGGATCGCCAGCGCCAACTTCGCGCGTTCGCCGCCCGACAGGGTACCGGGCAGTTGGTGGGCCGCCGATCCCTTCAGTCCGAAGGCGCCGAGCAACGCACGTCGCTGGACCTCGGTCTGAACCGTTGCGTCGGCGAGGTGATCGAGGACCGTCTTGGTGAAGTCCAGCTGCTCGTGTTCCTGGGCGAAGTAACCGACCTTGACGTTGGCGCCGAAACGCACCGCGCCGCCCTGGGGCTGCTGGGTATCGGCGAGGCAGCGCAGCAGCGATGACTTGCCCGCCCCGTTGCGCCCGACGATCAGGATTCGATCGCCTCGGCGCGTAATGAACGACGCGTCGCGCAAGACCTCAAGGTCCCCGTAGCGAACGATCAGGTGCTCAACGGCCATCGGCACGTCGCCGCTGCGCGGCGGATCGGGTAGGCGAAACCGGACGGTGCGTTCCTTCTTCGTTACTTCGACCCGACCACTTTCGAGCTTGCCGACGCGACGGTCGAGCACCTTGGCCTTGCGGGCCCTCGCCTCGGTCTGTCCCCGCATCGAGTCGGCGAGGGTCTTCAGCCGACTGATCTCGCTGTCCTGGGCCGCCGCCAACTTCTCCTCGCCGAGTCGACGAGCCTCGTCCTGGGCCAGGTAGGAGGAGTAGTTCCCCTTGTACTCGCGCACCTGACCGTCGCGCAGAGCGAGCACCCGATCGATCGCCTTGTCGAGTAGCGGCAGGTCGTGACTGATGACGATCACCGTCCCGCGAAAGCGTTCGAGTTCATCGAAGAGCCAGCGCTTCGCCGCCATGTCGAGGTGGTTCGTCGGCTCGTCGAGCACCATGATGTCGGGTCGCTCGTAGAGCACGCGCATGAGATCGACTCGGCGACGCTGGCCACCCGACAGCGATCCCAAATCCTCCAAAAGCAGCGCCTCATCGAGACCCAAGCCCGCCGCGAGCCGGGCGACCTCGGACTCGGCCTCGTAGCCACCGCGTTCACCGAAGTCGGCCTCGAGCGACGTGAACCGCTCGATGGTGTGGTTGTTCGGGTGGGCGGCCAGCTCGTGTCGTGCGTGCTGCATGTCGGCGTCGAGTTGGTCGAGTCCGCGCGCCGAGAGCACGTGCGAGAGCCCAATCGGCTCGACGCCGAGTCCACCGACGATCGGCTCTTGGGGCAGGTGACTGAGCGTCCCGTGATGCGTGACGCTCCCCGTCACCCGCAAGTGCTCGGGTGTTTCGCCACGCAGCACCGCGAGCAACGTCGACTTGCCGACGCCGTTGCGCCCGACGACGCCCACCTTCTCGCCGTCACCGACGGTGAAGGACACCGGCTCGACGATGCGGCGCGCGCCAATCTCAATTCCCAAATCCCGAGCAATCAGCAACTTAGTGTCCTGGCGAACGTTCTACGCTGGCGAGATGACGGTACCGGTGCGAGCCGGTGGCCCGGAACCGATGCCGCGGGGTCACGCGTTGGGCCATCACCGACCGACTCGGTACGTGGCGTGAAGGGGTGGGTCGCGCAACCATGCCACCATTCTGCCCCACGCCCACGTGTGCCACGATGGCGTGGTGCCCGATTCCATCACTATTGACCTGTGGAGCGACGTGGTCTGTCCCTTCTGCTACCTGGGCTCGCGCCAGCTGGAGTTGGCCCTGGACCGCCTGGGCGGGCTCGATCGGTTCGTCGTCACGTACCACGCCTTTGAGCTCGATCCACTCGCCACGGCGAGTTCGACGGGACTCGACGAGTTCGTGGCGGCCAAGTACGGCGTGCCGCTGGAGCGCGCCCGCGCGCTCAATGCACAGCTGAGCAGTCAAGCAGCGGACCTGGGACTGACGTGGTCGCTCGAGCACGCTCGCTCAACCAACACGCGCGACGCTCACCGGCTCGTCGCGCTCGCCACCACGCAGGGCCACGGCCCGGCGATGGCGCGTCGACTCCATCGGGCCTACTTCAGTGAGGGGCGGCTGGTCAGCGACCACGCGACGCTCAATGCACTCGCCGACGACGTCGGCGTCGTCGACGCCAGCGCACTGTGGCGTAGCGATGATCACCTCGACACCGTTCTCGCTGACGAGGCAACGGCTCGTGAGCTCGCCATTACGGGCGTTCCCACCTTCGTCATCAACCGCGCCGAGATCGTCGTCGGCGCCCGCGGTGAGCAAGCACTCCACGACGCCATCGAGCGAGCGCTCGGCGCGTAGCTACGCGTCGACCGCCGGCACCACGGCGGCGGTCGCGACGCTGTGCCCGTCGTCGAGGTTCATCACCCGCACCCCGGTGGCGTCGCGACCCTGGGACGAGACCTCGCGCACCGGCGTGCGGATCAGCACGCCGCCACTCGAGGCAAGCAGCACCTCGTCGGCCAGTTCCACCATGAACGCCGCGACGACAAAGCCTCGGGCCGCGGTCAGGCGAATGGCGCGCACGCCCTGACCACCACGGCCCTGGGCGTTGAAGCGCTCGGTCTTCACGCGTTTGCCGAACCCGGTGTCGGTGACCAAGAAGAGATCGGCGTCGGCGCGCACGACGTCCAAGGAGATCGCGCGGTCGTCGTCCTTTAATCGAATGCCGCGCACCCCGGTGGCGTCGCGACCCATGTCACGCACCTCGGCCTCGTTGAAGCGAATCGCCATGCCGCGAAGCGTGACCATCATCAGATCGTCGGCGCCGCTGGTCGCGACGACGCGAACCACCTCGTCACCATCGCGCAACTTGATGGCGATCCAACCCTCGCGACGGGACTTGTCGTATTCGGAAAATGACGTCTTCTTCACCGTGCCACTCGCGGTCGTGAAGACGAGGAACTTGTCGCGCGGAAAGTCCTTGGTCGCCACGATCGCCTGGATCGACTCGTTCGGCAAGAGGTTGAGGAGGTTGACGATCGCCGTGCCCTTGGCCGTACGCTCCTTCATCGGAATCTCGTGTCCGCGCAGACGGAAGACCCGCCCCCGGTTCGAGAAGAGCAGCAGGTGGGCGTGCGTCGTGGTGTGCACGATCTGGTCGACGAGATCCTCGTCGCGCAACTTGGCCCCCTGGACTCCCCGACCGCCGCGACCCTGGGTGCGAAACGCGTCGGCCGACACCGACTTGACGTAGCCGGCGCGGGTCATCGTGATCACGACGTCCTCGTCATCGATCAAGTCCTCGACGCCAAGCTCGCCGGGGTCGTTCACGACCTGGGTCAGCCGTTCATTGGCGTACTTCGCCTTGATCGCCGACATCTCGTCGGCGATGACCCCGCGCAATTTGGCGTCGCTCGCCAGGATCGATCGAAGCTCGGTGATCGTCTCGCGCAAGCGGGCCATCTCCTCGTCAAGTTCGCTACGCCCGAGTCGCGTCAGACGTCCCAGGGTCATGTCGAGGATATGGTTGGCCTGCTCTTCGGAGAAGGAGAACGGCACGGTCATCAGGGACGCTCGCGCGGCCGGGCGGTCGTCTGATCCGCGAATCGTCGCGATGACCTGGTCGAGCATGTCGATCGCTCGCAACAACCCTTCGACGATGTGCGCGCGGGCCTCGGCCTTACGCAGGCGAAACTGCGTGCGACGGGTCACGACGTCGATCTGGTGGGCGATGTAGTACGTCAGCGCCGCGGCGAGGTTCAGCGTGCGCGGCACGCCGTCGACGAGCGCGAGCATGTTGACCGCGAAGGTCGTTTGCAGGGTGGTGTTCTTGTAGAGCTTGTTGAGCACCACGTTGGCGTTGGCGTCACGCTTGAGCCGAATGACGAGGCGGGCCTGTCGGCCCGCCGAGTCGTTTTGGACGGCCGCGACCCCGTCCAACTCCCCCGCCTTGACGAGATCGTAAATCTTCTCCTCGACGGACTCCACCGAAACCTCGTACGGGAATTCGGTCACCACGATGTGGGTCTCACCCCGGTGCTCGTCCACTTCGGCCACCGCGCGAACCTTGATCGAGCCACGGCCCGTTCGGTACGCGTCGAGGATGCCTTGCCGACCGAGAATCTGCGCGCCCGTCGGGAAGTCCGGCCCCTTGACGAAACGCATCAGGTCGTCGGAGGTGGCACCGGGGTTGGCGAGCAGGTGCAGCGTTGCGTCGATTACCTCACCCAGGTTGTGCGGCGGGATTTTGGTCGCCATGCCGACGGCGATACCCTGAGAGCCATTCACCAGCAGGTTGGGAAACCGGCTCGGCAGTACCGTCGGCTGCTGATTGGTGTTGTCGTAGTTGGGCTCGAAGTCGACGGTCTCCTCATCGATCGAGTCGAGCAGCTCGAGCGCCAGGGGGGCGAGTCGACACTCGGTGTAGCGCATCGCGGCCGCTCCCTCGTCGGGACCGGTTCCGCCGAAGTTGCCGTGGCCGCTGATCAGCGGGTGGCGCATGGCGAAGTCCTGCACCATTCGCACCAGCGCGTCGTAGATCGCGCTGTCGCCGTGGGGGTGGTACGTCCCCATCACCTCGCCGACCACCTTGGCGCACTTGGTGTGCGGTCGATCGGGACGTAGGCCCTGATCGAACATGGAGTAGAGAATCCGTCGATGCACGGGCTTCAGTCCGTCGCGCGCGTCGGGCAGTGCTCGCGAGACGATGACCGACATCGAATACTCGAGGAAGGACCGCTCCATCTCGAGGTTGATCTCGATCGGCTCGACGTAACCGACGACGACCTCGCCGACGTCGGGGGTCGAACTAGTGGGGATGCTCTTCTTGCGGGCCATGTTCCTCCGTGCCTAGATGTCTAGGAAGCGAACGTCTTTCGCGTTGGTTTGAATGAAGTGTCGGCGCTGGGGCACGTCATCGCCCATGAGAATCGAGCAGACCTCGTCCGCGAGTGCCGCCTGCTCCACCGTTATCTGGAGCAGTGCTCGCTTCGTGGGATCCATCGTCGTCTCGCGCAGCTCGTCGTAGTCCATCTCGCCCAGGCCCTTGAGGCGCTGGAACTCGTTGCGATGATCGGGGTGCTCGTCGAGGAAGCGGGCCTTGGCGAGGTCGTCGCGCAGGTAGGCCTTTTCCTTGCCGACGAGCGTCGAGTAGAGCGGGGGCTGGGCAACGTAGACGTGACCGTTGTTCACCAACTCGGTCATCTGGCGAAAGAAGAAGGTCAGCAGCAGGGTCCGAATATGGCTGCCGTCGACGTCGGCGTCGGCGAGCAGGATGATCTTGTCGTAACGAACCTTGCTGACGTCGAAGTCCGCCTCCACGCCGGCGCCGATCGCGGCAATCAGTGCCTGGATCTCGGTGTTCTTCAAAATCTTGTCGGTGCGGGCCTTCTCGACGTTGAGTATCTTGCCGCGAATGGGCAGGATCGCTTGGGTGCGCGGATTTCGAGCGTCCTTCGCGGAGCCACCGGCCGAGTTGCCCTCGACGATGAAGAGTTCGCACTCGCGTGGGTCGCGCGATGAGCAGTCCACCAACTTGCCGGGAAGACCGGCGCCGTCGAGCGCGTTCTTGCGCCGGGTCAAGTCACGGGCGTGTTGGGCCGCCATCCGTGAACGCGACGCCTGGATGGCCTTGGCCACGATTTGTCCGCCCTCGCGGGGGTTTTCCTCCAGCCAGTCCGCCAACTTCTCGTTGGTGGCTCGTTCCACCAGCGAACGCATCGAGACGTTGCCGAGCTTGCCCTTCGTTTGACCCTCGAACTGGGGGGCCGCGAGTCGTACCGACACGATCGCGGTCAGTCCCTCTCGGATGTCCTCGCCCTTCAGGTTCTCGTCCTTCTCCTTCAGCAGGTTTCGTTTGCGGGCGTATCGGTTGAGTACGTTCGTGATCGCCTTACGGAATCCCTCTTCGTGCATGCCGCCTTCAATGGTCGCGATGCCGTTGGCGAAAGAGTGAATGCTCTCGTAGTAGCCGGTGTTCCACTGGAAGGCGACCTCAACTTCTTGGCCCTCCTCGGACTGGTCGTAGAAACCGACCTTTCGAAAGAGCGACTCCTTGGAGTTGTTGAGGTGGCGGACGTAGTCGACGATACCACCGGCGTACTTGAACGTCTCCTTCGCCGCGCGACCCGGTCGCTGGTCGACGAAGCGGATTTCGAGGCCCCGATTCAAAAAAGCCATGATTTGCAGTCGTTCGGTCACCGTCTGAGCACGAAACTCCGTCTCGTCAAAGATGGCCGGGTCGGGCGTGAAGGTGACGGTCGTACCCGTCCGGCCATTCGGCGCATCGCCCGTTACCCGCAGCTTGCCCTGGGGAACGCCACCGTCGCGAAACACCAACTCGTGACGCTTGCCATCACGGTCGATCTCGAGGATGAGCTCGGTCGAAAGCGCGTTCACCACCGATACGCCAACGCCGTGAAGCCCTCCGGACACCTTGTAACCACTGCCCCCGAACTTGCCGCCGGCGTGCAGTACCGTCAGCACGATCTCCGCCGCGGACTTGCCGGGGTATTGAGGGTGGTCGTCGGTGGGAATCCCACGCCCGTCATCGGTGACTCGACAGCTGCCATTAGCCAGGATCGTGACGTCGATCCGGGTGCAAAAACCGGCCATCGCCTCGTCAACCGCGTTATCAACTACCTCCCACACCAGGTGGTGCAGTCCCGCCGGTCCGGTCGATCCGATGTACATACCGGGTCGCATCCGAACGGGATCTAGACCCTCGAGGACCCTGATGTCCTCGGCCTCGTAACTGACGGAACCCTTGGATTTTGCGGCCACGAAATAGTCCTCTCGGTCGTAAAATTTGGCGCGCCTCAGCGCAGGCGACGACAACGGTTCGACTCGTTCATCCTACCCGAAGGGGTGTGACCTCAATCCGTTCGCGATGTGACGCGACACCTCGACGTGCGTCATCGTTACGTCTGAAGCGACGTTCGAATCGCGCGTGGCGCGTCGTCGCCGAGCGAGGCGAAACTCGCGAGTATGGCCGTGGCGTCTTGACGAACTCGTTGAGCGTCGGCCCCAGATGGAACGGCGACGACCAAGATCCCGTCGCGGATGAAGAGAGGTCGACAACGCTCGCGAATGGCGTCGTCGACGGCCCCATCCCACAGTGGCTGCACTCGATCCATCAGCCGCAAGTCGACGCGCCGCAGGCGGCCAGCCACCCCGTTCAAGAGTTCACCCAACTGCTGTGGATCGTCGCGGCGCCTGGTCATGGGATCGCTGACGTCAGGTCGACCAGCACCGCCGGTGAGAGGCGTTTCGGCAGTGGTGCGGCGGTGGTCACCAGGGTTTGTCCCACTGGAAGCAGCTGGAGCAGTCGGTCGCTCCTCACTGGATCGAGTTCGCTAAACACGTCGTCGAGTAGGAGGAGTGGATCGACCCCGCGACGTTGACGCACGAGCTGGTGACCCGCCAGTCGCAGGGCGAGTGCGAGGGAGCGTTGTTCGCCCTGGGACGACTGGCGCCGTGCGTCTCGCGAGTCCAGGGTGACCCTCACGTCGTCGCGGTGTGGACCCAGTGTCGTGTGTCCCCGAACTAGGTCGTCGTCGACGGCCTGACGCAGCGCCGTCATCAGTGGTCCGCGCCACGACCGGTCGTAGGTGAGCGAAACCACTTGTCCATCGTCGGCGAGCGCGGTGTAGTACTCCTGGACGATCGGTGCGAGATCACCGAGCAGTGCCTGTCGCTCGTCCGCCAGCTCCTCACCCGCCGATGCGACGTCGGCCGACCATACCTCGAGCTCGTCGAGTTCACTCGACGTCGGCCGCCTACCCCCATATCGGCGAAGCAGTGCGTTTCGCTGGCTCAGTGTTCTCGCGAATCGCTCGAGCAGTTGACTGCTGCTTGGCTCAACGTCATCTAAAAGGTGATTAACGAATGCGCGACGGTGCTCGGGACCCTGACGAATCACGTCTACCCCCTCGGGCGTGAACACCGTCAGGGGCAGCGCCTCGGCGAGGTCGGCGCGCGAGGTCGGTCGTTGACCGTTGATCAACATACGCTTCTGGGTCGAGCGCGAGCCCCGCGTGATGGTGAGGTCGACCTGCAGGCGTCGATCAACGTGAAACAAGATCCCGTGAACCTCCGCTAGTGCGGTGCCGGTTCGCACCATGTCGCCGGCGTTCGTCGTTCGAAAAGAACTGGCGGTCGCGAGCGCGTAGACGGCTTCGAGCACGGAGCTCTTCCCGGTACCGTTAGCGGAGAGCAGGACGGTGACCGCTTCGGCATCGGGATGAAAGTGAAGCTCGTCAAACAAGCGAAAGTTGCGCAGAACTAGTTCGTGGAGTCCCACGGTGGCATACCGACTACTGCACGCGCACTGGCATGAGCAGATACCGGAAGCGCAGGTCGTCGACACCGTGGACCATCGCGGGTCGAACCGAGTCCGACATCTCGAGCACGACCTCATCTCCCATCACGGCCTCAATGCCGTCGATCAGGAAGTTTGGATTGAACGCGATAGTTAGGTCTTCACCCACGTAGTCGGCGTCGACGTTGTCCTCGACGCCACCAGCGTCTTGACTCTGGGTGCGAATCTCAACCATCCGATCTTTGACACTCAGGCGAACCGAAGACGTGGAGTCCTTGGCTAGCAACTTGGCGCGACGCAGCGAGGTCAGCAGTGTGTCCTTCGCCACGCGCAACTGACTCGGGTAGCTCGCAGGTATGAGTTGGAGAACCGACGGGTAGTTGCCCTCGATCAACCGCGAGGAGATATTCGTTTTGCCAACGACGAAGGAGATTTCGGCGTCGGTGAGAGTCACCCCGATCTCCGCGTCGTGCGTGAGTGACGACGCCGCACGCTGGAGTTCCTGGAGGGCCCGAGCGGGAACGAGGAGGTCGTGACTGTCCCCGAAAGAGGAAACCCCGGGAACGTCGCGCACGGCGAGTCGGTAGGAGTCGGTAGCGATGAGTCGCAGTGCTTCGTTATCGGTGGTTAGCAGCACACCGGTCAGCAGTGGTCGTGCGTCGTCGGTCGCGGCGGCTCGAACCACCTGATTGATTCCCTGGATGAGATCGAGAGCGGGTATGGTCACAAGCTTTCCTGTGACCGGTGGCAACTTGGGGTAGTCCATCGCGGGGAACGTGCGCAGTGAGAACTTCGCGCGACCGAGCGATACCTCCACTACTTCGTCGTTGCCATCAATCGTCACCGCCCCCGCCTCGAGCGATCGAACCGCATCCACGATGAGTCGAGCCGGGATCACGACTGAGCCACTTTCGAGTCCGATGACGTCAATGGTGGTTCGAATGGTGATGTCGAGGTCGGTGCCCGTAATTACCAGCTCGTTGCCCGTGAGCGAGAGCAAAACCCCTGACGTGGCACCCACGAGTCGGGTCGACACCACGCGGCTCGAGAGGGTCAGGGCTTCAACCAGCATGTCCCGTTCAGATTTGAACTTCATCGAGTGCCTTTCGTTGACTACTGAGGTTACGTGGCTTGGTATGTGGATGGTGGGGTTGGTAGTAGTAGGGCTGTGCGGTGTTGTTTGTTCTCTGTTTCACCTGATTAACATCGTTTTAGTAAAGCACAATTAACCACATGGTTGTTTAAAACTGTCTCAACCAACGAACTTGAAGCCTCGCGTGATGTTGATTTCTCACCACTTGTTCACGGTGCACCAACAACGATCCACCCATCTTGTCCACAAACTATTCGAAGCCCTCGCCCTGGAGGCGGCGCTTGAGGTGGTTGATCTGGGCGAGGAGGTCGCCATTCAGGGGCAACTGTTGCTTGATTTTCTCCACGCCGCTAATCACCGTGGTGTGGTTGCGGCCATCAAAGATTCTCGCAATCATGGGATACGAATAGTTGTCGAGAAGTTCACGGATGAGGTACATCGCGACGTGTCGGGCGTGCACCAGGGGCCGGAGACGCTTCGATCCCTTAATTTCACCGACGGACAGCCCGTAGTAGTCAGAAACCGCCTCAAGGATGGCTTCAGGCTTCAACGTCACCTGTTCGTGACCGAGGTTGTTCAGGTGGTTCTTCGCCAAGTCGAGCGAGATGGGCTCTTGGCGAAGGTTCGCGAAGGCTCGCAACATCGTCACCGAGCCCTCGAGCTCTCGAATGTTGTCACGTACCCGGTGGGCTATCCACTCGGCCACGTCGCGCGGCAGGTCAACGTGCTCGGCCTCGGCCTTGGCGTGCAGGATGGCAATTCGGGTTTCGAGATCGGGTTGATCGATCTCGGTGACCAAGCCCTGCAAGAGACGACTCCGAAAGCGCTCTTGAATTCCGGCGAGATCGCGGGGCGAGCGATCCGACGTCAACACAATCTGCTTGCCGTCACCATGTAATGCGTTGTAGGTGTGAAATATCTCTTCGTGGAAGGTCTCACCACGGGTCTCCATGAACTGAATGTCGTCGATAAGCAACACATCGTTCTCGCGATAGCGCTCGTGTAGTGCCAGTTGCGTGCGCGTTTGGATCGCGCGAATGAAATCGTTGAGGAACGTCTCGGTCGACACGTAGAGAACCTTCCGTTCGGGGTAGTTCTCGTGTACGTAGTTACCAATGGCGTGAAGCAGGTGGGTCTTACCCAAACCCGAGTTCCCGTAGATCATCAACGGGTTGTAGGCCCGACCAGGAGTTTCAGCCACTGACTGGGCCGCCGCGAAAGCCAATCGATTCGAAGGTCCCGGTACGAATGAGTCAAAGGTCATCCGAGGATCGAGACGAGCTGGTCGATCGATACTCGGCGTAAACGTTGAGGTCGGCGCATCGCTCGGCTTGACGTTGGACGATGCCTCATCACTGGTCGTCACCAATTGGTCACTGATCGTTAATGAAACACGGACGTCCTCACCAACAATCTGGCGTGCCTGCTCGATGATGAACGGCAGGTAGCGTTGTTGAACGCGTTGCAACTGAATCTGATTAGGAGCACCGATGACGAGCTCGTCATCGTGATAATCCACAAGGCGCAGTGTATTGAGCCCGGCCGTCCACACGGCTTCAGATGCGTTACCGCGTATGGAGTCACGTAGCGCGGACCAGACGTCCTCTCCACTCGTCACAATGTTCCTCCACAAGTCAACGTCGACATTTTCCACAGGCGTATGGCGTTCAAACTGCCCTACCGTCTCGGAATAGTCACGTTACACCGTTCACGGCCAAGCGGGAGGGTTCGCAGGGTGCGGTAGGATGGCACCCAGTAGCGCTCGCCACCCCCAGGGGGTGTCGCGAAGCGATTGCGACATCGTGTGAGAAGAGGATTCTGTGAAGCGGACGTATCAACCAAACAAGCGTAAGCGCGCGAAAACCCATGGTTTTCGGTCGCGAATGCGAACTCGGGCGGGACGCGCGGTGCTCAAGGCTCGACGGGCCAAGGGCCGTCACCAGTTAACGGTGTGAGCGGTGCCCGATCGGGTTCAGACCCGACGGCAGTTCGCTCGACTCTCGACGCCCACGGCGCGGGGACGAAGTGGACCGCTGCGCATCGTCTACGTTGAGAGCACGGCCGATGACGATGGAGTGGCCGCCGCCTACGCGATCAGTCGCAAGGTCGGCAACGCCGTGGCACGCAATCGAATCCGCCGCCGACTGCGATCGATTTTGGACGAGTGTGGCTCGTCCATCAAACCAGGAACATACCTGATCAAATGTGCAATAGAGACTGGAAACCTCTCCTATGACGAACTCCGACGGCATCTTCACGGCGCGATCAAGAACGCCCGACTCCTCAGGTAGCCCATCGAGGCCGGCTCGCGCCGCCAGTCAGTTGATCAAGGCGTATCAGCGCGTGAGTAGCGGACGACCGTCACCGTGTCGCTTCTACCCTTCGTGCTCAAACTACGCGCTCGAGGCCCTATCGGTTCACGGGGCTCGGTACGGGCTGTGGCTGGCCGTTCGAAGGGTCGTGCGGTGTCGGCCACTGGGACCGCACGGCATCGACCTCGTCCCCCAAGCCCGGCGTAGTACAAGGAGCTGGAAGTAATGGCGTCAATCACCCACACCATCGGTTCAATCTTCCAGCCGATCTTTCACCTCTTTGGTTGGATCCTGGCGTTTCTCTACGGGCTGGTCCCCAACTACGCGGTCGCGATCACCCTGCTCACAATCGTGATTATGGGTGCACTGACGCCGTTCACCGTCAAAAGCACCAAGTCGATGATGGCCATGCAGAAGCTGCAGCCGGAGATCAAGAAACTACAGCAGAAATACAAGGGACCCGAGAACCGCCAAACCCTCAATGAAGAGTTGATGCGGCTCTACAAGGAAGAGGGTGCCAACCCCGTCGGTGGCTGTCTACCCGTGCTGCTTCAGGCACCATTTCTATTTATTTTGTATAGTGTTATTAAGGGGTTGGCGAACATTACGCCGGCCGGTGTCGTGCAGCCGCGTTACATCCCCACGACGTCGAAGATGTACCACAACCTCGTGGCGTCTCATGGACAGATCAACGCGTTTGGCATCGATTTGAACCTTAAGCCATTCAGCCACCACTCCTCGGTTGGCGCAGCGATTCCATTCTTCGTGATGGTGGCCGTTGCCGTTGGGTTGCAGTACTTCCAAATGGCCCAAATGAATAATCGCAACAAGAAGAGTGGCCAGGCGATGCCGAGCCAGCAGCAAGCACTCCAGCGTTTTCTGCCGATCTTCTTCGCGTACTTCTACATCGTGATTCCCTCGGCGGTCGTCTTGTACATGATCGTGTCAACCATCATCAGGATCATCACCCAGGACCTGATGTTTCGCGCTGGTGTCTCCAACCCGAACAAAGAGCGCGAGCGCGAAATTCCTGCAGCTGGTAAGTCGGAGTCGACTGATTCGGAACCGACGAAGGCTGCGCCGGCGCCAGCCCCAGCCCCCGAGAAAAAACCATCAACCATCAAGCCGCAACCACAGACGAGATCACGGTCTAAGCGGAAGAGAAAGGCGCGTTAACCCATGGATTGGGTGGAAACAACAGGAAAGTCCATTGACGAGGCAACGAGCTTGGCGCTCGCGCACCTCGGCGTAACCAAGGATGATGCCGAAATAGAGATCTTGGAAGAGCCCAAGACGGGACTCTTTGGACGCGTCAAGGGTGAAGCCAGGGTTCGCGCCAGGGTTCGCCCGTCCGGGCCACGACCGAAGCGAATTCGTCGGTCCGGTGGCCGTGATGACAAGGCTCGTGGCGGCACCGGTCCCGAGAGGCAGCATGGTCGCAAGTCAGACGAACCGAGTGGTCGTCGGGGTGGGGGCAGTGGGAAGGTGGACCAGAGCCGAACGCCCAAGGAGAAGAAGGAAAAGAACCACCAGGGTGACAGTCACCCCAAGAAGGTAGTCAAAGAGAAGGAGACCCCAAGGGTCGAGAAGAGTCCGAAAGAGGAGGACACAGTGGCCGAGGGAATGTCTCTAGCCGAACAAGGTGTAATTGCCCAGGAGTTCCTGAAGGGATTGCTGGCATCGATGGGGATTACGGCAGCAGTTACCGCGCGGGAACTCGACGAGGAGACCGTCGAGCTGGCGATTGACGCAGATCCGCCAACCGAACTGGGCATCCTGGTAGGACCCAGGGGAATGACGCTGCAAGCGCTGCAGGAAGTGACGCGTACCGTCGTTCAAGCTAAGAGTACGGGGCGGACCGACCGAATACTGGTTGATGTCGCTCGTTACCGGGAGCGGCGAGTTGCGGCACTTGGTCGATTCGCGCAGAAGGTTGCCGAGGAGGTGGTGGAAACCGGTGAAGAGCGAGCTCTGGAGCCAATGTCTGCCGCCGATCGCAAGGCCATTCACGATGCGTTGAATGGCCTCGAAACGGTCGTCACTCGTTCGGAAGGCGACGAGCCTCGCCGTTTCGTGGTGATTGCACCCGCATAGCCAAACGAATCGTGACATCACTATGGTTGCGTCGCGCCCTCGAGGAGTCGAGGGCGCGAGGCTTTTTAGGACCGAAGTCGGTCGAGTTCCAGATCGAACACTCACGTGGCTTTATTGACGCGTGGGCCAACTTTCGGCCTGACGCGCCCCACAACGTATTGGATCTAGGCAGTGGTGGTGGTGTGCCGGGACTCATTCTGCTCGACCACTGGAACCAGCGAACCGTACTACTCGACTCAATGGAGAGGCGCACCAAATTCATTGGTGAGGTGCTGGCCTGGCCCGACGTACCCGCCGTCGGAGAAGTGTGGCGCGGTCGAGCGGAAGACTTGGCTCGAGAGCGTCGGGGAGATTCCCAGTTCGATCTGGTGACTTCACGCTCATTTGGTTCTCCGGCAACGACCGCTGAGTGCGCCGCACGTTTACTCAACATCGGTGGCCTGCTGATTGTGTCAGAGCCACCCCAAAGTCGTGAGCGATGGAGTGTCGCGGGTCTAGGTCTGCTGGGACTGGAAGTCTACGGTGCGGTCCGTGATCGAGCGGGATTCCAAGTGATTCGCAAAGTGAGTGCAACCCCTTCGACGTACCCGCGTTCATCAGGAATTCCGAAGAAGCGCCCACTGTTCTGATGTTTCACGTGAAACATTCTCTAGGTGACACGTTGCACCGTTCGAACGGTGTCTCGACAACTGGGCACCACCCGGTCACACGTGATGAGAAGCGATGTTTCACGTGAAACAATGTGCTTCTCGTGTCAGTTCGGTCTCATGTCGTGGACTGTGTTCGACCATGGCGATGGCTGATCGAGTCTGGATCAAGATCCCGACATTGCTGTAGGACCATCAACTAGCCAAAACGTGCGAGATTGCTGGAATAGCCACTCAGTGGCGTCGAGCGTAGGTTTTGCCGCCAGCGGTAGCAGCCTATGCAATCGGCCCGGACCATATCCAATAGTCGAGGGTTGATCGCTTGGTCACCCCAAGATTAGGTGGTGGTGCTTGGGTACCTGGACCTTCAATCGCGTCACGCGGGTGTCGCTGGACGGGTGTACCCATCCAACCCCCCCGTTAGGGCGGCCAGTGATGTCGCGGATAGGGGGGTAGATTCCCGCTGGATTGCAACGACGGCGCTGCGCCACTCTCGCTGATCTGCGGACATCAAACATTACCGATAGAAGGCCAATCGTACGTTCTTGTTCTACGCGTATCGCGTCGCTAGGGCGAAATGGTCGCCATGCTACTCACGGGTGTCCCGGTAACCGGGGTACCCAAAAGCCGTTCGGCACGAGAAGCCACTTTCGTATAGAAGTGCGTTCCGCTTCGTTGGCGTACCCTTTCGCCTAGTCGGAGGATGTCGCCAGTTGCGCGACTCCCCCGCCACGACTCGGACAATTCGGTGAGTTGAGGTGGGAGACTGAACAGTGCCTTCGGCGTACGGATGCGCGTACGTCTTCACGTTGAGCAGCAGGCAACTAATGAGGCGACTGTTTCACGTGAAATAAAGTGCCGCTGGGACTTTCGAGTGGTGCCACGGTCATCCCCCGCCCAGACATCTTCTCGATTGACGCATTGATCGACCCGGAGAACGATGCGATGATCGCAGTCGGGACTTTGGTTGACAACGGCACAGCTACCGGCGATCTCGAGTGAAACAGTGAGTCCGCAGTCGAGTATCCATAGCGAGGCTTCACTGGTGTGATGCCGTCTGGCTGATGGCCGAGTGAGGTCGTGGTGAGGGTCTTCTCGATCCGTTGATATCGTGCGGCGCTATCGGTTTCAGTGGGTGGTGATGAGCGTGGAACCTCGGATGTTTCACGTGAAACATAGGATCAACATTCGAATCTAAATTCACTGCTCCCCGATCGGAAAAGTTGAATCACTCAATGAATCAAGGGATTATCAAGGCGTGGCGTTAGATTTCCGCCGACGACATCGATGGCGTGTACGATCGATGTTTCACGTGAAACATCGATACTTGACGACCTACCTAAAACAGAGTTGAATGACAGGGGACTGATGGGGATGTCAACGGTCCTTAGTGCAGGAAGAGGCTTATGGCGGACGATGGAGCGATGAGAATTTTCGCCGTGGCCAATCAAAAGGGTGGGGTAGGTAAAACGACCACGACAACGTCGCTGGGTGCGGCCCTCGCACAGCGTGACAAGCGTGTTCTCGTGGTTGATCTGGATCCCCAAGGTAACGCAACGACCGGCTTAGGTGTCGATGGACGAAAGTTCGAACGGTCGGTGTACGACGTGCTGCTCAACGATGTGCCTATGGTTGACATTGTCGAACCGACGGGCTTCAACAATCTGTTCGTCGCACCAGCAACCCTCGATCTGGCTGGTGTCGAGCAGGAGCTCACGTCGGTGATCTCGCGTGAACTTCGGCTCAAGCGGGCGCTCGCGTCAGTCGATGGTGAATTCGACTACATCTTCATTGACTGCCCGCCATCGCTCGGACTCATCACCATCAACGCGTTCGCTGCGGCGACGGAAATTATGGTTCCAGTTCAGACCGAGTTTTACGCACTCGAGGGACTCACCCAACTCCAGCGGATCGTTGACCTCGTGCAGCGTAACTTGAACCCCACGCTGCGAATTTCGAAGGTCATCTTGACGATGTACGACTCGCGTAATACGCTTTCCACTGATGTCGCAGCAGAAGTCCGGCGACACTTCCCCGACGAGTTGTGCCGAACGGTGATCCCCCGTACGGTGCGACTGGCCGAAGCACCCTCATTTGGACAACCCATCACCTACTTCGATCCTAACTCGAAGGGTGCAAAGTCGTATCGCGCACTAGCGGAGGAGATCATGAATGGCTAGGAAACCAGGATTAGGAAAAGGCCTCGGTGCGCTTATTCCGGATACGGCAGATGCACCCGTCGAAGACCAGGACGTCGAGGTTGGGGGCCCGCTACGTCGCATACCGGTCACCGCGATACGCCCCAACCAGTTCCAACCCCGCAAGGCCTTCAACGACGACAGTCTTCACGCGCTCGCGTCGTCGGTTCGCGAGCTTGGCGTGCTTCAGCCCCTCATAGTACGGCCGGTTGAGGGTGACGAGAGTATGTTTGAACTCATCGCGGGGGAGCGCCGTTGGCGCGCCGCTGTGATTGCCGGCTTGGAAACCATCCCAGTGCTGGTTCAAGTTGACGTCAATGATCGACTGTCGCTCGAGCAGGCCGTCGTGGAGAATTTGCATCGTGTTGACCTTCACTCGCTGGAGGAGGCAGCTGCGTACCAACAGCTCATTGATGAATTTGATCTAACGCACGAGCAGGTCGCCCAACGGGTGGGTAAGAGTCGAGCAAATGTTACGAATACATTACGACTCCTCCAGCTTGGTGAGGCGGCCCAGGCGGCACTGGTGAGTGGCGATATAACGGCGGGGCACGCTCGGTCGCTCTTGGCGATCACCGACGCCGACGCGCAGGCAGTGATGGTGGCGCGCGTCATCAAGAACGAGCTCTCGGTGCGAGCCACCGAGGAGGCCGTCAAGGCATTCTTGGAGCCCAAGCCCGTGGTCGCCGAAGAGCCCGTGCTGCGCGAGGTGTCAGGCGCCCCGCGCCTGCGGCCCGTTCCCGACGCGAGCGTTGCCGAACTCGAGCACCTCTTGGAGGACTATCTCAGCACGCGAGTCCACGTCGACCTGAAGGGTCGAAATGGCCGCATCATCATTGATTTTGCCGACCTCGACGACCTGGAGCGGCTCTATATTGCCATTTCGCAGGCTAAGTAACCCTCAACCTTCAACATAACCCTTACCTTGAAGTTTTCCCCAACTTGTGGATGAAGTTGTGGGTTACCACCGTGAAGTCGTAAAAATGCCCAAATTTCCTTGGTATTACCGGTCCCGATGGGCTAGCAAAACTGCCTAGTTGTGGAGAACTTTTGTCACAAGGGCGCAAATAACGGTTGCGACCGTCTCAATCTGGCCCTCGTGGTGACCGTGTTCAATATGCAGTGTGGTCATCTTGGTTTCGCGCAGCAGCGGGAGCGCCATGCCGGTCACTTCAACGCGCGGCAAGTCGCAGGCGTTGGCCAACTCGGACGCTAACGCACTGGCCAACTGCTCGCCTCGCCTCGAATGCGAACGGTAACTGGCCCAGTAGTGCAGGTGAATGCCGTTGATTGCCTGATTGAGCTCGAAGGAGAGGACGAGTCCAGCGTTGGACGCGTTAGCCGTGGCGGCGATCTCGTTCGCGCCAGTCGCCCCGACGCGAAGCAACTCGGTCGGTCCCGTCCAGGATCGCGACACGGCGTCCGCGAGCGCGGTGTCGCCGGCCACTACGACCAGGCTAATCACAGCCTCGTTGAAGCCGGCCCGGTCACGAGCGTCGGTGACCAGGTGTCGATCCGGCGCGATGGACGTCATGCGCCAGAGTTCCAGGAGCGTGGCCCGCGAGAGCGTGCCAGTCGGCTCGAGGGCGCGGTTGCGCTGAAAGTCGACGAGCGCTCCATCCAGCAGTGCGCCAAAGATTCCGTCGATTCGTCCGGGGTCAAAGCCCAGTTGCGCTAGTCGAACCTGTAACTCGGCGACGTCATCACCGCGTTGGTGGGGTCGCGTGAGGTAGAGAAGGCGATCGCCGAGGTGCCACCCGGCCTCTAACAGCCTGGCCCACGTGGTGGCGTCAACCTCACCCGTGATCGCCAGGCCGCGCGAGCGCTGGAACGCCTCGACCATCGCGGCCGTCGCGTCGCCGTAGCAAGTCGGCGCGTCGGTCAGCACCGCGTAGCCGATTCGTTGCAGTCGTTCGTGCAACTCCTGGACTCGTGGTCCGGAGTCGTTACGCCGGAGTGGGGTCTTGATCAGGGGAGTTAGAGGGACGCGGTGATCTCGTGCAAGAGCGAGCCCTTGGGCTTGGCCCCAACAATTCGCGCGACGACGTGGCCCTCTTTGAAGAGCAGCAGCGTCGGAATACTCATCACCGAGAACTTGGTTGCGGTGGCGACGTTCGCGTCAACGTCCAATTTGCCGATTGTGAACTTGTCGGCCTGCTCAACCGAGAACTGCTCCAAAATGGGGGCGATCATTTTGCACGGACCGCACCACTCCGCCCAGAAGTCAACGAGAATTGGCTTATCGGCCGCACCAATGACCTCGTCGAACGTGGCGTCGGTCAGGATGGTAATGGGACTCGTCATGGTTCTACTTCCTCCAGTGCATCACGTCAGTGTCGTGGCGACCACCTTACCCACCGAAGATCACGCACCTTGCGCTTCGAGCCACCGCTCCGCGTCAATGGCGGCAACGCAGCCCGAGCCGGCCGACGTAATCGCCTGTCGATACTGGTCGTCTTGCACATCACCCGCGGCGAACAGTCCGTCAACGTTGGTGAACGAGCCCACGCCGGTGCGGACGTAGCCGTTGTCGTGCAAGTCGACCTGGCCGTGCACGAGCGCGGTATTGGGAACGTGCCCAATGGCGACGAAGACACCGGTCACGTCCATGATGCGCTCGACGCCCGTGACGGTATCGGCGACTCGAAGACCCGAAACCTTGCTGTCGCCGAGGACCTCGAGGACCTGGGTGTTCCACGCGAAGCGAATTTTGTCATTGGCGAAGGCGCGTTCCTGCATGATCTTTGACGCTCGAAGGGCGTCTCGACGGTGAACCACCGTCACGGTCGAGGCGAAGCGGGTGAGAAACGTGGCCTCCTCGATCGCCGAGTCGCCGCCGCCGATCACGGCGATGTCGTGGCCGCGAAAGAAGAAGCCGTCACAGGTCGCGCACGTGGAAAGGCCGTGGCTCAGCAGTCGGCTCTCGCCCGGCACGTTCATCATCAGTGACTGCGCACCGGTGGCCAGGATGACCGCGTCGGCGGTGATGCTGGGCTCGTCGTCGCCGGAGAGCCACGCGCGAAACGGTCGTTCGGTCGCGTCCAGGCGCTGAACCTTGTTAACGCGCAGATCCGCCCCGAAGCGCTCGGCCTGAGCGCGCATATTAGCCATGAGTTCGGGTCCGGTGATGCCTTCGGGGAAACCGGGAAAGTTCTCGATATCGGTGGTCAACATCAGCTGACCACCCGGCTGATCCGAGGTCGACGACGGCTCGCCCTCAATGACGATCGGTCGCAACTGCGCGCGCGCGGTGTAGATAGCCGCGGTCAGGCCGGCTGGTCCCGATCCAACGATGAGCACCCGCGTGTGATCAGTCACGTGGCGCTCCGCGCGTCGGGGCGGGACGGCGTCGGCGCCAGATAATCAAGCCCGCCGTCAACGAGACAGCGCCGACGAGCACGTAGGTGATCCATACGCGTCCAGCGAAGAGGTAGACGTCCAGGAGTCGGGTCACGCCAATGATCAGCACGATCACGAGCACCAGCGCCACGAGCAGCAGCACGAAGATGAACGCGAGGGTGCGGCCGACGAGCAAGATTGGGCGCAACAGTTTGTCGTGAACGACATCGAGGAGGTGATCGAGCGAGCCCAGCGCCTTGTCGACGAAATCGGGTCCGCGTTCTGGGGGTGGACTGGTCGCCGTCACGCTACGAACCTAGCGGTCCAGGGCTCTCAAACTCCAACCCAACAGACCGCCACGATCCGTGGACCCCCGTGGGTGCCGACGACGGGGCCGATGTCGGTGACGATCAGTGGTTCGGTCGAGGGGATATCGCGGACCATCTCGACGATGGTGTCGACGTCGCTGGCGTCCCCGTGCGCAATGGCAATCCGGGCCAGTGGCGCGTGGCTACGCGCCACCGCCGCCACCGCGGCGAGTGCCTTGGCGCGTGTTCGCTGGCGACCCGCTTCGGTGACGACGCCGTCCTTCAGTGCGAGCAAGGGTTTGATTGACAGCACCTGACCGATGAGGGCCCGCGCGCCGCCGACGCGCCCCCCCTTCACGAGATGCTCCAGCGTGTCGAGCGTGCCGCAGACGCCGACCCGGTCGACCAGTTGCTGCGCGCGGCGTTCGAGCTCGTCGAGCCCCGCACCCGTCTTGGCCAGTTCGGCCACGTCCATGGCGAGCATTCCCTGAGCCATCGATACGGCTTTGGTGTCCACCACGCGCACGGGAATCGAATCGGCCACCGCCTCGGCGGCGAGCGTGGCCGACTGGTGTGTGGCGGACAGCGCGGCCGAGATCGTCACGACGAGCACGCCGTCGCAACCCGCACCACGCGCGCGCTCGTAGGCTTCCTGGAAGGCACCGGGTGACGGTGCCGCGGTCTCGGGCAAGACCTTGTTGGCCTTGCACATCGCCCAGAACTGTTCGGGGGAGAGGTCAACACGGTCAACGAACTCCTCGTCGCCGAATCGAATGGTGAGCGAGACGATGTCGATGTCGAGGTGCTCGGCAATCTCGCGAGGCAGGTCACAGGCGCTGTCGGTGATCACGCGAATCTGGGCCATGAGTCCCCCTTGGTGGTGGCGACGGCCAGCCTTACACGTTCGAGCGCCGGCGGCCAGCGCGCCGCTGACCGGCGGCGATGACGGCCACGTAGGCGAGGGTGCCGGCGGCCAGCGCGCCCCCGAAGCGCACGAGCAGGCCCAGTCCGATGGCCGCGTTCGACGACGCGTAGACCACGGCCATGGCGGCGCCCGCGACCAGGGATGCGACCAGGCTTCGACGGACGTGAACGGACCAGATCGTTGAGGTGATCGATACGTGGAGGCGGGCCAGTACGGCGAGCGCCACGACCGCGGCCACGCCGTAGGCGAGCGAGATGCTGGCCGTCAGGGCGGCGAGGGAATGGCGACCGATCACGATCGCCAAGGCGATCGTGAGGACGTTCTCCAGCAGATAGAGCAGGAAGACGTGTCGGGCCCGCTGCATGGCTTGAAGTCCTCGAACGGCCAACATGAACACGGTGAAGCCCGGCATGCCGGCCGCGAGGATGGCGAGCACGGTGCCGGCCGGTATGGTGCGCGTCGCGTTGACGTGATTGAGTACCGCGACGAGCGGTTGGCTGAGGATAATGAACCCGACGCTGCACGGAACGATGATGACGAGCGACTGGCGCAACCCGAAGCGAAGTCGCTGGCTGAACGCTACGTAGTCGTGGTCGGTGGCGAGTCGAGCGAGTTGGGGTCCGAGCGAGCTGAGCACCGAGACGACGATCACCGCGTACGGGATGAGAAAGAAGGACCATCCGTAGGTGTACGCACTCACCGGACCGCTGCCGCCTTCGCCGAAGGCGAAGGCGAGTATGACGTAGAGCGACGCCTGGTTGGCCATGACGACCAGCAGCGTCCAGCTCCCCAGTCGGGTGATGGCGCGCAACGCCGGGTCGTGAAGGTCGAATCGAGGGCCGATGCGCCACAGGTCGCTGCGAGCCAGCGAGGGGAGTAGACAGAGGAATTGGACGGCGACGCCGAGCGTCGTGCCCAGGCCAAGCCACAGCAGGTCGTGACTGCCGGGAAGTTGGGATAGCACCGGCGTGGGGTCAACCAGGTGGAACCACACGAGCACCGCGATCGCGATGACGTTGTTGGCCACCGGCACCCAGGCCGGAGCGCCGAAGCGGTGACGAACGTTGAGCAGGGCCGTGGCCAGACCGATGATGCCGTAGAAGAAGATCTGGGGTACGAACCATCGAAGCAACTGAGTCGCGACGCGACGCTGGTCAACCAGGGTGGCGGCGGCTCGGCCAACGTCGAGCTGGTGTAGTGCCGTAAAGCCATCGATGATCCACGGCGCGGTCCACCACGCGAGTGCTGATCCGGCGACCAAGACCAGAACCGAGGCGGTGAGCACCGTCGAGATCGAGTGCCACGCGCGTCGCTCGCCGTCGACGGCGAGTCGCTCGACGAAGACCGGAATGTACGTCGCGATCATGACGCCACCGAGCACGAGGTCGAAGAGCATGTTGGGAATGGTGTTGGCGAGGTTGAAGGCGTCGGCCAGCGGGGTGAAGCCGAGCACCCACACCAAAACAAAGACCCGAATGAGTCCCGTAAGCCGAGACACGAGTGTGCCGCTCGCCATGGACAGCACGCGCGAGGAGTGATTCGACGTGGTGCTCATCGAGCGTGTCGAGCCTTCGGGCGCCGCCGATACGTTCGCCACCACCAACCGGCGAGGACGAGCAGGGAGGCCGCGGTGAGTAGGTAGCCCACGACCGAACTACCGGCGATGCGCACCTGGATGGCGGCGTGCGCGAGTAAGACCTGCTGATCGGACGTCGTGACGTTCACCTGCAGGGTCAGGCTGTTTCCCCGCCGGCTCGACGTGGGCACCCGAACCGACGTCGTAGGCGAATTCCACGAGACGACGATGCTCGACCCCTTCGGAAAGCTGAGCTGGTTGGTGAGTAGGTGAACCACCGCCGTCACCGTGTAGGGGGCGGTGCTGTGTAGCGTGATCGGCAGCGCGGCGCCCGGGCCCGCGAGGGTGATGGCGCTCGGATCGACCGTGAACTGGGCGAGTTGCGCGCTGAGGGCGGCGCCGGCGGCGTTGATCGCGCTTTGGCGTCGCGACGCGGAGCCGACGATCTCGCTCGATGCCGTGGCCACTCGCAACGCGTAGGACACCGCACGATCGGTGATGGCCTGGCTGAACGAGCCGACCTGGGTTGCCACGCTGGCCAGGCTCGAGACGTTGTGTGCGCTCCACGTTGAGCTCGGCCCCGCCAAGAGCGTGCGCGTCGCGGGCGCTCCGTCACTGCCGATCAGTGAGGACGAGAAGGACGGCACGAGGTTGCCCGCGACGACGAAGGGATTGCCACGCAGTCCCGTCACGACGTCGTTGAGGTAGGCGATCGACGTCGTAGCCGCGGGGACGAGCAGGACGACGGTGCGGCTGGAGGGCACGTTGGGCGCCTCGAAGTGCAAAAAGGCCAGTGTGGCCAGGGTGATCGCAGCCCGTCGGCCCGGTTCGATCGCCCCGTCGACCGCGAGCAGCGAGAGTGGTCCGTCGTCGGCCAGCGCCACGGTCGACCCGACCCCGGACACGCGGAACGGTGCGCCCCAGGTCAACGTGGTCGACGGGACGACCGTCAACCGATCCTCGGGCAGCACGACGTTCGAGACACCGGCGGTCGACAACGCCGCGAGGGTCGCCGCCGACGGTGACCCCTGGAGCAGGACTGGACTATCGAGGTGGCGCCCAGTCAGTGACTGGACGAGTTGGCTCGCGAGTCCCAGCTGGGCCTTAACCTCGCCGTCGAGGCCGTTGGCCGCGAGCCCGGCGAAGTCAACGTGGCTGGGTGGCGCGTCGGCAATCCGATGCAGCGGGCTCGCGACGGCGTGGCGCAAGGCGCGGCGCCACGCGGCGCCGGCGACGCCAGCGTCGAAGGCGCGTTCGAGGGTTTGGTAGTTCGCACTCAACGTGATGGGAAAGTTCGGATGCTTGCCAATGTCGCCCAGCACGGCCGCCGTGCGTACTCGTTTGGACCAGGTTCCCGTCCCGAGCGTGGTGATCCAGTTGAGACGCAAGGGGTTCACCACCGTGGCGCTCTGCACGGCGAGCAGCGACCACTCAACGGTGGTGGTTCCGGCCTCGCTCACGGCGAAGCGAATGGGGTAGACGCCGTCGCACGCTGATCCGTGGCAGGGGAGGCGAAGTTGGGGGAGTGGTCCACATCGCGTGCGGGCGCTGGCCGCGCGCTGCGTGAAGAGGCCGATGATCATCGTGGCGCTTCGCGACGCCGTGCAGTCCGGTCGAGTACTCCCGGTCGACGCACTCGCGGGTCCGCCGACACCCGCGCCGGTGATCACCGGATCGATCTGGGATCGCATAACCAGGCGCGGGTAGAGGGCGACGGCGACCGTGAGGGCTCGCTCGGGTTGGTCGAAGGCGAGGGTCACCGCGAAGCGCGCCGTTCCCGAGGACGAGATCGTCGCCGCCGACGACTCGCGTAGCACGGCGAAATTCGAAGAGGTGGCGGCCCCCGTGGCCGACGGCCACGTCGTCGTCGCGAGGCCGAGGAGTACCACGCTGAGCGCCCGCCACCAGGTCGAAAATCGGTGGTACATGCAGACCCAGGCTACCGTCGCTCGTGCTGGCCCAGCGGTCCAACTACCCTTCAGTGCCAGTGATGTCAATGGATACCGCCCAGCAGCGCTTGAACGAACTCGTCGACGACGCCCGCCCCCTCGCTCGCGTCTTCTTCGACGAGGGGTACTCGCTTTACGCGGTGGGCGGTTCCGTGCGCGACGCGCTGCTCGGCGAGCCCCGCAAGACGGACTTCGAGATTGACTTCACGACGAACGCGCGGCCGGACGACATCGCGCGGATGATGAGCAACGTGTGTACCGCGCTGTGGGAACAGGGACGTGCCTTCGGCACGATTGGTGGCACCCTACGGGCCAATGGCGTGAAGGCCGAAGTCACCACCTTTCGGTCCGAGGCCTACGTCGACCACTCGCGTAAACCATCGGTTGAGTGGGGAGATTCGCTCGAGGTCGACCTCAGCCGTCGCGACTTCACGATCAACGCGATGGCGCTCGACGTCGTCGCGCTCGCGAACGGTGCGGAGGGGGTGCGGACGTTCTTCGACTATCACCAGGGGTTTCGTGATCTTGCGGAGCGACGTTTGCGCACGCCGACCGAACCCGAGGGACTCTTTCGCGACGACCCGTTGCGCATGCTGCGGGCCGCGCGGTTCGCCGCGCGCTTCCACCTCGACATCGATCCGCGCGTCGAGGCGGCCGCGACCGCCATGGCCGAGTCGTTGCGCAAGGTGTCCGTCGAGCGGATCCGGGGCGAACTCGACCTGCTACTGATGACCGAGCGCCCGTCGATCGGACTGGACTTCATCGTGCGGACCGGCCTCGCCGACCAGTTCATGCCGGAGCTGGCGTTGCTGCAACTCGAGCAAGATCCGATCCACCAGCACAAGGACGTGTTGAAGCACACCTGGGCGGTGGTCGACAAGACCTCGCCGGTGCTGACGCTGCGACTGGCCGCGCTCTTCCACGACATTGGTAAGCCCCGCACACGGGAGATTTCCGAGGAGGGCGTGACATTTCGGTTTCACGAAATCGTTGGCGCCAAGATGACGCGCAAGCGGATGTCATCGCTGAAGTATCCCCAGTCGACGATCGACGACGTCGTCGCGCTCGTGGAGCTCCACCTTCGATTTCACACCTACAAGATGGGGTGGAGTGATCGCGCGGTACGTCGTTACGTTCGTGACGCCGGAGCGCTGCTCAACGAACTGAACGAGCTGACGCGGTGCGACGCAACGACGCGCAACGCGCGCAAGGCCGCGACCTTCGCCAAGCGCATGGACGAGCTCGAGACGCGCATCGCCGAAGTGCGCGCACGAGAGGATCTGAATCGGCTTCGACCGGCCCTAGACGGCGTCGCCGTCATGGCGCTGCTGGGCATTGGTCCGGGTCCGATGGTCGGACGAGCGCTCGACTTTCTCATGGAGATCAGGCTGGACGAGGGCGAGATCGACCCCGCCGACGCCGCTACTCGACTGCGCGACTGGTTCGAACGCGGCGACTAACGGTGCGGCCGCGACGCGCGCGCGTTGACTAGGGCCAGACCAGGTTGGCGGCGCCGTCGTTGGCGAAGGACTCAACCATGTCGTGGGCGACGTCGTCGTGGAACTGAACGGGCGGCGATTTCATGAAGTAGGCCGATGGCCCGATGACCGGTCCACCGATGCCCCGGTCGAGGGCGACCTTGGCGCAGCGCACCGCGTCGATGATGACGCCGGCGGAGTTCGGCGAGTCCCACACCTCGAGCTTCAGCTCGACGTTGAGCGGCACGTCACCGAAGTTGCGGCCCTCCATCCGGATGTAGGCCCACTTGCGGTCCGTGAGCCACGGTACGTGATCGCTGGGACCGATGTGCACGTCGTCGGGGCCGAGGTGGCTGATCTCGAGTTGGGAGGTCACCGACTGGGTCTTGGAGATCTTCTTTGACTCAAGACGTTCGCGATCGAGCATGTTCTTGAAGTCCATGTTGCCGCCGACGTTGAGCTGGTAGGTGTGATCGAGCGAAAGTCCACGATCTTCGAAGAGTCGCGCAAGGACGCGGTGCACGATCGTGGCGCCAACCTGGCTCTTGATGTCGTCACCGATGATCGGCACTCCGGCGTCGGCGAACTTCTTGGCCCACACCGGGTCCGAGGCGATGAAGACCGGTATGGCGTTCACGAAGGCGACACCCGCGTCGATGGCGGCCTGGGCGTAGAAGCGCTGGGCCTCTTCGGAGCCGACGGGGAGATACGACACGAGCACCTCGGCGCGCGCGGCGCGCAGCGCGGCCACGACGTCGACGGGCTCGAGCGGCGATTCCTCGATCACGGCGCGGTAGTACTTGTTAAGCCCGTCCAAGGTCGGGCCCCGCTGCACGGTGACGCCGAGCGACGCGACGGTCGCGAACTTGATGGTGTTGTTTTGCCCGCCGTCGATCGCCTTGCCGAGGTCGTTGCCGACCTTTGAGGCATCGACGTCGAAGGCGGCGACGAACTCGAGGTCGCTGACGTGGTAGCCGCCGAGCACGACGTGCATGAGGCCCGGCACGTTCTCGTCGGCCTTGGCGTCCTTGTAGTAGGTGACGCCTTGGATGAGTGAACTGGCGCAGTTCCCTACGCCAGCGATCGCCACGCGAATCTTCTCCATGGCTCTCCTTTCCTGTTCGGTCTACTTCGCGTCGTGCGCGAAGCGGTTCTGATTACTGCGTTCGGTGTTCAACATGTCGTCGATCCACGCGAGATCCAACTCGACGCCCTGGGCAGCGTGCGCCATGACGCTGCGCGCGTAGGCGTCCAACGACTCGTTCTGGGCACCCTGACGGACTTCGGCCAGGCGTTCGAGGAGGTCGGCGCGACGTCGCTCGAGCAGGTTGACGCGCAGCGACGGGGTCAGGTACTTGGCCAGCGCCATTCGCATCGAGAAGTTCTTGCCGTCATCCACGGTGGCCGGGTCCGCGAGCAACTCGGCGAACTCCTGTCGACCGCGCTCGGTGATCCGGTAGACCTTGCGCCCGCGACGCCCAATACCCGACGT
Organism: Actinomycetes bacterium; assembly: GCA_021846325.1. Taxonomy (GTDB): domain Bacteria; phylum Actinomycetota; class Acidimicrobiia; order Acidimicrobiales; family RAAP-2; genus RAAP-2. The sequence continues at coordinate 46,039 of JAJZBX010000007.1, read as the reverse complement.
CGCCCGTAGGGCGCGCAGCGAGGCTCGCTCACCCGAGAGCGAACCCGTAGAGAGCGCCCCGAAGCGCGACTCGGTTGGCGTGACCGCCTCAACGCTGCCGTGACGCTCGAGGCGCGCGAGGGCCGGGTAGATCGACCCGAAGGAGACGTTGGCCGAGAGCCCCAGCCGATCGCGCAGTTGCGTGCGAATCTCGTAACCGTGGTGATCACGGTCCATCAAGAGGCCGAGGATGGCGATGTCCAACACGCGAATCATCATATCAAATCGATATATCGAATGTGACGTTTCTTGCGCGGACCGCGCCGGCTGGGCGTTGTAGTCTCACCCCAATGGATCGGACGATGCGCACCACCACGGCAGACGGTGCCGTGGTCGAGTTCGGCCTCGTCCGCCACGCCCTGCTCGAGAAGTTGGCCAGCGGCCAACTTCGTCGCGATGACGTGTGCGATGCTCACCCCGAGCTCCTGCGGGCGGCGCGCAACATTGGTCGCCCTAGCGGCGAGCAGTGTCCCGTCTGTCACGAGGCCCCACTGGTCGAGGTCACCTACGTCTTCGGCGCGAGGCTGCCGTCCGGAGGCACCTGTCCGACGTCACGGGTCGGGCTGGCCAAGCTCGAGCGCCGTGAGGAGCCGGTCCAGTGCTACGCCGTCGAAGTGTGCGTCGAGTGCCACTTCCACCATCTCGCGCGTCGATGGGGGGCCGGGGGGCGTCTTCGTCGCGTGGCGCGGGGACGGGCCTAGAGTTAAGGCGTGAGTCTCAGCGCCCCGGCCCTGCGGGCCCGCAAGCGTCGTCGTGGTGAGGCGCCGATCGTGATGGTAACGGCCTACGACGAGCCCGGCGCCCGGTACGTCGACGCGGCGGGCGTGGACGTCATCCTCGTCGGTGACTCACTGGCCAACGTCGTGCTCGGCCACGCCGATACCCTCCACGTAACGATGGCGGACATGGTGCATCACGTGGCGGCGGTGGCGGCGGCTCGACCCGCCGCGCACGTGGTGGCCGACATGCCGTGGCTGAGTTACCACCTCGGGGACTTCGAGGCCGTACGCAACGCGGCGGCCTTGATTCGCGCCGGCGCCCAGAGCGTCAAGCTCGAGGGCGGCCGCAACCGCCTCGAGGTCATCGGCGCGCTACTCGACGCGGAGATCCCGGTCATGGGACACCTCGGTCTCACGCCACAGAGCGTGCTCGCCTTTGGCGGCTTCAAGGTGCAGTCCAAGACCCGCGAGGCGACCTCCATGCTGATCGAAGAGGCGGTCCTGCTCCAGGAGGCTGGCGTGTACGCGATCGTGGTTGAGGGGGTGCCGGCGGGCGTCGGCACGATGGTCACCGAGGCCCTGGAAATCCCAACGATCGGCATCGGCGCCGGTGCCGATACCGACGGCCAGGTCCTGGTCTTGCACGACCTCCTCGGGCTCTCGGCGCGCGCGCCAGCCAAGTTCGTGCGCCAGTACGCCGACCTCGGTACCGTGATCACCGACGCGGTGTCGCGCTATCGCGACGACGTGCGTTCGGGGGCCTTCCCATCGGAATCGGAGTCCTACCCGAATCCCGCCGGCCTGCTCGACTAGCCAAATTCGCCCCGGTCGGTTAGACTCATCGGTCCCATCGGTGATGGGAAGAACCCTGCTCCGTGTTCCGCGGAGCCCGGCCGAGCCGGACCAGAGGGAAAGGAAAGTGGCCATGAGGCCCTATGAGACCATGATCGTGTTCGACACGACTATTGACGCCCAAACGATTCAGGTTGCGCTCGACCGTGCACTGCAGACCGTGCGGGCCAACGGTGGAACCCCGGGAACGATCGACCGTTGGGGAAAGCGCCCGTTGGCGTACGAGATCAAGAAGCGCAAGGAGGGTTACTACGTCCTCGTTGAGTTCGCGGGAACCACCGCCACCGTTGACGAGCTCCATCGGATTCTGACGTTGTCCGATGAGGTACTGCGCTTCAAGATTCTTCGTCGAGTTGAACGGACTACTCGTCGCGCTCCGGCGTCGGCGTAGGGCCCGAGGAAGACGTGAGGAGAAGAGATGCCTGATAACGCGATCACGATCGTTGGGAACATCACCCGCGATCCCGAACTGAAGTTCCTGAACAGTGGGCAGGCGGCGGTGCGACTCTCGGTCGCGGTCAACCGTCGCTGGCAGAACCGTCAGACCCAGGAGTGGGAGGAACGGGTTTCCTACTTCGAGGTGACGGGCTACGGCTCCATGGCGGAGAACGCCGCGAATTCGTTGTCCAAGGGGACTCGGGTGGTGGTGACCGGTCGGCTCGAGCAGCGCAGCTGGGAGACCGAGAACGGCGACAAGCGCTCAATCGTGGAGATCAACGCCGACGAGATCGCGCCGTCGCTGCGCTTTGCGACCGTCGTCGTCACCAGAACCCCACGACCCGACGCCCCCGCTCGCGACGTCGAGCGTCCCGCGCCGCGCCCTACTGAGCCCAATACGTACACCTACGATGAGGAGCCCTTCTAATGCCTCGTATTAACAACCCGAAACCGCCCAAGCGCGCGCCGAAGATTGACAACCGGCGCGGCGTCAAGAAGAAGCCGTGCGCCTTCTGTCAACACGGGGTCGACACCGTTGACTACAAGGACCTCGCCCAGTTACGCAAGTACATCTCGGACCGCGGCAAGATACGTGGACGGCGCGTCTCGGGTAACTGCCAGCAGCACCAGCGCGACGTCTCCGACGCGATCAAGACGGCCCGTGAGTTGGCCCTGCTGCCGTACACCCAGCGCACCGTGACCGAGCGGCGCGGTGGGCGTGGCGGACGCGATGACCGCGGTCCGCGCGGACCGCGACCGGACCGTGATGGGGCCAGGGCCGACGCCGCGCCAGCCAGCGTCGATGACGCCATGCTCGATGACGCGAGCGAGGCCGCGGCGGTGCTCGCGTCCGTGGAGGAGGTGGACGAATGAAGGTTCTCCTGCGTAGTGACGTCCAGGGGATTGGACGACGCGGCGACATCGTGGAGGTGAAGGCGGGGTACGCTCGAAATTTCCTGCTACCGACCGGCACAGCGTTGGCCGCCACCGACTCCATGGAGGTTCAGGCGGCCGCGATGCGTCGCACCCGAGACCTACGCGACGCCAAGAGTCGAGAGGCCGCGATGACCCAGCGAGCGGTCATCGAGTCGGCCGTGGTGAACGTGGCGGCTCGAGCCGGGAGCAACGGTCGACTCTTCGGGTCCGTGACCGAGGCCGACGTCGTCAACGCGTTGCGCACGGCGACGGGCATCTCGCTCGATCGCGGCGCTATCTCGATGGCCGAGCATCTGAAGGTGCTCGGCTCGGCCACCGTCACCGCGACGCTGTTCGATGGGGTGGTCGCCACCGTGAACGTCGAGGTCGTCGCTAAGTAACCGTTCGGATTGGCAAGAAACGAAGCGCCGGGGATGACCCGGCGCTTCGTAGCGTGTACGTGTCACAGGTAACCACGAGAATGCTCACGTGTTAGACACAGGCATTTCCCCACGTTGTTGCTCTTGCGGTGCACAAGCGCCATGGGCGACGGTTGATGTCTTATGACCCAGATCGAATCGGACCGCAGCCGTACCGCGTCGGGGGGTGGGCGAGTCCCCCCGAGCGCCCTTGAAGCCGAGGAGTCGCTGATTGGCGCCATGCTGCTCTCGCCCGAAGCCGTCAGCATCGCCTACGAGACCGTCGCGGCCGAGGACTTCTATCGACCATTGCACGGCCAGATCTTTACCGCGATCCTCGCTCTGGCCAACGCCGCCGAGCCGGTGGACTACGTGACGGTGCAGGCCAAGCTTCAAGAGCACGGTGCCGCAGCGGTGGAGCTCGCGGTCCTGTCGTCGCTCCAGCTCAACACTCCCTCGGCCGCCAACGCCCTGCACTACGCCGAGATCGTTCGTGACAAGGCGCAGCAACGTCGGCTGATTGCGGTCGCCGGCGAAGTCGTCGACGAGGCGTATCGGCCGACCGACGACGTCGTGGGCCTGATCGACGAGGCCGAACGAAAGATCAATGCCATCGCGGACAACCGCAAGGTCGACTCGGTGTCACCCCTCCAGCGGCTGCTGTTGGCCGAGGCCGACATCCTCGAGACCCGCGGCGAGACGCGGGGCCAGCTCAACGGCCTCGAGACCGGCTACCGCTCGCTCGACCTGGTCCTGCAAGGTCTGCAGCCCACGAGTCTCACGATCATCGGCGCCCGTCCGGGCACCGGCAAGACGGCCTTCGCCCTGGGCACCCTGGTGCACGTGGGTGCCGTCGTGCAGCGTCCCGCGCTGTACTTCTCACTCGAGATGAGTCGCCAGGAACTGGCCGAACGCATCTTGGCGTCGACGGCGCGTATCGACTCGTCCAAACTGCGCACCGGCGACCTGAACGAGAGCGACTGGAATCGCGCCCACGAAGCGTTTAGGTTCCTGCAGTCGGCCAAGGTCTTCATCGACGACAACCCGGCCCTGACCGTCATGGACGTGCGGTCGCGGTCGCGGCGGATCAAACAGCAGCAGGGTGACCTCGGCGTCGTCATCGTGGACTACCTCCAGTTGATGAGCTCGCGCTCGCGAGCCGAGAACCGCCAGGTCGAAGTCTCCGAAATGAGCCGGTCGCTCAAGATTCTCGCGCGTGAACTGCAGTGTCCGGTGATCGCGTTGTCGCAGTTGTCGCGCAAACTCGAAGACCGGGCCGACAAACGCCCGATCATGTCGGATCTTCGCGAGTCGGGTTCGCTCGAGCAGGACGCCGACGTCGTGCTGTTTCTCTTTCGTCCCGAGCAGTACGGCGACGTCACCAACGACAAGAAGGCCGACGCCGAGATCATCGTCGGTAAGAATCGCAATGGTCCGACCCGCAGCGCGCACCTCACGTGGCGTGGCGAGTTTGCCCGTTTCGACAACGTCGCCGAGGTTCGCAACTTCTAGTGTGGGTGACGGCCGGGTACGCAACCCCGGACGTTTTGGAGTGGACGCCGCTGGGCAAGATCTCCTCTGGGGTGGCCCGAACGACCTTTGCCACCTCACATTGGCGTTTGGCTCGATGGTCTTGCAGTGGCCAGCAGTAGGACTACGCGTCGATCACCCGAGGCATCGTTTCGGAGGATTGACTCGAACGAGGCCACTCGGCGCACTACCGGGGTTGGAGTTGGCCCATATCTGCCCGGCCACAACAATGAACGAATCCGTCACCAGTGGCGGTGGTGGCCCCTGACCGACGAGTGCGAGCACCTTCGAGTTATCCGGTGAGAAGCAAGCTAGGTTCGCGTCGCTCCCTACCCAGACGCGACCACCAGAGAGATTGACAACGGGGAATTGCCCGAAACTTGGCAGCGTGCCACCCGTGGGCTCGCCCGTGTTGTTGTGTGCCAGAACCTTTAACGGTTCCGTGCCAAAGAACAGCAGGGCGCCGCTGGCTCCAGGTGGTCCGCCAGCGACCCAGAGGTGAGTCGGTGTCGCGACCATCGAGAATCCAAGCCCTGGCGCGGCGAAGCCAACGCGGCCAACAATGGCGCCCGTGAGAGCGTTGAGTTTGTAGATACGGTCGGTGGGGCCCGCTGATGTAGCGACGTAGAGGTACCTCCCGTCGCGGTCCACGGTCGCTCCGGCGCAGGGCACACCGGAAAGATGGATCACTGTCGTGATCGTTGGATGCTTGCTCGCGACACTGATCTTGCGAACCGTGCACTGATTGAGTCCCATGGCGGCGAATTCCCACAGAAGTCCGTGGGGGCCACCGACGAGATCGGCCACGCCGGTCATACTCCCAGGCAAACGCGACTGTGCAAGCAGGCGAAGAGTCGTGCGATCCAGCTCGGAAAGGACCCAGCGGACATGACCGGCGCTGGCAGCCCCGGAGGCTTCGTCCGTGACCCAGATAGCCCCATCGACGAATTGCGGATCAGTGAGGCCGGGCAGCACTTTCGACACCGCAGCGATGGTTCCCGATACTGGATCCACCCGCACCAATTGCGTTCCGAGGCTCAGTTGTCCGTGCGTTGGATCACGGACGGCGTACAGGCTGTTCGCTACTCCCAGCAGACCTGAGAACTGGCCCGCGACTTCCACTCGAGCGTGCCACGCTGGACCGGGAGGATTCGTCTGAGCGACAGCGGCCCCTGGCGCGAGAAAAATGAAGCATGTGGCAAGCGCGAAGAAGACAATTCCAGTGCGAATCGCTCGTTTAAACCTCACCTTCACTATCTCGTATGACACACCCATTCCCCAAGAGTAATGTCGACCTCGTCGCCAGAAACGGCGCCGAAATGAGTGTCTCTATCAACTCAATGTCGGGTGCCCGACGTGGAGCCGCACGCTCAAACGCCGGGCGCAAGGTCTTCGACGATGCTCCTGGCTCCTTCCGCTTCGAGCGCTGATGTGGCGACTGACGTTTGGCCAAAGGTCACCGCTCTCACCACGGTGGCCCGTCGGAATGGTTCAGAGTGACTAATTAGCCTTCTCTGTCATCTTCCGACTGGTCGGGGCCCAATCTAGATGTACGGCTCATAGCCCAGCGAGAACAAGTGCTCACCGACAGCGTCGACCTTTCTGGCGATACCGTCCAATCTCATGAGCGGTACAGCGCCACCGCCGCGCCGACGGCGTCGCGGGTCGTACCCGTTCGCCGGTTCTCGCCACCGTGAAATCACGAGACGTCGTCCCCGTAGTGCCCCGCTACCCAGTTCGCGCGTTCGAGCGGACCATTGAACTGGCAACGCAACGCGGAGGTGGCGCAGTGGCGAACGACGTGGCAACGCGAGTCGAGCGACGCGCGCGAGCGCAATTCGCGGCGCGCCAGCCGGCGGTCGATGAGGCGCTGGCGCGTCGCCGTCGATTGCTCCAGATCGCGCTCGGCGTTGTGTGGCTGATTGACGCGGCCCTGCAGTTTCAGCCCTACATGTTCACGCGTGGCTTTGTGACCAACGCGCTCGAGTCCACCGCGGCGGGGAATCCCTGGCTGCTCTACCGGCCAATGATCTGGGCCGACCACTTCATGGTGGACGGCATCGCGGGGTGGAACGTTCTCTTCGCCACCGTTCAGCTGGTGATCGCGCTCGGACTCTTCTGGCGACCGACCGTGCGCTGGGCGCTCGGGCTGTCGGTGGTGTGGGGTGTCGCCGTGTGGTGGTTCGCCGAGGGCTTCGGTGGTATCTTCACGGGCTCGTCGCCGCTCTCCGGCGAGCCGGGCGCGGTGCTGCTCTACGTCGTCGCGGCCGTACTGGTCTGGCCGTCCACCGATCGGGGCCGCGCTACGTCCGTGGCTCGGAGCAGTCCGTGGGGCCGGGGCGCTGTGGCGTTGTGGGTCGTACTTTGGGGCGACTTCGCCGCGTACCTGCTCGCGCCGGCGAATCGGTCCGCCGAAGGGCTGCGCTCGCTCGTCGCGGCCACGATCGCGGGCGAGCCCGGCTGGGTTCGGTCTCTCGACCGGGGACTCGCGAACCTGGTGAGCGGGCGTGGCGTGGTGATCTCGGTGATGCTCGCGCTCGTGTGTGTGGCAGTGGCGCTCGCGGCGTTCATGCCGTCACTGATGCGCCCGGCGGTCGTGATCGGCGTTGCCTTCGCGGCGGTGATTTGGCTAACCCAGGACTTCGGCGGCGTGCTCACGTCGCAGGGCACCGACGTCAACTCCGGCCCGTTGATCGCGTTGCTCGCGCTCACGTTCTGGCCGGTGGCAGCGAATGAACCGCGAACGAGGCTCGCCTGAGCCTCGCGAGATCACCGGCGACGCGGCACCCCGCGAGACCGCGGTCAGCGACTCACGGGTCGGGCGTCGGCCGGCACCCGGTGCAACGGCACGGTCGCGTCGACGGTCGTGCCCGAGCCGATCATTGAGGTGACCTCGCAGTGGCCGTCGAGCAGATTGGCACGCTCGCGCATGCTCAAGATGCCTAAGTGGCTGCCCCCGATCAGTCCGACTCGATCGAGGTCGAAACCCACGCCGTCGTCGACGACGGTGACGCGAGCGGTCCCGGCGTCGTAGTGGATCGAGACGACGAGGCGGGCGGCTTCGGCGTGGCGAACGGCGTTGCGAACGGCCTCTTGGACGATGCGAAAGAGACCAACCTCGGACTCGGGCGATCCCGAAGTGACCTCGCCGGTGACGACGAAGTCCGTGACGAGCCCCTCGTCGACTTCGAGGTCAACCAGCAGGCCCCGAACCGCCGAGACGAGGCCGTGCTGATCAAGGCCGGCGGGGTGCAGTCCCCGGGTCACGTCGCGCAGGTGACCCACGACGCTCAAGAGCTCCTCGCGCACGGCCCCGAACTGCTCGAAGCCGGCGTCAGCGGCGTCGGGGGAGCCCAGGGTCTCGAGTCGTCGCGCTAGCTGCAGGAGTCGCTGGAGGGGATCGTCGTGGATCTCGCGAGCGATGCGACGACGCTCGTCCTCCTGGGCCCGAATGACTTCCATCGCCCACGCGCGCGCTTCGCGCTCGGAGCGATACTCCTCGGTGACGTCCTCGAGCACGACCTGACGCATCGGCCCCAGTGCGCTGGGCTCGAGGTTCGAGGTCGAGAGGCGGAAAGTTCGCTCGTCGTCCTCGACGCTCACCGACAGCTGCGTGGCGCGCCCCTCAATGATGTCGGTGTTCGCGAGTCCCGTGAGGTCCCCCACCGATCGCCCGAGGACGTCGTCCCAGATTCGGTGCGCGGCGGGATTGGCCTCCTGGACCACGCCGGACGGGTCGATCAGCACGATCGGTGAGGTATTGACGTCAAAGAGGCGGTGGTAGTGAATTTCGGCGGCGCGCCGCTCGGCCTCGGCGATCTCGGCGCGGGCCCGCTCGAGGTGCGCGCGCTCGATCTCGAGCCCGACGAAGAGAGCGACGACGAACACGACCGAGAGCTGGACCAGGTCTTGGGCGTAGTGACCCCGATCGTCGGGCAAGAACAGGTCGGGCAGCCACAAGATGAACGCCCAAAAAGTAGTCGCCGCCGACCCCGACAGGCCGTAGCGCAGGGCGGCGTAGCCAACGGGAATCAGCAAGAGGTCGATCGGCACCCCGTAGGGCAGCACACTGCCCTGGAGCGTGTTCTGGATGTCGACGATCACGTGGATGATCGCCCAGAAAACGATCATCGACTGCACGGCCCAAAAGGCGCGCTCGCGCACCGGTGGGTGTAGCGCACGCACCAGGATCTGGTGGATCGGGATGCGCGAGCTGTCGGTAGTCACTTCGTTGGACGCGGCGAGGCGAGGTGATGCTCGATGGCGAAGATCGTGGCCTCGGTACGCGATCGAACGCCGAGCTTGTTGAGTATCGCCGAGACGTAGCTCTCGATGGTGCGCAGTCCGATACCCAGTTCGATGGCGATCTCCTTGTTCGACCTGCCGCGCACCAGCGCGGCGATGACGTCGAGCTCGCGTGCGGTCAGTCGTCGGATCCACTCGTCCTCGGGCTGCTGGTGGCGTCCGGCCAGTCGGTGTGAGAGTGTGCCGTCGATCACGGTGCCGCCGAAGGCGACGGTGCGCGCCGCCGCGACGAACTCCGCGGCGCTCGCGGTCTTGAGCAGGTACCCGCCCGCGCCAGCGGCAAACGCCTCGGAGAAGTAGACGTAGTCGTCGTGGGCCGAGAGCATCAAGCAGCGAACCGGGAGGTTCTCAGCGATGACCCCGCGCACGATGTCGACACCGCTGCCGTCGGGGAGTTCGACGTCGATCACGAGCAAGCCGGGACGAAGGCGTCGCGTGGCGGCGAGGGCGTCGGCGACCGATCCGACCTCGTCCACGACGACCACGTCGGGATCACGCTCGAGCATCCGACGGGTTCCCTGACGGACCACTTCGTGATCGTCGACGACAATGACGGTAATGGGCGTCGGTGCGGCCACATCGATGTCGGACACGCGTTCACCTTACGACGTGACCTCGCCACGCCTTACCGTGGTTTCACGGGTCTAAAGACCTGAAATTGCACGTCGGGGTGGGTCCGGCGTCGGCGTTGACCAACGAGCGGTCGGTCGAGCGCGGACCCGTTCGCACCCGAGGTGACGGGCATTGGTGCCCCGACGATGGGACGCCTCGTCGCGATTCGCGTCCCGTGGTTCCACGGGTCGACAGACCCGAGGGAATCCTCTAGCGGCGCATCGCGTCGCGCCCAAGGATGGTCGAGGTCACTGTCGCCATCGTGATGGGGACCGAGAGGAGTACGTCATGAGTAGTGGTTCGACCATCGTGAGTCAGGGTCCCCGTGAGGCCGAGTCCCACCGGTTGCGCGGCCTCGTGACGTTGGTGACGGGCGTCGTGCTCGTCGCCGCGGTGGTTTTCGCCATCACGGCCGGCGTCGGCGCGATCTGGCACAAGGTCACCGCGACGCCCGTGACCGGCACGGCACCGGCGGCGAGCGCCGCCACACCGGCGGCCGACCTCGCCGCGGTCCAGATCAAGCTCGCGGTGAACCCGCCGCCACTGGGTGGCGTGAAAGGGCCGGACGGACTCGTCCACGACGCCTTCGTACCGGGTTCGTTCACGATGACCGTCGGCACCACCTACGACGTCACCATCTACAACTACGACACCCAGTCCCACTCCTGGATGTCGCCGTCACTCAACGTCGACGCGGTGGCGCCCGCCGGCAGTGCGACGTCGCCATCGGTGACGCACTTCACGATCACGCCGAAGTCAGCGGGGACCTTCCAGTGGTTCTGTGCCCTGCCCTGTGACAAGTGGGCGATGGCTCATAACGGCTTCATGCGCGGCTTCGTCACGGTCAAGGCCTGATGTCGTCGGGCCATCACGCAGGTGACGCGACCGGCATGGGCGCTGCGATGACAACGATGAGCTGGATGACGGGCAAGGTGACCGTCATCGCGTAAGTGCCGCCCGACCAGAGGAGTCGAGCGGTTGAGCAGTACTCAACCACAAGGAGATAGGCAATGAAGCACCCACTGACCAAGACCGCGGCCCTGATGTTGGCGGCGGCACCGCTCGTCGCCATCGGCGCCGCGAACGGCGCCGCGAGCGCGGCCGCCCGAACGCACGTCACCGAGGTGATGCAGATCCTGACGACTGGCACGTTGAAGGGCAGCGGCCAGCAGCCCAAGATCACGAACTCGTCGTGGACCGTGAAGAAGGGCGAGAGCGTCACCGTGAAGATTGTCAGCTTCGACGACGGGACGGCCCCACTGATGGGCCAGTACATGAAGTACACGAAGGTGATGGGAACGACCAACGGCAAGGAGACCGTTGCGGGCAGGGTCGTGACCAACGTGTCCGACATCAACGTCGCCCACACGTTCACGATTAAGGCGCTCGGCTTCAACATGCCCATTCCCGTCGCACCCACCGGCAAGTCGGTCACCGTCGTGGCGACGTTCGTGGCCACCAAGACGGGCACGTTCGTGTGGAACTGCTACGCGCCGTGCGGCACCGGCACGACCGGCATGAAGGGCGCGATGAGCACCATGGGGTGGATGACGGGCAAGGTAAAGGTCATCTCGTGAGCGCTCGGCGGGCCACGGACGCGAGCGGGCGCGGGACCACGAGTGGTCCCGACCCGCTCGAGCGGCTCGGCGCCGTCGACCCGCTCGAGCGGCTCGGCCGCCTGAGTTGGCGTCGACCCGTTCGAGCCTCGCGTAACGCCGGTCTCGTCGCCCTCTCGCTCGGCGGGATCCTTCTCGGTCTGGCCGTCACCGTTGCCCTGGTCGGCGGCATCGCCTCGGGCGTGGTTCGCGCGACGCGACCTGGCCCCTCGGCGTCGCCCAAGGTCCAGGGCCACGTCACCGAGGTCATGAGGATCCTCACGACGGGGAACCTGCCGGGAACAGGAAATCAGCCCCAGTACACCAATACCGATTGGACCGTGCACGCCAACGAGCGGGTGACCATCAAGATCATCAGCTTCGACGACGGGACGGCCCCGCTGATGGGCTCCCAGATGATGTACGACCACGTCGTCGGTTCGACGACGGGACGCGAACTGGTGGCGGGGCGAGCGGTCGCGTCGGTGCCCGACACGAACGTGGCGCACACGTTCACGGTGGTGGGTCTGCAGTTCAACATGCCCATTCCGGCCGCGCCAACGGGCAAGTCGGTGACGGTGGAAGCGACGTTCATTCCGACCAAGACCGGCACCTTTACGTGGCAGTGCTACGCCCCGTGCGGCGCTGGCACGAACGGGATGGGCGGCGCGATGGCGACGATGAAGTGGATGGAAGGTCGAATCAAGGTGATCGCATGACGACGAAACACGACGACGTAACACCGCTGGACGAGGGCGAGCGTGATGACCTGACGGTGGCCGCGGTGACCATCGGCCGACGGGGACTCCTGCGCGCTGCAGCGCTCGGGGGCATTGGACTCGGCGTGCTGGGCGCGCTGACCGAGACCGTGGCCGCGGCGTCCCAACCGGCGACGACGACGCCAACGGGGCCCACCAAGCAGTGGTGCATGATCATCGACTTGCGCCTGTGCAACGGTTGCCGGCTGTGCACCACTGCCTGTCAGACGGCGCACTACCTCCACGAAGACCAGACCTGGATGAACGTCTACACCATGCAGAACGCGGCCGGTGAGGACTACTACATGCCGCGTCCCTGCATGATGTGCGAGGACCCGGCGTGCGTGCCGGTCTGTCCGGTGGGTGCGAACTTTCGCACCGACGAAGGTTTGGTGCTGGTCGACCAGAACAAGTGCATCGGTACGCGCATCTGCATGAACGCCTGTCCCTACGACGCGCGCTACTTCAACTGGACCCAGCCGGTCCCCGCACCCCGACAGCCCTTCAAGCAGGAACCCGAATGGCCGGTGCCCCAGGTGATCGGCACGGTTGGCAAGTGCGTCAACTGCGCCGCGATGCTGCCGTCGGGCCAGTTGCCCGAGTGCGTGACCAACTGTCCCATGGGCGTGCTCTACTTCGGCGACCTGACGTCGGACGTCGCGGTGAACGGCATGGGCGCCACGATCAAGATCTCGACGTACCTCGCCGAGAACGACGCCGTCGTCTTCAAAGAGGAGTACGGCACGCACCCGCGCGTCTACTACATCCCCGGCCACGGTCAGGACTTGAACAACAACCCGAGCGCGTCGTGACGCGCCGAACAGGAGAGAACCGATGACTGACGTTCTAGATCCGATCGCCGAGCGTCGCGTCGCGACCCCCGGCGACGCCGGGCTGCGTGCGGTGGCGATGCGGCCGGTGCTCGAGACGCCGGGGTGGTGGTGGCCAACCGTCGTGGTGCTCGGCGCCGTCGTGGTGCTCGGCGTCGTGGCGTGGGTCTACCAGGTCGCCAACGGACTGGGCACCGCCGGCTACAACGACGGCGCGTTCTGGGCGATCTACGAGGCGAACCTCGTGGCGTTCATCGGCGTGAGTTACGGCGGTGCGGTCGTCTCGGCGATCTTGCGCCTCACGCACGCCGAGTGGCGCGCGCCACTCACGCGTATCGCGGAGGCGACGGCGCTCGTGACGCTGCCGATCGGGATGATCTTCATCATTCCGCACCTGGGGAGTCCGGGCAAGGTCTGGGAGCTCGTCTGGCCGACCTACTGGAACCTCTCGTCACCCATCCTCTGGGATTTCTTCGCGGTGAGTACGTATCTGCTGGCCACCATCGTCTTCTTCTACCTCCCGTTGATCCCCGACGCGGCGATCGCACTGGAACGCTTCGATCTCGAGCCCACCAGTGGCCGCCTGCGCGTACGCCAGTCGATCTACCGGGTGCTGGTCGGACGCTTCACCGGCACGCCGGGCGAACGGCGTCGCCTGAACGGCGCCATTGGGCTCGTCGCGATCATGATCATCCCGATGGCGGTGTCGGTGCACTCGGTGCTGTCCTTCGCCTTCGCGTCCTCCTCGCGCGCCGGCTACATGGAGACGATCTTGCCGGTCTACTTCGTGGTGGCCGCGCTCTATTCAGGCGTGGCCCTGGTGGTGCTGAGCGTCGCGGCATCGCGCCGGCTCTTCCACTTGGAGGCCTTCATCACTCCACGCCACTTCGTGCGCCTGGGCTTCTTGATGATCGCCTTCGGGGCAGCGTACCTGTACCTCACTTTCACCGAGTACCTGATCGACGGGTACTCGGGAACCACCGGCGCCTCGGCGTGGGTGTACCAGATCGTGGCTGGCCGCTACGCCATTCCGTTCTGGCTCTACTTCTTCGCGGGAGGGGTTCTACCACTGGTGATTATGGCGTTTCGACGCCTGCGCACCACCACCGGGGTGGTCGTGGCGTCGACGCTCGTGGTGCTCTCGCTCTGGATCAAGCGGCTCGTGATCGTCATCCCCCCGGCGACCGAGCCGCTTGTGAACTCACCCCTGAAGAGCGCGGGCGTGCTCGCGGGGAACTGGGGGACGTATCACTTCACGTGGGTACCGATCTCAATCACCGTGGCGGCGACCGCGGCGATACCGCTGCTCCTGCTCGTCGTGTTCCGCTTCTTCCCGATCTTGTCGATGGCCGAGATCGAGGAGATCGACGACGCCCACGAGCGCGCCAACGTTGGAGAGGTGGGAGCGTGATGTTCGCACGAGTTGTCACTACGCGCCTCGGACGGGTCCTGGGCGGGCTCGTTGGCGCCGTTCTGTTCGTCGTCGCGGCGGCGGCGCTGCCCGCTGCGGCCGCCACGGGCGCCACGCTCTCGCTGTCGTCGGCCGCGCCGGCGACGCACCAGGGGGTCGAGCTCACCGCCCAGGTCAGCGCGGCGTCCACGCCGGTCAGTGGCGTGACGGTGCACTTCTACGTGCACCTCGAGGAGTTCTCGGGCGCACCGGAACTGCTCATCGGCACCGCGGCGACCGACGCCACGGGGGATGCGTCAATCACCTACCAACCAACGTGGGCCGGTACGCAGCGCTTCGTGGCGACCGCCGTGGACGCGACGGGCGCGTCCCTGGCAACGTCGGCGCTGACGGTGCAGGCGGCGAGGACTGACCCGTTCGCGGGACCGGTTCAGAGCCTGCGGCCCGATGGGCTCATCGGTCGCTGGGTGGTCGTGGTGCTGCTGGCGCTCGTCATCGGCGTCTGGATAACTCTGCTCGCGCTCGTCGTTCGAGTCCAGCAGGGCCCGGCTGACGCCGCTCGGTAGCGCCGACGTCGTTCCACTTCGCTGTCGTCTCGCGCTTGGTAGGTTGCTGAAGTGTCCGTGCACGCCCTGGCGGCGGTGAACCTGTCCAAGCACTTCGGCGAGACCCGAGCGGTCCAGGACGTCAACCTCACGGTCGACGCCGGCGAGGTGGTCGGCTTTCTCGGACCGAACGGTGCCGGCAAGACGACGACCTTGCGCCTGCTGCTCGGGCTGCTGCGACCGACGACGGGCAGCGCGTCGGTGCTCGGGCACCGGGCCGGCTCGCGCGAGGCTCGCCGCCACGTCGCCTACGTGCCCGGAGACGTCGCGCTGTGGCCCCAGCTCACGGGACTCGAGGTGATCACGCTGCTCGGGTCGCTCCACGGGCAACTCGACGGGGACTACCGCGACCTCTTGCTCGAACGCTTCGACCTCGACCCCGACAAACGGGTGCGGGCGTACTCGAAGGGCAATCGTCAGAAGGTCGCCTTGATCAGCGCCTTCGCCACCCGGGCTGACGTCTTGTTGCTCGACGAGCCGACGGCGGGCCTCGACCCCTTGATGGAGCGGGTCTTTCGCTCGTGCATCGTCGAGGCGCAAGGGCGCGGTCAGGCCGTCCTTTTGAGCTCGCACGTGCTCGCCGAAGTGCAGCACCTCTGCTCGCGCGTGGCGATGATTCGTCAGGGCCGTCTGGTCACGGTGGCGGCGATCAGTGAGCTGCGCCGGGTCGCCGGCATCGAACTCGACGTCGTGGGCCACGTCGGCGACCTCGGCGCCGTGCCGGGCGTCAGCGTCGTCGCGGTTGACGGCGACGAGACGCGGGTGCGCGTCACGGGACCACTGGAACCCTTGCTCGGCGCGCTGGCGCGCGGTCAGGTGACGTCGCTGCGCACTCGCGAGGCGAGCCTCGAAGAGATCTTTCTGTCGTTCTACGATCCCGTCCACGGGTAGTCGTGGGGCCCCGAACCGCGCTCGACGTCACGTGGCGCCAGGTCCGTCTTTCGACGGCGGTGATGACGTCCCTGCTCGTCGCGATGGTCGCTCTGGGCGTGGCCAGCTACGACGTCAGCGGCGGCGCGTCGGCGATGGTCGGTACGCTCGCGCTCTTGCGCAACCCGGCCTTTCGGGCGCTGTACGGCAACTTCAGCAGCCTCAGCACCGCGGGCGCCTTCGTCCTGTGGAAGCTCGGCCTCATCGTGACCTTGGCGGTCTCGCTGTGGGCCGCGCTGGCGGCGACGCGGGTCACCCGCGGGGCCGAGGACGTCGGCACGTGGGACTTGCTCGTCTCGGGCACGGCGCGGCGGCGTGCCACCCTGGGCCAGAGCGTCGCCGCGCTCGCCGCGATGGGGCTCGCCGCGGGCGCGGCGGTCTTCGCGGCCTTGGCGCTCAGTGGCCAGCACCTCGTCGACTGTGCCCTCTACGGCGCCGGAATCGTCGGGCTCGCCTGGTGCGCGCAGGCCGTCGGCGTGGCGGCGTCCCAGGTGCTCGCGCCGCGGCGCTCGGCGTCTCAGGCGGCGCTCGGGGTGATCGGCGTGGCCTACCTCGCGCGGATGGTCGCCGACGCGTCCGCCAGTGGCGCATGGCTGCGCGACGCGACGCCCTTTGGCTGGCTCGAGGAACTCGGGGCCTTCCAGCACCGTCAGCCGCTCTGGCTCGTGCCCCTGCTGGTCGCCCCGGTGCTGGCCGTCGCGATGCTCGGGCCCCTGGCGCGCCGACGCGACGTTGGCCGAGCCCAGTGGACCCGGTCCGATCGAGCCGCCGCGCGCGTCGGACTGCTGCGCACGCCGTGGGGCTTCGCGTGGCGCGAGCTCGCGAGCACCATTCTCGTGTGGCTCGTCGTAACCGCGATCGTCGGGCTCGTTATCGGGTACCTCACCAACGCGCTCGTCGTCTTCAGTCGACGAGACCCGTTCCTCGATCGCCTGCTCGCGCGCTGGCACCTCGCGTTGCTCGCGAGCGTCCACGGCTACGTCGGCGAGATCGGCGCGACGCTCGCCTTCGGCGTCAGCTTCTTCGTGGTCTCGGCGGTCGCGACCGTCGGCGGGGACGTCGTCGCGGGGCGCCTGGACCTACCGCTCGGCTACGGCGCGGACCGTCGCGCCTGGTTGTCGGCGACGGTCGTCGCGACCGCGGGCGCCACGCTGCTGATCGCGCTGACGACCGCGGGCGCGACGTGGATCGGCGTGGGGGCTGGCGGCTCGTCGCTGAGCTTCGCCGCCGCGCTCGGCGCGATGCTGAACGCGATTTCGGTGGTGCCCCTGGTGCTCGGCGCAACGACGTTGGCCGTGGCGCTCGCGCCGCGCGTCGCCCAGGTCATCCTGGCGGCGCTGCTCGCGCTCAGCTACCTCACCGCCGTGCTCGGTCCCGCGCTGCACTGGCCGCGGCCGGTCGTTGCGGCATCGCTCTACCACTACGTCCGCCTGGTGCCGGCCGAGGCGCCGAACTGGCGCGCGACGGCGGTCTTCGCCGCGCTGGGCGCGGCCGCCTTCGCGGCCGGCCTCGCGCGGTTCCGCAGCGCCGACCTGGTCGCGTGAGGACTATTTGGGCGCCATGCGGATGCCCGCATCGATGCGCACCGACTCGGCGTTCATGTAGCTGTTGGTGAGCAGCTCCACGGCGAGCGAGGCGAACTCGCTGGCGTAGCCGAGGCGCTTTGGGAAGAGCACGCCGGCCCCGAGGCGGGCCTTGAACTCGTCGGACTGGGGGCCGGTGCCGTAGATCGGCGTGTCGATCAGGCCGGGCAGAATGCAGTTCGCCCGCACGCCAATGGCGGCGAGGTCGCGCGCGAGCGGCAGCGTCAGTCCTACGATGCCGCCCTTGGATGACGAGTAGGCGACCTGACCGATCTGGCCGTCCTCGGCGGCCACCGAGGCGGTATTCACGATGGCCCCGCGTAATCCGTCGACGTCGGGTTCGTGGTGACTCATCTTGGTGGCCGCCAACCGACAGACGTTGAAGGTGCCGATGAGGTTGATCTCGATCACCTTGCGGTAGAGGTCGAGGTCGTGGGCCGAGGCGTACTCGCCGTCCTTGCCGATGGTACGCGTCGCCCACCCGATGCCCGCGCAGTTGACCACCGACCAGAGCGGCGCCATGGCCGCGGCGGCCTCGACCGCGGCGATCACCTGTGGCGTGTCGGTCACGTCACAGTGCGCGTACGCGCCACCCACCTCGTCGGCGATGGCGCGACCACGTTCGTCGTTGAGGTCGACCACGACGACCCGCGCGCCGCGGGCGCTGAGCGCGCGTACCGTGGCCTCGCCGAGGCCGGAGGCGCCGCCGGTGACGAGCGCCGATGTGTTGTGCAGTTCCATGGGGGTCTCCTCGACTCGTGGCCCGTGCTGGTGCCACTCTCGAGTCAAGCAGAGATCGCGGACCGCCTTGATTGGTCGCCTAGCGTGGTGCCGTGGTTTCGCTCTACGACCTCGATCGCGCGGGGCTGGCCGACCTGCTCGACGGCGAGCCTCGCTATCGGGTCGACCAGCTGTGGCGAGGCATCTGGGTCGAGGGACGACCGCTCGCCGAGGTCACGACGGTGCCCGCCCGGCTGCGCTCGAGCCTCGCCGAACGGTTTGCCCCGTCGCTGCGCGCGCGCGCCGACGTCGCCAGTGAGCACGGCGCGACGCGCAAGTGGGTCTTCGAACTCGCCGACGGCGCCACGATCGAGACCGTGTTGATGGTCTACCGGGATCGCGTGACGGTCTGCGTGTCGAGCCAGGCCGGCTGCGCCATGGGCTGCACGTTCTGCGCGACCGGCCAGGCGGGCTTCACCCGCCAGCTCAGCGTGGGCGAGGTCGTCGAGCAGGTGCTCGTGGCGACGTGGTCGGCGGCGCCGCGGCGCCTGTCCAACGTCGTCTTCATGGGGATGGGTGAGCCCCTGGCGAACTACCCGGTGACCGTCGAGGTCGTGCGGCGCCTGCACGAGGCGCGTGGGCTCAGCGCACGCCACCTCACCGTGTCGACCGTGGGGGTGGTGCCCGGCATCGAGCGGCTGGCCCGCGAAGGGCTGCCGCTCACCCTCGCGGTGAGCCTGCACGCCGCGAACGACGAGACGCGCGATTCGCTGGTGCCGCTCAATCGCCGCTACCCGCTCCAGCGGCTCTACGAGGCCTGCGAGACGTGGATTGGCGCCACCGGACGACGACTCAGCTTCGAGTGGGCGCTGATCGACGGCGTCAACGACACCGACCGGGCGCGCGACGAGCTCGTCGCCTACGCGTCGGGACTGCGCGCCCACGTCAACCTCATCCCGCTCAATCCGACGCCGGGCTACCTCGTGCGCGGATCGTCACCCGAGCGGGTGGGGGCCTTTCGCGACGGACTGATCGCTCGGGGCGTGAACGCCACGGTGCGCAACACCCGCGGTCGTTCGATCGAGGCGGCCTGCGGCCAGCTGGCCGCGGTCACCAACGCTCGACGTTCACTGGTCGTGCGCTCGCGGCCCGCGGTCGCCCCAGAAGGACGGGCGCCAGCGCACGAGTAACAGGGCGCCGACGATACAGGCGAGCCCACCCGACACGATCGAGAACTCCGTCGACACGAGTGTCGCGACCGCGCCCGACTCGAGGTCGCCGAGTCGCGGGCCACCGGTCACCACGGCCAGCTGGATGGCCGAGATGCGACTGCGGTACTCGTCGGTGATGGCCCCCTGGAGGATCGTGTTGCGCAGCACGGTCGAGATGACGTCGGTCGCGCCGGCGACCGCGAGACAGACGAGCCCCACCCAGGCCACGTGGACGAGCCCGAAGAGCGCCATCGCGCCACCCCAGGCCATCACCACGAGCACGACGAGGCGACCACGTCGGTTGACTCGCGCGATCCAGCCGGTGACGAGGGCCATCGCGAGGGCGCCCACGCCCGGGGCTGCGTAGAGCAGACCCAGCACCCGGGTGCCGCCGTGGTAGAGGGTGAGCGCGACCGCCGGGAAGAGGGCTCGCGGTAGGCCAAAGACCATCGCGTTGAGGTCGATGAGGTAGACGGCCTGGGTGATGGGGTTGCGGCGCACGTAGGTGAACCCGTCGCGGATGGCGCGCAGCACCGCGACGCCGTCGTGGAGGCCGCTCGGCGGAATCGAGGCCATGAACGCCGTCGCGATCGCGAGCACGCCGAAGGTGGCGGCGTCGATCCAGTAACACGAATCGAGGCCCACCGCGGCGAGCAGCACGCCGGCGATCGCCGCGCCGAGGATCGCCGCGACGTTGACGATCACCTGGTTCACCGAGTACGCCGACACCAGCTCGTCGGCGTCGACGAGCAGGGGGATGGTCGCCGTGCGAACCGGTCCGGCGAAGCCGCCGGCGCCCGCGGCGAGCGCCGCGAGGACGAGGAGCGCTACGAAGTGCGTACGCGAGGTGCTGGCGTTGAGCGCGAGGGCGACGCTGAGCAGGCCGAGCACGACCGAGCTCGCAACGAAGAGCGTTCGCCGGTCGTAGCGATCACCGAAGGCGCCACCCCACAGCGAGCCGGCGATGAGCAGGGGCAGCTGCAGCAGGCTCGCGACGCCGACCCAGAGGCTCGAGTGGGTCTCGCGGTAGACCTGGTACGGCACGGCGACCACCGTGAGGTTGCTACCGAGCAACGAGACGAACTGACCAGCGATGAGCAGGCGCAAGTCGCGGTGACGTCGCAGGGGACCGACGTCCACCATGAGCCGAGGCATCCGTTTATGGTACGGGACTATGGTTGCGAAGGGCCGGGTTGAAGGAGGTTCGATGATCGGTGACGAGCTGGTGCAGCTACTCAGCCCCGAGGGCGAGCGGGTTGAACACCCCGACTACGACAGTTCGCTCACCCACGACGAGATCCTCAGCTTCTACCGCGACATGGTGATCGTGCGACGGCTCTGCAACGAGTCGACGTCCCTGCAGCGCCAGGGCCAGCTCGCGTTGTGGGCGCCGCTGCAGGGTCAAGAGGCGGCCCAGATCGGGGCCGGACGGGCCCTGGCGCCGTCGGACTTCACCTTTCCGAGCTACCGCGAGCACGGCATCGCCTGGACCCGAGGCGTGCCGCCCAAGGACATGCTGCGCATCTTTCGCGCGACGACGACCGGCGGCTGGGATCCCCAGCGCTACCGTCACTCGCTGCCGACGGTCGTGCTGGGCGACCAGACGCTGCACGCCGTTGGCTACGCGATGGGCATCCAGCGCGACGGGGCCGAGGAGGCGGTCATGACCTTCTTCGGCGACGGTGCGTCGAGCCAGGGTGACGTGCTCGAGTCCTTCGTGTGGGCGGCGTCGTTCAGCGCGCCGGTGGTCTTCGTGCTGCAGAACAACCAGTGGGCGATCTCGGAGCCGGCGTCGCTGCAGACCAAGATTCCGCTCTACCACCGCGCGCACGGCTTCGGCTTCCCCGGGGTGCGCGTGGACGGCAACGACGTGCTCGCGATGTACGAGGTGGCCCGCCGCGCCCTGGATCGTGCGCGCACCGGCGGGGGCCCCACGCTGATCGAGGCCTACACCTACCGCATGGGCGCGCACACCACGTCCGACGACCCCACGCGCTACCGCGTGGACGCCGAGGTCGAGGTGTGGCGCCACCGCGATCCGATCGAGCGGGTCAAGGCCCTGCTCGTGCGCGAGCACGGCGTGCCCCGCGCGACCTTCGACGAGATTGGCGCGCAGGCCGAGGCGCTCGCGCTGCAGCTGCGCGAAGACGTGCTGGCGATGGACGGCCCGGATCCCCAGTCGATGTTCGACCACGTCTACGCCGAGCCGCACCCGTTGGTCGACGCGGGTCGCCGCGAGCTCGTCGAGCTAGGTATCGGCGGACGAGCGTGACGACCCAGACGATGACGATGGCCCGCGCCCTGAACGAGGGGCTGCGCCGAGCGATGGAGAAGGACAAGAAGGTCCTGCTAATGGGCGAGGACATCGGCAAGCTCGGCGGCGTCTTTCGCATCACCGACGGACTCCAGAAGGACTTCGGCGAGGACCGCGTCATCGACGCGCCCCTCGCCGAGTCGGCGATCGTGGGCACGGCGGTCGGACTGGCCATCCGCGGCTACCGCACCGTGGTCGAGATCCAGTTCGACGGGTTCGTCTACCCGGCCTTCGACCAGATCGTCTCCCAGGTGGCCAAGTTGCGCAAGCGCTCCGACGGGGTCTACACGATGGGGCTGGTCATTCGCTTGCCCTTCCAGGGTGGGATCGGCGCGATCGAGCACCACTCGGAGAGCCCCGAGGCCTACTTCGTGCACACCGCGGGTCTGCGCGTGGTCGCCTGCTCCACGCCGAACGACGCCTACTGGATGATCCAGCAAGCCGTCGAGCACGATGACCCGATCATCTTTTGTGAGCCCAAGAGCCGGTACTGGGAGAAGGGCGAGGTTGATCTCGACCGGCCACCGAACGGCCTCTTCGACGCCGTTGTTCGCCGCGAGGGCACCGACGTGACCGTCGTCGCCTACGGCGCCATGGTCAAGACGTGCCTGCGCGCCGCCGAGGTGGCCGCCGGCGAGGGCCGCTCGCTCGAGGTGATCGACGCGCGCGGCCTCTCGCCCCTCGACATCGACACGATGGCCCAGTCGCTCGACAAGACCGGCCGGCTGGTAGTGGTCCAAGAGGCGCCGCCGAGCGCGTCGGTCGGCTCCGAGATCGCGGCGACGCTCGCCGAGCGCTGCTTCTATGCGCTACGCGCGCCGGCCACGCGGGTCAGCGCCTATCACGTTCCCTACCCGCCGTCGCGCATTGAGGACGCCTATCGTCCGAGTGTGGATCGAGTGCTCGACGCCGTGGACCGCGTGATGGAGTTCGATCAGTGAGTGGCGCGATCTTCGAACTGCCCGACGTCGGCGAGGGCCTCGTGGAGGCCGAGATCGTCGCCTGGAAGGTGGCGGTCGGCGACGTCGTGGTGCTCAACCAGCCGCTGGTCGACATCGAGACCGCCAAGGCCACCGTGGAGCTGCCGAGTCCCTACGCGGGAACGGTGACCGCGTTGCACGGCGAGGTGGGCGACGTGATGGCGGTCGGCGCCCCGCTGGTCGAGATCGAGACGGGATCGACGACACCGGCCGCGCCGGCCGTCGTGGAGTCCGCGGCCCCGACCGGTCGCACGGCGGTGCTGGTGGGCTACGGGGTGGCCGACGACGACGACGTCGTTGTCACGCGCCGTCGGCGTCGAGTGGTGAGCGCCTCGACGAGCTCCGCCAGCGCGCCATCGACGCCCCTGCGCGCGCCGCGTTCGACGCCCCCGGTGCGCCTCTACGCCAAGCAGCACGGCCTCGATATCGCCGACGTGCGCGCGACGGGGCCCGACGGCCTGATCACGCGCGACGACGTGACGCGCGCCCTGGCCGGCACACCACCACCGTCGTCCGCCGACGGCGTGCCGGCCGTCACCGCCCCCCCCGCGCCGATCGGCGCCGGGGCGACGACGCGGTTCGCCGGCCGCGAGCTCGAGTCGTGGGCGACCGGTCCTCTCGAGGAGCGCATCGCGGTGCGCGGGGTTCTTCGCTCGATGGCCGACGCGATGACCCAGAGCGCCTTCGGGGCGCCCCACGCCGCGGTGTGGGTGCGCGTCGACGCCACGGGCACGGTAGCGCTGCTCGACGGCCTGCGTCAGCGGCCGGCCCTGGCCGGCGTGCGGCTGTCGCCGCTCACCATCGTGGCGCTCGCGGTCTGTGACGCGGCGCGTACCTACCCCGGCCTCAACTCGAGCTTCGACGCGGTGGCCCAGGAGGTCGTGGTTCGACGTCGGGTCAACCTCGGAATCGCCGCCAACACGGCCCGCGGTCTGATCGTGCCCAACATCAAGGGGGCCGACGCCCTGGACCTGCGCGCGATGGCGGTGGCGCTCAACGAACTCGTCGACGTCGCCCGCGCCGGCACGACGACGCCGGAGGCGATGGCCCACACGACGCTCTCGATCACCAACGTGGGACCGTTCGCCGTGGACGGCGCGGTCGCCATCCTGCCACCGGGAACCGGCGCCATTGTCGCGGTCGGACAGGTGGCCAAGCGCCCGTGGGTCGTGGGCGACGAGGTCGTCGCACGCTACACGGTGGACCTGTCGATGTCGTTCGATCATCGTCAGATCGACGGTGCGCTCGCCTCGGCGGCCATTGCCCACGTGGGCCGCTTCGTCGCGGATCCGGCTCCGTACCTCGTTGGGGCCTAGTCAGCCCCGCGTCGCCAGCACCGCCAGGGCGCGATCGGCGTGGGCGGCCATGTGGAGCTCGCTGGCGAAGACCTCGAGCACCTTGAGGTCAGGATCGATCACGAAGGTGGTGCGCCGAACCCGAAGCACGTCGAGGCCGCGCTTGACGCCGTAGGCGCGCGCGACGCGCCCGCCGACGTCGGCGAGCAGGGGGTAGTCGAGGTGGTTCGCGGCGTCAAAGGCCGCCTGTTTGGCGACGTCGTCCATCGAAATGCCGACGCGCTGTGCGTCGAGGGCCGCGAACTCGGCCGCGAGGTCGCGAAAGTGGCAGCTCTCGGCCGTGCAGCCCCTCGTGAGGGCGGCGGGGTAGAAGAAGAGCACCACTGGTCCGTTCGCCGCGAGCGCCGCCAGGTTGCGCTCGACGCCGTGTTGGTCGAGCAGGGTGAAGTCGGGCGCGAGGTCGCCGGGTTCCATATTCTGGAACCTAGCCTCAACTGTCGAAGCGAAAGCCGACACCGCGCACCGTCACCAGGTGGCGCGGACGCGGCGGGTCGTCCTCGATCTTCTGGCGAAGGCGCTTGACGTGGGTGTCGAGGGTACGCGTGTCGGCGAGGTCGAGTCCCCACCAGAGCGCGTCAAGGCACACCTCGCGGGTGACGACCTGCCCGAGGTGGCTGCTGAAGAGGGCGAGTAGGTCGAACTCCTTGCGACTGAGCGCGAGCGTCGACGCGCCCTTGGTCACGGTGCGACCAACCAGGTCGATGTCGAGGTCGCCGACGGTGATCCGATCGGCGTCGGGGGCAACCGTCGGGCGGCGAAGCACCGCGCGCATGCGTGCGACGAGCTCGCGCAGTCGGTAGGGCTTGGTGACGTAGTCGGCCGCCCCGATCTCCAGACCGAGCACCACGTCGAGTTCGCTGGTGCGAGCGGTCACCATGATCACCGGCGTGCGCGTGTCGCGCACTTCGCGACAGAAGTCGAGGCCCGAGCCGTCGGGCAGCATCACGTCGAGCAGTACGAGGTCCGGCGTGGCGCGCGCGAGGAGTTCGCGGGCCTCGCCCAGTGACGCGGCGCCGAGCACGACGAATCCCTCGGCGGCCAGGCCGACCGCCAGGGCGTCCTGGTAGCTGACCTCGTCCTCGACGACGAGCACGACGGCGCGTCGCTCACGATCGACCACGGCGGCTCCGCATCGGGGGTGCGGCCGGCCACGCGCGGGTCGAGGGAGAGCGAACGACGGTGGCGGCCACGGGCTCACGCTAGGGAACGAGGGTTACCGCAAGGTGATGGCCACCCGACTTCGACGTGGCCGCGAGATGAACCTTCCCCCTTCGGCAAACTCCGTTGGTGGAGGCGTAAGGCCAATGTCACACTCCGAGCCAATACTGGACCCGTGGTCACCGTCGATTCCTCACCAGCCCTGACCACGATCACCCAGGCCTACCGCTACGCGATCGACCCCACACCCGAACAAGCCAACCTCTTGCGCAGCCACATCGGGGGTTCCCGGTTCGCCTACAACGCCCTGCTCGGTCTCGTGAAGGACAATTGGGACGAGAACCGGTCCCGCAAAGAGTCTGGCGAGGAGGTCCCGAAGGAGGACTACCTCGGCACCAGTCACTTCGACCTGCTCTATCTCTGGGTGAAGCACCGCAACGAACTGGCGCCGTGGTGGGCTGCGAACGGATCGTCCACCTACAACGACGCCGCCCAGCGCCTCTCACGGGCCTTCGCCAACTGGCGCAAGGGCACGGCGAAGTTCCCCACGTACAAGCGTCGAGGTAACAGTGGCTCGGTGCGGTTCATGAACACGTCCGTGAGTCTCAGTGACGCCCACCACGTGCGCATAGCGCGCATCGGGGAGGTGAAGGCCTACGAGTCAATGCGCAAGATGCACCGTCACCTGGGTCGCGGCACCGGGCGGATTGTAGCGGCGACGCTCTCGCAGACCTCGGGTCGGTGGTGGGTCTCGTTCACCGTCGAGGTCCAGCGTGTGATCCCCACGACCAGACCCCCAGAGCGCGTGATCGGCGTCGACGTGGGTATCACCACCCTCTACACCGGGGCCGCACCCGACGGATCCGAGATCCTCCACGTCGAGAACCCGAGGAACCTCGTCGCATCGGCACAGAGGCTCGCCCGCGCTCAGCGCGTGGCGTCGAGACGTCAGGGTCCTAAGAAGGGAGTCGCACCCTCGAACCGGTGGCGGCGGGCCAACGCCCGGGTCCAGCAGATCCACGCTGACGTCGCCAATGCACGGAAGAATCTGATCCACGAGACGACGACGAATCTCGCGAAGCACTACGACCGGATCGTCATCGAGGACCTGAACGTGAAGGGTATGGTGAGGAACCACTCCATAGCCAAGCACATCTCTGACGCCAGTTGGAGTGAGTTCCGACGCCAGCTCGAGTACAAGACCGCGTGGTACGGGTCCGAGCTGGTGGTGGCCGATCGGTTCTACCCGTCGTCCAAGACCTGCAGTACCTGTGGGGCAGTGAAAGCCAAACTGTCCCTCGGCGAGCGGGAGTACACCTGCGAGGGGTGCAACCTCGTGATCGGTCGCGACCTCAACGCCGCGATCAACCTGGCTCGGTGGACCAGTCAATCCGCCGCCGCGGGGACACACTCCGTGGCTGGACGTGGAGGGAAGGTAAGACCGAGTCGTCAGAACATCGACGAACCGGCACACCCCGTTGAAGCGTCAACCGAAACCCCGATTCTGGTCGGTGTCTAGGAGATACTTCGGTCGAGAACTCGTAGGTGAGGTGCGGCTATTTTCCGTACTCCTTCACCAACGGAGTTTGCCGAAGGGGGAACCTTCTACGCGGTGGCGACGGTGAAGCCCTGGTACTCGGTCGCGTTCGCCAGGTAGCTCCCGGTGGCGACGCACCGGTTGTCGGCGTGACAGATCAGGGCGTAGACACCGCCGTCGACGCCGACGCTGCTGGCGTGGCCCGGCAGGGTGATCTTGGTCGCTGCGTGCCACACGCCGTTGACTTGGCTGGCCACGGCCGCCTGGTAGCGGCCGGCGGCGTCGAGGTAGGCGGCCCCGGCTCGACAGTTGCCCACGCTCACGCACGACAGCGCGACCACGCCGCCGTTCTTGCCGGCGGCCGAGCCGCCGGTGGGCAGCGTGAGCTCGACGGCGCGCTGCCACACACCGCCCACCTCGTCGACGATAAACCCTTCGTAGAGACCACTGCGGTTGCGGTACTGGCCGCCGGCGCTGCACGTCGTCGCCGTCACGCAGGCGAGGTCGACGTAGCCGTAGAAGAAGGCCTTCGGGTTCACCCCCGCGTTGGTCGGCATCGCCACGGGTAGGCCCGCGGACCAGACGCCGCCGACCTCGTGGGTCGCGAAGACCTGGGTCGCTCCGGCGTGGTCGTAGTAGGTGCCCACGGCCGTGCACGATCCCGGTCCCGTGCAGGTGAGCGCGCTGAGCGTGACGTGGGCGTAGAGACTGGCGTTGGCCGGCGGGGTCACGGGCTCGGCGGGCTGCCAGACGCCACCGACCTCGTTGACGACCACGCCGTGCTGAACGTTCTGGTTGTCCAGGTAGGTACCGATCGCGCTGCAGTCGCCGTTGCTCGCGCAGGACACCTGCGAGATGACCAGGAACGGGTTGACGTTCGCACCCGCGGGTGCGCTGAGCTCGGTCGAGTTGCCCCAGGTCCCGTTCACCTCGCTGACGGCGAAACCTGAGAGCGCGGGGATGCTCGCGCTGGTGTCGTAGGTGCCCACGGCGGTGCAGTTGCCGACCGACGCGCAGGCCACCGCGCGCAGCTGCGCTGTCTGACCGGTGGTCAGGGCGTCACTGGGCAGGCTAGGGCGAAAGGCGGCTCGCCAATGCCCGCCCACGTCGTCGACGATGAAGGGCTGGGTGTCGCCGCTGGCCAGTTGATACGCCCCGACCACGGTGCACGAGCCCACGGCACCGCAGGCGCTGGCGTTGGGCGTCGTGCCGGGCGCGGTCGCGGCGTCGCGGGGCGGTCGGATGGTCACCGGGGGACTCCACTGGCCGTTCAACTCGGTGAGCAACAGTCCCTGGGGCTTGCCCGAGGCGTCGGCGTAGATGCCGGCCGCCACGCAGTTGCCCGTGGCCGGGCAAGCGAGTGTCGGCAGGTAGCCCTGGGGGATGCCCTTGGCACCCGACGGCAGCGTGGCGACCCGCGCCGCCTGCCACGTCGGCGCCGCGGTCGCCGCGCCGGCGAGGCTCGGCCACGCCACGAGCACGACGGCGAGCGTCGCGAGTGCGACGTGTCGACGAGGGGTGGGCGACATCACGGTTCAGTGTACGCGGGCGACCGGGGAACTCGACTTGTCGCTCGGGGTCGTGTCGCTCGGGGTCGTGCCGCTCGACGGTGCCGAGACGGCGGCTCATCGAGCGCGGGCTCATCGAGCGGGCCCTCAATGCGTCGCGGTTGTCGACTCGTCGGCGTGGCTGGTGCGGGGCCAGTGCCGACGCCGGCCGCGGACCGCTGGTGCGGGTGCGCTCGAGGCGGTCCGTGGCCCGTCCCCGTTGCGAAGGCGGCGTTGGCGCCACCGAGGGTGCGCGGTGGAGTCATCGCCCGGGCGGGTAGATTCGTCCGGTGAGCTTTGGCCCCCCCGACGAGCGCCCCGCCAGCGCGCCGCCGCGCCCCGGTGGCCGACCCCGCCACCGGCGCCGGACCCGCCACCGCGGACGCACCATTGCCATCGTCCTGCTCGCGATTGTCGTCATCGCGGTCGGGGCGGCCGTCGGCGACTACTTCTATCTGAACTCACTCGTCCACCGCGTGACGGTGAAGCACGAGTCGGCGCGCTACAACAACACCGAGAACATCTTGCTCGTTGGCTCGACGTCGCGCTGCGCCCTGAGCGTCCAGAACAAGGCGTATGGACTGTGCTCCCAGGGCGTCACCGGTGTCAACAGCGACGTCGTCATGATCGTGCACCTCAACTTCACGACCAAGAAGATCACCCTGCTCTCGATTCCCCGCGACCTCTTCGTGCCCAACGCGCGCACCACCGGGGCCAACAAGATCGACGCCGCGCTCTACCAGGGACCGTCCCAGCTGGTCTCGGCGATCCAGAACGACTTCGGCATCCCCATCAACCACTACATCGAGCTCAACTTCGACACCTTCGCCAACGTCGTGAACGTGCTCGGCGGGATCAACATGTACTTTCCGATGGAGGTCTTCGACGCCTACTCCGGGCTCAACATCACGCACACGGGTTGCCAGCACCTGGACGGGTACCAGGCGCTGCAGGTCGTGCGGGCCAGGCACCTCCAGATGCGCCTGCCGGGTTACGGGCCCAACCACGCCACGTGGCCGCAAGAGGGGCTGAGTGATTTGGCACGCATTCGCCGCGATCACGAGTTCCTGCGCGTGGTCGCCGAAGCGCTCAAGGCGCGCGGACTCGGGAACCCGATCACCGACCAGCGCCTCGCGACGGCGATCGCGCCCAACCTCGAGGTCGACTCGAGCTTCTCGCTGTCGGACATGCTGAGCCTCGCGAGCAACTTCGCGTCGGTCTCGGTGAGCTCGGTGCCCGAGGTGACGATGCCCGTCGTCCTGCTGCAGACCGGTAGCTACCTCTATCAGGGCTACTACTACGGCGACGTCGAGTTTCCCATCGGGCCGGCCGACTCGACGACCATCAGCCAGTTCCTCGAGGTCTCGCCCTCGACCAACACCATGAACGGCCGGGCCCTGCCCGCGCCCGCGCACGTGACCGTCTCGGTCTACGGCGGCACCGGCGTGGCGGCCCAGGCGGTGTCGACCGCCGCGACGCTGCACCGGTTCGGCTTCGCGGCCAGCGTCGGGGGCAGTCTGACGCCGGTGGGCGCGCGCGCCGAGACGGTCGTCTACCACGCGAGTGACACGCCGGCGTCGATCGGCATGGCCGAAGCCGTCATCGCGCACCTGAGCGGGCCCGCGGTCATGGCCATCGGCCCGACGCGCGGTGGGGCCGACGTGACCGTCGTGACCGGATCGGACCTCGGGGTGATCGCCGCCGCGACGACGTCGAGCGCCGCCACGCACGCCAAGAAGACCACGGGCCACTCGACCACGACCTCGACCAAGTCGACCACCACGGGCGCGGCGCCGACGACCACCACGACGGTGCTCGACCCGACGCTCGTGAAGCTGGACCCGTCGTTCTCGGCGCCCACGGCCGTCGCCCAACCGCTGCAGCCCTGGGACCCGCGGTCCTGTGGGCCCAACGGCACCGAGGGTCCCTGATTCACCGGTCGGCGCCGGGTCGGTCGGCGCCATAGCGTTGGGTCCCCTCGGCGAGGCTCGCCGTCAGTTCGGGCGTCGCTGGTTACGACGTGGGTGGGGCCGGTGGTGGGTCGTGCGGTCGACCGATACCCGAGGCCAGCATCACCGAGTTGGGAACCTTCAAGACGCCGTCATCGGTACGCACCGTGACGTAGGTGAGCCCGGCGCCGAGCACGGTGACGTCGAGCACACCGAGGACGCTCGATCGGATGCGGATCTGTTCGCCGACCACGAAGGGTCGCGCGAAGAGCAAGACGATAGCGGCGAAGACGTTGGCGAGGCTCTGCTGAGCGGCGATGCCCACGATGATGCCGGTCAGTCCGGCGCCGATGAGCAGGTGTTGGAGTGACACGCCAAGCACGCCGAAGAGCCCAAAGATGAGCAGCACGATGCTGACGCCATTGACCACGAGGCGCACGGTCGCGCCGGCCGCGAGGCTGGCGCGACGCGCGATGGAGCGTCCGGTGGCGCGACCGAGGTGGCGAACGGCGTACACGCCGCTGACGACGAGCACGAGCGCCGCCGCGGCGACGACGCCGTCGGAGTAGCCGTGGTGGGGCACGTCGCGCAGGTGTCGCGCGACCGCCACCGTGGCGATCGCGACCGCACCCGCGATGACGCCGATGACCCACTCGCTGGCGATGCTGCGAGCGGGACGACGCGACGGAGGATTGGGGTTGGTCACCACCATCCATGGTAGGGAGGTCGGTAGCCCTGCGTCGTCAAACACGCGATACTCGTCGCGCGAGCCTCGGCCGCGCCGGCGCGCTGGAACGTCACGCGGGCACCTCGAGAGACGCGGGGACCGGTCGAAGGCGACCTTGAGGAACCGGCCTCGCCGTCGAGTCCATCGCCCGATGGCCGGCGCCGCCACAACGTCGTCGTTGCCCTGATCGAGGGAGCGGGCGGAGGGCCAAGGCGAGGGCCATTGCGGGGGTTGGACCGAACGCGGACCGAACGCGCACCGAGCGCGTGAGCGGTTGCGAGTGCCCGACCACCACGCGGTCGAATTCGTAGGTAGCGTGAGTCTCGCTGACGGGACGATCGTTGGGGGGCAGATGATGAGCTTCGCGGTCAGTCACGCCCGGGCCAGCGATCGTGACGCCCAACGAGTTCGTGGTCGACTACGGGGGCACATGGGCACAAGGACCCGTCTCGAAGGCGCTGGGTGCGGCGTTGGACGACCTAGGTTCTCGAGCGCGACGTTGTCGTGTCGCAGCGACCAGGGAGAACCGTGACGCGAGCCGAACGTGAGTCCTCGGCGACGAGGCAGTTCATCCTCGACTCGACGGTCGAGTTGCTCGCCGAACGTCCCAGCGACGCGATCCGAGTCACTGACATCGCCTCGCGTTCGCACGTGGGTATCCCCACCATCTACTACTACTTCTCGTCGCGTGATCTGCTGATTGCTGAAGCCCAGGTCGAGAACTTCCGCCGACTATTCACCCGGCGACACGATCACCTGGATGCGATGCGCGACGCGATTGAGCGCGACGACCAGCGGGCCTGGAATGAAGCCTTTCACCACTACCACGTGACGAACGCGTCGCCCGAGACGCTCGACGCGATGTGGGACCTCGTGCGCGTGCTGGCCGACATCCGCACGGACCCCGTCGCCCGTCGCCGTTTCGTCGAGTATCACGATGAGGCGTTACTCGCGCGCGTTGACATCGTCGAGGCGGCACAGCAACGCGGTTGGCTACGGGCCGACATCGACCCGCGCGCCTACGTCGCATTCTCGGGCATGGTCGTGATTGGACGAATCCTGCTCGACGGTTCCACGCGCTTTGCCATCGACCCCGAAGCGATGCACCGACTGCAGTGGTCATTCGTCGGCCCCCCGCCATCGGCGAACCCGGAGTGAGAGCGGTCCAACGCGCCGAGCGGAGACGACGCCGGTGCGCGTTGTGGTCGCCACGTGAAGCGTTCGCTGGCGTATCGTTTCGCCAGCCTCGTCGCCACGCTCGGGCTGGTTGCCCTCACCCTGGGGCCAGGGGTTCGGGCCGGCGGCGCGGCGCGCGATGTTGCTCGCCTCTGACAACCTGGCGTCGCCGCTGCAGCACCGGCTCACCGGACTGCTGCGATCGGTGCTCGCGGTTAGTGTCGCCGGTAACGCCGGGGCGGGCGCGCGCGTGCTCGTCGTGAACTACCCGATGCTCCTGTCCAACGCGTCGACGTCGACCTGTCTGGTCGGCTCGTCGCCGGTGTCGCTGAGCACGGCGCCGGGGTTCTACCCGGCCCTGCCCGGTGCGACCGCCCGTCAGCCGGTGGCGATCAACCACCTGCTGCGCATCGAAACCGCGACCGTGGTGGCTCGATTCCATCGGCCGTCGTCGCGTCTGTCAGTGGTTTGGACGTCGTCGTTTACGCCCCTCAACTGCGCGACGGGGACCTCGGTCGATCTCAACGGACTGTCGGTCGCCTCACTGGAGTCCGGCGGTTCATTCCACCCGATCGCCGCCGGTCAGGTCGTGCTCGCCAACGCGGTTCGCGCCGACGTTGCCCCAGCGAGGTCAGCGCTCGCGTGAATCGCACGGTGGGTTAGGCGAGGTCCGGGCTCGACGGCGGCCCGTGGGATCCGTCGTTCGGCCCGCCGGTCACGAGCGACCAACGGCGCGGCGTCGTACGTTGACGGGGCGGGGTGGTCGGTAACCGCGGTGGGGATCGACCGAGTCGAGGACCAAGCGCCACTCGGCACGCGCCACCGAGCGGCGAGCCGCGTCGAGGGCGTCCGGGTTCACCGAGATCGACGTGATGCCGGCTCGAACCAGGTGCTCGGCGAAGTCCGGGTGGTTCGACGGCGCTTGGCCGCACAACGAGGACGTGATGCCGGCGTCGCGACAGCGCTGCACGATCTGGCCGATGGCGTCGAGCACCGCGTCGTCGGACTCGTCAAAGAGGTCGGCGCAGACGCGCGAGTCCCGATCGACGCCGAGCATCAACTGGGTCAGGTCGTTGCTCCCGATCGATACCCCGGTGATGCCCATTGAGGCGTACTGCGCAATTCGGTAGATGACCGAGGGAACCTCGGCCATTACCCAGATCGGTGTGACGTTGGGTAGGGGACTCGCGTGCACGAGGTCGAGGCAGGCCTCGAGCTCCCACGCGGTACGCACGAAGGGAATCATCAGCACGACGTTGGGCGTCTCGTCGTAGACCCGCGCCAGCGCCTCGAGCTCCAGACGAAAGATCTCGGGTTCCTTCACGTAGCGGTAGCACCCCCGATAGCCAATCATCGGGTTTTGCTCGACCGGCTCCGCGTCGCGACCCCCCTCGAGGTTGGCGAACTCGTTGGAGCGAAAGTCGATGCTGCGGTAGACGACGGGTCGCTCGCCGAAGGCGCGCGTGATGCTCAGCAGCGACGCCGCCATCGCGTCCACGAACGTTCGCTGCTCGCCGCGCGCGACGAGCAGCTTCGGGTGGACGCCGTGGAGCGCCTCGGTCACCATGAACTCGGCGCGCAAGAGTCCGACGCCGTCGACGTCTAGCGCGGCGACCTCGTCGGCGTGGTCGGGAAAGGCGAGGTTCACGTAGAGCTTCGTCGCGAGGGCGTTGGTGGGCGACGCCACGTCGGCGCCGGACCGCACGGTCGCCGGCTGGGTCGCGACCGTGGCGCCTTCGATCACGACGCCTTTGGTGCCGTCCACCGTGACCAGTTCGCCATCGCGCAGCACGGTCGTGGCGACGCGCGCGCCGACGACGCAGGGGACCCCGAGCTCACGCGACACGATCGCCGCGTGGCACGTGATGCCGCCGCCGTCGGTGACGAGTGCGCTGGCCCGACGCATCAGCGGCACCCAGTCGGGGCTGGTCATCGCCGCCACTAGCACCTCACCGTCGCGGAACTCGTCGCCCTGATCAGGTCGGCGGAGCACGCGCACCGCACCGCTCGCGCGACCCGAGGAGGCGGCCAGTCCCTGGACCAGCGTGCGCCCATCGCCGACGGTGCTCGTCGCGCCGAGCGTGGTGATCGGTCGTGACTGCACGAGGTACTGACGTCCGCCGGCGATCGCCCACTCGATGTCCTGGGGCGACCTGTAGTGGGCTTGGACCGCGATGCCCAGTCGGGCCAGTTCGATGACCTCGTCGTCACCGAGCACGCGTTCACTCGCCGCGCCCGGCTCAAGCGTGACGCGCTGGTCGTGCCCGTCGGGCCCGCGGATGATCTTTACGTTTTTGGTGCCGATGCGCACGTGCTGCAAGGTCGGGCCGTCATTGGTGAGCACGTACGTGTCGGGCTCGACCTCGCCACTGACGACGACTTCACCTTGACCAAAGGCGGCCTCGATGACGAGACGTCCGACGTCGCCGGTGGACGGGTCAGCCGTGAACATGACGCCCGAGCGCTCCGAGGGGATCATCGTCATCACCACGACGCCCATGGCCGGAACGTCCGTGGTGTGCCGGCTCGCCCGGTAGGCGATCACCCGCGCGCCGTAGAGCGATGCCCAGCACTCGACGATCGCCCGGGCCACGTTCGGCGCACCCGAGACGTTGGTGTAGGTCACGTTCATACCGGCGAAGGACGTGTCGCTCGCGTCCTCGCCGGTGCCCGACGAGCGCACGGCTACCGGGGTGTCGTCGCCGAGGCGCGCGTAGGCCCGAGTCACTTCGTCGGCGAGGTCGTCGGGCATCGTCACGCGCCGGATCACGCTTTGGGCCTCGCGGGCCGCCCGAGCCAGGTCAGCCGTCGTCGAGACGTCGACGCCGGCCAGCACCGACGCCAGCTGTTCGGTGACGCCCGCTTGGGCCAAGGCGTATCGATACGCCTCGGCGGTGACCACGAAACCCGGGGGTACCGGGAGTTTCGCGGCGGTCAGCTCGCCGAGGTTGGCGCCCTTGCCGCCGACCAGCGCAGCGTCGGCGATCCGAATCGTGTCGAACCAGCGAATCAGTTCCATGACGAACCTCACCCTGCCCCGGCCCGATTCTTCTTCGCGCGGCTTGTAGGTTCCTAGGGGACAAAGTCACCCTCGTCGGCGCCGCCCGACGAGGGTGACGGCCGCCACACCTCAGTCGAAGTAACCATCGCTGCTCGCTCGAGCGGCCGTCAAGCGTGTCAAGCGCCGAAGCGTCGTTCTCGACGGGTGAAGTCTCGTAACGCGCGCAGGAGGTCGACCTTGCGAAAGGCCGGCCAGTAGGGGTCGACGAAGGCGAACTCGGCGAAGGCCGATTGCCAGAGCAAGAAGCCCGAGAGCCGTGACTCGCCGCTCGTGCGAATCACCAGATCGATGTCGGGCAGATCGGCGGCGTAGAGGTTCTTCGCGATGCCCTCGGCGTCGATGCGTTCGGCGATCTCGTCGGCCGGTAGGCCGCGGTCGGCGAGGTCGGCGACCAGCGATCGACAGGCGTCGACGATCTCCTGACGACCGCCGTAGCACAGGGCCACGTTGACGACCATCGCCGGCGCGGGAATCGTCGACGCCTGGTCGACCGCAATCTTCGCGGCCAGCGCGAGTGACGGCGGCACGAGGTCAAGGCTGCCGCTCACGGCGAGCGAGAAACTGAGACGGCGAGCCTGGTTGGGCAGCCGCTCGAAGAGGTGGCCCAGCACGTCGAAGTACGGTTCGAGCTCCTCGGGTGGGCGGCGGAGGTTCTCGGTTGAGAGCACCCAGACGGTGACCGCCGGGATCCGCAGCTCCGCGCACCACGACAGGAGCTCTTCGAACTTCTCCATGCCGGCCTGGTAGCTGGCCCGGTACTCGCCGCCCTCCTCGCGGGCGAATCGACGGTGACCATCCATGATGACGCCGATGTGGCGCGGCAGCGCGGAGGACGGCAATCTCGCCGACAGTCGACGTTCGTAGAAGCGATACAGCGACCGCGACAGGGCCACGTCTCTTCCCCCTGGTATCGGACTTGCTGGATCGATCGTACCGCCGCGGGCTCGCCGGGGGTCGCACGCCCCGCGAGGTAACGCTGCACTCGCGCACTCGCGGCACCCGTTCTCGATCGCGTAGCCAAGGGTTCCGCGTCGTCGCCACACAGCCCACGTGATCGAGTGAAAAAGTTTGGATTGCTACTTGACACGGGGTAGTTGCGTCAGTACGTTTGTAACCGGTTACATTGATGTAACCGGTTACAAACGTCGATCGGCGATGCGCAAGGGGGGCCAGTGGTCGATTCGCCACCAACGATCTACGACGTCGCCGCGCGCGCCGGCGTGTCGACCGCGACGGTCAGTCGCGCGCTCAACGCTCGATCGTCGGTTCGACCCTCGACGCGCGCGAAAGTGATCGCGGCCATGGAGCAGCTGGAGTACGTGCCCAACTCCGTCGCTCGTGGCCTGTCGAGTGGCAAGCACTGGATACTCGGTCTGGTCTTCATGCGCACCGGCGCCGACGGCAGCGTCCTCGGCGTCGAAGAGGCGAGTCTGCTCTACACCGACATCGTGATTCGCGGTGCCGAGACGCGCGCCGCGCAGCACGGGTACTCGCTGCTCTTGAGCAGTGCCGACGACCTGCACCCGTCCAACCTCGCGTCGCTGATGAGCCTGACCGGCACCGTGGACGGACTGGTCCTACTGGACCGCATACTCGGCGACGACCACATCGCGTATCTATCCAAACGCATCCCCGTGGTGTTGCTCGCCGGCAGCGGCGAGTCATCGTCGGCCGTGACGGTCCGCGTTGACAACGAGCAGGCGATGCGCAGCCTCGCCGAGCACCTCGCGGATGCGCACGGCGTCACCCGATTCGGTTTCGTCAAGGGTTCTGACGAGAGTCCCGACAGCGTGGCCCGAACGCGCGCGTTCCGCGAGACGGTGACGCGGATCGGCGGCACGCTCGCCGACGTCGACGTGCTCGAATCCGACTGGACCTCGGCCGGCGGGGAGTCGGCGATGCTCGAACGCCTGGCGCGGCGCGAGCCGCTGCCCCAGGTCTTCGCATGCGCGAACGACCAGACCGCGGTGGGCGTGATCTACGCGCTCAACGCCAGTGGGCTCAACGTTCCCGACGACGTCCTCGTCACGGGCTTCGACGACATCACGCTGACGCGGTACTTCAATCCGTCGCTGACGACGATTCGCCAATCGGGGAGCATGCTCGGCGCGGTCGCCGTTGACGCCCTCATCGCCATGCTCGATCAGTCCGACCTCACGCCACCCTCGGTCGTGTTGCCGACCGAACTCGTGTTGCGAGCCAGTTGCGGCTGCGTCGAAGACCTCGACGCGGCCCCAGCGCCCGTGATGGCGAAGGTGTCTTCGACATGAGGATGATCCTTCGCCGGATTGCGCTCTACGCGCTGACGGCGTGGGTGGCGGTGACGGTCAATTTCGTGTTACCGCGCCTCATGCCGGGCAACCCGGTCCAGACGCTCATCGGCAAACTCACGGGACAGGTGACGCCCAACGAGATCCGCGCCATTCGGCTCTCCTTCGGCATGGGGTTTCACGAGGGGCTGCTCGCCCAGTACGGTACGTACCTCAATCAGCTCGCCCACGGCAACCTCGGTGTCTCGATCACCCTCGGCGCGCCAGTTAGCTCGATCCTTCGTGCATCGGTCCCCTGGACCGTCGGTCTCATCGGGGTCTCGACCGTCGTGAGCTTTCTGATCGGCACGTTCTCGGGCGCCATCCTCGGCTGGACCCGCGGTTCGCGGTTCGACTCGCTCATCCCAACGGCCACGTTCTTTCAAGCGATCCCGTACTTCTTCCTCGGTACGGTCATGCTGCTCATCTTTGGCAGCAATCTCCACTGGTTTCCGGTGCTCGGCGCGTACAGCGCCAACGTCACCCCCGGCTGGAACTGGGCCTTTATCGCGAGCGTCATTCGCTACGGCGAACTGCCGGTGATCTCGATCGTCCTGAGTTCGGTCGCCGGCTGGATGCTCGGGATGCGCAACATGATGATCACGATGATCGGCGAGGACTTCGTCCTCATGGCCGTCGCCAAGGGCCTGGCGCGCCGCCGGGTGATCTGGCACGCCGCGCGCAGCGCGGTGCTGCCGAGCATCGCGAACCTGTCGCTCGCGATCGGGCTGGTGGTCTCGGGCGCACTCTTGGTCGAGCTCGTCTTTAACTACCCCGGCGTCGGCGACCTGTTGCTGCAGGCCGTGCTCAACGAGGACTATCCACTGATCCAGGGCATCTTCCTCGTCATCACCCTCACCGTGCTCGCGGCCAACCTCATCGCCGATCTCGTCTACCTCGCGCTGGATCCACGCACGCGCAGCGAGGCCGCGGTATGAAGACCCTGCAACTGCCGCGCTCACCCAAGGTCTTGTTGGGCCTGGGCATCGTCGGGTTCTTCATCATCTTGACGGTCGTCGGCCCGTGGCTCGCCCCCGACAATCCCAGCTCGACCGCCTACGCGGCGCTGCTGGGGCCATCGACGCATCACTGGCTCGGCACCACCAGCCTCGGCCAGGACATCTTCTCCCAGCTGCTCGTCGGCGCCCGCGCGACGATGGTGGTCGCGCTCGTGGCCGGCCTCGTCGCAACCCTGCTCTCCATGGTTATCGGTATATCGGCGGGCTACCTCGGTGGCGTGTCCGATGACGGGCTGTCGCTGCTCTCGAACGTCTTTCTGGCGATTCCCGGGCTGCCGCTGCTCATCGTGATCGACAGCTACTTGCCGGTCACCAGCCGTTCCAATGAGTTCGTGATCGGGTTGATCATCAGCCTCACTGGCTGGGCGTGGGGTGCGCGGGTCCTGCGGGCCCAGACGATGTCGCTGCGTAATCGCGACTTCGTCGAGGCCGCCCGCATCATCGGCGAGTCGCGTTCGCGCATCATGTTCACCGAGATCGCGCCGAACCTGCTGCCGGTGCTCGCGTCGTCGCTCCTGTTCACCGTGCTGTACTCGATCGGCGCCTACGTCACGCTCGCGTACATCGGCTTGACGAGCACCGCGACGTGGAACTGGGGCACGATGCTCTACTGGGCCCAGGCGAACAACGCGCCGCTATCCAACGAGTGGTACTGGTTCGTGCCGCCGGGAATCTGCATCGCGTTGGTGGGAACGGGTCTCGCTCTCTTGAACTTCGGTATTGACGAATTCATCAACCCGCGTTTGCGCGCCGGGGGACTGAGTGCCCGCCAGCGTCGATCGTTGGGTCTGCCGCGACGTCCGCGATTGGGGCTCACGCCCGTGCTGGCGCCCCGGCCGCGCACCGCGAGGCGAAACGTGGTGTCGTCGTGAGCGCGAGCCGCATCGACGTGGGAAACCGCCTCGATCGCCGTGGGGCGAGTCCGTCGCGCGAAGCCACACCGAGCGCGCGCGACTTCGTTCTCGAGGTGTCCGACTTCAGCGTCCACTACGGCGTTGACGCGAACATGGTGCGCGCGGTGCACGACGTGACGTTGAACGTGCGGCGCGCGACGGTGCTCGGCGTCGCCGGCGAGAGCGGTTCGGGCAAGTCGACGTTGGTCTACGCACTCACGCGCCTGCTGCGGCCGCCCGGTGTGATCAGCGGCGGTCGGGCGATTCTCAACGTTTCGTCCGACGACGATCCGGCTCGGGTGACGCCGGTGAACCTCACGACGGCCAGCGAACGCGAACTACGCCGCGTTCGCTGGTCGCACGTGTCCATCGTGCTGCAGAGT
The DNA here is from genome assembly GCA_021846325.1 of Actinomycetes bacterium. Lineage (GTDB taxonomy): Bacteria > Actinomycetota > Acidimicrobiia > Acidimicrobiales > RAAP-2 > RAAP-2. The sequence continues at coordinate 6,159 of JAJZBX010000007.1, read as the reverse complement.
GCGCTCAGCGCCCTCAACCCCGTACGCCGCATCGGCCGAGAGTTCGATGAAGTATTACGCACGCACCGACGCGCCATGTCCAGGCGTGAGCGCCGTCGACGAGCCGAAGAGCTCCTGGCGCTCGTCGGACTCGAACCCGACCGACTCAACCGATTCCCCCACGAGCTCTCGGGCGGCCAGCGCCAGCGCGTCATGATCGCGCTGGCGCTGGCGTTGGACCCGGAGCTGGTGGTGATGGATGAACCCACGACCGCGCTCGACGTGGTAACCCAGCGCGAGATCATCACCGAGCTGGCCGAGCTGCGCGCGCGCTTCGGCTTCGCCATGATCTTCATCACGCATGACCTGTCGCTGCTGGTCGAACTGGCCGACGAGATCGTGGTCATGTACGCCGGGACCATCGTCGAGCGGGCTAGCGCCGGCGAACTCTACGCCGCGCCGCGTCACCCCTACACGCTCGGTCTCCTCGAGTCGTTTCCCCCGCTGCACGGCGAGCGTCGTGAGCTGACCGGCATCGCCGGTTCGCCGCCGGACCTCGCCGTGGAGTCGGTGGGCTGCAGTTTCGCGCCCCGGTGCCCCTTCACGATGGATCGCTGTCGCGCCGAGACGCCACCGTTGGCCCCGATCGGCGAGACGGGCCGCAGTGTTGCCTGTTGGCTGCACGCGACACCGTCGCCGGTCCCCGTACCGGCCGCGCTGTCGCGTCGTTGGACGGCGCCGGTCGGCCCGACAGCACCGGGGGTGACGTCACGATGACCGACGTCGACGCACCCACGGCCCGGCTGAGCGCTCGAGGGCTGACCCGGCACTTCACGACTCGCGTGCCCGGACGTATCTTCGCCGCCAAGCGCGTCACGCGCGCGGTTGAGGACGTCTCGCTCGATCTGGTGGCCGGTCGGGTGACGGCAGTGGTGGGCGAGAGCGGCTCGGGCAAGTCGGTGCTGGCGCGGATGCTGGCGCGCATCGTGACGCCCACGTCGGGTGAACTCTACCTCGAAGGTAGCGCCATCGCCCTGGGGGGCCGGCGGACGCTCAACTACGCCGCTCAGGTTCAACTGGTCCTCCAGGACCCCTTCGCCTCGATGAATCCGGTGCACCCCGTGCGTCACAGCCTCGAACGCCCACTGCTCATCCACGGTGCGCGCAAGTCCGAGGTCGACGAGCTTGCCCGGTCGGTCCTCGCCCGGGTCGCGCTTGATCCGCCCGACCGGTTCCTGGACCGCTACCCTCACGAGCTCTCCGGTGGCCAACTCCAGCGGGTCTCCATCGCGCGCGCCCTGTGCGTCCAGCCGTCGGTGCTGCTCGCCGACGAGCCCATCTCGATGCTCGACGTGTCAGTGCGACTCGGGATCCTCAACCTGTTAAAGGGCCTGGCGGATCACGAGCGCCTCGCCATCTTGTACATCACTCACGACATTGCGTCGGCGCGTTACCTCGCCGACGAGACGATCGTCATGTACGCCGGTCAGGTGGTCGAGCGATCGCGCGGTACGGCGCTGATCGACCGGCCGGCCCATCCCTACACCCAGTTGTTGATCTCCTCGGTACCCGACCCGTCGAGCCGGCCGGGCGTGGATGCCAGCGCGAGCGCGAGCCGATCGTTCGTGCGCGCCGAGGTTGGCTGCGCGTTCGCGCCGCGCTGCCCTCACGCCACCGCGCGCTGTCGCGTCGAGTGCCCGCCAGCGTTCGCCATTGGCGACGGTCACCTGTCGCGGTGCTGGCTACACGCCGATCAGGAGGGGGTGTCGGTGGATCTCGCGACGCCGGATCGCCAACGAGAGGGGGAAGCCACGAAGACATGACCATGATCAGTTGATCGGTCACGTGCGCGTAACGCCGCGGTTGATCGAACAGTGGCGCGAAGGTCCAACCGGCCCCGCGTCAGGCAATCAGGACCCACACGGTTCAAAGAGTCGTCGGCGAAGGCCGGCTGGACGCTATCAATATAAAGGATAGGTATGTATAGAAAAGTAGGAATCGCACTAACCGCCTTGTCGTGCTTGACGCTCGGCATCTCGACGGTCGCCATCGGCACCGCTTCGGCGAGCACCAGTTCGGTGATCACGCTTGAGGGGAACACCGGGGTGACCTTTACCAACAACTTCAACCCGTTTGACTCGAGTTCGTTCGCCACCCAGCTGAGTGTGCGATCGCTGGTGAACGAACCGCTGTTCGAGTTCGACACGTTGAAGGCCAACACCCAGTATCCGTGGCTCGCCACTAGTTACGCGTGGGCCAACGGGGGTCGCACGCTCACCTTCCAGTTGCGCAAGGGCGTGACCTGGAGTGACGGCAAACCGTTCACCGCGGCCGATGTCGCGTACACGTTTGACCTCATCAACCGGGTACCGGCCGCGAATGTTTGGGGAGCACCGACGATGGCTGGCAACGCCACGACGCGGGGCAAGTACACGGTCGTGCTGCACTACGCGGCGCCCGAGTACCTCAACATCACGTCGATTGCCGGTTCGGTGTTGATCGTGCCCCAGCACGTCTGGTCCAAGATCGCCAACCCGGCGACGGCCGTCGTGACCCATCCGGTAGGCACGGGTCCCTACGAGCTGAGCAGCTACTCCTCGACACTGGTCAAGTACAAGGTCAACCCGCACTACTGGGGCGGCAAGCCCGCGGCGAGCGGCGTTGACGTTCCCGCCTTCTCCACTAATACGGCGGCCGCCACGGCCCTCGCGGACGGACAGCTGACGTGGGCGGGTAACGACATCGCGAACGTCAACCAGATCTTCGTGAACAAGAACCCGCGGACGAATCACACGTTCTTTGCGCCCGGCAGCACGGTCACCCTGGAGTTCAACGTGACCGGCAACGGGCCGTTGAGCGACCCGGCCGTTCGCCAGGCGATCAGTGCGGGTATCGACCGGACCGCTCTCTCGGTCAAGGGTGAGACGGGGTACGAAAAGCCGGCGACGTCCTCGAGCGCGCTGATTTTGCCGAACCAGGCCTCGTACCTCAGTCCGAAGCTAAAGAATGACCTGTCGGCGCACGCGGACCCGGCCAAGGTCGCCTCGATCCTGACCGCCGACGGCTACGTCAAGGACGCCAACGGGTTCTACGCGAAGAACGGCAAGGAGATCCAGTTCTCGATCGAGGACCCGACGGCCTACTCCGACTACTACGCGGACTGCCAGCTGATCTCGAACGAGCTCCAGGCCGAGGGTATCGACGCCACGGTGGACGGCGTCCAGGCCTCGCAGTGGTACTCGGACTCGGCGAGCGGGAACTTCCAGTCGATCATCCACTGGGGCAACGGCGGCTCGAGCCCGTACGTGCAGTACCAGAACTGGCTCGACTACACCCAGTCGGCACCGATCGGCTCGTCGGCCAACAGCGACTACGGCCGATACAATTCGCCGGTTGCCCAAAAGGCGTTGACGACGCTCGCCACGACCAACCCGGCGAACAAGGCCGCGCTGATTAAGGCGACCCAGACGCTCGAGAACCTCGTCTCCACCCAGGTGCCGGTGGCGCCGCTGCTCTACGGGGCGGACTGGGACGAGTACTCGACGGCCCACTTCACTGGCTTCGTGACCCCGCAGAATCCCTACGCTGACCCGTCACCCGGTGACCCGCAGCTGCCGCTGATTTTGATGCGCCTGAAGAAGGCCTAAACCTCGCCCAGCGAGGGACCGCGCCACCTCCAGTCCGGCGCGGTCCCTCGCTGGGTCCCCCCATCGCACCCATCGAGACCCATACGAGGAGATTCACCGACCGTGAGCGCCACCCGCAGTACCGCTAATGATTCGACCCGAGCGTTCCCACCGGACTTCCTGTGGGGCGCCGCTACCGCCGCGTATCAGATCGAGGGCGCGGCGGACGTCGACGGACGCGGCCCGTCCATCTGGGACACGTTCTGTCGTCAGCCCGGCGCCGTACTGAACGGCGACAACGGCGACGTGGCGTGTGACCACTACCACCGAGTGGACGAAGACCTCGACCTGCTCGATCAGCTCGGGGTGGGAACCTACCGATTCTCGGTCGCGTGGCCCCGAATTCAACCAACCGGTCGCGGTCGGGCCAACCAGCGGGGCCTCGACTTCTACCGACGCCTCGTCGACGGACTGCGCGATCGGGGCATCGAGCCCACGGTGACGCTCTACCACTGGGATCTCCCCCAACCGCTCGAAGACGACGGGGGCTGGCGCGTGCGAGACACCGCGGAGCGATTCGCCCAGTACGTCGAACTGGTCGCGAGCGCCCTCGGCGACGGCGTCGGGCGATGGATCACGCTCAATGAGCCCTGGTGCTCGTCGTGGCTCGGTTACGGGTCGGGCGAGCACGCCCCCGGGCTTCGCGACATCGGCGCCGCCGCGGCGGCGAACCACCACCTGCTGCTGGCCCACGGCCTCGCGGTGCCGATCCTGCGTGCGGCCGTCCCGTCGGCCAAGGTCGGGATCACACTGAACCTCGGGGATCACCAGGCCGGGTCGACGCACCCGCTCGACGTCGCCGCGGCGCGACGTGCGGACGGCAACCTGAATCGCCTCTTCTTGGACCCGATCTTCCACGGCCGCTACCCCGATGACATGCTCGAGCACTACGCCGCGGTGGAGCCGGGCTTCGCCGTGGTGCGCGACGGCGACTTGGAGCGGATTTCGTTGCCGCTGGACTTTCTCGGCGTGAACTACTACTTCCCGTCTACCGTCGTGGACTCCTCGCGCGCCGCGCAAGCGCGCGTGGCCGGCTACGTGGTCGCGCGAAGCGAGCAGTTCCCCGATCTGCACGTACGGTCACTCGAGACGCCGGGCCGCGATAAGACCGCCATGGACTGGGAGATCCAGGCGACGGGCCTGACGTCGCTGCTGGTGCGCATCCGTGACGAGTACACGCCGCTGCCCATCTACATCACCGAGAACGGGGCCGCCTTTGACGACTACGTCGACCCGAACGGTGCCGTGGTCGACCAGAATCGCATCACGTATCTCCAAGAGCACATCTCGGCGGTACACGACGCGATCGACGTCGGGGTCAACGTACGCGGCTACTTCGTGTGGAGCCTGCTCGACAACTTCGAGTGGTCCTTTGGCTACTCGCGGCGTTTTGGCATCGTCTGGGTCGACTTTCCCACCGGCACCCGCCTGCCCAAGGCCAGCTACGCCTGGTACCGCGAGACGATCCGCACCAACGCCGTCGAGTACGCGACTTCGGTCGGCAGTGCCTGAGCTCGCGACGGCAACCTAGCCGGAGTGGACGTTCAGCAGGCGGAGTCGGCGTCGAAGGTCGCACCACCGGCCGTCGTCGCGCCCGACTGGATGAGCCAGACCGGCGCGTTAACCTGCGAGCCGGTCAAGGTGAAACCGACAGTCGGACACGTTGACGCGCCGGCCTGCCAGTCGGCGGCGATGTTGGCGTTCACATAGCTCGTCCCCACGATCTGGTTCCACATCGACGGCGTCGAGTAGACACCTACGGGCATACTGCTTGGGATTAACGACCTCATCTCCGTGACGAGGCCAGTGATGGTCGCCTGGTTGAGCGTCGCATCCGTCGACCAGCTGTTACCGGTCTCGACGTCGGCCCACCACGCGACCGGCGTGCCCGGCCCGCTGGCGACGGCAACGTCGGCCTCGCTGCACCCGATGGCCCACGCGGTTTGCTGCGCAGAGATTTCGTGGGCCGTCCCTGCGAAGCTGATCGACCCCGCTTGCTGCTTGCACGAGCGGGTCTCACTCTTCGCGTAGGCGAGGGCGTAGCCGGTGTTGAAGTAGAGCGACCGGCTCTGCCCAGCGGCCACTTTCCATTGCGCGGTGGCACACGAGTTACTCGTGAAGGGGCGTCCGTGACTTACGCCGATGATCGCGAAACCCAACGGCGCCGCCGTTGCCGAGCACTGGTAGTAGGAAGCGTCGTAGCCCGAGCCCGAGTAGTTAGAGTTCGACGCACCTGACGGTGTGGCTAGCGACAGGGTGACGAGCGAGAGTGCGACGACACCGGTCATCGCCAACTGCATCACGGGTCGTTGGAGTCGTCGGTATTGCATCATGCCCTCCGCGTTTGGTAGCCCTCGATCCTAGTTACCTAAACCTCAATCCACCGTCGAACTCTCGTAGTCGGTGAAAATCGACCCTTGTGCGGCCACTGACGATCGTTGTCGCGGCAGGTTCGACGATCGTCTGACGCGTGGACGTGTCGGGTCTTGCGGTG
>JAJZBX010000053.1 GCA_021846325.1 Actinomycetes bacterium | reverse complement strand
ACCTCGAGGTCGTCGTCGGGCCCGACGACCGGCCCCTCGTCGTCCAGCGTCGCGCGGCGAGGTCAACGCTGGCCGCGATCCGTGACCAGCTGAGTACGCGGCTCGTCTAGCTCTTGCGAATGGTTGTGGGGGTGTTGGTCTCGGCGAGCATGCCTCTCACGTGCAATGGAAGGTGTTGACTTATTTTGGTCTGGTCTCGAGGTCTTGCAAGAATACGACGTGATTCGGACTGGGAATTGTGGAGGCTCTACGGAACCCAGTCCGAAGCTTCGGCAATCTCGACGCCCTCGAGGTGATGGCCGGCGAGTTCTGATCCGTACGGTGTGCAGTCACACCACCTCATCGCAGTTCGATCTTGCTGCGGTTCTCTCGCCGGTGCCGGCAAGCCGGTCGTGACACGTGGGGTGACCAGCAGGTGGAGTGGGAGCTACTTCACGTAGCCGTGTTGGCGAAGAAAACGTTGCAGCGCGACAACGAAGCGCTGCCCACTCGGCTCCTCGGGGCTGATCGCGCTGTTGAGGTGTCCGGCGGCGGCTTGGCGTGCAAGGAACTGTTTCACCGCGGCGACGTGACCGAGCAGTTCTTCATCCGCGGCCCACGCCGCCGCGAGGCCAACCGTGTCTTGGTAGTGACTGCGGGCTGATTCATCAAACGCGTTACGCCACAGTGTTGCGTCACGCGCAATGAGGTTTGGAAATGAGCGCGTCACATCAATGAAGCGACCCCGTGAGACGCTCAGAATCTCAATGGGCATGCCCGACGCCGCGTAGTCCGTGAACGCGTACGCAAATGAAGAGTCCGCACTCAAAAAGACTGAGTCCGCGTCTGGACCTATGGGAACGACTCGCACGCCCGGATCGCCGAAGTTGTGTTCGATCTTCTCAAACCTCATGGTGTGTGCGTCAAACGAGAACACCTGCTCGATCGAGCAGCAATGGGCGCCACCGCTGTAAAGACCGAGTACTACTGACGCCGGACCACTCGATTGCAAGTGCACAAGGTGAAGAGCGGCGCTGTGTGCAGTTAGTTGCAAAGGCCAGCATCGAGAACCGCACCACTTCGAGGAGACCGGTCGGTCGTAGAGGACCTTGTTTGACTCTGTGATCACGAGTCGTTCATTCTTAGCCTGAGGAAAGTGACCGGTATACGAGAACGTGGCACGCAGATTTCCCGAAGACGCCGTGAACGTCGCAGCTCCTGCATTGGCGCTCGCCATCGGCACGAAGAGCGCCGCGGAGAAAGCGGCTGCGAACAACATCCGGCGCAGCATCGATGAGCGAGACATTAGAAACCTCCGATGCCACGGTATCCTCGGGATCAACGCTCCGATGTCGCATACGCCAACGAGACGAGTCGGGTGAAGGTCTATTCGACGGAAATCGCATCCAGGATATTGAGACGCGCGGCGCAATGGTGGCGTCTCAGCTGCGGTGCAATGGTTGACTGACGCGGGTTCCTTTTCATTAATGTTAGGCGACCTCTGTGACACACATACTGGTTAGGCCCCCGGCAAGGGGTTGGGCCTGACTCGATTTGTGTGACTGGCTTCGTGCCTTGATGAGTGACTTGTCGACCGAATTCCCTACCGGAGTTGTACCAGCTGGCCGGATGACGAGTCCACCAGCTGGCCGACGAAACGCACCTGTTACTGGCGATTTCATGGTCGCTCCACCACGCTCGACCTCTCGGGTCCCTACTGGAGCGTCTTTAGCAAGGCATTGCCCCGGGCGACACAGGTAGCGGACTCTTCTTATGTGGTGAAGCTCGTCAACCCGAAGCTCGACGAATGCCGCCGTCGCATCCAGAACGAGATATTCGGGCATCGTGAGCACAAACACGACCCCTCAGTCGGGCGCGGCGACTCTCCCATGGCCAGTGAACGACTCGACGAGCACGGGCGAGCGAAGCCGCAGGGGCTACTTCGAACTGGCGACCTGCGCGGCGAGGTGAGTGCCTGTTACAACGCCAAGGAGGCAGTCCGCGAACTCTACACGGTGCGCGACTGCGAGCTCGCTGGCCGGTGGATCGACGAATTGATCCGTGACATGGATGATCCGTCGTGGCCGCCTGAAGTGCGCTCACTTGGACACACATTGAAGCGCTGGCGCGAGCACATCATCGCGTGGCACCGTGCGCATTTCGAAATCGAAGCGGCCGAGGCGCCGCGGAGCGTGCCTGGTCCGGGTGCGATACGTAGCGCAACTTGCCCAACAGGTCGCGTACCTCGCTCGTCGAGAGCGCTGGGGCGAACAGGTAGCCCTGGCCGAGCTCACAGCCGAGCCCGGCCAGGCGCTCGCGTTGCGCCTCGGTTTCGATGCCCTCGGCGAGCACGCTGAGATTCAGTCGGCGTCCGAGCGAGACCATCGCTTCGAGCAGCGCCAGGTTCGCCACGTCGTCCGCCGCGGCGATGACGAACGAGCGGTCGATCTTGATGATGTGCGGGTGCAGCCTCGTGATGTGTGAGAGCGACGAGTAGCCGGTGCCGAAGTCGTCGAGCGCGAGGCGTACGCCGCGGTGCTCGAAGTGGGCGAGCACCGCGGCGACCTGGGCAGTGTCGGCGAGCGCGGCGCGTTCGGTGATCTCGAGGATGAGCCGTTCGGGCGCGAGCGCGCTCGCGCGCAGCGCCTCATCGACCAGTCCCAACAGGGTTGGGTCTCGGAATTGGTTCGTCGAGAGGTTGACCGTGACGTAGGGCCGTTGCCCGTTCGCGCCGACCCACGAAGCCGCCTCGGCCGTCGCGTCGCACAGCGCGAACTCGCCCAACGCGATGATGAGATCAGTCTGCTCGGCGAGGGGGATGAAGACGTCGGGCGCGATCGGCCCCCGGCTGGGGTGTTGCCAACGCATTAGGGCTTCAAAGCCGACGACCTCGTCGGTCGCGAGGTCGATGAGCGGCTGGTACTTCATGCTCAGCTGGTCGGTGCCGATGGCGCTGCGCAGGTCGCGCAGCAACTCGTAACGGTTCGATGCCTGGTCGTGCATGTCGCTCGTGAAGCGAACGACCTGGCTCTTGCCCCGCCGCTTGGCCTCGTACAGCGCGGTGTCGACGTTGCGCAAGAGCTCCTCGTTGTCCGTGCACGCGGCGTCCATGACTACGACCCCGATGCTCACGCGCTGTTCGAGGCTGGTGCCGGCCACCACGAAGGGCTCGCGCACGGCCTCGAGGAGCCGACGGGCGACCTCCTCGTAGGAGCCGGAGGTTCCCCGGGCGAGGTAGAGGAACTCGTCGCCGCCGAATCGACAGAGCGTGTCGCTCGCCCGGGTGACGCGCTCCATGCGGCGCGCGAACTCGATGAGTAATTCGTCACCGACGTGGTGGCCGAACGTGTCATTCACGCCCTTGAAGTCATCCAGGTCGATCAGGAAAATCGCGTTAGACCCACCGTCGCGCGCGGTGGCGGCGCAGGCCACGGAGAGTCGGTCGTCGAAAAGGGACCGGTTGGCGAGTCCGGTGAGCGGGTCATAGAGCGCCTGGCGCTCCAACTCAGCGAGCAACGCGCGCTCGTCGGTCGCGTCGCGAACCGAGACGACGAAGGTCTCGGGTCGCCCATCGTCGTCAGTGAGACAGGCCGCGGACAACTCACCGAAGAGCACCCTCCCGTCGCGATGCACGTACTGGGTGGAGTAGTGGACCCTTGGGGCTTCACCCGAGAGTAGGCGTCGACGCTCGTCGGGTACGCCGCCGTCGATGCGGAACTCGTCGGGCGAGTGGCCGAGCAACTCGTCGTCGCTGCGCCCGATCATCTCGCAGAACGCGCGGTTCACGAAGATCAACGTACCGTTGCGGTCGAGCAGGTACATGCCCGACGTGTTGTTCTCGAAGGCGTCGTGAAAGAGCGCGTCGCGCCGGGCGAGCTGGCGCCGGGCCTCGGCGTCGATGCGCAACGCCCGCAGCTCGCTCTCGACTTTGGTGCGCTCGGCCCGGCGCAGGAGTTCGCGCTGACGGCGCTCGACTTCGTACTGGTGCCCGACCTGGATCGCCACGACGCCGGCGGTGATGATGACGCTCCACTCCCCCCAGATCTCCACGGCGCTGTGCTGAAGCAGGATTTCGTCGGGGACGGTGAGCGCCACGCCGGTCAACGCGGTGCCGAGTGACCCCGCGAGTCCGTAGATCGACCCGGCGTAGATGATGGGGATGAACAGCAGCAGGTTGATCGTGAAGTCCGGAACGGCCACGAGGTGGTGCATCGTCTTCATGTCCGAGACGACGTGGACCGCGAAGATCAGCGCGACCATCAACTGGACGCTCCAGAATCGACCCTCGCGAAGCGGCAGGTGCGCGAGGTTGACAACCAGGTCGCGCACGGGCCCGCGTGAGGTCTCGTCGCCGGGTTCGGTCGCGGAACGGGCGGGCAAGGGGAGTCGCACGGTCGAAACCTCTTCTGCTACTACCCCCCGGCTGCCTTTGAAGGCTAGGGGCCGCCGCGGTGGGAACGCTGAGACGCACTAGGGCATTTCGGCCCCTTTCGAGGGGCCGACTACGTGTTCGTACGCGGTGGTCGCTCGGGAATCACGGATACTGTCCGTAGCGTCGGGCCACGGCGCGGCCGCTTCGTTCAGTGCGCCGGGATCCCCCGTAGCGTCGCGTAGCCGGGCTTGATGACCGAATTGATGAGAGCCAGGCGCTGGTCGAAAGGGTAGAAGGTGCTCTTCGCAGCGTTAAGGGTGAGCCACTCCATATCCTCGAGGGTCCACCCAAAGGCGTCCGCGCAGGCCGCGAACTCACTCGAGAGGGTGATCCCGCTCATCAGTCGGTTGTCGGTGTTGAGCGTGACGCGAAAGCGCAGTCGTCGCAGCAGTTCGATGGGGTGCTGGGCGATGGAGGCCGCGGCCCCGGTGTGCACGTTGGAGGTGGGACAGACCTCGAGGGGGATCCGCCGGTCGCGCACGTAGTTGGCGAGCCGGCCCAGTCGGTACTCGCCGTCGACGTTCACCAGGTCGTCGACGATCCGCACGCCGTGGCCGAGTCGTTCGGCGTCACAGAACTGCACGGCCTCCCAGATCGAGGGCAGGCCGAAGGCCTCGCCGGCGTGGATCGTCATGTGGAAGTTCTCGCGCTGGACGAGGTGAAAGGCGCTCAGGTGCTTAGTCGGGGGAAAGCCGTCCTCGGGACCCGCGATGTCAAAGCCGCACACCCCCTGGTCCCGGTGGGCGACGGCCAGCTCGGCGATGACCTCGCTGAGGGTAGCCTGGCGCATGGCCGAGAGGATCGCGCGCACGACGATGGTGCGACCCTCGCGGCGCGCGTCGGCGCAGCCGCGGGCGAAGCCGGCGAGCACGGCGGTGACCACCTGATCGAGCGTGAGCCCGCCG
>JAJZBX010000052.1 GCA_021846325.1 Actinomycetes bacterium | reverse complement strand
TCGCTGAGCGGAGCGGCCACGAGAGCGCCTTTGGTCAGCGTGGGACAGTGGAACGTCGGATACACCTATCGCTTGTCGTCGCTCGCGACGTGCGAAGTGGGTGACGCCGACTTGGCCTTTGTGAACTCGTCTCAGCACCCCGTGCGCATCACCTCGGTGACTATCAACGCCAACGTGGCACTCCAGGCAACCGTTTCGAGCAGCCTTGTCACGCGTAAGCCCGGATCTACGACTGGCGAGGTGGCTGCTTCCCTTCACGTTCCGGCCGTCACGAGCGCGAACGTGTCGAGACCAGCCGTCGGTAGTGCGGTGGAGCCCTACTCGAAAGCGCGTGTGTGGAACTTCTTGGTCCTTCGAGTCCGACTTCACTCGGACGTCGCTGGTCCGTGGACGATCCGCGGAGCGGACGTCACGTACTCTGCCGGATCGCACCACTACGTGCTTCACCTCCACCAGAGTCTCGTCCTCCCAGCAGCCAGCGGCTGCTGATAGAGATTTCTCGACGCGGGCAGTGACCCGCGGCCAGGCGCCTCTTAGCTCCTCCAAGGACGACGCTCTGGTGTTCGCTCTAACGAAAGGGTTCGTCCCCGCACCATCGGTGATGGTGGCGTGGGCTGGACACTCTTGGGGCGGAGTGTGACGATGAGCTCACGGTAGGGAGCGGGACCGTGAGCTACAGCTTGCTCCATCAAGCGCAAGAAGACGAGTCCTCGATGTCGACTGGTCCGCCGGTTGAACCGGAAGACGAACTCGTCGAGATAAAGAGCCAGGTGGTCCCAGTCGGCGCTGCCCTGGTGGGTGCCGAGCATCCAGCGCTTGAAGAGCGACGCCACTCGATGTGCGCCAGGCAGCACGACGGGCGCCTGGGCTCCTGGGGCAGGTTGTGCATTCAGGTTGTAGAGGCCACCCGTGGCGCGAACGTAGGAGTTGAGACCGTCGCTGTCGATCGTTGCGCCTGGCGCAACGTTGGCGACCCGAAACTGACGCAGGGTCGTTTGGTTGACGCGGTCAACGATGCCCATTCGGCAACGCCCGAACCCACAGGGCTGGTGTCGCTCGACCGCCACGATAACCGGCAACTTCGCCCCGTGCTGACGGCCCCCGCGCTGGCGGGGAGTCCGCCCCCATAGAAAGTCTCATCAACTTCGACATCGCCCGTCAGCAGATCGCGTCCAGGGTTGACCGTCACGGTCCTCAGCTTGGTGAGCATCGTCCAGGCCGTTTGGTGGCTCCGGAGTCCGAGTTGTCGTTGGAGAGCCATCGCAGAGATGCCGTCCTTACTCGTGGCAAACAGCCAGGCGGCGTGGAACCAAACTGTCAAGGGTGTGCGCGTCCGGTCGAAGATGGTGCCGGCCGTGACACTGGTACGCAGATGGCACGACGAGCACTCGTAGCGCCCGTCCCCGTTGAGCCAACCAGCCGTTCCGCAGCTCTCGCAGACGAAACCGCCGGGCCATCGAAGCCACCTCAGGTAGTCAAGACAGTCAGCGTCTTTGGAGAACCACGCACCGAACTCGCCGAGGTCTGCCGGGTAGTCCCGGTGGGCACGAGGTGTGACCAGCACACCTGGGACATTACCGCGAGACAGTAGGAGGGGTGTTTACGAAACTCCCTACGCCTTACGAGCACGGTGTCCTGCAAACGAGTCACTTAACTCGCCCACACGTTTTCGGAGGTTTCGACCACACTTTTCCCTAGTTCAGATGAAGATGACCGTCGCTGACCGCAAGACACTCATGGATTGAAGACACATCACTGCTCCGTATGGATGAGTGGGTCCTTGCCCCTACTGGGTAGATACTGCTACGGGCACTGGTCGACGTGGTATCGAATTCAAGGGCGTGATCGACGCGCTCCCTAAGTTCATCGGCGGGATGTCCATGAGATACACCAGGAGGACCTTGGCGTGCTGAACGGGGCTCAGTCCCTGCATCGACGGAATTCGGTAAGAGAAGTGTCCGGTGAAGATGCAGATGTCAGCCGGGCGCGACGTATTGAACCCTGGCGGCCAGCCGTCGTTGGAACGCGTTACTGATTGAGTACGGGAGTTGATGGTGGTCGGAGTGACGGGCGCGTTGCTGGGATAGATTTTCGTTGGCCAATTCAGCGCCAATCGAACTGTCGTGGGATACGCCCCATAGAGATGCGGTGTGCCACCGTAGAACGATAGATTCTCGTGGCCACACGTCGCCTTCGCGGCGGCCCACGCGGCTGGGGACACCTTGGTTGTGGAAGGTGCGGTACTTCCCGACCTGTCCAGGATCAAGAATGAAGCGGTCGCCGCCATCACTACCACCAATATGGCCGACAACGCCTGGACCCAATGGCGTCGGCGTGCACGACCCTTGGCTTCTGGAATCAGATCCTCAGTGGGCGGTGGTGTCCCTACAGGTGGTGCCGAATAGACGAGGCGCATCATATTCTTTCTCAAATGGTGCTGAGTTAAACAGTACCATGAGACTAGCCGAATCTTCAATGATGGTACTATCAATTTTAGTTCTATGACATTCTCTGAAGTCGACCGCAGCGAGCCCATCGCACTCCACCTTCAGGTGGCTGCTGAGATACGTCGCGCGATTGCCGAAGGCGAGGCAACTGAGGGTGAGCGACTACCGCCCGCCGTCGACCTCGCCGCGATTCTCGGGGTGAACAAGAACACAGTCATCCGGGCACTCCACGTCTTGCGCGATGAGGGTGTCCTTGATTTCACGAGGGGACGGGGCATTCGAGTTGTCGGAACGCCTGCGCGCAGCGCCCTTCTTGTGAAGGTGAATGAACTCGTCTCACTGGCGCGCAAGCAGGGATACCGCAAGGACGAACTCGCGTCGATGATCTTGTCGGTCCAGTAGCGAGGGGTAGTGATGACACTCTTGGACGAACGCAAGCAGCGTCAACAGTCTGACGAGATCTCGGTACTTATCCCTGAGGCCAGGCGTCACTCCCGTCTACGGCGGCTGTTCACCGCTGCGCTCGTTACAGCAGTCGTGGCGACAGGGGTGGCTGTGGTCACGGCGTGAGACGATCGAAAGAAACTGTCAACTAAACCGACAGCAGCGCCCTCCAACTGGTCGAGCAACGGCAGGAGCGCGGCGAACGCTGTCGCCACCCCCGCCGTGTCGCTGGCCGAGATGCGCTCGTCCAGGACCTCGTGGAGCTCAGCCAGGAGCACGCTCGCGGATGCCTGAGCCTCACTGACGCGGCCCGTGAGGTGTTCGCAGCGCAAGGTCGCGCACTCGCGGAACTGCTCGGACCACACCCAGATCTGAGGTCGGCTCGGACGACGGCCCAGCAGAGAGGAGTGGCCTTCCAGGTGCGCGGCGCTCAGGTTCGACGTTGGCGTCGGCGCCGCGTCGAAGGCCCGGCGGTTGGGCTTGACCGCGTGTGTATGAGTTCATATTCCGAGTTGGGCGAGCAAACTGTCGAAGTCGTAGAACCCCGCCGCTGCGGCGCCATCGAGCAGGCAGAGTGCGGCCCGCGCGCAGGACTGGGTGTCAGCGAGCGCCTGGTGGGGTTGGGGGTTCGTGGGCCCGAGCACGTTGTGGAGGGCTTCGAGCTGATTCGAGCGTCTTGGTTAGTGGTCTCTAGCCAGGAGCCGAATTCACGGTGTTGGCTTGCACGGGTAAATGCAAGGAAGATGAGCGTCGCAATTACGGCCGGGACGGCCGCCACTATCGCGAGGATAGAGACCAGGACCGTGATCAGTGAGTTTCAACGTGCTGCTGAACCGGCGTCAGCGACGTCATTTGAGTCGTCAACTCATTGCGGTACTGGGCAACGCGTTCGCCGTCCCACCCCATGTATCGACAGTCGAACTCGATGGCCCCCAAGTACGCCTGCGTTGCGACAAACGCGGCCCGTAGAACCTCGTCAAGCGAAAGGGAAGGATGAAGTTCCTTGAGCTCCGTCCCCGGTATGTCCGTCATCTTGAAGAAGTCGAGCAGGCCGTAGGGGGTTGCGTGAACTACTGCGGAAACCCGCCTATACCAAAGCTCACCGTCTTCGTACCCGAAGGCATCGAGGCACTGTCCCACGAGTGCAGTAGACCCAATCCTGTCAATAGTTCCGAATCCAATGAGGTCGTTCTTCCTCGATAGCTTCTGTTCAACACCGCTTTGGCGAGCTCGCGCGACAAGCTGCTTGCGTCGATCGGCCAATTCAGTCTTGGGAAGACGCTCCGCCCTCACCATTTCTTCGATGTTGTTGAGTTTGTCTACGTAGAGTCGGCCGAGCCTTTCGTCGACACTCGCACCGGGGTCATTCAACCACCACGCCTTCGCAGCACACTCAACTACGGAACGCGCTACGACCTGGTACGCGAAGAGCTCCATTTCCGCGCCGAGTAGTCGCGCCAACGCCGTTAGAAAGTACGCAGCGGCAAGGATGTAGATCCCCGCCGAAGTTTCGTGCGCCTCTTCAATGTCGAGCTGCCGTTGCGGTGCCAACCCTCGAAGATCTTTCGCCCATTCCATGTGTGCGCGTGAACCTGGCGTGGGTGCATCTCCGAAGCGGCTCCGATGTTCGTACGCGAACTCAATAGATGATCGGATCATGTCCGAGAGAGGGGTCGCAATGTCAGCTGTTCGGTTCATCGCCGACTGATTGTCCATTCCGCCGTTCGTCACGTCATGCCTCCTCCACGCTCTGCGGCAATTGCGTAGTTACCGGCGACGTGACTACAGCCAGATCCTGGAGAAGTGGTACGAAATCACGCATTACCTTGACGAGTCCGGCGAGGGTAATGTCCGGTGCGAGCTGGAGACGTACGCCGAACATGCAGTTGCCCGTCATCTTTGCCTGCGCCTCGCCGAAACCTATCCCCAAATACGCCGGTGCGCCCGCGTCAACGATTCGCTGATAGCCGATCCTTTCGTGCTCGGCCTTCAGGTGCGGCTTTCTCTGGACCCAGTCACTGCGGGCCGCATTCATAGTCGGCCACAGAGCAAGGAGGTAGTCCCAGTCGAATCCGTCCGATGTCCAGACGCCGGTCCGCACCAGGCACACCTTCACTGATGGGCCCTTTACCTTCGTCGCTGGCACCGGGGCGGCGCCGTAGTACTCGCGGCTGTCCAAGCGCTCCTCAAACTCGATAGCGATGAGGTAGCCGTCGCTGGCGGCGGGCATGGACATTTTCACGACCGGGCTCACCCCGGCGCTGGACTGAAGAATCTCGAGGTTCACTCCCTTGGGAGGACTCAGTTCGCCATAGACCCAGGAACACCGAGCGCGAATGGCCATCCCGAAGTGCTCGTCAGCGACGAACTCGTTCCAAATGGTCGTCGCACTTACGCGGGGCAATGAGGCATCGACGTGTTCCTTCCACGTGGCCGCCGTTTCCGCGACCCAAGAAACAGGGCTGGAGGAGAAGGCATCGAGAACATTTTCCCAAGTGGTAGGCATCCAGCCGCCGGAGACGGTGATTGGCAGCTGAAACGGGGCGATGACGG
>JAJZBX010000051.1 GCA_021846325.1 Actinomycetes bacterium | reverse complement strand
CGTGAGTGGCGCCATCAATGACGTGCTGCCGGCGAACGCGAGGCGCCACGAGTAGCCGCGGTGTCGCAGGTAGGGCGCGACCGCGAGCCGCGGCACGCTGATGGCGACGAGCACCACCGCGATGATCGGAACGAGCCCCACGACGTCCGATCGCAGCGGCGTCTGTAGCCCAACGGTGAGAAAGAACAGGGGGATGAAGAAGCTATTGGCGAGACTCGTGAGACGCGACGCGATGGTCTTGGCGTTGCCCATGACCGCGCGAAAGATGATCCCGGCGAGCAGGGCACCGAGCACCGTCGGGATGTGGTCAAGTCCGGCGAATGCGACGACTAGGAAGAGCAGGGCGAACGTCCCGCGCAGGCCGACCTCGATGGGGTCGTTGCGCAGAAACCACCGGTGGAAGTGGCGCGGGACGCGGCGCCGGGCACGACTGAGGAGGGTGAGGGCCGCGATGGTGAAGCCGACGAGCAGAACGGTTCGCGTGCCGAGCAGCGCAGTCGTCGCGAGCGAATCGTGGCGACTGGCGACGCTGAGTGCGTTCAAGACCACGAGGTAGACGATCTCGGCGCCGGCGCCGACCATCAGGACGTCATTGGCGAATCGCTGGCCCATCCATCCGTGCACGTGCAGGATGGGTACCGTGACACCAACGGAGGTGGCGGCTCCCGCGAGCACCCACAGCGTTGACGCACCGGCCAGGTGTCCGATCAACAGGCTCGACGCCACGAGCGAGATCGCGAAGAGTCCCGCGCCGAACAGGACGTTGGCCCGCGCCGTTCGCCAGATCGTTCGAAAATCGAATTCCAATCCGACGAGGAACATCAAGATGAGAAAGCCCATCTCGCCGAGTGTCGCCGCGACCCCGTTGCTCGCCGTGAGGTCCTTCGGGACGACGAACGCGAGTCCGATACCGGTGACGAGTTCCACCACCGCGCCGGGCACGCCGAGCAGTTCACCGATGAGCGGTCCGGCGAAGGCGGCGACGGCCAGCACCGCGAGTAACACGCTGACGCTGAAAGTCATGTCGATTCCTCGCGTTCACTCGTCAATCGTCTGGGACAGGCACGAAGGTGCACTAGTTCGACGCTAATTTTCGAACTTCATGGAACCGGAAGAATTGCCTGTGAAGAGCCTGTGAGGTAGGTGTCCGGTCCCTGATAGTGCGAAGCGCTTGTTGACGTCGTTGGGTCAGAATGGCGCTATGGGACTACCGATGCGCGTCGTTGGCTACGAGATCTCGACGGATCAGGACCGACTGGACGTTGAGGTGGTCTTCCGCTTTCTTTCCGAGGAATCGTACTGGTCCCCTGGTATTCCACGGGACGTCGTCGAACGTTCGATCAACAATTCACTGTGCTTCGGCGTCTACCACGGCGAGGTTCAGGTCGGCTTCGCACGGATCGTCACGGACAAGGCGACGTTCGCACTCGTGGCAGACGTATTCATCGTGGAGGCCCATCGTGGCAAGGGGCTCTCGAAGTGGCTACTGCATGAGGTGATGGGGCACCCCGACCTTCAAGGACTCCGCCGTCTCCTACTGCTTACCTCCGACGCCCACTCGCTCTATGCCCAATTTGGCTTCACCGAGATCGGCAACCCGTGGCGCTTCATGGAAGTCCTGCACCCCGACGCCTACGGGCGGACCTAGAGCGGCCTGCCGCGGCGATGACCGGTGCGTTTGTGTGCGGCGTCTGGTTCTCGCCAGTGGAAGGGTGCGCTGCTATCACGTCGGGCCCGCGAGTGCCCATCACAACCCAAAGAAGGACGGGAGTTCGGCGATTATCCTCGCGGCCCGGTTCGCTGCGGTCGTCGTTCTGGTCCATGGACGCCGTGGCGTGCAACGCGCGGCGCCGAGCGTCAGAATGAGGCGTGATGGGCGTATTCAACCGTCGGACAGTCGTTGGTGCCGCACTGATCGCGGCGCTCGTCTACGGGTCCCCGCTCGCCACGTCGTACCTCGACGCGAGCGCGTCGGGCGCGGGTACGCCGTCGTGCACCGCGTCAGTCGCGACGTTGTCGGTCACGACCGACCACGCGCCGTACCTGGCGGGCACGCCGGTGCGCATCACCGTCGCGCTGCACAACCGCTCCTCGTCGGCCTGCACCTACGCGACGGGTCCGACGTCGCCCACCTACCAGCTCACCAACGCCGCCGGTGTCACCGTCTGGGGCTCGTGCTGGGCCGGTGGCGTGGCGAGCCCGTGCGCCGACTTTCTCGTGCAGCGAACCCTCGGTGGGAACGCGACGTGGCTCGAACGATTGAGTTGGGACCAGCGCAGCGGCACACCGGACCGGCTCGTCGCCGCCGGGCGCTACCGGTTCTCGGTCTCGCTGCAGGGTCTCGGTGCGTCGGCCACGATCGTGCTCGCGCGAGTGCGCACGGTGGCGCTCAGCGCGGTCGATAGCGGGCGGCGTTACCTCGTGAACGTCGGTGATCGGGTTTCGCTGAATCTGGCGACGACCGGCGTGTTTCGCTGGAGTGGCGTCCAGACGAGTGATCCCGCGGTGCTCGCCGTGGTGAGCGGGCTGACGCCGGCGGGCGTCACGGTCTTTCAGGCGCGTCGCGCGGGACTCGCCACGATCACCGCCACGGGCAACCCCTCGTGCTATCCCCAGTGTCTGATGCCGAGCCGTTTGCTCAGGATCACGGTCGTGGTGCGAACGCCGACGGCCTAGACGAGAGCACCGCTCGGTGTTAGCGCGACGCCCTCGCGCGTTCGAACTGGAAGCCCGATTCGAAGACCCGTTGGCAGGCGGCGACCACGTCGGCGTCGTAGATCGATCCCGCGCCCCGCGCGATCTCGGCCAGGGCCTCGTCGATGCCGAGCGACGTACGATAGGGCCGGTGGTGGGCCATCGCCTCGACCACGTCGGCGACCGCAACGATGCGGGCGGGCCGGGAGATCTCCTCGCCGCGCAATCCGTCGGGGTAGCCCGAGCCGTCGAGCCGTTCGTGGTGTTGGTAGGCGACCTCGGGGATCGGGTAGGGCAGGCCGCTGTGGACCATGATGTCGCCGCCGGTCGCGGGGTGCTTGCGCATCAACTCGAACTCGAGGGGGTTGAGTCGACCGGGTCGGGTGAGGATCTCCGCGGGTATCGACATCTTGCCGATGTCGTGGACCTCGGCCGCCCGGCCGATCATCTCGGCGACGGAGCGGGGCTCGCCGAGCTCGAGGGCGATGGCGACGCTGAGTGCCGCGACGTGACGCTGGTGGCCGGCGGTGTAGGGATCGCGCAGTTCGCTCATCTCGGTCAGGGCCGCGAGCGTTCCCGTGAGCGCTTCGTTGAGGCGCTGGACCGAGCGCACGTGCGAGAGGTCGAACTCGATCTCGTAGCAGACCGCGTTGAGCCCCTGGACCGTCCAGTCGTCGAACTCGTTCTCGTGGTTGGAGAAGATATTGAGCACGAGGCGCCGCTCGTGGGCGGCGAAGGGCAGGGCGATGGCCGAGCGCAGCCCGAGGGCCTCCATCTCACTGGCCCACTCGCGGATGATGGGCAGGTCCGTTGAGTTCGCGATCTGGACCACGCCGGTTCGCGCGGCGGTCCCGGTGAGACTCGAGCCGGTCTTCGAGGACGTCGCGAGCTCGGCCATCGTGAGTTCGAGGGCGTCGACCAGGCCTGAGGCGTTTCGAATCCGCGTCGCGGTGCCAACGCCCTCGGTGATGAACACCATCGCGTAGCGACCCTTCACGTGCAGGGTCTCGCAGAGCGCCTCGAAGTACTCGGCCTCTGACTCGACGACCGTGACGATGCGGATGACCGCCAGTGCGACCTCGAGGTTTCGCCGGTTCTGGATGAGCTCGGTGATGTCGTAGTAGGAGGCGAGCACGCCGGCCTGGACGTCGTCGACCATCGCCGGGTAGGTGTTGACCGAGAGCCACCGGAAGGCCTTGCCGCGCACGCTGAGCCCGAGGGTCGTGCCAAAGACGTTCCGGCCGGTGCGACAGGTCACCCGTATCGGGTCGGCGTCGTCGTTGAAGCGCACCCCGTGTTCGTCCTCGGCGAGCCAGGGCAGTGACTCGAGCGCGTGGCCGACGATTTCGTCGCGCGCGAGCCCGAGCAGCGCCGTGGCCGCGTGGTTGCAGTCGCGCACGACGAGGTCGGCGTCGAACAGGACCCAACCCATGGGTGTCGCCTGACCGACCCCACTGGTCTGCAGAGTGGTCTCGAGGTTGTACAGCGCATCGCTCGACACGTCGTTCCCCCTGTCCCCGGGCGCAACGGTGAAAGTTCACCTGGCTGCAACCTAGCGGCGACCGTGGTCGACCCAACGCGTGGACGACCGCTCAGGTGCCGCGTGACCCCGTGGGAAGATGGAGTGTGCACCGCGCCACCGACGAACGCCGCGCCCCCGTGGTCCGGGGGCCCCGGGGGTTCCTCCGTCGACGCGTTGTCGGTGGGGTCGTAGCGGCGCTGGTCGGCCTGGTCTCGCTCGGGTCGCTGCCGATCGGCGCGACGCTATCGCCGGCGACGGTCATCGCGGTGGGACCTCCCTATCTCGGATCGCCGCTACCGGCCAGTCCCGCCGTCGTCGCAGTCGCCGCTGCCGCGAACGGGTCGGGCTACTACGTGCTGCGACGCGACGGGACGGTCGACGCCTACGGGGCCGCCGCCTACGGGTCCATCGCGCCCGGGACGCTCCCCGTCGGCGTCACGGCGACGGGGATTGCGCTCGACCCCGTGACGGGCGGGTACTGGATCGTCTGTTCCAACGGTCTCGTGCGGGCCTTTCACGCGCCCTACCGGGGCGAGCCGCGCATCCCGAGCGGTGGGTGGGGCCAGTACCCGGCGGCCATCGCGATCGCCGCGAGCCCGGACGGGTCGGGCTACTACGTGCTGCGCGCGAACGGCGCGGTGAACGCCTTTCACGCCGCGCATCACGGCTCGCTCGCCGGGCGGCTCCACTACGGCGCGACCGCGCCGGTCGTCGCGGTCTCACTCGCCGTTGACCCGTCCTCCGGCGGGTACTGGATCGCCACGTCGACCGGCGGCGTCTACGGCTTTGGCGCGCCGGTCCTCGGCTCGCCGACCACGCTCGCGCGCGGCGTCTACGACGGCGTTCCCACCGTCTCGATCGCGTCCACCGCGTCGGGCTACCTCGTCGCGCGCGCCAACGGTGTGATCGACGCCTTTCCCGTGGCCACCACGTCCAAGAGCGCCCTTCCGTTCGGCGCGACGGTGAGCGGTCTCGCCACGCGCGGCGCCGGCGGGTACTACCTGGCGGTCAACCTCGCGCCGCTTCGCGGGTACTACAACCCGTTGCGCGCCCTCACCTCGCTGGTGCCCCAGGAGATCGACCAGGGGGTCGACTACTGCGGCGCGGGTCCGATCTACGCGCTGGGTGACGGGACCGTGCTCAACCTCCACGACGCGAGCTGGCCGAGCGGTGGGTTCATCTCGTACCGGTTGAGCGAGGGACCGGCCGCCGGGCACGTCGTCTACGTCGCCGAGAACGTCACCCCGACGGTCACGATCGGCGAGCGGGTCACCCCCGCGACGGTCGTTGGCGTCTTGC
>JAJZBX010000006.1 GCA_021846325.1 Actinomycetes bacterium | reverse complement strand
CTCAAATCCGAAGAGCCCGATAAGGAGTCTGGGCACGCCGCCGTAAGGCAGCCCGATGTGCTCCGGAGACCACATCGATAGTTTCATCCGTCCGTTGTGGCGGGTGTACTCGTTCGTCGTTGGTCGTGAGTGAGGCAAGGTCACCTGAGTCATAACTCTTGCCATGTACCCAAGGTTTGCGGTTTGTCTTGCAGCCTCGACCTCGTAGCCAAAGACCTCTTCAGCGATAGTGCCGATGTGCGACCGCCGATCTTGAAGAAGGTCAGTCACGGCGTGTCTTCTTCCCTTGGAAACGCCCGCGTAACGCATCCACAATGACCTGACTCTTGCTCCAATCAGAGTTTCTTACTTCTTCTTCAATCGCTCGAAGAAGAGGAGCTGGGCAGTAGAAAGTGACGCGGGTGTGCGCGTCGTCCCACCGCTCCCTCTTGAACGTGGACGATCCACCGTTTACGGTCAACGGTTTACGGTGAGAGTCAACCGAATCGACGGCCGGGCTGTCTGACGCCTGATAGAGAGCCTCGCGGCCCTGTGGTGCTTGTTGCGGTCCGCCCTCAAGGCGATCACGCAGCGATGTTCTTGGCACGATCGCGCACCTCCTTGGCAAGCGCCATAAAACGACGTGCAGCATCGCTGTTCGGTTCGAAGGTCGTCACAGGGAGACCGCTGAGAGCGGCGTCCTGCAGCGCAACTCGGCGCGGGATGGATGGAAGCAGAAGCCCCGGATACTCATCTTGTAACTGAGAGAGGACTTCTCTGGCATGACGAGAGACAGAAGTCGTCATGGTGGGAACAATGCCAGTCACGGGCACGTTTGCTCGCGCTGCCATCTCCCGAAGGTGAGGGAGGGAACGAAACGCCATGTACTCGGGTGGACAGACGACAATCACCTCCGTTGCCGCTTGAAGAGCGATATAGCTCAGTACGCCGAGACCAGGCGGGGTGTCGATGACAGCAATGTCGCAAAATTCGTCAAGACTCGTCAGAACTTCATTGAGTCGCTGTTGCCAGCGCTCCTGGCGTGGTAGCTCAACTTCTGCACCGGCAAGGTCAAGATCTGACGGCAAAATAGCAAGTCCGGGAGTAGTTGTTCCGACAATCGCTTCGTGACGTTTGGCGGTGCCACTGATCACTTCGTACAACGTCGGCTTTTGAGGATCGACTCCAAGAGCGGCTGATGCAGCTCCTTGAGGATCGGTATCAACAAGAAGCACGCGCATCCCTAATTGGGCGAGCGCGCCCGCAAGGTTCACGGCCACAGTGGTTTTGCCCGACCCCCCCTTGTGAGCTGCGATAACGATTCGATTCACGTCAATGTGGAGTATGAAGTCATTGCAGGAGGTTCGTCAAGAGTTTTCTGGATCAACGATTTACCGTTGACCGTATACCTGCACGGCAGCATTAATCATGCGATGATCCTTGTTTGATAGGACCTTTCCCGCTGGGTGACGATGCTCCCTAATAGGGAATGTCCACCGTAGACCGTAGACCGTAGACGGTGGCACTAGGTACCTCAGGACCCTCCAACATTGTTCGGCAGCGTTGCGCTGAGATGAAGGAATCAGCCGGAGGGCGACGGCGGGATACCTGGGCCGGGTTGGGCCATCGGCATCTGAACAACCATCTGCTGGGCCAGTTTGGCGTAAGCGCGACCCAAGTGATTCTCTACGATCTTGATCGCCGGACCCTGGAGCGTGTGCATCGTGGCGTGGTGCACTGACAAGACAGCGTCTTGAAGGCTCTGGTCACTTTCGAGGTTGTCAATGATGACGCCATGTTCGCGTGCTTGCTCGCGGTCGATTCCAAGCGAATGGGATTGGTGAGTCTCATAGTCAGCAAAGTAGTTAGCTGTCTGCTCCGCTCTCACAGCCTTGTCCTCAAACGGAGAGAACATGTATTCTTCCAGCCACTCCTGGACAAGCCTCTTTGCAAGAGTTTCGGCAGCCTCGCATTGTTGAATCAATGCAGGACCATATTGCTGAAGGATGGGCATCCAAGCTCCGAGCAAAGCCGGGTCCCGACACTCCTCTTTTGCCTGTTCGAATTGGCGCAAGATCGCTCGCGCTGGAGCTTGCCAAGTTCCGGAGACAAGTTGTGGATCGATTGGGCCAAGCTGAGAATGACTTCCCATGACAATTCTGTTTGCGGCTAATGCCCACATCGTTGCCGCAGACATCGCAGCAAGTGGGACGAAAACACGAAGGTCCGTGAACTTCTTACGAAGATAACGTACGATGCTGGCCGCTGCCTCTGGGCTCCCCCCAGGACTGTGCAGGATGATGTCAAGATTCGGACCAGGTACGTCCTTACACACTTCCATCATTGCCTGCATGTCTTCGAGTGTGATCGAAGCTGCCGGTCCGGATTTTCCAAACCAATCTGTGTAGTAGAGAATCGTTGGTCGGCCCGTTAGTTGATAGAGCTGGGTAATGTATTTTCGGCGAATCTTGTCAAAATTCGGAATCCCGTTTGGAAGCCTGTTCTCCGACTGTTGCAGCTCTCCGAGAATATCGCCCCAAGTCGGCATCAGGACGCGTTGCCACCAGTGGCATTACGAATCTGGCTGGGCTGAGCATTGACGAACTGCGCATAGACGCTCAAACGACCGTAGACGTCTATGACGTCTGCTACTCCGGGTAGAGAGCGGCCACGTTCCACCAACTCCTGCTGGATAACTTGATTGTCGCTGTGCTGCTTCGTTCGCTTAGCCATGCGGCGCTCTCCTTGCTCTCATTAGGTGTTCCGACCATTCGATTGTGCCACATCCTTCGATGTTCTGGCCTTTTCGATGGTCAAGTTGTTACTCCGCCGCAACCTGATCATCGATGCACACACTATGGGGATGCGTTGAGGAGCCGATCCAGCGCCACTTTCGGAATCAGGACGCGCCGTCCAATTCGGATACAGGGAATCTCACCTCGGGCAACGGCCTCGTAGGCAAAGGCTCGTGAAATGCCAAGCGACTCTGCAGCTTCTTCGACGGTGAGCGTGAGTCGCTCAACGGGCTTGCCAGATTGTGTCTCTCCGGCAGTCCGCCGCTCAATGTGGAAATCGAGCCACGCTGCAACGTCTTCAGCGTCACGGAGAGCGTCTGGGTGCTTCTCCCACCAGTCCTGGTGGATCATCGCGATAGCGCCAACCGTTATCTCGAACGGAAGCTCTGGGACCTTGTCATCGTCTGGCACGGAACCAGTCTGCCCTTAGCGTGCGGCCCGCGCCTTCTTCTTCGTCGGACCGAGCACGTCGCCCATAATTGCTGCCGCTGCACGGTCACGATCCTCTATGAGGTGGCTGTAGATCCGGAGCGTAATCGAGGGATCGGCATGACCAAGGCGACCGGCAACGGTACGCACGTCCACCCCTGCCCCAATAAGTTGGGTGGCCGTAAAGTGACGCAGGTCGTGCAGTCGAACTTCCTTGGCTCCAACGGAGTCACGGACACGGATGAAAAACGAGGTCACATTGTCTGGTCGGAATGGGGTCGCGCAGTCAATGAACGGTGAGAAGATGAAGGCATCCTTTGGAAGCGTTGCTCCGACAGCCTTCGCCCAGCCAATGACTTCATCCTTGTACTCCTCCAGAAGGGCAATACCGACAGGATCGAGCGCCACCTCCCTGGAGGTGTCCGTCTTCGTCGATTTCTCGGCAACGCCGCCAGGCACGACGACGACGGAACGGGACACCTCGATGACGCCAAGCTTGAGGTCCACGTCAGTCCACCGGAGGGCGCACAGCTCCCCTCGCCGCATCCCAGTTAGTGCAGCGAGGATGAGAAGCGGCGCAAGTCTCGGGTCTCGCTCTTCGGCAGCGTCTATGACCTTCCGGACGACCTCCACAGAGGGAGCACTCACCCGACGTTGGGGCACCCGAGGGGGTCTTGCCTTGTCTGCAACGTTCTCGTTGACCCACCCCCAGCGGACGCCCTGGTGCAGTGCTGCCGAAATGGTGCCGTGGTGGTTACGGATGGTCTTGGGGGACTTCCCAACGGCCTTCAGAGCCCCGTAGAGGTCGTCCAGGTGCTTGGCAGTAAGAGCCGTCAGGGGAACCTTGCCCAGCCGTGGGCGGATCGTCTTCTCGATCTGGGACCGATAGGTCCGGAGCGTTGTCGGGGAGAGATCGAGCCGCTCGAACTCTTCGAGCCACTGGTCGAGGAGTTGGCCAAAGGTTGCTCCAGCGCCGTCCGTGCTGGGCGCTTGCTCATCAATGAGATCCCTGAGTGCACGGTCTGCAGCCCGTGCACTGCCGTGAAACGTCTTTGAGACCCGTCGGTACTTGCCGGTGATCTGGTCTTTCCCCAGGGTGAGGCGCAGTTCCCAGACGCCTTCTCGCAGTTTGCGCTTCGAACCCTGCATATCCGCATAGTACACAGATTTGTGGGATTCGTTGTGGGATTTTTACAACTGCACCAGAAGGGCCGGTGCTTTTGCACCGGCCCTGACCTGCATTTTTACCTAGTGGCGGGGGTAGGATTTGAACCTACGACCTTCGGGTTATGAGCCCGACGAGCTACCAGACTGCTCCACCCCGCGTTGGGAATTCAATCCTAGCAGCCCACCAGTACAGGCTTTCACATCGTGGCGCGATGTGGCTTTGCAATCGGGGTTGCACGGGGTCTGCCCCGACTTCCCTTGACATCGGTTTTGAACATCGTGCCGTCTGAAGGGCGCCAATGGCCAGATCGAACTCGACGGGCGTGAGCTTGCCAATACGCCGCATGCTCACGTACCCACAGACGACACCGATGGTGACTCGAAACGCGAATACGTCACGCGCAATGACTCGCGTGCCGCGTGGACAGTGGCGTGATCCGACAAGATCGCGCCCAACCTGTCGCGCCAGTTTCGGCAACTGTAGTATATGGTACATTGCAGCGATGTCGAGGATCTCACGTATCGATGTCTTTTCGTATGAGTTGAACTACGCCCACGGTGACTACGTCATGTCGGGCGGGCGAACGATTCGCGCGCTTCGCAGTTCGGTCGTTCGGGTCACGACGTCCTCGGGTGTCGAGGGTTTCGGCGAAGTCTGCCCACTCGGACCCAACTATCTGCCCGGCTACGGCGCGGGCCCCGCATCGGTGATCGCACAGTTCGCGCCAGCGCTCATCGGACTCGACGTGGAGAACCTGGGGCTCGTTAATCATACGATGGACTCTGCGTTGACGGGCCACGGCTACGCCAAGTCGGCCGTCGACGTCGCCTGCTGGGACGCCTTTGGCAAGACCGTTGGTCAGCCCGCCTACACGCTGCTCGGCGGGCTGCGACACGATCGACTACCGCTGTACGTCGCGGTGCCGCTCGACTCCGATTCGGCGATGGCCAGTCACGTGGCGGCGCGAAAAGCCGAAGGTACGCGGCGGTTTCAACTCAAGGTTGGCGCGGATCCCCACGACGACGTGTCGCGCGTGAACGCCGTCGTCGCAGCGACTGACGAAGGCGACGTCATCGTGGCGGACGCCAACTGCGGCTGGCGACTCCAGGACGCGGTGATCGCGGCACGGTTGTTGAACGACCACGATCGGGTGTACCTCGAGCAGCCGTGCGCGTCGCTCGAGGAGTGTCTCGTCGTGCGCGAGCGCACGACCCTGCCGATGATCCTCGACGAGGTCATCACCGACCCGCACGCCCTGCTTCGCGCCTACCACGCCCGAGCGATGGAGGCGATCAACTTGAAGATCAGTCGAGTCGGCGGCTTGACCAAGGCAATGTTCATGCGAAACCTGTGCGAGGCCCTCGGGGTTCGCATGACGATCGAGGACACCTGGGGTGGCGACCTCACGACCGCCGCGGTGAGCCACCTCGCGGCGAGCACGACGCCTGATCTGCTCTTCGCGGCTTCCTACATGAACGACTGGGTTCTTGAGCACATCGCGGGCTACCACCCCCGATCGCGCGACGGCTGGGGCATGATCAGCGCGCCCAACGCCTTCGGACTCGGGGTGGATGTTGACGTCGCCGCGCTCGGCGAGCCCGTCGTGAGCGTCGACGCATCGAAGAGCTGAGAGCGACCGGTGCCACGTGCGTAACCACTCCACGCGAGGATCAAGTACGCATGATTGACGTGGTCGAGACGACTGACTACCACACGGCCGGCGAACCATTTCGCATCGTCGCCGACTCCGCCCTGTCGTTTGACGGTGCGACGGTCGCCGACAAGCGCGTGCGCGCGCAACGTTCCGAGTCGTTGGAGCGAATCCGCACGATGCTCTGTCGAGAACCACGCGGGCACGCGGACATGTACGGCTGCTTCGTCGTGGAGCCCGACGACGAGGGCGCCGACTTCGGCGCGCTCTTCTGGCACAACGACGGCTACTCCACGGCCTGCGGCCACGGCACCATCGCGCTGGGCGCGTGGGCGCTCCAGACCGGTCGGGTCCTCGCCGAACCCGACGGGGTGCGTAGCGTCACCATTGACGTTCCGTCGGGTCGTGTGGAGGCCCGCGTGACTCGGGTCGGCGGCGCGACGACGGCGATCGCCTTTGCGAACGTCCCCTCGTACCCGGTCGCGCGGTCCCACGACGTTCATCTCGCTCGGGGCCAGGTCACGGTTGACGTCGCCTTCGCTGGCGCCCTCTACGCCTGCGTGGCGGCGTCAAGCCTGGGACTGCGCGTCACGCCCGACAACGTTGGGGACTTGCGAGTGCTGGGTCGCGAGATCAAGTGGGCGCTCAACGACACCGCGGTGGCTCACCACGCACTGGATCCACGACTCGGCGGCATCTACGGAACCATCATCTATGACGACCTGGGTGCGACACCCGACGGCCTGCACCAGCGCAACGTCACCGTCTTCGCCGACGGACGAATCGATCGTTCACCGTGTGGCTCGGGAACGGCCGCGCGACTGGCCCTGCTCGCCCAAGACGGTCGTCTCGCGCCCGGCGACGTGCTCATCCACGAGTCGATCATCGGGACCCAGTTCCGGGCTTGGTACGAGTCCGTCGACGGCGGCCAGCCCCAAGGCGCCGTTACCGCCATCGTCGAGGGCATGGCCCACCAGACCGGCCGGGCCACCTTTAGCCTGGATCCGGCCGATCCCCTGGGCGCGGGTTTCATCCTGCCGTGAACAATGCCCCGCGCTGGGTGTCGAGCGACGAGGTGTTCGCCCTCGTCTCGATGGAGGTGGCCATACGCGCCGTGCGACACGATCTGCTGGCCGGTCTGGACCCGGCCCGCGACCTCGCGCGAAGCATCATCGATCTCGATACGGGCCAGCTCTTGTACATGCCGTCTCGATTCGGCGACTTCGTCGGCGCCAAGTTGTCCACGGTGGCGCCGGGCAATCCCGCGATAGGGCGAGAACGCATTCAGGGCATCTACGTGCTGATGGACGCCGCGACCCTCGGGCCGATCTTGCTCGTCGACGGCCGGGCCCTCACCGCGCTTCGCACACCGGCGGTGTCGGCGGCGATCGCCGATGACCTCGCACCCGAGCGCATCGACCACCTCGTCGTCTTTGGCTCGGGTACCCAAGCGGCGGGCCACGTCGAGGCGATGCGGGCTATCCGCCCGATCGGCCACGTCGGCGTCGTCGCTCGCGACCCCTCGCGCGCGAGTTCCCTCGTCAACCGACTTGTCGCCAGCGGCGTGCGCGCCGATGTCGTTGGCGCCGACGCGGTTCGTGACGCGCAGCTCATCGTGTGCGCCACGACCGCGCGCACTCCCCTATTCGACGGCGCACTCGTACCCGACGACGCGCTCGTCGTGGCGGTCGGATCGCACGAACCCGACGTCCGCGAGCTGGACACCGAGCTGGTAGCGCGTTCGCAGCTGGTGGTCGAGGACCCGATGGTCGCGCTGCGCGAGGCCGGCGATCTACTCATCCCCATTGGCGAGGGCCGCGTCGCTGGCGACACCCTGATCTCGATGCGCGACGTCATGACGGGAGCCGCCGCAGTGGACCGACGCCGCCCTCGCGTCTTCAAGAGTTCCGGCATGCCCTGGGAGGATCTCGTCGTCGCCGCCGAAATCTACCGCGCGCGAAGCTGAGGCCCCGTGGACTTCGTCACACTCGGCTCGTCGAACCTGCGGATCTCGCGGATCGGACTGGGCATGTTGAGCGTGGGGGTGAACGCGGATCGCCCCTGGACACTCGATGACGAGTCGTCGGCTCCCCTCGTGCGCACCGCCATCGAGGGCGGAATCAACTTCTTTGACACCGCCGACTCCTACAACCACGGTCAGAGCGAGCGGCTGACTGGTCGGCTCTTGCGACGCTTCGCCCGACGAGACGAAGTCGTCATCGCCACCAAGGTTGGACTCGACTCGCCGGCCTCAAACGACGCCAACTTGAGCGCTGCCCATATTGGTCGCGCCATTGACGGCTCGCTTCGCCGCTTGGGCACGGACTACGTGGACCTCTACCAGCTGCACCGCTTCGACCCCCACACGCCGCTCGTCGAAACCATCGGCGCGCTGAATGAGCTCGTCAATCTCGGCAAGGTGCGCTGGATCGGCGCGTCCTCGATGCACGCCGATCAGTTTGAGCGGCTCATGGACGCCGCCGAACTCGTCGGCGCTCGCTTCGTCTCGATGCAGGGCCACTACAACCTGATCTATCGCGAAGAGGAGCGCCGCATGATCCCGCTGTGCGCCGGTCGTGACGTCGGGTATACGGCGTGGAGCCCGCTCGCGCGCGGTGTGCTCGCGGGCAACCGCACCGACGGCGCGGTGCGCACCACGCGCGCCGAGACCGACACCTTCCCCGACGGACGTTACGAGCACCCGAGCGACCGCGCGGTGATCGATCGTCTCGCTAACGTCGCGGCACGCCGCGGCGTCTCCTCGGCCCGTATTGCCCTCGCGTGGCTCGCGCACCACGCCGCCGTCGCCGCCCCGATCATCGGTGCGACGCGGGCCGACCACGTCACCGACGCGATCGAGTCCTTGCACGTCGAACTAAGCGCCGATGAGCGGTCGTGGTTGGAGGCACCCTACGTGCGCCACCGCCTTCACGGGCATCACTGACTTGGTTGGTCGGCCGAGGCTCGCGCACCCCAGGTCGTTGACTCGCCGGCCGGCGACACGCGTCGGGGCACCGACGACTCACCGTCGCGCAACACCGGCGGCAGCAGGTGCGCTGGCACGTTCTGGTAGCTCACCGCGCGCAGG
This sequence comes from Actinomycetes bacterium, assembly GCA_021846325.1. Lineage (GTDB taxonomy): Bacteria > Actinomycetota > Acidimicrobiia > Acidimicrobiales > RAAP-2 > RAAP-2. The sequence continues at coordinate 104,988 of JAJZBX010000006.1, read as the reverse complement.
AATCGCTGGATCGCCGCCGTGCCCACCGAGGTTCCGGCGTCACTGGTCGTCGCTGGCCAGGGACCACCGTGCTGCATGGCCGGCGTGACGGCGACGCCCGTTGGCCAGCCGTTGAAGAGCACTCGACCCGACAGGCGAGCCAGAACATCGACCAGGGCCGCCAACTCGGGCGTCGACTCGTCGGCGAGCGCGTGTACGCCGCCGGTGAGATTGCCCGGAAAGAGTCGTCGAGCGACGTCGGGCAACTCGGACTCGCGCTCGTAGGCGACCACCACCGAAAGCGGGCCGAAGCACTCGTCGAGCAGGGGGCCACCGACCGACTCGAGCGCGGCCAGTGATACCGACACGATGGTCGGCGTCGTCCAACCATGACCATCCCCATCGACGCGCAGGCTGCCCAGGGCAATCACGTCAACGCCCACGCACTCGAGGACAGCCTCTCGGCGGCGCTGGTAACTCGCGGCAATGTGCGGGTTGAGCATGCGATGCTCGGCCACCAGCGCCGCGGCGCTCGCGATCGACGACGCGATCGCCGCGACGTCGGGCACGAACAAGAAGCCGGGCTTCGTGCAGAACTGACCGGCCGACATCGACACGCTCGCCACGTACCCCTCGGCCAGTGACGTTGCATCGTCGGCGAGCCTGGCGCGCGTCACGAACTGAGGATTGACACTGCCCAGTTCACCGTAGAACGGGATCCGATCGGAACGGCTCGCGGCGACGTCGGCGAGCAGCCGGCCCGCGCGCAACGACCCCGTAAAGGCCCCGGCGCGCACCCGAGGGTCGCCCAAGAGTGTGACGCCCGCCGCTTGGCCAAAGATCACCTGCAGGACGTCGGCCGGGGCGCCCCGACGCGCCAGTGCCGCACGAACGATCTCACCCGTGCGCCGTGACAGTTCGGGGTGGCCCGGGTGGGCCTTGACGATGACTGAACAGCCGGCGGCGAGCGCCGAGGCGCTGTCGCCGCCGGCCACCGAAAAGGCGAAGGGGAAGTTGCTCGCCGTAAAGTTGAGCACCGGACCGATCGGCACGTGCGTTCGCCGCAGGTCGGCCCGCGGGCCCAACACGAACTCGGGGTCGGCGAGGTCGACGCGCACGTCGAGGTAGTCGCCCTCGACCACGACGTCGGCGAACAGGCGCAGCTGAACCGCCGTTCGGCGCAGTTCGCCGCGCAGGCGGACCTCGGTCAGACCGGTCTCGGCCGCGGCGATCGCGACCAGTTCGTCGGCCGCGTCGACGAGGGCGTCGGCCGCGCCGACCAGCGCCCGGGCCCTCGTCCGTGCGGGCAAAGCGGACCACTGCTCGAACGCCGTCGTCGCGTCGCGCGCGCACTGTTCGAGTTCGTCTGGCGACGTCTCGGTGAGCGAGGTCGAGGTCACCATCTAAAACTGGAATCCCGTGGGGAACGGATCGCTCGGATCAAGGAGGTACTGCGCCAGCCCGGTCACCCACGCACGTCCCGTGAACGTCGGGACGACCGCCGGTGTCTCACCCACCGTGGTTTCGCCGATCAGCCGACCGATGAATCGCGAACCGACGAAGGACTCATTGACGAACTCCTCGTGCAGCGCGAGCTCGCCGCGAGCCCAGAGTTCGGCCATCCGCGCCGACGTGCCAGTGCCGCACGGTGAGCGGTCGAACCACCCCGGATGAATCACCATCGCGTGGCGCGAGTACTGCGCGGTCGAGCCGGGCGCGAGAAACTCCACGTGGTGGCAATGATCGGCTCCGGCCACGTCGGGGTGGTGCGGCGGCGCCGACTCATTGATGGCCGCCATGATGGCCAGTCCCGCCGAGGTGATCTCGTGCTGGCGAGACCGGTCGAAGGGCAGTCCCACGGCATCCAGGTCGACGATCGCGTAGAAGTTACCCCCGTAGGCGAGGCTGTAGGGCACCGCGCCGAGCGCGGGAACGTCGATGACCGCGTCGAGTCGAACGGCGAAGGAGGCAACGTTCTCGATGGTCACTGCCTCGGCGTGGCCGTCGAGAACGCGCACGCTGGCGATCACGAGTCCGGCCGGGGTGTCGAGGCGGATCGTGGTGACCGGCTCCACGGCCTCCACCATGCCCGTCTCCACCAGTACCGTCGCCAAGCCGATCGTCCCGTGACCGCACATCGGTAGACACCCCGACACTTCGATGTACACAACGCCCCACTCGGCGTCGGGTCGCGTCGACGGCTGCAGGATTGCCCCACTCATCGCGCCGTGGCCCCGTGGCTCGTACATCAAGAACTGTCGAATGTCGTCGAGGTGGTCGATGAAGTACAACCGCTTGTCGTTCATGGTGTCACCGGGGATAACGCCGACGCCGCCGGTTACCACCCGCGTCGGCATGCCTTCGGTGTGTGAATCCACCGCGGTAATGACCCGTCGAGATCGCATGGCCTAGCCCTTGGCCCGAGTAGCCAGGTAGTCAAGGGCGCGCTGGGTGTCGGCGCGAACGCGCGCGTCGTTGTCGGCGCTGAGCGGGCCGCGCGGCGGTCGGGTTGGGCCGCCGTAGCTCTGGCCGGCGAGGTCGATCGACAGCTTGATCGCCTGGACGAACTCCACGCGCGAGTCCCAGCGAAAGACGCTCACCAGGTGCTCATAGAGCTCCTTCGCCTCGGCGAGACGACCCGAAATCGCCAAGTCGTAGATCTCGACCGCCTCACGGGGAAAGGCGTTCGGGTACCCGGCGAACCAGCCGACGGCGCCGGCCACGATCGATTCGAACAATAGGTCGTCGGCTCCCGCGATGACGTCGATGTCGCAGAGTTCCCTGATCTCCATGACACGCCGGACGTCCCCAGAGAACTCCTTGACTGCGACGACCTCGGGAATCTCGGCCAGTTTGGCCACCGTCGACGGCACGAGGTCAACCTTGGTGTCAAAGGGGTTGTTGTACACCATGATCGGCAGGCCGACATCGGCGACGCGGGTGACGTGCTCGATAACCTCAGACTCCGAGGCGCGGTAGATGGTCGGCGGCAGTAGGAGCACCCCGTCGGCCCCATCCTCTTGGGCCCACTGGGCCCACTGGCGGGCCTGGTGCCAGCCGACGCCGTGCGCACCCGCGATGACCAGTCCGCGGTCGCCCACCGTGTCCACCGCGACCTGAATGACCCGACGACGCTCCTCGTCGGTGAGTGATGAGTACTCCCCGAGCGATCCGTTCGGCCCCACGCCTCGACAGCCGCTCGTAATCAACCAGTCGCAGTGCTCAGCGAAGCGGTCGTAATCGACCGCGAGTCCCGCCGGTGCGGCGCGATCCTCCTTGAACGCCAGGGCCGTGGCAACAATGACGCCCCTAAAGTTCAACGGCTCTTTGGTCATGTCGATCCCTTCATCATCGTTCTACGGCTTTCGCACTTCCGGCGTGGTCCAGGTCGCCAACTCACCGAGTCGCACCGGCGTCGAAATCGGACGCCGGTCCATCGTCGAGCCGCCCGTGAGGTGGCCCCCGGGCGCTCGAACCTCGAGCAGCGCCTCGACGCTTCGCCCGCACACGCGGCCTTGGCACGGGCCGAGCCCGGCGCGCGACAGCAATTTGAGCGAGCGTAGTCCGGTGGCGCGCGACTGGCGCGAAACCCTGAGCAGGTCGCCGAACGTCACGTCTTCGCAGCGACACACGATGGTCGCCGGGGTGAGCCACGTCGACCAGTTCGAACCAATGGCGTGGGCAGCGTCGATGCGTGTGGCGAAACGAACCAACGCGTGGCGCGCGTGGCGCGCGTGGCGCAACTCGAGGTCATCGGCGCGACCCCGCGCGGCCACGTGACCAGCAATCGCCCCTTCGGCGAGGGCCAGGTCCACGCCGCCGATGCCAGTGATCTCGCCGGCGGCAAAGTAGGGGGTGGCCGAGGTGCGCTGGTCGGCGTCAACCTCGACGAAGCGTTGCGCGCTTAGTCGACTGCCGGCGGCGATCGCCAACTCCAGTCGGGGCGTGAATCCGTGCCCGAGGCACACGGCGTCGACCTCGATCGTGCGCGAGCCGCGGGCCAGGGGCCGCCACGACGAGTCCAGCGTAGAGACCGTCACCGACGTCACGTGGTCGTCGCCATGAATCGCCGTCACGGCCTGACCCACGTGATACGGCACGCGCTCGCGCAGCTGACCCCACGCGTAGCGCGCCAGTTCGCCCACCTTGTCCGGCGTGGCGCCGAACTCCCAGGGCCGGGCCAGCCAGTGGCGAAGCAAGCGTGACGCCGGACTCGCTTCAAAGACCCCGACCACTCGACTGCCCGCCTGGCCCAACGATGCGGCTACGGGTAACAAGAACGGTCCCGTCCCCGCGACCACGACACGCTCGCCGACCGCCACGCGCTCACCCTTGGCTAGTGCTTGGGCGCCACCCGCCGTGAAGACGCCCGGCAGGTCCCAGCCCGGCACCGGCAAGGCGCGGTCGAATGCCCCGGTCGCCAGCACCACGGCGGCGGCCCGGTAGACGCGCCGCTCGCGATCTCGCCCGTCGCTGGCACCGATCAACACGTGCACCCCGTCACCATCGATCGCGACGACGTGGGCACTGGTCACGACGTCACAGCGGGGGTCGCCCTCAATCTCGTCGCGCAGCGCAAGAAAACTCGACCAGTCGTGATGCAGCACCGACTGGTCGAGCGCGGCTCGCGACGCCGGCAGATGACGCCAGTACTGGCCCCCCACGTAGTCCGACGCGTCCAGTAGCGCGACCGTCGCGCCGACGCGGCTCGCGGCCCGGGCAGCCGCCAGACCCGCCGGACCGGCCCCAATCACAAGTACGTCGGGCGTCACCGGTCCTCCCGCGGCGGCGGTGCACCCTGGGAGACCACGACGTCGCCCGACGCGGCCCGGCGCTGGCACGCTCGGACGTCGCGCTGTCCGTTGACCTCGACCAGGCAGTCGAAGCAGACGCCGATCCCGCAAAAGGCACCACGCGGGCGTCCCTGGCGCCTCGTCGTGCGCCACGCGAGGACGTTGGCGCCGAGCATGACGCCGGCCAGCGTCTGGCCGAGCACGCCCGACACGGACTCACCGTTCACGGTGATCGTGATCGGGGTGAAGGCACCGGGTTCGACCGGGTCCGATGCCGGCGGCACCAGGCGCGTCACCACTTAGGCCGCCCTGGCGAGCGACGGACGAAGACTCGAGAATGGCTCGGCCGGAATGTCGGTCGGCGCGCCGAGCAGCAGCGCGGTCAGCAGTTCGGCCGTTCCCGGCGCGAGTCCGATCCCCGCCCCTTCGTGGCCCGCCGCGTACCACAGGCCCGCCACGTCACGGTCCGCACCGATGACCGGGAGGTGGTCGCGCGAGAACGGACGAAACCCGCAGTAGGCGCGCATGATGGCCGCGTCACGCAGCGCCGGCATTAGGCGCACGGCCCTCGCCGCAATCGCCCCCCACGCCGCGACATCAGCGTCGGCGTCAAAGCCCACGTTCTCGCGCGAGGAGCCAATGAGCACCGTTCCCGCCGCGGTCGACTCAAGGACGGTGGCGAACTGGCGCTCGCCGCCGTCGGACTGCACGGCCCCGACGTAGTTCGCGTCGTAGACCTTGTGGGCGATGCGGTGCGCCATCGGCGTCGTGACGAGCAACCAGCCCTTTCGCGGACCAACGTCGAGCGTGCCACCAAGACGGGTCGCCACCTCCCCCGACCACGGACCCGCCGCCACCACCACGTGATCGGCGTCGAAGTCGCCGCGGTTGGTTGTCAGGCCAACGACACGTCCCGACGCATCGCGACGCGAACCCGTCACGAGCGTATCCACGAGTACCCGCGCGCCCGCGGCGCGCGCCGACGCGAGCAGCGCCTCCGTCGCTATCGTCGGTTGAACCTGGGCGTCTTGGGGATAGTGGACCGCCGCGATCATCGACGGCGTCACGTCAGGCTCGAGCTCGAGGGTTTCGTCCACGCTCAACAGCCGCGCCTCGACACCGGCCCCACGCTGCGCTTCGGCCAGTTGGGCCAGTCCCGCGGACTCCTCGGCACTGGTCGCCACAACCAACCCGCCCTTGGCTTCAAACTCAATGGAGGTGAAGTTGCCGATCTCGTCGGCGAGCGCCGCGGGAAGTCGCCGCCACAGATCGAGCGAGTAGGTCGCCAGCGCCAGCTCGGGACCCGGTGCCTTGTCACTCAGGAGCAGATTTCCCTCACCGGCCGACGACGTGGCGCCGACGGCCGACCCCCGCTCAAGTATCGTCACGTCGATGCCGCGACGCGACATCGTTCGAGCACACGCGGCACCGATAATTCCAGCCCCGATTATCAGGACCTTCATGCGCAATGCCTCCTCATCTATAACATGTTACATGTTAGACTGGCTCTTGATCACCGTCGCGTCGTGCCTAGTCGACGCCATCGTCCGATTCGATGCGACCGGCCCACCAGCCACGGGCGTGTCGGATGTGGTGAACCATGAGCCTCTCAGCCCCGCCACCGTCGCCCGCGCTGAGCAGCGCTAGTAAATCATGGTGCTCCTGAGCGGAACGTCGAAGCTCGTCGGAGTTGCGCAGTCCGACCAGTCCGACCATCCGGGTCTGTCGTCGCAGCTCCGCGTCGGTCTCCACGAGGCGACGGTTGCCAGTCAGTGCGAGCAGGGCCAGGTGAAACGAGGTATCAGCCGCGAGATAGCCCTTGAAGTCGACGTGCTCCGCGGTCGCCACGATTCGATCAGCGAGTGCCTCGAAGTGGTCCGTTGGCGCCCCACGGAGGCGATCGGCCACGATTCGCATCGCCGGCGCCTCAAGCCAGGTTCGAATCTGGACGATCTCGAGGAGGTCCTGCTCGCTCACCGTCGTGACGCGAAAACCCTTGTTCTTCACGGGCTCGACGAACCCGCGCTTCTCCAAGTCCAGCATCGCCTCGCGCACCGGTGTCGCCGAAACGGCGAACTTGACCGCGAGCGCCGGCACGGTCACGAGCTCACCCTGCTCGAGCTCACCCGAGATGATGGCGGCGGCGAGTGAGCCTTCGACCTTAGAGCGCAGATTCTCCTCGGCACGAATCTCTCGAATGGACGATCCCCGCTTGGCCATGCTCACGCTCCCCCCCCTCGCGAACACGACGAGAACGCTGGCGCGACGTAGCCCCGGACATCAGCCATGGTCATGGGTCGCCTTACCGAGGTACGCGTCCGACAGCCGCGAATCCTGCGCCAACGACGCGGAGCGCCCCGACAGCACGACGCTGCCCTGCTGGAGCACGTAGGCGCGCGACGCGATCTCGAGGGCGAGGGCTACGTTCTGCTCGACGAGCAGCACCGTCGTACCGAGCGCCGCTACCTCTTCGAGCATGTCGTAGACGATATCGACCTTCTGGGGATCGAGGCCGAGTGAGGGCTCGTCGATCATGAGCACGCGCGGATTGGACATCATCGCCCGTGCAATGGCGAGCACCTGTTGCTCGCCGCCCGACAGCGTCCCGGCCAGGCGTTCGAAGTGCTGCTCGAGGAGGGGGAACAGCGCGAGCACCTCGCCTAGACGCTGGGCTCGCTCCGTTCGGCTGCGCTGGGTGCCGTACGCCCCGAGCTCGAGGTTCTCCCCGATGGTGAGCGTGGTAAAGATGCGACGGCCCTCGGGAACGTGCACCAGGCCGCCGATGACCCGGCGATGGGCGGAGAGTTTGGCGAAGGGCTCGCCGAAGAACGAGATCGTGCCGTGGCGCGGGTGGATCAGGCCGGACACCGCCTTTAACACCGTGCTCTTGCCGGCGCCGTTGGCGCCGAGCAACGCCACGATCTCGCCCTCGTCGACGTACAGCGAAACGCCTTCGACCCCCCGCACCGCCCCGTAAAAGACACTGACGTCGTTGAGCTCGAGCGCCTTCACTGTCGCTGTCTTCCCATGTAGGCGCGAATGACGTCGGGGTTCGTGCGCACGTCCTGGGGCCGCCCCGACGCGATGACGCGCCCGTTGTCCAAGACGGTCACCTCGCTCGCGATCTCCATCACCAGGTCGACGTCGTGCTCGATCATCACGACGCAGGTGCCCAATTCGTGCACGCGTCGGATGACGCTGGACAGCTCGGCGCGCTCGACGGAACTCACGCCGGCAGCGGGTTCATCTAAGAGCACGACGACGGGTTGGGCGATCAGTACGCGCGCGAGTTCCATGCGCTTTCGCATGCCGTACGGTAGGTCGCCCGCGAGGTTGTTCGCCTGCTCGACCAGCCCGACGAACTCGAGGCTGGCCAACGCCTCATCACGCAGCTGGCGCTCGGTGTGGCGAAATCGCGGCCCGGCGAAGGTGATGGCGAAGAGGTTCGAGGTGGCGCGCAGGTGGCCCCCGGCCAGCACGTTCTCGAGCACCGACATCTTGGGGAAGACCCGAATGTTCTGGAACGTGCGTCGAATACCGAGCGCCGCCACTTTCGCCGCATTCAGGCCGGTGATTTCGGTGCCCTCGAACCGCACGACCCCGCTCGTGGGTCGGTAGTAGCCCGTGAGGCAGTTGAAGAATGACGTCTTGCCCGCCCCGTTTGGTCCGATGATCGCGTGCAGGGCCCCTCGCTCAATGGGGACCGACAGGTCGCTGAGCGCGTTCACCCCACCGAACTGGAGCGACAGGTTTTGAGTCTCCAAGACCGCGGTCATGACTCGTCCGTCGGTTGTAACGAGGCGACCGCGTCCAGCCTCGGTACCGTTGGCTGACCTTTGACGCGTGCCAGCGTGGCCCGAATTCGCGCACCGACGCCCTGGAAGGCGCGCTCGGGGAAGAGGCCACGCGGGCGAACAACCATCAAGACGACCAGCAGCACGCCAAAGACCAGCAAGCGGGCCTGGGCGAATTGACGGAACACCTCGGGAAAGATCTCCACCACGGCCGCACCGAACATCACGCCCCAGATGCTGCCGAGTCCGCCGATGGCTACGGCCATGACGATCAGCAGTGACTCACTGAAGCCGAAGCTCGCCGGCGAGATCGCCGTCAGGGCTGGGGCGTAGACCGAGCCGGTGATCGAGCCGAGCACCGCGCCAAACATGTAGGCGTAGAGCTTGTAGTGGCTCGTGTTGATGCCCATTGCTTTGGCCGCATCCTCGTCTTCTCGAATGCACAGCCACGCGCGCCCGAGCCTCGAGTGGCGAAGACGCGTTGAGAAGAGCGCAAACACGATGACCAGCACCAAGAACACGTAGTAGTAGCCCGTGTTCGACGCGACCACCACGCTGCCGATGGTGAGGGCCGGTATCGCGTAGATGCCGGTCGGTCCACCAGTCTGGTTCAGGTTGATGGCGATGGTCTGAATAATCTCGCCAAAGCCGAGCGTGACGACCGCGAGGTAGTCACTGCGCAGACGCAGCGTGGGGAAGCCGATGATCAGCGCGCACACCACCGCGACCGCCACCCCGGGGGCGATCGAGGCGACAATGGACCAGTGTTCTTTCGTTGACAAGATGCCGGTCGTGTACGCCCCGATGGCGAAGAACGCCGCGAACCCGAGGTCGAGCATGCCGGCGTACCCCACGACGATGTTGAGTCCGAGAGCGAGGCACATCAGCATCTCAGCCTGGAACGCCACGCCGAGGTAGTACTGGTTGTGGGTCAGTTGGGGTACGAGAGCGGCCGCCACCGTGGCGGCGAGCACGCCGACGCCGCGCGCGACCCTGGGCCCACGTGCGCGGGTCGCCCGACGTCCCACTTCCTCATTCGACATCGGCAATCACATTCTCCGCGCGACGCGCTCGCCCAGCAGGCCGGTCGGGCGAAACCAGAGCATTAACACCAGCGCCCCGAAGGCGACCACGATTGCCCACTCGGCCCCGAAGATGCCGGTGCCAATTGACTGCACGATGCCCAAAATCAGGCCGCCGACGACGGCGCCACCGATATTGCCGATGCCGCCGAGCACGGCCGCCGTGAAGGCTTCCAGGCCGACGGTGAAGCCCATGAGGTAGTTGATCTGTCCGTAGTAGACCCCCGTCATAACCGCCGCCGCACCGGCGAGGGCACCGCCGATGAAAAAGACGATGGCGATCACCAGGTCCACGTTGATGCCCATCAGCACGGCCGCGATCCGGTCTTCGGAAACCGCGCGCATGGCCTTGCCGAGCAGCGTTCGACCGACCAAAAAGTAGACGCCGAGCGCGAGGAGACCCGAGATGAGCACGATGATGAGCTGGCCCCACGTGTAGTGGTTCGACCCGAGGTTGAAGCCGCTCGGTGGCGTGGTGACCGGATAGACCAAGTAGGTGGCGCCCCACTGGGGCGCGACCAGGACGCCATTCTCGAGCACCTGGGAGAGACCGATGGCGGCGATCATCAGACTCAGAATCGCCGCGCGACGCATCGGTCGGTAGATCAACTGGTTGGCGAGCATCGCCAACCCGCCGGTGATGATCATGACCACCAGTCCGACCCACGCGACGGTCCACCACTGCGCGTGGCTGTTGCCGACGATGACCGCGCCGAGAATGGTGTAGCTCACGAACGCGGCCACCATGTAAAAGTCGCCGTGGGCGAAATTAATCAGGCGCAGGATTCCGTAGACCATGCTGTAGCCGAGCGCCACGAGACCGAAAAAAGCGCCCAGGAAGATGCCGTTGCCGATTTCGTTTAGAAACAGCGACACCCCAACCTCCCGTTGTCACAGTGGCCGACGAAACCACCGCGTTCTCGACCTACGACGCGACCGCCCCCGAGGTAGCCCCGGGGACGGTCGCGTCGAGACCTAACTTTCCGTTACGGCTGTGGGTGGGCGAGCGTGTACTTGCCGTTCACCACTTCGAGCAGGTCCATCACCGCACCGAGGCGGTTGCCGTCAGCGGCGAAGGAGATCTTCCCGGTGAGTCCGACGAAGTGCAGCGCGTGGAGTCCGGCGATAACTCGCTTGGGAACAATCGACTTGACGTGCTTGGCCGCCAGTGCGAGGGCCATGATCGCGTCGTAGCCGAAGGCCGAGTACGGGCCGGGCTGCGCGTGGAACTGCTTGACGTAGGCGCGGTTGAACGCCTTGTCGGCGTTGCTACCGAGCACGTTGCCCACGCCGGACGCGAGAGCCGCGATCGTCGCGTAGGTGCCGTTCGCCGCGGCGCCCGCTCCCGTGATGTACGTCGCGTCCACGGATCCGTCGGCCACGACGAACTTCGCCGTGCCGTGGGGCCCGATGACGCCCGCGGCGTTCAGCTGGGTCGCGAACTGCGCGGCCTGGGAGAAGTAGCCCGACCAGTAGATGCCCGTGGCGCCCGCACTCTTGATCTGCGAGATCACCGCCGAGAAGTCATTGCTCGTCGCCGGAATCGACTGGATACCGCCGGCCACCACCGTGCCACCGTTCTTCTTGATCGCGCTGGCCGCCGACTGGGCGATGGCGACGCCGAAGGACGACTGGTCGTCGATGACGAAGACCTTGGTGATGTGCTGCTGTTTGAAGAAGGCCGCGGCCTCGATTCCGTCACCGGAGCCCGAGGGGTCGATCAAGAACACGTTCTTGTACCCACCGGTCGTCAGCTCAGGACTGTTCGCCGCCGGCATCACGTACGGGATGCCCGCTCGCGCAATGATCGGTTCGGCCGGGAGCGTGGCTCCCGAGCAGTAGCCGCCGACGTAGGCCTGCACGCCCTTGGACACCAGCAGGTTGGCTGCGTTGACGGCGGTACCGGCATCACAGGCGTCGTCTTGCTCGAGCAGCTTGATCTGATGTCCGAGGACACCGCCGTGATGGTTGAGGAACTGGGCCGCCATCGCCTCGGCGTTGTAGATCTGCGTACCCGCCTCGGCTTCGGCACCCGTCATGGGCATCGGTACGCCAACGAGATACGGCGAGAGCTTCTTCGCCGCCGACGCAACGCCACCCGCCGAGACCCCCGCGGCGATGGTCAGCACACCGGTAACCAACAGTCCTGCGGTGAGGACCCTGGACTTCACTAGGTTTTTCTTCACACTTCCCCCTGATTGAGTTACTGCCGATTGACACTGCCACCCGGTCTCCCGGGCTCCCACAATGTCAGTAACATACCACAGCCCTTCGGCGATGCAATAGCGGTCTTTGATATCTCACATATCACTCTGCACCGACGTGTCACACCGCACGCCATCAGTTAATGACCCTTTCACCAGTGATTACGCTCACTGACCTCGGAAGAACACCCGCAGGTGGGTGATCAACCGGCCTTCGTGGTGCCGCCAACGGCCTTCTGGGCCAGTTGGAGCGCCTTGTACATCGCGTTCACGTCGGCCTGGTACTGACCGAGGTTGCCCGCTGACAGGGCCGCTTCAGCGTTGGCGTAGTCGGTCGAGGCTTGGCGCAGATACCCGGCGGCCCCCTGACCCGTGGACGTCGTTGGCGTTGTCGGCGTGGTGGGACTGGTCGGCGTCACGCGACTACCCGCGCCCCCAACTCGGTAGCCGAGCACGGCGGCGAGCGCGCCGGCGAGCGTCGGCTTGATCGTCACCTGTTGGTTGAAGACGGCGATGACGTACTTCAGCTGCGGCATCGAGTTCGACGTGCTCGAGACGTAGAGCGGTCGAATGTACAGCACGCTTTGGTCAAGGGGCACCATCAGGTTGTTGCCGAGCAGCACCTGCGAACCGTGCTGGTCGAGCAGGGTAATGGTGGAGCTGACCTTCGAGTTCTGCTGAATCTCCGAGTCGGCCTGGACGGGACCGATCACCAACGAGCCCCTGGGCGTCTCGTAGACGTAGAGGTGGCCGTAGTCGGCGGGATTGCTCGTGGCCATCATAAACGCGCTCAGCCCCTGGACCGTCGACGAGTTGCCCGCCGGCACGAAGGCAATTGATTCAAGGAGCTGCTGGTGGTCGACGCCGGGCAGTGAGCCAACCTGGAAGATTGGGCTCATCGGCGACAGCGACGACGCGATCACGTTGCCGGCCGCGTCGGTGACCTCGGTCTGAGCGAGCGACTGGCTCGGCGTGCCAGCGCCGGTCGTCGGCGAGACGGTCCAGCCGTCCGAGGCCGTGTAGAACGCGTTCGCGTTGGTGATGTGGTAGCGACCGAGGATCGCGGCTTGCACCGAGAAGATGTCCGACGGGTAGCGCAAATGACTGCGGATCTCGGCCGGCATGGAGGACATCGGCAGGAACATCGACGGGAAGGCCGCTCGGTAGGCCTGCAGGATCGGGTCCGTTGGATCGGCGGCGTAGAACTTCATCGACCCGGTGTAGGCGTTGATCACGACCTTCACCGAGTTGCGTACGTAGTTGAAGCTGTACGGCAGGCCGCCGGAATTGACGTTGAGGGTTGAGGCGTTCTGGCTGTAGGGATACTGATCAGTCGTGGTGTAGCCGTCGAGCACGAACTGCACCGAACCGTCGGCAATCACGGCGTAGGGGTGCGAGTCAAAGGAGAGGAACGGCGCGGCCTTCTGGGCCATCTGCTGGACGTCGCGCACGAAGAGCACCCGGCTCTTTGAGGTGATCTGGTTGGAGATCAGAAAATTGAAGTCGCCGAGCCGCAGGGCGAGCGCGGCCCGGCTGAACAGGCCGCCCACCGCGACCCCGCCGGTGCTCGCGTAGTGCGACTCCACGGGCTGACCGGCGTTCTTACCCGACAGGACCTGGTAGTCGACTTCGGGTTGCTTGGTGTTCGCGACGACCCAGCCGGGGTCGTTGATCCCGAAGTAGATGTCGGGCTTGGTCAGCACCGGCATCCCGGCCGTCGACGTCGGCGGGACGTTGGCCACCGCCAAGACCGGGTTGCCCGTCGAGTAATCGACCGAGTTCGCGATCACCACCGCGGCCCCGATGCCGTGGGTGTACTGCAGGTGCAAGTTGACCCAGCTCGGCGACGGCAAGTTCGACGGGTTCAACTGGCGAGCCCCGATCAACACCGGGGTCAGTTTGCCGTGGATGTAGTACCGGTCGACCGCCAGCGAGGCGAAGGTGTAGTAGGACCGGATTGACTGGCGCTTGCGCACGGTCGCGAGCGCGATGTTCGAGGCGGGATCCCACAGGCGAATGTTGTCGAGCGTCGGCGTGGCGGCGGCGACCTGTTTGGCGTTGATGGTCGTCGAACCGGCGAATGAGCTGTAGGTCACGTTGTTGAGCCCGTAGGCCGCTCTGGTCGCTTCGATATTGCGCTGGATGTAGGGACCCTCGAGCGAGCCCTGGGCCGGGCTCACCTTGACGGCCTGCAGGATCGTCGGGTAGAGCACCCCGATGACGAGGGCGACGAACATCCAGAGGCCGACCGCCACGACCGGCAGCGACCATCCCCTCGAGCGGACGTTGGCGAGCAGGATGGCGGTCGCGGCGAGCGAGAGGTAGAACAAAATGGTCAGGGCGGGGATCCGGGCGTGGACGTCGGTGTACCCCGCCCCCCCGACGTAGCCGTTGGTCGAGTTGACGAGCTCCCACTTGGCGATCACGTAGCCGGCCGCCTTCATGAGTGCGATGGCCGCCCCGATCACCGAGAGGTGGGCTTTGACCCGCGGCGCGACGCGGGGCGATACGCGCACTGCGCGAATGCCCCCGTTGAGGTAATGAAAGACCGACGTCACGACGAAGACCACGACCAAGACGACGAGCAGCCAAGTCACGATGAAGGACACGAAGGGCAGCGTGAAGACGTAGAAGCCGATGTCCTTGTGAAAGAGCGGGTCGGTCAAGTGGAAGCTCTGGCGGTGAGCGAAGAGTAGGTACTTCTGCCACTCGCCGGTCGCGTTCAGCCCGGCGATCACCGCCATCACGGCGGCCACCAAGCCGTAGATCCGCATCGCCCGGGGTCGTACCGCGTTCTGGAAGCGTCGTACCACCTCGTCTTCGGGCTCGAAGGTCAAGTCGCGCGCGCCGAACCGATCGGTCAGCAAGAGGTTGCCCCACATCAGCGCGAAGAAGACGACGCCGAAGACCGCCGCGAGACCAACCTTGACGAAAAACAGCGTCGAGAAGACCTGGCTGAGCCCGACCGAGGAGAACCACATCTGGTCGGTCCACAGCACCGCCAGGCTACGCAGCGAGAGGAAGCCGACGAGCACGACCACGACCAGCAGCCCGACCCAGAAACGCCGCGAGAAGCGGCCGAGCCGCCGAGGGCGCGACGGAACGTCAGTGGGGCTACGCACGGAGCGAGCCTAGGTCGTTTTCACACCGGGATAACCGCACAGGCGCAACCCGCGTGCAACGGCGGTTGCGCGGACCCGCTGGGGAAGCGCTGGCCCGCCGGCCGCTCGCCGGCCGCGGTGTCGAGCGCACAGGCGTCACAGGGCGGATCGTGCGGCGAGGGAAAGAAGCGGACCATTCGTCCGCTCGAAGCGGCGAGCACCCCGATGTGGAAGGCTCGACGCGCCGCGTCGGTGCAGAGCCGCTCGACGCGTGCGCCACGCCACTCCTTGTACGCCGTGTTGACCCGCTCCTGGCCATCGCCGCTGCCGTCGGCCAGGATGCGCCGACGCAGCGCCAGCACGATCGTGACGGCGAGGTCGGCCGAGACGTCCTGGAGCGCCTGGCGGTCTACCGCAGCGCCATTGGCCCCGGACTCGTCGTAGGCGAACTGCGCGCCCGCCGCGGCGGCGTCGGCCAGGGCATCGAAGGCGGCGTCGGCGTAGCGGGCGCGCTGGGCGTGCTCGTCCTCTAACTCTGTTGTAATCATCCCCTTCACGCTGCGCAAGCGCTCGAGCATGACGTTCTGGTCGTCCTGCAGGGCCCGCTTGACCTTACGCGTCAACACGGCCAGGGACTCCTCCAGGGCTCCATCGCGTCGCCGGAACAACTCATCGGTCGGGGTGACCGGTTTGGCGGGTGCGCGCCGGGGTGGCGGCGGCGCTGTGGCGCCGCGCTCCTCGAGGGTCGCTTTGCGCAGTCGGGCGAATATCTCGTTGACGACATCAGTACCCGTTGACTCTTCTGAGGCGCTCGCCGGGGCTGCGGGCGAGGCCGCCGCCGGTGGCCCGGTCGTCGTCGGGGGTTGCGCTGCTGGCGGTGCCGCCGGTGGCGCCGCGACCACCGCGGGTTGCACCTCGGGTACGACCTCGGGCGTTTCGGGGACCTCGCGCAGCGGCGTGCCGGCGAGCAGCTCCTCCTCGGTTGGCTCGGGTGTCGGGGGGCGTAGCCGCAACGCCTCGAGGGCCGCGGCACGCGCGGCGTCGTCGCTCGAGTGCAAACCGCTGAGCATCGACTCGACCTGATCGCGAACGGCGCTCACGTGGACCGTCAAGGCGTCGCGCGCGACGCGCAACTGCTCGATCTGCAGGTGGAGCGCCTTGCGTCTTACGGCGAGGTCATTGAGCACCGTCTTGCGTGCCTCGTTGGCCTGCTCGACAATGGCGCGCCCCTGTTCGCGGGCGCGATCGACCAGCGCGCCGCCGTTCGCCTTGGCCGCGTCGATCAGCCGTTCCGCGGCCAGGCGGGCGTCGTGATCAATCGCCGCCGCGGACGCCTCGGCGTCGCTGATGATCGCCGCGGCGCGCTCCTGGGCGTCGATGAGATGACCAGCGCTACGCTGTTGGGCCTCGGCGAAGAGCTGGGTGCTACGTTCCTGTGCCTCGGCGGTGACCCGGCCAGACTCTTCGTGCGCCGAACGAAGGATGGCCGCGCTCTGGGTGCCTAACGCGGCAGCGAGGGTGGCCTCGTCCAGTGTCGGGTGCGCCGCGCGTCGCAGCGCCTCGGCGAGCTGATCTTGCAGCTCACGTATCTTGTGCTCGAGGTGGCCCATCTCGCGGGCCACCGCCTCGAGGTGCAGGCGAACCTCTTGGGGGTCCAGTCCGCCCTTGCGGATCGTCGAGAAATTCACCCTCGTGATCTCCGTCGACGATTGACGGGTGGTCGAGAGGATACGGCGTTCATCCATTCCTCAAAGACTACGACGTGGCGTGGTGAAGAACCGTCTTAACGGCCGGCCGGCGGCGTGATCGCGACCGGCGCCGCGCCACCGAGGTTGCGCAGATCACCGAGCGCCTGGGCCAGGGTGTTGACCCCCATCACCCGCAGCCCGGGTTGCGCCGCGCCGCGAGCCGTCGCCACTTCGACCGTCGGCACCAGGAAAACCGTTGCCCCGGCCCGCTGAACCGCCACCGTCTTCTCGGCGACCCCCCCGACGTCGCCAACCTGGCCGCCCGGGCTCATCGTTCCCGTCGCGGCCACGATCGCGTGACCGGTCAGCGAGCCACGGCTGAGCTCGTCGATCAGCGACAAGGTCATCGCGAGCCCCGCCGAGGGTCCGCCGATGTAGTTCGTGTTGATGCTGATCTGGCCCGGCAACGCGTAGTGCACGCCGTCTTCGATGCCGATGCCGAGTTCGGACTTTGCGGCGCCGTGCACGCCGGGACAGCCCGTCGGGCCGGTGGCCGACGACGGCGCCGCGGCGCGCAGCGCGAGCGACGTCGGCGCGCGCCAGGTGATGAGGCCCTGCGCGTCGATGCGCGCACGCTGGACACGCAGGTGCACCACCGTTCCCGGCGCGACGCCGTGAACGGCCGCGACGACCCCGCAGACGCTGGGGGTGGCGCGCCCGTCGACGGCGATGATGCGGTCCGCCACGCGTAGTCCAGCCCGTCGCGCCGGCGACGGTGCGACGACCGCGGTGACAACGGCGCCGTCGGGTCGCGCCGCCACTCGCCAGCCGAGGCGGCGCAGCGCCGCGACCTCGGCGGCCTGCTTGGAGTCATACATCTCGAGGAACCCCTGGGCCGCGAGCTCGTCGGCCGGCACGCCGGGGTCGATCAGTTCATTGGCACTCAGGAACTGGACGTGGGACTGGAAGTGCATCGTCAGCCACTGCCAGGCGGTGAGACTCTGGAGGTAGACGTCGGTGAGCAGGATCGTGTCGTGGTGGGGATCGGTGCCCAGGCCGCGCACGCTGATCAGTGGTCCGACGGCCTTGGCGTCCCCCGGGGTCATCGCGTAGTAGGGCACGCTCCATGCCTGAAGACCGACGACCGCGCCGAGCACGAGGACGAGCGCGACCAGCCAGCCGGTCGCGCGACGTCGGCGACGCCGAGGTGGTGAAATGGGGTCGTGGACCGTGATGACGACACGCTACCGGAGCGACTCACCGCGCTGGTACGCGCCAGCTTCGCCGAGGACGACCTCAGTCGTCGTCTCGTCCTCGACTGCCTCGAGGCACCCGACCCTCGCTCGCGCGTGCTCGCCCTTCGCGCCGCGTCGCGGCGCGAGCTGCTCGCGACGCCGGCCTGGCTCGCCGCGCTTCGCGACCACGACGCCGGCGTGCGTCGTGAGGCGCTCGTCGCGATCGCCGACGGTGGCGGTGATGCCACCGTGCTCGCGGCACTGGTCGACCTGCTCGACGACGACGACGCCCTCGTCGTCGAACACGCCGTCTTCGCGCTCGGTGAGCGACAGTACACCCCGGCCCTGGCGCGACTGATGCACGTCGCGCGCGACCACGAGGACGCCCGCTGCCGAGAAGTGGCGGTGGCGACTCTCGGCGTGCTCGGCGACGATCGCGCGCTCGCGGTCGTCATCGGCGCCCTCGACGACAAGCCCGCGGTCCGGCGTCGAGCCGTCGTGGCGCTGGCGAACTTCGACGGGCCCGAGGTGGCGGCCGCCCTCGATCGAGCACGCGACGACCACGACTGGCAGACGCGCGCCGCAGTCGCCCAACTCGAGCCCGACTGATCGAGCGCGCCGCTATCGGTCGGCGTTACGAAAGAGTGCGTGGAGCGAGGACATCTCGTCCAAACAGAGCCGCAGTCCCTCGATGATCACCAGGTCGGGTGCGTCGGCCAGGTGAACCTCGACGCCGGTGCGCGATCCAATCAGCTCGGCGAAGTCCGCGAGTCGGGCGTGACCGCCCACCAAGGTCAGCCCCCTTGCGCTGACGTCCTGGGAAAGGTCCGGTGGTGCGCCAGCGAGCGAGTCTTGGACCATCGTGACGACGCCGTGGGCGACGTCGTGTACGGCGGCGTTGACGAGATCGGCGTCCACGACCACGTCGACGAGTTCACCCGAATCGACCGTTCGCGCCCGCACCGACTCCGAGCTGCCGCGGGTACGCCCGAGTGCGGAGCCGAGGACGATCTTGAGGTGCTCGATCGTCGACGGCGCGATGACGACGCCGTAGCGGTGGCGAACGAGCGAGGCGATGGCGTGATCCACGTCGACGCCGCCCTGGCGACGCGTCGCGCTGGTGACGATGCCGCCCAGCGAGAGCAGGGTGGCCTCCGAGGCGCCACCGCCGAGCACGGTCACCGCCGAGCCCACGGGATCTTGCACCGGCAGCCCGAGGCCGATGGCCGCCGCCAAGGGGGCCTCCATCAGGCTGACCTCGCGCGCGCCCGCTTGGATCGCCGCCTGTCGCAGGGCGCGCCGCTCGATCGGGGTCGCGAGCGAGGGAACGCTCATCACGAGCCGGGCGCGGCTCAGCCGAGAGACGCCGACGCGTTCGAAGAGCCCCGACACCAACCGAGCCGTGACGTCGAAGTCGACCGTGGCACCCTGGGCGAGCGGCCGAAAGGCCACGACGTGCCGACCCGTGCGCGCCACCAGATCAAGCGCGCCGTAGCCGACCTCGACAACCTCGCCCGAGCGCGTGTCAATGGCGACGATGGTTGGCTCATTGAAGACGACGCCGTCGTCGGAGGTGGCGACCCGGCTCATTGAAGTGCCGATGTCCATCGCGACGTCCGTTGTCATTGGATCGATAGTAGAGCGACCACTACGGGGGCCCGACCGGTCACTAGCCTGGTCCAGCGTGGACGGACCGGGCAAACGTAGGTGGCGCTGGTTCGCGCGCGCCGGGGCGGCCCCACCACCGCCGGACGCGCGCACGTGGCTGCACCCCAGTGAACTACCGGATTTCGGGCAGTTGCCGAACCACCCCGCCGTCCCGGTGGGCGCTCGCGGCGCGCGCCTGGCCGGTGTGGTCCTGGTCATCGGCGTCGCGATTGCCGCGGCGGCGTTGGCCACGTCGACCGACTCGACGCCGACCCCCGAGCCGATGACGTCCAACGTCACCTACTCGGTGACCGATCTGCCGGCCGACATCCAGACGGCGGCCGCTCGAACGGTCGACCTCACCATCACGACACCCGGTCACGTGGCGACGGTCGCGGCGATGGTGCTGCCCCACAACCTGGCCGTCACCCCCGCGGCGATTCCCCAGATGGCCCTGTTGACCGGGTGGGTGCCGGGCCACCCGACCTTTCCGGTGACCTGGGTCGGCCGCGACACCGCGATGGGCTTCACCATTGTTCGCCTCGGTCGACCCGTTCGGGCCCTGGTGCTCGGGGCGCTGCCCGCCAACGCCGCGGTCGTGGCCCTGTCGCCCATGATCACCGGTCCGACCACGCGACCCCGCTTTACGTGGTCCAACACGTCACTCGGCGACCCCACGCTACGGGCCAACGGCGTGATCAGCTACCTCGCGACCGCGTCGGACCAGAACCTCAACGGGGTTCCCGGTGCCGTGGCGGTCGACCACGTCGGCCACGTGGTGGCCGTGCTCGCCACCGATGACCTGTGGTTCTCGGCCCAGTTCGTCGCGCGGGTCGCGACCATCGTGGCGACCGGACACGGCTGCCACGCCAGTCTCAACGTCGCCGGACGCAGCGCGCAGGGCGGCGGGGCGTTGATCACCAACGTTCCCCTGACCAGCCAATCGCGTGGTCACCTCCAGCGCGGCGACATCGTCACCGTCGTCAACCATCACGACATCGACTCCTGGTCGACCCTGCTCACCGTGCTGTACCTGACCCCGGCCGGAACCAGCGCCCACGTGAGCGTCCTGCGCGGTACGCGCACCTACCACGAAGTGGTACCCCTCGCGTGCGCCCTGTGACCAACGCACCGTAAGTTGGGACCGTGAGTGACAGCCCCTTCAACGACATGTTCGGCGACCTGTTCAAACTGCTCGCCCAGCAGGGACCCAACGCCTGGTTCGACACCGCCACCCAGCTCGCCCTGACCATCGCGCGGGGCACTGACGGCGACCCCAACCCCGAGCCCATCGAGCGCCAGCGGCTCGAGGAGCTCGCCCCACTGGTCGCGCGTCGCGTGGATGCTCTCTTCGGCGTGTCGGTCGGTGACGGGGTCACGGCGGTGAACCGGACTGCGCTAACCCTCGCCGCCCTCGCGCAGTGGCGTCCCCTCATCGAGCCGACCCTGTCGACCGCGAGCGTCGCGCCGTCAGAGGACCTCGACCAGTTCAACCCGATGGTCGCCCAGTTGGCCGCGAGCGTCGGCCCCCTCTTCGCGGGCTTTCAGTTGGGCTCGGTGGCCGGACACTTCTCAGAGCGCGCGTGGTCGCTCGCGGTGCTCGCCCTGCCGCGGCTCAACGATCAGCGCCTGCTCGTGGTGAACAACCTGAAGTCCTTCGCCGAGGCGTGGTCGCTTGATCGCGACGAGGTCTACGTCTTCGCCCTCGCCCAGGAGTTCGTCGCGTCGCTCGTGTTGACACGCGGCGGCACCGGCGACGCCCTGCGCGCCCTGCTGCTCGACTCGGTCCACGAAGCCGCGGCGGTGCAGGGCGACCTGCTCGGGCGGCTCCAGTCGATGCTGGGCGATGGTGACCTCAACTCGCTCATGGCCGATCCAGACCGACTGCTCGACGGGATCGAGTTGCCCGAGGAGACCGACGCCACCCGCGCGATCAACGCCGCCACCGGTGCGTTGCTCGCGTTCTTCGAGACCGCGGCGCACGAGATCACCAACGCCATGCTCGGACCGCGTCCCCAGCTGGTCGAGGCGTACCGTCGACACCGTCGCAGTGACGCGCGCGGCGAGGACGCGGCCGCCGCGCTCTTCGGCATCGCCACCCAGGGGCCCCACCACGACGACGCGCACCTTTTCGTCGACCACCTGCGCGACGCCCACGGTCTGCGCGTCTTTGACGCGCTGCTGCGCGTGGACGGGCTGCCCAGCGCGAGCGAACTGGGTGACCCGGACGCCTGGTGGCGCCGCGTCACCTCGTCGCCGCTGGCCTAGGACTCCTCGTCGTAGCCGAGGTTCCACTCCACGAGTAGATTCTCGCGCTCGGCGTCGCGGTTGACGCGCTCACGATTGCGCCGGAACTGGGGGTCGTGGGGCGGCAGGAAGCGCAGCCGCGCGTCCACCCGATCGACGAAGGCCTGGATCTGCTCCTCGTCACCGAAGACCATGCGGCACTCCCAGTGCGGGGCGACGGGGCCAAGGTAGACGACCTGGACGTGACCGACGGGGTCGGTGACCTCGGTGGCTTCGGTAGTCGGGACCTGGCTCACGGCGCTCCTTTGTTTAACGGGTGCAGTCTACCGGGGGGCGACCGCGCGCCATCGTTCCTGATTGCTCGGGGCACACCAAATTACCAGGCGCCCTTAATCAAACCTTACGCGAGGGTGGCTACGCTGAAACCAGATGGGGAGGTTGCGGTGACCACTGAATGGATGGCCGACGGTAAGTGTCGTGAGTATCCGGCGGCGGTGTTCTTTCCGCGCGATGGCCTCGGTGTCATCAAGGCCCAGAAGATCTGCGCCACGTGTCCCGTCGCGAGCCAATGCCTCACCTACGCACTGGACAATCACGTGGACCACGGCGTGTGGGGTGGCAAGAGCGAGCGCGAGCGCCGTCGGCTCCAGCGCGCCCGACGACGGCTGCCGAGTGACCTGACCTAGCCAGCGTGTTCGAGTGCGTCATCAACGTCTCAGAGGGGCGCGACGTCGACGTGCTCGACGCGCTCGCCCAGGCGAGTGGCGCGTCGCTGCGCGACCGACACGCTGACGCGTTCCACCATCGATCGGTGTTCACGTTGATCAACGATCGCGCGACCCTCGTGCCCGACGTTCGCCGGCTCATCGCGACGGGTCTGGCCCGCGTTGACCTGCGCGAACACCGCGGCGTGCACCCGCGCCTCGGGGCCGTCGACGTCGTGCCGTTCGTCGCGCTTTCGCCCGAGCCCTTCGCCGACGCCTGCACCCTGCGCGACGAGACGGCGCACTGGATCGCTACCGAGCTCGCAACGCCGGTCGTTCGCTACGGTCCGCTGGCCGACGGCACCACCCGCACGCTGCCCGACGTGCGCCGCGCGGCCAAGCGCGGCGACGCGCCCGACGAAGGACCGCCACCGCGACCCGAACGCGGCCTGGTCGCGGTGGGTTGTCGGCCAATCCTCGTCGCCTGGAACCTGTGGCTGCGCGGCGTCTCGCTCGAACAGGCCCAGGCGCTCGCGCGCCTCGTACGCGGTCCCTTCGTTCGCAGCCTCGCCTTCGATCTCGGATCGTACGTGCAGGTGAGCTGTAACCTGCTCGCCCCGCTCAGCGTTGGACCCTCTGAGGTCTACGACCTCGTCAGTGAGCGCCTGGCCGATGGGGCGACGATGCACGCCGAACTCGTCGGACTCATTCCCGCGGCGCTGCTCGAGCGCGAGGCGCCGTCGCGGTGGGCCCAACTGGCCATTGGTCCCCACGTGACGATCGAAGGTCGCCTCGCGGCCAGCGGGTCCTAGCCGGCCCGGGCGCGCCGCTCGAGGGCGCGTGCTCGGCGCAGGCGGCGACGCTCGCGCTCGCTCATGCCACCCCAGATGCCGAACTTCTCACCGTTCTCCAACGCGTACTCGAGGCAGTCCTCGCGCACCACGCAGCCGCGACAGACCTCTTTGGCCTCACGGGTCGAAGCGCCGCGCTCGGGAAAGAAGAGGTCGGGATCCACGCCCATGCAGTTCGAGCGCGCCTGCCAGCCCCGATCCTCCATGCCACTCAGCAACTCGATGATCTCCACGTCGCTTCCTCCCCGTCGGCAACCACCACCGATGTAATTACAACGGTGTCATTGTGTCGGGAATCTGGCCAAAAAGCAAATGGAATTGTTGGCGGCGCTCAAACCTACTCACCCGACCCGGCGAGATCGCACGAAGTCGTCGAGCACGTAGCGCCCCAGATCGTCCACCGAGGTGTAAAACGTCCGTCCCCGATTGACCCGGCCAATCTGCTCGACGAAGGGGAACTGGCTGCGTTCGATGTCCAGGGCGAAGGTGTTGATCACGATGCCGGCCCGGGTGCAGCGCAGCACCTCGGCCATGGTGCGCTCGAGGGTCTCACGCACCGGCGGCCACGCGAAGTAGGGCTCGCCACTATCCATCAGGTGCGCCGTCGGCTCACCGTCGGTGACAACGACGACCTGGCGCTCGCCGCGCTCAGCGGCCAGCAGGTGGCGGCTCAGCGCCAACGCGTGTTGCAGATTCGTGCCGTAGGCGTAGTCGATGCTGAGCGTCGCAACGTCACGCACCCGCAGCTCCTGGGCCGTCTCGGCGAAGCCCACGACGGCCACGAAGTCGCGCGGGAACTTCGTGCGTATCAACTGGGTCAGCGCCAGCACCATCTTCTTGGCCGGTACCAAGTTGCCGCGCATCGCCATGGAGAGCGACAGGTCGATAGCGAACACCGTTGCGGCGCGACGCGTGGCCTCGTACTCTTCGACCTCGAAGTCATCAGGGTGCAGTTTTACCGGGGTGCCCGGGCCCGAACGGGCGATCGCGTTGCGCAGCGTCGCCGACAGGTGCAGCGAAAGTGCTTCGCCGGGCTCCCACGGTTTGGCCGTCTCCTCGCGGTCACCACCGCGCGCCACGGAGGCCTCGCGATGCGCACCAAACGGGGGGGCCTGGCGCAGCTGGGCAAAGAGGTCGCCGAGCGCCCGCTGGCCGATCTGACGCACGCCCTTGGCGCTCAAGGTCAACCCGGCCGCCGACCGGTCCACGAATCCGCGTTCGCGCAGGGCCCGCATCGCTCGTTGCAGTCGCGCCACGTGCGTCGCGGCGTCGGGACCGAGGTTGCGGCGCACCGCGTCGAGGTCGACCTCGGGCAGTCCCTGCACCGCGCCGGCTCGCCCCAGGAACTCCTCGAGGTCGCGCAGCTCCCCGAGTTGGCCGGCGACTGAGGTGGCGCTCGCGAATGAGCCGCCGGTGCCGCGCAGGCGCGCCGATCGGTGCCAGTCGAGTTCGGGCGCGGCCCGGCGCAAATTCGAAACCAGTCGGTAGAGCGACAGGTCCAGATCCATGTCACTGAGCATCTGGCCCATGAGGTCGCGCAGCTCGCCCTGCTGGGCCGGCGAGAGCGAGTTGAACATCGCTTCGGCCGCGGCCGCGCGTTGCGCCATCGCTCCGACCACGTCTTGGAGGTTGGTGGCGCCCGGAAAGAAGTCCCCGAAGCGCTCCATAAAGTCCTCGAACGTGGGGTCGAGCGGCTCGCCACGCCGGTCCTGCTCGATCATCGTCGACAGGGCGTCCATCATGTCGCGCAGCCGGGCGAGTTCGGCCGGGTCCGGGTTGGCCATGAACGCCTTGCTCTGTTCGAAGTACGTGGCGAGCACGTCGTGGCGAAGCTCCTCGACCAGCGCCTCGAACGATTCGCGGGCCTCGCTCGAGGTGAATTCGTAGGACTGCAGGCTCGCGATGCGCTCACCCACCGTCGCGCCCGCCAGGCGCCGAGCGAGACGCTGGGCCCGCACGTACGCCCCGGTGACCTCGCGGCGACGTTCGTCGCCACTGGCGCCGGCTTCGGCGTCCAGTTCCTCGAGCGCGGCGTCCTCGAGCGCCTCGATCTCGTCGAGGCGTTCGCGGTAGCGCTCGAGCTCGTCGTCGGGATTCGCCTGGTCCTCGAGCTCACGCCGACGGGACCGAGCCCGCTCGAGCAGTTCGCGCATGCCCTCGACGCGCTGACCGTCCGACGTCGTGAACCCCTCGCGAACCAGTCGGTCCAGGGCGGCCTCGAGGTCGCCGTTCTCGAGCAGGTCGTCGGTCACGAGCGCGAGCAGCTCGTCGGGGTCGAGGTCGTCGAGCCCGTCGTCTTCGTCCCAGCGACGGAAGCCGTAGCGCACGGCCACTAGCGGTTGCGGGCCCGATAGAGCGCGCGCGGTCCCGTGGCGTCCTTGGCGAGGCGCTTGGTCAGGTAGAGCCCCTCGAGGATGAACTCGACCGCCGCGGCGAGCTCGCCGTCGGTGGCCCCGGGACCCGCGACGCGGCGCACCGGTGCCTCCAGGGCACTCATCGCGGCGAGCACCGCCAGGTAGTCGCGGTCGGGCAGGTCGTCGCCGGTGTGCACGATGACCTCGGCGTGGAACGCCTCGACGATCGCCGGCGCCTCCTCCAGCAGCACGTGCTCGCTGAAGCACTGGCGCACCGCGAGCGCCACCAGTGCTGCTATCACCTGATCAGAGTCAGTATCTTCGACAGTGTCGAACTCGAGCTTGCCCTGGGTGGACTGCACCAGCGCCGCCAGGTCGCTCACGCGCGGCACCACGGCCTCGTCGTGGGTGCGCATCGTTCGCCGCAGCGCGCTCGCCACGACGATCTCGTAGTTGGCGATCGAGAGTCGCACCGAGACACCCGATCGCTGGCTGATGAGGTGGCTCGCGCGCGCGACGTGGCTGACGCGAGCGACGATATCGTCGATGAACCAGGGCACCCGGATGGGCCTCGGCGAAGCGGGCAGGGTCGCCTCTTGGTGGATGATCGCCACCTCGGTCACCAGGTCGTAGGGGTAGTGGGTGCGGATCTGAGAGCCGAAGCGGTCCTTTAACGGGGTGATCAGGCGGCCCCGATTGGTGTAGTCCTCGGGGTTCGCCGTCGCCACCACGACCACGTCGAGGTCTAGACGCACGAGGTGGCTGCGGATCTGCACGTCGCGCTCCTCGAGCACGTTGAGCAGCCCGACCTGGATCCGTTCGGCGAGATCAGGCAGCTCGTTGATCGCGAAGATGCCGCGGTTCGACTTGGGCACCAGGCCGTAGGCGAGGGCCCGCGGGTCGTCGAGGTAGAGCCCCGACGCCACCTTGATCGGGTCGACGTCACCGATAAGGTCCGCCATCGACGTGTCGGGCGACGCGAGCTTCTCCGCGAAGCGCCGGCTGCGGTGCACCCACTCGACGGGCGTCTCGTCGCCTCGTTCGGCGACCAGGTCACGGCCGAACGCCGAGATCGGTGCGAAGGGGTCGTCGCGCACCGGCGAACCGGCGATGATCGGCAGCCACTCGTCGAGCAGTTCCACGAGTGCGCGAATGATCCGGGTCTTGGCCTGGCCCCGTTCGCCGAGCAAGATGACGTCGTGTCCAGCGAGCAGCGCGGTCTCGAGCTGGGGCAGCACCGAGTCGTCGTAGCCGAGCACCGCCGTCGTGAGCGGTTGGCCGGCGATCAGACGCACCTCGAGATTCGCACGCAACTCGTCGTGCACCGATCGGGGGCGATAGCCCGACGCGCGCAGCGCGCCGAGGGTCGTGGGCAGATCCGAGGGGGCAACGGGGGCGTTCATAGAGGTACTTTAGGGTCGGGTTAAGGCCGGCGCGACGCGTTCGACCCGCGCGACGACGGCGTCGCCGAGGCGGTACACGAGGTGCGCGGCGCGCGGCGCGTCGAGGATGAGGAAGTCGGCGCGCGCGCCGACGCCGAGGTGACCGAGATCGGGTCGACGCAGCGCCGCCGCGCCGCCGCGGGTCGCGGCGTAGAGCGCCTCGTCGGCACTCAGCCCCATTTCGCGCACCGCCAGGGCCATCGCGATCGGCATGCTGGTGAGGTACGAGGTTCCCGGATTGCAGTCGGTGGCGATCGCGAGCGTCACGCCGACGTCGACGAAACGCCGGGCCGACGGATACCTCGAGCGCGTCGCGAACTCGGCGCCGGGCAGCAGAACCGCCACGGTGGTCGAGCTGGCCAGCGCCTCGAGGTCGTCGTCGGTGACGTGGGTGCAGTGATCGACGCTCGCGGCGCCGACCTCGACGGCCAGCGCGACCCCGCCGGTCAGTCCCAGTTGCTGGGCGTGCACGCGCAGCTCGAGACCCGCCGCCGCGGCCGCGCCCAGCACGGCGCGCGACTCGTCGACGCTGAAGGCGCCTCGGTCGCAGAACACGTCGGCCCATCGCGCGAGCGGCGCGCAACGCTCCATCATCGCGCCGCACACCAGGTCGACGTAGGCGTCGCGGTCGAACTCGGGTGGCACCACGTGGGCGCCGAGGAAGGTCACCTCGTCGGTGATCGAGGCCGCGACGTCGAGCAGTCGCGCCTCGCCCTCGACCGTCAGGTCGTAGCCCGACTTCACCTCCAGGGTCGTGACCCCCGAACGGCGCAGGGCCGCGGCGCGCGCGTGGCTGACGGTGCGCAGGTCGCTGGTTGACGCCGCCCGGGTCGCCGCCACCGTCCTCGCGATGCCGCCACCGTCGTAGGTCGCCCCCGACATGCGCGCTTCGAACTCATCGCTTCGCTCACCGGCGAAGACCAGGTGGGTATGACAGTCGACGAAGCCCGGGGTCACCGCGGCGCCGTCGACGTCGATGACCTCGTCGCAGTCGGGTGCGCGCGACTGGGGCCCCACCCACAAGACCCGCGACTCGTCAACCACCATCGCGGCGTCGCGCAGGCGTCCAAGCGCCGTGCCGTCACCCAGTGACGGGTCGTTCGTCGTCAGCTCGCCGATCGAGCGGATCAGTCGCGTCGTCACGTCCCCTCGCGCATCGGGATCCGCACCCCGCGCTCGGCGGCCGTCGCCTCGGCCACCTCGTAGCCGGCGTCGACGTGGCGGATGACGCCCATGGCGGGGTCGTTGGTGAGGACGCGTTCGAGCTTGCGCGCGGCGAGCGCGGTGCCGTCGGCCACGCAGACCTGTCCCGCGTGAATCGAGCGGCCTATCCCGACCCCACCGCCGTGGTGGATCGAGACCCACGACGCCCCCGACGCGGTGTTGACGAGCGCGTTGAGCAGCGGCCAGTCCGCGATCGCGTCCGAGCCGTCGAGCATCGCCTCGGTCTCGCGATACGGCGAGGCGACCGACCCGCTGTCCAGGTGATCGCGCCCGATCACGATCGGCGCGGCAACTTCGCCCCGCTCAACGAGACGGTTAAAGGCGAGACCGGCCCGGTCACGTTCGCCGTAGCCGAGCCAACAGATCCGCGCCGGCAGTCCCTGAAAGCTGACGCGCTCCTCGGCTTTGGTGATCCAGCGCCGCAGCGGCTCGTTGTCGCTAAAGAGCTCGAGCACCGCTCGATCGGTGCGCGCGATGTCGCGCGGATCACCCGAGAGCGCCGCCCACCGGAACGGTCCCTTGCCCTCACAGAACAGGGGGCGGATATAGGCCGGCACGAAGCCGGGGAAGGCGAAGGCGCGACCGTAACCGCCCAGGGCGGCCTCACCGCGGATGGAGTTGCCGTAGTCAAAGACCTCGGCGCCCTGGTCCAAGAAGCCGACCATCGCCTCGACGTGGCGAGCCATCGACTGGCGGGCCCGGTCGGTGAACTCCTCGGGCTTCTTGTCGGCGTAGTCGTGCCAGTCCTCGAGGTCGACGCCATCGGGCAGGTAGCTCAGCGGATCGTGCGCCGAGGTCTGGTCGGTCACGATGTCGATCTCGACCCCGCGGCGCAACAGCTCGGGGAAAACCCTCGCCGCGTTGCCCACGACGCCCACGCTGAGCGCCCGGCGCGCCGCCTTGGCCGCCACGACTCGGCGCACGGCGTCGTCGAGGTCCTGGGTCCACTCATCGAGGTAGCCAAGCTCGGTGCGCCGGGCCAGCCGCGTCGGGTCGACGTCCACGCACAGGCACACCCCGTCGTTCATCGTGACCGCGAGCGGCTGCGCGCCGCCCATGCCCCCGACCCCGCCGGTGAGCGTGAGGGTACCGGCGAGGGTCCCGCCAAAGCGCTTGGCGGCGACCGCCGCGAAGGTCTCGTAGGTCCCCTGGAGAATCCCCTGGGTGCCGATATAGATCCAGGATCCGGCCGTCATCTGGCCGTACATCGTGAGCCCCATCGCCTCCAGGCGGCGGAACTCGGGCCACGTGGCCCAGTCGGGCACGAGGTTCGAATTGGCGATCAGCACCCGCGGGGCCCACTCGTGGGTCGCCACAACCCCGACCGGTCGTCCCGACTGGACGAGCATCGTCTCGTCACCCTTCAGGGTCTGTAGCGTTCGCACGAGCGCGTCAAAACTGCGCCAGTCGCGCGCCGCGCGCCCGGTCCCCCCGTAGACGACGAGGTCATCGGGCCGTTCGGCGACCTCGGGATCCAAGTTGTTCTGCAGCATTCGCAACGCCGCCTCTTGGGGCCACCCGAGCGTTGAGAGCGTGGTGCCGCGCGCCGCGCGCACCGGTCGTGCTCCGTCCATCGTGCACCTCCTTCGCTTCATCTCTAGCACCGCCGGTAGTTGGCGAGCGCTGCGAACGGCCCGCCAACTTGCGCCGCGAACAGCGACGTTCCTAGGACCTCGACTCGAGGCGATCACCCACGAGGGCGAGCAAGACGTCCTCGCGAACGAGCTCACCCACCGCGGCGATCGATGGCGCCAGCCAACGGTCGTGACCGGGACCACCCGAGGCCTCGTTGATTCGATCGCGCACGGCCGCGGTGACCGGCGACGGCTCGAGCGGCGCGCGCAGCGCCAACGCTCGGGCCGCGGCCAGCAACTCGATCGCCAGCACGTCGGTGAGCCCATCGATCGCCCGGCGTAGTTTGCGCGCGGCGTGCCAGCCCATCGACACGTGATCCTCTTGCATGCCCGAGGACGGAATCGAGTCGACGCTCGCCGGAACGGCCAGCCGCTTCAACTCACTCACCATCGCCGCCTGGGAGTACTGGGCGATCATCAGCCCCGAGTCCACCCCGGCCTGATCGGCGAGGAACGGTGGCAGGCCCCAGCTGCGGTCCACGTCGAGCAGACGATCGGTTCGCCGCTCGGCGATCGACGCGAGGTCGGCAACGGCGATCGCGAGAAAATCGAGCACGTAGCCAATCGGGGCGCCGTGAAAGTTGCCGTTGGAGACGAGCGTCCCGTCGCGAAGGATTGACGGATTGTCGATCGCCGAGGCCAGTTCGATGTCGGCCACGCGGGTGGCGTGGGTGAGCGTGTCGCGCGCCGCGCCGTGGACTTGCGGGGCACAGCGCAGCGAGTAAGCGTCTTGGACCTGACTGGGATCATCGAGGTGCGACTGGACGATCGGTGAGTCGCCCAGCAGCGCGAACAGGTTGGCCGCGCTGGTGCGCTGGCCCGGGTGGGGCCGCAGCGCGTGGATTTCGGCGGCGAAGACGCGATCGGTGCCGCGCAGCGCCTGAATTGAAAGCGCCGCCGCCAGGTCAGCGTGGTCGAGCAGCGACTCGAGGTCGTCGATGGCCAAGATCAGCTGCCCGAGCATGCCGTCGGTTCCGTTGATCAGGGCGAGGCCCTCCTTCTCGGCCAGGGTCACCGGCGCCAGCGCGGCCGCCTCGAGTGCCTCGAGCGCGCGCTGTCGCTCACCGCGGGCGTCTCGCACCTCGCCCTCGCCCATCAGCGCGAGGGCGACGTGGGCGAGCGGTGCGAGGTCGCCCGAACAACCCAGGGACCCGTACTCGTGAACGATCGGCGTAATCCCGGCGTTGAGGAGCGCCGCGTAGGCGAGCGCCGTCGACGGGCGCACGCCGGACACCCCGCTGCACAGGTTGGTCAGTCGGGAGGTCATCATCGCGCGCACGACCTCGGTCTCGACCTCGCCGCCGACGCCCGCCGCGTGGGATCGGATGAGCGAGCGCTGGAGGTCTCGCCGCTGGTCGGGTGTGATGAACGTGGTCGCCAAGGCACCGAAGCCGGTCGAGAGGCCGTAGACCGGCGTGCCGCTCTCGACCAGCGCGTCGATCGCGCGCCGCTGGGTCGCGAGCCGCTCGAGCACCGCGCTCGAGATCTCGACCAATTCGCCGTCGCGCGCCACCGCGATCACCTGGGCGCGCGTCAGGGCCCCGAGACCCACCTCCACGGTCATCTCGTTCGTCTCCCCACACCCGCGAGGGCCTCGAGGACCAAGAGCGCCATCAGGCGCACGGTCCGCTGATCGTCGCTGTCTCGACCGACGTCGACCTCGGTGAAGTCGATCGCGCGCACGCGCTCATCGCTCGTGATTCGGCGCACCGCCGTGCGTAGCTCGTCGGCCGACAGTCCACCGGGCACCGCGGCCGGACAGCCCGGTGCGATCGCGCGGTCGGCGACGTCGAGGTCAACGTCGACGTAGATCGGCCGGCCGTCGGCGCCGGCGAGCGCCAGCGCGTCATCGACGACGGCCGCGATCCCGCGCTCGCGAACGACGTCGCGCGGCCAGACGGTGATGCCGGCCTCGACGGCGCGTGCCGCGTAGAAGGGCGAGTTGGCGAAGTCGGCGAGACCCACCTGGACGACGCGCGAGCCGTCCAGGCCAGCCGCCAGGAGTTGGCGAACCGGCGAGCCATTAGAGACGCCGTCGCGAAGATCGAGGTGGGCGTCCAGGGTGATCAGGCCCCACCGACCCAGGTCGTCACCACCGAGCGCCCCCAGCGCGTGCCAGGTCGCGGCATTGTCGCCGCCCAGGATGACGCGCAGCTCGGCCTGCGGGTCGCGAGCCAGGGCGCTCGCCACGCGTTCGGTCCCCCCCTCGCCGTCGGGGTCAAAGACGTCGCCGCGATCGACCACGCTCACCACGTCGGCCAGGTCCACGCCGTCGCGGTACGACCACGTCGAGAAGCGCTCGAAGGCCTCGCGCACCGCCGCCGGCGTGCTGTGCCACGACCGCGGCGTCACCGACGTCAGGTACGTCGAGACGCCGACCAGGCTGACGACGCGACGTCCCTCGCGCGCACGTTCCGCGATCAGCGACGCGGCCGACGGCCAGCGAGGATCGGGCGTCGCGCTCACGGACCCATGCTAGACACGTCGGCCCCGCCCCCTAGGGCGACGCGGGCGCGGTCACGCTCGTCGTCGCGGCCGTGGTCGTGGCCACACTCGACGTGGTCGAGGTCGAGGTCGTTGGGCCCACCGTGGTCGCGGGCTCGCTCGAACGGGCCGACGACGAGCAGCCGGGGCCGGCCTGGTGCAGCGGCTGGGGCTGCAGCCCCGGCCCGCGCAGACCCGGCGAGGTCCACCAGCACCGCCACGACGACGGTTCGGCCAGGGCGACGAAGAAGTCACGCTGCCACCCCGTTTCGTAGATGGTCGGGCTGTGCATCGAGTCAGGCAGCTGCACGGGCATCGGTCCGGCCCGGTGCAGCGGCGCGAAGGGGGCGCCCAGAATCGGCCAGTAGGGGTTGATGTCGAGCTCCATGCCGGTCACCGCGCCCAGCGCGACGAGCGCCTGGGCGAGTGGACCGGCGAGGGTCGGCTGCATCGTCGCGACGTAAATGAGGTCGCCCGCCCGATTGACGCCGAGCGCCGTGCGCGCCACCGTGGGGACCTCGTGGAGCGGGTCACCCCACTGGCGCCAGTCCGGCGAGCGAGCAGCGGGCGTCACGCGCCCATTCCAGACGAGCGGCCCGAGGTTCTGGCGCAGGCTGATGGGCCGAAAGCCCCGTGGCGGAAAGTTCGCTGCTCCCCACAGGCCCATCGCCCAGTGGCCAGCCGCGTCGAGCGCGATCGTCATCCGGTTGCGCTGCAGGGCCGACAGGACGATGCCGTCGACCGCGGCGCCGCCGCTGCCCGCGGCGGCCTTGAAGGCGCCGTTAAAGACCGCGACGACCCCGGCGCGGCCCTCGGACGCCCAGTCGATGCTCGACGCGGCGTCCGGCGGCAGGCTCGCCGGCGTCGGGTCCGTCGATCCGGCGTGCCAACGCAGCAGCGTCGAGCGCGCTCGCAACCGCAGCGCGCGAAACGTCACGTCGCCAACTTTCACGTTGCGGTAGTCGACCATCACGCCGCGCGCCGATCGGCTCGCGACGATCCAGCCGGCCTGGGGCCGCTCGAGCATCGGCCGCTGCTCGATGCGCGGCGCGCTCGGCGTCGGGTTGGCTACGCCGGCACTGAGCGCGAAGGCGACGACCGCGGCCCAGCGAAGAGGGACCACGACCTAGCGGTCGATCGTACGTACGCCGTCACTCGGTGGCTGTTCGGGTGGGGTCACCTCGATGAAGTCGGGCACCGGCGTGGGCGCGAGGTCGTGAGCCACGTCATCAGCGTAGGCCGGCGCCGGCGTGGCGACGTACTCGCCCTCTTCGGTGCGCGTCACCACGTTGACCGTCTTACGCCGGCCGGCGCCGCGCGTCGCGTTCATCTCCGAGGCGATCTTGTACGCGATCGGGTACGCGACGAAGGGCGAGATGAGCACGAGCACGCGCATCGACCAGAGCACCGTGTTGAGCGAGACGTGGAAGAAGTTGGCGATGACGTCGGTCGAACTGGCAATGAAGAGCATCGACATCGCCGCCAGCACCGCGGCCCCGGCGGCGGTGCGCTTGGGCCGGCTGCTCGGACGATCGAGCAGGTTGTGCATGGCGTTGTCCTTGGTCACGCGGCGCTCAATGGCCGGCCAGGCGTAGGCCAACCCAAAGACCAGACCCGGAAAGATCACCGCGGGTATGGTCACCTCGAAGGGGATGGTGTGCCCGAAGCTGTGAAACGACCACGACGGGAAGATGCGCAGCGCCCCGTCGAGGAAGCCCATGTACCAGTCCGGCTGCACGGCGTAGGAAATCCGCGCCGCGTCGTAGGGACCGAACTGCCAGATCGGGTTGATCTGGGCGAAGGCCCCAAGCAGGGCGGTCACGCCGGTAACGATCAGCATGAAGCCCGTCGTCTTGGCCAAGAACACCGGGAACAAGGGCGAGCCGACGACGTTGGACTCGGTCTTGCCCTCCCCTGGGAATTGGGTGTGCTTCTGGCGCA
Organism: Actinomycetes bacterium; assembly: GCA_021846325.1. Taxonomy (GTDB): domain Bacteria; phylum Actinomycetota; class Acidimicrobiia; order Acidimicrobiales; family RAAP-2; genus RAAP-2. Next base: position 70,584 of record JAJZBX010000006.1, on the reverse strand, counting down.
CCATGAGCACCATGTGGGCCACCACCAGGGCCAGCATGATGCCCGGCACGATCAACACGTGGAGGATGAAGAAGCGCGGAATGACCGCGGTGCCGGGAAAGTTCCCGCCGAAGATGAAAAAGGCGAGGTACGTCCCGACCACGGGCACCGAGAGGATGATCGAGTAGGCGATGCGAATGCCGGTGCCCGACACCAGGTCGTCGGGCAGGGAGTAGCCGAGAAAGCCGTTGACAATCGCCAGGGTCAACAGCGTGACGCCGACGGTCCAGTTCAGTTCGCGCGGCTTGCGAAAGGCCCCGGTAAAGAAGACCCGCGCCATGTGCACGACCATCGATCCGATGAAGATGTCCGCTGCCCAGTGGTGCATCTGGCGCATCAGCAGGCCGGCGCGCACCGCGAAGGAGAGGTTGACCGTCGAGGCGAACGAGGCGGTCATCGACTGGCCGTCGAGGGGCAGGTAGCTCCCGTGGTACGTCACGATCGCCGAGCTGGGGATGTAGTAAAAGGACAAGAAGACGCCGGTGGCCAGCAAAATGACGAACGAGTAGAGCGCGATCTCGCCGAGCATGAACGACCAGTGGTCGGGAAAGATCTTGTCGAGGAAGCCGCGCCCGCCCTTGGCGACGCCCAGGCGCTCGTCGAGTTCGTCGACCGCCTTGCCGATGACGCCGTATCGCCCCTTGGCCTGCTTGCGTGAGCGCTTGGTCACGAGGGCGTCACTCACGAGCGCTCCCAGAATCCGGGCCCAACGGGCTGGTTGTAGTCGCTCTGGGAACGGATGTAGCCCGCAGCGTCAATGTAGAGCGGCAACTGGGGCAAGGGCCGCGGGGCCGGGCCGAACTCGGGGATGGCCCCGTTGTTCACGTTGAACATCGACTGGTGGCACGGACAGACCAGCAGCTGCAACTGCTGTTCGTAGAGCCCCACCGGGCAGCCCAGGTGCGTGCAGAGTTTGGAGTACGCGATGTAGCCCATCGGCCCCCACGACTCGCGTCCCTTCTGGGTGGTGAAGTTCTCGTTGGACAGGCGGATCAGCACGGTCTGGTCAACGGCCTGGCCCCGGTCCGTGTTCTGGGTGCCCTCGGGAAAGACCGTCACGATGGAGCCGACCGCGAGATCGGTGACGTGGATGCGCCGGCCGGTCTGATCGACGGCGTACGAGCCCGCACGCCAATCGGTGTGAAAGAGCGTGCCCTTGGGCAGTGGGCCGAGGCTGCGCAAGAGGGGAAAGAGCGCGACGATACCGAAGGCACCCAGGCCGCCGCCGAGCAGGCCGCCGAGCACCTTGCGCCGCTTCACCACGCCGCCGCCGCGCTCCACGATCGCCGCGACGAACGCCTCGCGATCGGCCTCGCTGCTGGCGAGCGTGTGGCGTTCTTCGACGAAGGGTCCCCTCGCCATCAGGTACTTGCCCCACGCCACGAGTCCGACCCCGAGGAAGAAGAGACCACCGCCCAACGTCGCCCCGAGGATCCACGGCGTGGCGTTCACCCAGTAGCTAGCGCCAAAGCCGACGACCAGAGCCAGGCCGAGCAGGAAGGTGAGCGCGATGACGCGCTCGACGAGTCGCGGGTTGCGCGCGGCGGGTTGGAGGTGCGGGTCATCCTCGCGCAGCCCCGTCAGGCTTACCGGCGTGCGTCGTTCGTGTTGATCGCTCACTGGCGTTCTCCTACCCAGAATCCGATGAGGGCCAGTCCGCCGACGCCGATCAACAGGCCGACGAAGCCCTCGGCCACTGGTCCGAGGCCGCCGAGGCCGAAGCCGCCAGGGTTACGAGGGTGCTGGATCTCGGTGGTGACGTACTTGACGATGTCGGCGACTTGGAAGTCGCTGAGGTTGCCGGTGAAGCGCGGCATGTTGCCCGGGCCGGTGCGGATCGCCTCGGCGACCTGGGTGGCGGGAATATTGCGCAGCGACGGGGCGAAGGTGCTGCGCGCGAGCGCGTCGCCGTCACCCTCGATGGTGTGACAAGCCGCGCAGTTCAGCGCGAAGAGCGCCGCACCGTTGGCGACGTTGGCGTCCTTGACGTTGACCGTCGGGATGTAGGGGTAACTGGGCGAGAGCGAGTTGACCCACGCCGCGATGGCCAGCGCCTGATCGTGGGTGAGTCGAGGCTGGCGACGCATCGCCTGAACCGAGCGGGGGTCGGACGAGGGCATTCGCCCCGACTCGATCCAAAAGTCAATCGTGGCCGGCCCGAGACCCACGAGGTTCGGGTAGGCCCCCGTGGTGCCGGCCGGCGGCACACCGTTGGCGTCCACGCCGTGACAGGTGGCGCAGTTCTGCAGGTACAGCGCCCGGCCGAGGGCCGCGAGCGCCGAGGAGGGTGCGTTGTAGGTGATCGCCGAGTCGCCGTAGGACGTGATGACGCCGTGCTTTCTTATCACCACGCTCGAGTTGGGCGTGCCGGCGTTGAAACGACCGGTCTGGTAGATGGGGTGCGTCGCCGCACCCGCGGCGCTGAACCACGCCAGCGGGGCCAGGATCACGAAGGCGACCAGACCACCGGCGCAGAGCCGTACGCGTCGTGACGTGCTCACCACACCTACTTGAGCAGGAAGAGGGAGGAGTAAAGCCCTACCCAGATGACGTCAACGAAGTGCCAGTAGTAACTGACGCCCTGAAAGGCGGCCAACTCACCCGGGTCGCCCTCGCGACCTCGCATGCGATACAGCAGAAAGGCCATGGCCACGAGCCCGAGAAAGACGTGCAGGCCGTGCAGGCCGGTCGTGATGTAAAACACCGAACCGTAGGCGTTCGTGTACCAGCGCGTGGTCAAGTGGATCCACTCGTACGCCTGATTGCCGACGAAGACCGCGCCCATGATCATCGTGGTGATGATCCATCGTCGCGCCTCTTCGCGTCGGCGGTGTTCGACCAGCCACACCGCCCACTGCATGGTGCCCGAAGACGCCACCAGCACCACGGTGAAGATCCCCGCCTGCAGGGTGTCCAAGTGCGTACCGGTCGGGGGCCACGCGGCCAAGTGGGCGCGAATAGTGAAGAGGGCGGCGAAGAGCCCCGAGAAGAACATCAACTCACTACCCAGCCAGATCATCACGCCGATGGCCAGCATCGGCGGACGATCGTGGACGATCTTCTCCGGCTTCGCCAGGCTTTCGAGGGGAATCGCCTGACTCACGACATCATTTCTACTTGACGTCAAGGAGCAAACGCTATATGGCCTCTGAGATGACTCACAGTAAAGTCGGCGGCAGCGGCTCGGTGGCCAGTATTGCCAGTCGGCGGGTGGGGCGCGTCATCGCCACGTACAGCGTACGCAGCCCCCGGTTGGTCGCCCGACCGTCGTCGGCGCCGCGCGCGGCGATCCTCGACGGCTCCACGACCACGACGGCGTCGAACTCCAGCCCGTTGGCCGCCTCGGCGCCGAGCACCACGAGATCGGCGGCCAGCCCGTCAGAGTCCTGGTCGCGGGGGTCCACGGCCGCCACCCCGCCCGCGTGCAGGATCGCAAGGACGCTAGGGACGAGCTGTTCACTGACGATCACCGCGACGCGACCGGGCGCCACCGCCGCGCGCTCGCGCGTTGCCGCCGCGATCAGCGCGTTCGAGAAGTGCTCGGGCGCCACGACTTCGACCATCGGCTCGGCGCCGACGCGGCGCACCGGTCGCGGTGGCTCGAGGTCGGGCGCGGCCGCAGCGAGCGTCGGCGCGGCGAAGCGCAGCACCTCTTCGGGCGTTCGGTAACTCACGGTGAGATCCACGCGGGTGGGGACCCGACGCGGCTCGAGGACCGCGAGCACCGTGTCCCACGACGCGCTCGACGAGGCCGTGGTCGCCTGGCCCATGTCGCCCACGATCGTCATCGAACCGGTGAGGTCTCGTCGGCGCAGGATGCGCAGTTCCATCGGCGAGAGGTCCTGGGCTTCGTCGATGACGATGTGCCCGTAGGTGACGAACTCCGCCTCGTCGAGCTCGACCGAGGGCACGACGCTTTGGCGCGACGCCTCGCGTAGTGCGGCCGCGCGCACGTCGCCGCGATAGCTATCGAGGTCGACGCCGTCGACGCTGAGCGAATCGGTCGCCTTGGGGATCGGTCGCGGGCGACGTCGCGGCCCGAGCACGACGCGGGCCTCATCGATCAACGCTGCGTCGCCCGTCGTCCAGATCACGTCGTCGAGGGACGCCGACCGGGGCCGCACCAACAGGTCGCACTCGGCCTCGCTGAGGATACCGGCGGCCGCGGCGCGAATCAGGGCCGGCGCGCCGTAGAGGTCGTGCAGCAGTTCGGGTCCCGAGAGCCGGGGCCACATGCGTTGTAGGGCAGTTTGGAAGGCCGGCGTCGCGCGAATCTGATCGGCCAGTTCGGTGACGCCGCTGGCGCCCTCGCCCTCGTCGCGCGCGAAGCGCTGGTAGTACTGCGAGGCGAGTCGGTTGGCCAGTTCGCGGCCGACGGCCGAGCGGCGTTGGTTGTGATTACCGGGACGTCGGCGGGCCCGCTCGACCACGTCACGCGTTTCGCGCGCGCGAAGCAGGATGATCGCGCGGCCCACGGGAATCTCGACGTCGTCGCGCAGCGGGCGCTCGCGGGTGCGCACGGCGTTGGCGATGACCGCGACCATCCGCAGGTCACCCTTGAGCCGGTCGACCTCGTCGGTATCGCGACCTCGTACGGTGACGTTGATCACCAGCCCCGAGATCGTCGACAGCGTCACGCCGGACTCGCCGAGCGAGGGCAGCACGTTCTCGATGTAGTTCAAGAACAGCGGGTTGGGGCCAACGACGAGGACCCCCTGACGCTCGAGCGTGGCGCGGTGCGTAAAGAGCAGGTACGCCGCCCGGTGCAGGGCGACCGCCGTCTTGCCGGTGCCGGGTCCGCCCTGGACGAGCAGCACCCCGGCGAGCGGCGCGCGAATGATCCGGTCCTGCTCGCCCTGAATGGTCGCCACGATGTCGCCCATGCGGCCGGTGCGGGCTCGACCCAGCGCGGCGAGCAGGGAGCCGGGTCCGCCGAGGGCGAGCCCGCCGTCCACCAGCCCGTCAGCGGTCGCCTCGCGACGACCGTCCTCGGGCAGCGCGAGCTCGCCGTCGGAATCGGCGAAGTACTCGTCCTCGACGCCGGTGACCTCGCGATTGCGTATCGCGACGTGTCGGCGACGAAGAAGATTGAGCGACTCGACGCCCGTCGCGCGATAGAAGGCCTCGGCCACCGGGGCCCGCCAGTCAACGACGAGCGCGTTGAGCTGCTCGTCGGAGACCGCGAGGCGCCCCACGTGATAGACGTCGGCGACCCCGTCGGCGTCGGGCGCGTAGTCAATCCGACCGAAGAAGAGCGGCTGGTCACCAATGGCGAGCTGATCGAGTCGGTGCAACGCCGTGCCCATCACCACGTCGCGTTCGACGAGATCCCCGGCGCCGCGCATCGTCGCCACGGCGGCGCTGTCGCGCAGCGATCGAGCTTCGGCGCGCATGTGATCGAGCGCGCCGAGCGCGCGATCGAGGAAGGCCTGCTCCTCGGCGATTTCGCGCTGATGTGCCATTGCCACGTCTCCTGGTCCCGCGTTCGGGGTCTATCGATTCTAGTTGACCGGCGCGGTCGCCTCCGACGGCGCCCTTGACGCGGCACCTAGATTGAGTGACGTACAAGGAGTGCGGTGGAGTCAGCTTTTCTCAAGGCCTGTCGGGGGGAACCCGTCGACCACGTCCCGGTCTGGTTCATGCGCCAGGCCGGTCGTTCGCTACCCGAGTACCGCGCGTTGCGCGGTACCGGATCGATCCTCGAGGCCATCGCCGATCCGGCACTCGCCCACGAGATCACGATGCAGCCGGTGCGGCGCTACGGCGTGGACGCTGCGATTCTGTTCTCCGACATCGTGGTGCCGTACCACGCGATTGGCTTCGGTGTCGACGTGGTGGCCGGACGCGGGCCAGTAATCGCCCAACCCTTTCGCAGCGAGGCGGACTTAGAGCGCCTGCGCCCACTCGAAGGCGAGGACGTCGCCCACGTCACCGCGACCGTCGACCTCGTGGTCGCGGCGTTGCGCGCCAGCGACACGCCACTCATCGGCTTCGCTGGTGCCCCCTTCACCGTCGCGAGCTACCTCGTCGAGGGGGCGCCGACGCGCGACTTCGCGCTGATCAAGACGCTCATGCACGCCGAACCCGCCCTCTTCGCACGGCTGCTGGATCGCCTGGTCGACATCACCGTGGCCTTCCTGCGCGCCCAGGTCGCCCACGGGGCAAGCGCCGTGCAGCTCTTTGACTCGTGGGCCGGCTCCTTGACGCGCGACGAGTACCGGCGCTTCGCCCTCGAGCCGACCGCGCGCGTCTTGGAGGCGATCGCCGACCTGGATGTGCCCACCATTCTCTTCGGGGTGGGCACCGGCGAGTTGCTGGACCTCATGGCAACGGCGGGCAGTTCAGTCGTGGGGATCGACTGGCACGTCGACCTCGACGAGGGTCGTCGGCGCGTCGGGGACCGCGCCGTCCAGGGGAACCTCGATCCAGCCCGGTGCCTCGGCGGCATCGAGCTCGGCGTCCAAGGCGCACGCGAGGTCCTCGCGCGCGCCGGCGCGGCACCGGGCTACGTCTTTAACCTGGGTCACGGCGTCTTGCCGGCGACGGACCCCGCGGTGCTCGAGGCGATCGTTCGCGTGGTGCACGAAGAGGGCCGGGCCGGCGTATGAAGGCTGTCGGCGTGCTCGTCATGGCCTACGGCACGCCCGCCTCGCCCGAGGGCATCGAGCCCTACTACACGAGGATTCGTCACGGCCACCCCCCCACGCCCGAACTACTGGCCGACCTCACGCGGCGCTACGCGGCCATCGGGGGGACCTCGCCGCTCGCGGCGCGCACCACCGAGCAGGTCCGGGCACTCGCCGCGGCGCTCGAGCGCCGGGCGCCGGGCGCCTTCGACGTACGCTTCGGCTCGAAGTACGAGCCACCGTTCATCGAAGAGGCCGCCGCCTCGATGCGCGACGACGGCCTGACGAGCGTGATTGGCCTCGCGCTCGCACCGCACTCGTCGACGATGTCGACGGACCAGTACATGAGCCGCGCCAAGGAGGCACTGGGCGACGGCGTCACCTTTCGCGCCACGGGGGCCTGGTGGCCGACGTCCGGCTTTCTCGAACTCGTGGCTCGCTACGTCGACGACGCACTGGCGACAATTCCCCCGGCGCGCCGGGCGACGACCGAGGTCATCTTCTCGGCCCACTCCCTGCCCGAGCGCGTGATCGCCAACGGCGACACCTACCCCGACCAGTTGCGCGCGAGCGCCGAGCGCGCGGCGCAACTCGCGGGCGTCGACGCGTGGGACGTGGCGTGGCAGTCGGCCGGACGCACCGCCGAGCCCTGGATCGGCCCCGACATCCTGGGCGTGCTGCGCGCTAAGCGGGCCGCCGGTCTCACCGACGTCGTCTCGTGTCCCATCGGCTTCGTCGCGGACCACCTCGAGGTCCTCTACGACATCGACGTCGAGGCCCAGGCCGTCGCCCGCGAGGTCGGCCTGAACCTCGTGCGCACCCGATCGTTGAACGACGACCCCGACTTCATCGCGGTGCTCGCCGACGTGGTCGTCGCCCACTCGTGAGCCGAACGTCGGTCGTCGTGATCGGTGGCGGGATCAGTGGCCTGGCCGCGGCGTGGGACCTGTCGGGCGGCGAGCGCGGCCCGGGTCCTAACTCGCCGCGCGTCGAAGTGCTCGAGGCCAGCCAACGCGTCGGCGGCTCGCTCGCCACGACCACCTTCGCGGGGCGCACGATTGACGTGGGACCCGACGGCTTCCTCGCTCGACGACCGGAGGCGACCGCGCTGGTGCGCGAGCTCGGCTGGGGCGACCGATTGGAGGCGATTGGGGCGAGCGGGGCCTGGCTCTGGCTGGGCGAACGGCTCTACGAGATCCCCCGCGGCGTCGCGCTCGGCGTGCCCACGTCGTACGCGTCGGTCGCCTCGCTGGGGGGCCTGAGCTACCGCGCGCGCCTGGCGGCGCGACGCGACCAGTGGCTGCCGCGTCGGCTCACCGTCGGCGAGGACGAGACCATCGGCCGCATCGTGCGCGCCAAGCTCGGCGCCGAGCTCGCCTACCGGTTCGTCGAGCCAATGGTCGGTGGCATCCAGGCGGGACGGATCGACGACCTGTCGGCCAAGTCGGTCTTCCCCGCGCTGCTCGAGGCGGCCCGCGCGGGGGGCTCGCTCATGGCGGCGATGCGCGCGAGCGCGCCCAGTCCCGGCCCCTCGACGGCACCGGTCACCCCCGACCCGCTCTTCTACTCGCTGGCCGAGGGCGTGGGCTCGCTCGCCACTGAGCTCGCCGCGCGACTCGAGGGGCGCGGCGTCATCATTCGCCGTGCCACGGCCGCGACGGCGCTGCGACGAGGCGAGGGCGCCTACGCCTGGGACGTGGACACTGATTCGACGACGACGCCGGCCCACGCGGTGGTGCTGGCGACCTCGGCTGCGGCGAGCGCCCGACTCGCTGGCCCGCTCGATCCCGACCTCGCGGCCCTGGCCAGGGTCACCAGCGCCGGCGCCGCGATGGTGACCCTGCAGTTCGACCGTTCCGAGGTCGTGTTGCCCGAGCGCGGCACCGGCGTGCTCGTCCCGCTCGCCACGCCGTGGCGAGGCGACACCATGCTCGTCACCGCCCTCACGTTTCTCGACCGCAAGTGGGCCCACCTGCGCCGCGACGACGACGTCGTGTTGCGCGCCCACGTGGGGCGCATCGACGACCGGCGATGGATCGACCTCGACGACGACGCCCTGATCGAGCGGGTCACCGACGAGGTCCGTCACCTACTCGCCGGCACCGGCGCCGCGCGCGACGCCCTGGCTCAGCGCTTCCCCGACGGTCTGCCCCAGTACCGCGTCGGCCACGATCGACTCGTCGCCGCCGCCAGGGCCGCGGCCGCCCGCGCGGGACTCGAGCTCGCCGGCGCCACCTACGACGGTGTCGGGATCCCGGCGAGCATCGGCTCGGGACGCCGGGCGGCGGCCGGCGCGCTCGCGCGCCTGGGCTGAACCGACGGCCCCTAGAGGTAGTAACCCGAGTGGATGTAGATGCACGGCACGCCCTCGCTGACGTACATCGCGTGGTTCTTCGGGTCGTCGTCGAGCGCCAAGCGGACGTCGAGGCCGAAGTCGCGCAGGTCGGCCAGCGCGGACCGCTTGAACTGGTCCACGCCGGCGTAGTCGCCGTGCTCGCGCATGATGAGCAGGTCCCAGCGCAGGCCGTAGCGCTCGAGCCAGGCCAGCGTGTGCGGCTGGACCCGTCGGGGTCGCCCCGTGAGCAGTACGATCGTCAGCCCCCCGTCGAGCAGCTCGAGTAGCCGTTCGATCTCTTCAACCACCGGATCGTCGCCGCAGGCCTCGAAGAAGCGCCGCCAGTCGCCCCAGTCGAGGAAGTGCTGGCGCCCCGCCGCATCAGCCAGCACGCCGTCGATGTCAAAGATCACCGCCGGACCGCTCGAGGGTCCGTCGCGCCAGTGCCAATTCTCCCGTGTGTGCGTCATGCTCCGTCGCCCGCGGCCGCCCCCGGGAACTCTGCGAGAATGGGACCGTGGGAGCGACCGACCGATACACGCTACCAATCCCCTACGGCCAGCACGTCTACGTCGTCAGCGACCTGTCGCTCTCGCCGACCACCAACCCCGCCTCGCGGCCGGTGCGCGAGCTCATCGCGCTGCTCGGCGACATCGACGACGCCGCGGTCGTGGTGGTGGCCGGCAACTTCTTGCACCCCGACCCCCACGTCGAGCTCGCCACGTTCCTCGACCAGACGCTGCTCGCGCTGCCGACGCTGGCGGCGGCCCTGCACGCCTTCACCGACCACGCCGACCACCGGCTCTTCGTGCTGCCCGGCGCCGACGACGCCGGGCTCGCCGACCCACGGGCCGTTCGCGCGCTCGGGGCGCTCGGCGTCGAGTTCGCGCGCGACCTCATGCTCCAGGTCGCCACCGCCGACGGCGTGCGCGACCTCGCGATTGCCGCCGGCACGAGCGTCGTGGACGCCTCGCGCGCCGACCCGAGCGACCGGTCCGACGCCGATCGACTCGAGGACCCCGACGCGCTCGCGCGCTTCGTCGCGTCGCGCACGCTCTACCGGCGACTGGCCGGCTGGGTCTGGCTGCCGATCGTCGCGGTGCTGGTGATCGACCTGTGGAGCACGCTGACCTCGATCTTCAATCACCTCACCGACCGTCACCTGCACCTGGCCCTGCACCTGCGCATTCACGCCCATCACCCGAGCGGCTTCTGGGGCAACCTCGTGACCACGGTCCTGGTGATCGTGGTCATCGAGGGGCTGGTGGGAGCGGTCGCCGGGCTGCTGGTGCGACGGCGCTTCGGCCGTGAGTCGCGCGAGTCGACCCCGCACCACTTCGAGCCGCTGGCCCACACCTACGTCGACGAGGTCGACGCACTCGAGTTCGCGCGGCGCATCGCCGAACGCGGCGGCGCCGGTGCGGTCATCGGCGGGACCTCGCGCCCGGCGCTCGCCTTCTTGGATCGGGGCGTCTGCGCGGCCCCGGGACCGTCGCGCACCGTCATCGTCGAGCGTCACGGGCTGCTCGGCCTGCCCCCGGTCTTCACCTCGGTCGACCGACTCGGCATCGTCGAGGTCGAGGCGGCGAGCACCGTCCAGGTCCGCCTCTACACCGGCCAGAGCCCGCGACGGCGCGCCACCCTGCTCGAGCGGGTCGTGGCCGGTAGTCCGGTTCAGCCCGACCTGGCGGGCGTCACCGCGGTGAGCGGCGCCTGGCCGACCGGCAACCCCTACCCGGTGAGCGTCGACCGGCTGGCCGCCCAGCGCCGCCAGCGAACTATCCGCCGCTTGGTGAGCGGCATTATCTTTCTCGACGGCCTCGTCGACGTGACGGTGACCTCGCTGCCCCCGCTGCGCAGTCGCCTGCACGCCGTGGAGGCCTACCTGCCCCTGGGCGCGGCGAAGTACGCGGCTGCCCTGACTGCGCTGGCGGGCGTGACCATGATCATGCTGGCGCGCGGTCTTCGTCGCGGCCAGCGCCGATCGTGGAGCGTGGCCGTCGTCGTCGTCGCGGCGACCGCGGTCTTTCACGTCGTGCGCGCGGGCAGCCTCGTGTCGCCCCTCATCGCGGTGGTCATTCTCACCCTGCTGCTCGTCGAGCGGCCCCACTTCGCGGCGACGACCGACCGCACCAGCGTGCGCGCCGCCCTCCCGCGCCTGGCCCTTATCGGCGCCGTCGTCGTCGTCGCGGCGACCCTCGGCATCGAGGCGTCCTCGCGTCACCACGCCCTACCGGGCCTCGCGACCGTCGTGCTCGCCAGCCTCGAGCGACTCGTCGGGATCACCTCGATCGGTCTGCCCGACCGGATCGGCGACTTCGTCAATCCCACGCTCACCACCGTCGGGGTCGCACTCATCGTGTCCACGCTCTACCTCGTGACCCGGCCGGTCGTCGACCGGCGGCTCTCGAGCACCGCGTCGAGCACCGAGCGACGCCTCGCTGAGCTGCGCGCGCGCGAGATCGTGCGTCGTCACGGGCGCGGGACACTCGACTACTTCGCGCTGCGCGACGACAAGCAGTTCTTCTTCTTTCGCGACTCGCTGGTCGCCTACGCCGTCTACGGCGGCGTGGCCCTGGTCTCGCCCGACCCCATCGGTCCCGAGGCCGAGCGATCCGAGGCCTTCAGTTCCTTTCGGGCCTTCGCCGACTCGCGGGCCTGGACGGTGGGCGTCATGGGCGCGGGCGCGGACTGGCTCCCGATCTACCACGCGGCGGGGCTGCACTCGCTCTACCTCGGCGACGAGGCAATCGTGGACTGTCGCCACTTCAGCCTCGAGGGCGGCAAGATGAAGGGCCTACGCCAGGCGCGCACGCGCCTGGCGCGCAAGGGCTACACCGTGGAGTTCCTCGACCCCAGTAACATCGACCCGGCGCGGGTGCCGGCGATCCTCGACCTCATCTCGATGCTGCGCCGCGGCGAGGCCGAACGCGGCTTCTCGATGATGCTCGGGCGTCTGTTCAACCCCAAGGACAAGGGCCTGCTGCTCACCGTCGTGCACGGTCCCACCGGTCAGCCGGCGGCCGTCTGCCAGTTCGTCCCCTCGCCGGCGATCCACGGCTACTCGCTCGACCTGATGCGACGTGATCCCGGCGAGCACCCCAACGGCCTGATCGACTACGCGCTGTGCTCGACGATCGAGCACCTGCGCGGAACCGGTGGCCAGGGGCTGAGCCTCAACTTCGCCGCCTTTCGCTCGGTGCTCGACGGCGAGCGCGGCGAGGGGACCTTCACCCGCGTAGAGCGCTGGGCCCTGCGGCGGCTCTCGGGCGTCTTGCCGATCGAGAGCCTGTGGCACTTCAACGCGAAATACGACCCCACGTGGCTGCCGCGCTACCTCGTCTACCCGGCCGCCGAGAGCTTCGTGCCGGTCGTCGCCGCGACGTTTCGCGCCGAGTCGCTGACCGAGATCCCGGTGCTCGGCCGCTTTCTCACCCACGACCCGGCCAACCGGCCCGGTACCGTCGTGCCCGACGAGGTGCTGGCCGCCGCCCGGCGCGCCGAGCACCCGGCCGGTCGGCCCTAGTCGCGGGCCCGCCGGGCGATGCCCGCGGCCAGTCGGTCCGCCGCCGCCTCGTCGTAGGTGAGAAAGAGCATCGGCTCGACGAGCTCGAGCTCGAGCAACGCCCACCCCGCCTCGGTCGCCACCAGGTCCACGCGCGCGTAGAGCAGGTCGGCGAAGCGCTCGTCGTCGAGCAGCGCGATCGCGGCCTCGAGAGCGTCCGGCTCGACCTCGGCGCGGCGCAGCTGGCGGTGCCGAAAGTCGGTCGTGCGCGCGGCCGCGTCGACGTTGAGCATCGCGTCCTTGGTCATCGCGTGGCTAAAGTTCCCATCGATCACGACGACCGCGCGTTCACCGCGCTCGTCGACGCTGGCGACGTAGGGCTGGAGCAGCGCGTCACGACCGGCGTCGTGCAGGCGCGCCACGTGGGCGGTCGCGGCCTCACGCTCGTCCTCGCGGTAGCGCGCGGCGTCCGCTGAGCCGGCCCCGACGGTCGGCTTCACCACGACGTCGCCGTCGGGCCACCGCGGCACGTCGCCGACGTCGCAAAACGTCGAGGGGACGATCCGGTGCCCGCGCGCGGCGAGGTCGCCCAGGTAGTGCTTGTCACTCGAGTACTCGAGGACCGGAAAGGGATTGGCGAGGCGACGAACCCGACGCGCCCAGTCGAGGAACTCGTCGCGGCGCGCCACGTAGTCCCAGGTCGAGCGCACGACCACCAGGTCGTAGTTGTCCCAGTTCGCCGGCGCGTCCCAGGCGACGAGGTCAACGCTGACACCGGCGCGGGCCAACGCCGCGAACAGGTGCGGCGCATCGGGGTCCTCGGCGTTGGTGGACGTCGCGACGGCGACGCGGCTCACGGCGCGAACAGGACGGTGGCGTGCTGGGCGAGCGCGGCGAGGGGTCCGGGCCACACCCCGAAGACGATGGTCACCGCGACGCCGAGCGCGATGACGACCCCGGTCGCGCGCGGCACGGCGACGCGGGCCGCGTCGATCTGGTCGTCGGCGTAGAGCGTGAGTACCCAGCGCAGGTAGAAGAAGGCCGCGATCGCCGCACCGAGCAGCGAGATCAGGGCGAGCGCGCCGCCGCCGGCGTCGACCGCCGCGGCGAGCACGGCGTACTTCGCGTAGAAGCCGGTCGTCAGGGGCACCCCGAGTTGGCTGAGCAGCAGGACCGCGAGCGCGCCGCCGAGCCACGGCTGACGCCGGGCCAGTCCTCGGTAGTGATCGATCGAGTGTTGGTCGTCGCCGTCACCGCCGACGAGGGTCACCACGGCGAAGCTCGCCACGACGACCGGCGCGTAGGTCGCGAGGTAGAAGAGCGTGGCGGCCGTGCCGCGCGAGGTCGCCGCCCAGACCCCCAGCAGCACAAAGCCCGCGTGGTTGATCGACGAGTAGGCGAGGATTCGCTTCACGTTGCGCTGGACGAGCGCCAGCGACGCACCGACCAGCGTCGTGAGCACCACGAGTGCCCAGATGATGGGGCGCCACGTGGTCAGTTGCGTGCCGAGTGCCGAGATCAGGACCCGGATCAGCGCCGCGAAGGCGCCCACCTTGACGACCGCGGCCATGTAGCCGGTCACCGGGGTCGGCGCGCCCTCGTAGACGTCGGGTGACCACAGGTGGAACGGGACGGCCGCGATCTTGAAGGCGAAGCCGACCAGCAGCAGGGCCCCGCCCGCGTAGAGCAGACCGGGGCGCAGCAGCACGTTCGAGCCGAGGAAGTACGAGATCGTCGACAGGTTGGTCGAACCGGTGGCGCCGTAGACGAGGGCGGCGCCGTAGACGAAGATCGCCGAAGCGAAGCTACCGAGCAGGAAGTACTTCAGCGCGGCCTCGGCCGACGTGGCGCGCTGGCGGTCGAAGGCGACGAGCACGTAGAGCCCGATCGAGAGGATCTCCAGGCCGAGGAAGATGACGATGAGGTCGTTGGCCTGGGTCATCAGCACCGCCCCGGCCGCCGTCGCGAGCGCGAGGATCTGGTACTCGGCGCCCGAGACGTGATGGCGCCTCGCCCAGTCGTGCGCCACGAGCGCCGCCAGCGCCAGGCTGAGCACGATCACCGCCGTCGCGACGATGGAGAAGCCGTCGAGCACGATCGCGTGCGCGACGGTCGTCGAGGCGCCGTGGTGGTCGACGTAGGACCACTGGATGAAGGTCACCACGAAAGCGGCGATCGAAGCGAGCACCGTCACCGCGGTCGCGAGGGCGCCGGCCACCTTGCCGCGCACGAGGGCCGTCGCGAGCACCAGCACGAGCGAGGCCCCGAAGAGAATCAGCACCGGCGCCAGAGCGAGGTAGTGGATCGAGGGTATCGTGACGCTCACTTGGTCACCCCCGACGGTGCGACGTGCTCGATGAGTTGCTGGACCGACGGCGTGATGCGGTCCAGCACCGGCTTGGGAAACACCCCGAGGACGACGATGAGCACGACGACCGGCGCGATGATCCAGCGCTCCGGATGACTAGCGTCGGTGATCGCGGCGTTCTCGTCAGTGGCCACGCCGTGGAAGACGCGTTGGTAGGCCCACAGGAGGTAGAGCGCGGCGAGCACCACGCCAAGGGTCGCCACCACCGCCCACCAGGTGTGCGTCGCGAAGGTACCGATCAAGATGAGGTACTCGCTCACGAAGCCCGACAGTCCCGGCAGGCCGATCGACGCGAGCATCACCACCGTGAACAGCGCGGCGAGTATCGGCGCGGGTCCCTGCAGACCGCGCAGGTCCGCAATGGTCGCGCTGGCCCGGCGTCGCTCGACGAAGCCGATGATGAGAAAGAAGCCCGCGGTGATGACGCCGTGGTTGAACATCAAGAGCACCGCGCCCACCATGGCGATCTGGGACCCGGTCACCACGCCCAGGGTGATGAAGCCCATCTGGGCGAGCGACGAGTACGCCACTAGCCGCTTCAGATCGGGCGTCACGGCCGCGAGGGCCGACCCGTAGATGATCCCGATCACCGCCAGCGTGAGCAGCACCGGTCGCATCGAGGCGAGCGCCAGCGGGAAGAGGCCCACCGCGAAGCGTAAGAGGCCGTAGGAGCCGAGCTTGGCGAGCAGGCCGGACAGCTCGATGGAACCCGCGGTGGGCGCCTCGGCGTAGGCCAAGGGCGACCACGTGTGCAGCGGCCAGATCGGCGATTTCACGGCGAAGGCGATCGCGAAGGCGCTGAACAGCCACACCGCGGTGCCAGTACTCATCGAGGTAGCCGCGAGGGCCCCGTAGGCAAAGGTCAGCGGTCCCCCGGTCTGGTGCTGGTGCAAGAAGCCGAGGTAGAGCAGTCCCGCGAACAAGAACGCCGATCCGGCGAAGGTGTACACGAAGAACTTCAGTGCGGCCCGCGAACGTTCGCGACCCCCCCACTGGGCGATGATGAAGTAACTCGGCACCAGGGTCAACTCGAAGAAGATGAAGAACTCGAGCAGGTCGTGGGCGACGAAACTGCCGATGGTGAACGAGGTCAGCGCGAGGAGCCACCCCACGAAGGAGGCCTCGCGTCGCCGGTCGCGCCCGCCGAGCAACGAGAGCACGAGCACGAGCGCGGCCAGCACGACCAGGAACAGCGAGATCCCGTCGAGGGCCACGTCATAGGCCAGCCCGAAGGGAGCGGCCACGACCCATCGGCCCACGAAGTCAAAGGTCTGGGCGCCGGCGACGTGATTGTTGTAGAGCCCGACGACCACCAAGGTGAGGCCCAACTCCACGATCGAGGTCACGAGCGCGACGGCGTAGGCCGCGCCGTCGCGCCGTCGCACCAGCGCGGCGAGTCCCGCCCCCACGAGGGGCAGCACGATGAGCGCGCTCAACCAAAGTGACGAGTGCATGCTTACCCCACCCTCGCCACGAGATAGACGACGATCACGCTCAAGCCCAGGACCATGGCGAGCGCGTAGTGGCGCGCGAAGCCCGACTGGACCTTGCGCACGCCTTCGGCGCTGCGGCGCACGCCGACGGCGATCGCGGTCACGGCACCGTCGACCAGTCGCGGCTCGACGACCGCGTCGGCGAAGTGGGCGCCCTCGGTGAGCGGCCGACCGATCGTCGCGTCATAGAAGTCATCCCAGCGCCACACGCGTTCGAGGAACACTCGCTCGTAGCGCGGTGACGATGAGCGGTTTCGCCAGACGGCGAAGGCGGCGCTCAGCCCGACAATGGCCGCGACGAAGTCCACGCCGGCGAGCGTCGTCTGCGCGAGCGTCGACGAGTGGCCCGCGGCGGGGATGAACCCGAAGGTCGGGTTGAGAAAGCCGGCCAGCGAGTTGTGGTGGATCCAGGGCAGGTCGATGACCCCGCCGAGGGTCGCCAGCGCGGCCAGCACCACCAGCGGGACGGTCATGACCCACGGCGACTCGTGCGGGTCGTGACCGTGGGTCACCTCGCGGAACCGCTCCGTGCCGCGGAACGTGAGCACGAAGAGCCGGCTCATGTAGTACGCCGTGAGGATCGCGGTCGCGACGCCGAGCATCCAGAGCCACTTGGAGTAGCCGTACACGTTCGTGAGCACGTCGCCCTTGGACCAGAACCCGGCGAAGGGCGGAATGCCCGAGATCGCGAGCCAGCCGATCAGAAAGGTCGGAAAGGTCAGCGGCAGGTACTTGGCGAGACCGCCCATCTTGCGCAGGTCCTGTTCGCCGTTGAGCGAGTGAATCACCGAGCCCGATCCGAGAAAGAGCAGGGCCTTAAAGAAGGCGTGGCTGATCATCAGAAAGATCGCGGCCGAGTAGGCGCCGGCGCCCACCGCGAGCACCATGTACCCGATCTGGGAGACCGTCGAGAAGGCGAGGACCTTTTTGATGTCCTTTTGGGACGTGGCGATGGTGGCGGCGACAAAGGCCGTCACGCCGCCCACGACGGCAATGCTCGCGCGCCCCGACGAGGACAACGCGAGCACCGGCGCCATGCGAACGAGCAGGTAGACACCGGCGGTGACCATGGTCGCGGCGTGAATCAGCGCCGACACGGGCGTCGGACCCTCCATCGCGTCGGGGAGCCAGTTGAAGAGGGGAATCTGGGCGCTCTTGCCGGTCGCCGCCAGCAGGAGCGCGAGCACGCTCAGCGTCGCGATCGTCGGCGACAGGGTGCCGGCCCCGGCGAAGATGCTGAGGTAGGTGAGGGTGTGCAGGTGGCTGAACAGCAGGAACATCGCGACGAGCATGCCGACGTCACCCACGCGGTTGTAGATGAAGGCCTTCTTGCCCGCCGAGGCCGCCGTGTCGCGATCGAAGTAGTAGCTGATGAGCCAGTAGGAGCAGAGGCCGACGCCCTCCCACCCGACGAACGTCATCACCAGATTGTTGGCGAGCACCAGCGTGAGCATCGAGAAGACGAAGAGATTGAGGTAGAGGAAGAACTTGCGAAAGTCTCGCTCGCCGTGCATGTAGCCGATCGAGTAGAGGTGGATCAACGCCGAGATGCCGGTGACGAAGAGCGCCATAGTCACCGAGAGCGGGTCGATCAGCAGCGCGGCGGGCACGTGCAGCGTGCCCACGTCAATCCAGCTGAAGAGGTTCACCGTGATTTCGCGTCGGCTGTCGTGCAGCAGCGCGACGAAGGCCACGACGCTGAAGACGAAGCTCAGCGTCACCGCCGACGTGCCAATCGCCCCGACCGCCTTCTCCCCCAGCGCCCGCCCGAAGAGCAAAAGCACGAGGAAGCCGGCGAGGGGCAGCAGCAGGATCAGTGTCGCGACGTGTGCCATCTCAACCCTTCATCTCGGAGAGTTCGTCGACCGACGTCGAGGCGCGTCGACGGAAGACCGACACCACGATGCCCAAGCCCACGGTGACCTCGGCCGCGGCGACCACCATGACGAAAAAGACGGCGGCCTGCCCGCCAATGTCGCTGAGCGTGCGCGAGAAGGTCACGAAAGTCAGGTTCACCGCGTTGAGCATCAATTCGATGCACATGAACATGATCAGCGCGCTGCGCCGGGTCAGCAGCCCGAAGGCGCCGATGCCAAAGAGCACCGCCGCGAGGACGAGGTACCACGCCGCCGGAACATTCATGCGTCGCCCCCTGGTGCGTCGGCGGCCCGTTCGCGCCGCGCGAGCAGCACGGCGCCGACGACCGCGATGATCAGCAGGGCGGCCGTGGCCTCGAAGGCGAAGAGGTACGTCGTGAACACGGCCCCGCCGAGCTGGGTGACGTTGCCCGAGCCCGTCGACAGCGCCCGGCCCGACGAGGACACCGCGATCGCGCCGGTCACCCAGTGCGACCGCGCGAGCAGCGTGATCAGGCCGGCCACGGTGATCACGACGCCGATCCCGGCGAAGACGCGCTGGCCAACGAGCGGCTCGACGCGAACGTCCTCGCGTCGGTCGACCCCGAGGAACATGATGACGAACAAGAAGAGCACCACGATCGCTCCGGCGTAGACGATCACCTGCACCGCGGCGAGGAAGTCGGCGGACTGGGCGACGAAAGCGACGGCCACGCCGAAGAGGGTCATGATGAGGCTGAGCGCCGAGTGGACCGGGTTGCGCATCGCCAGAACCCCCACCGCGCCGACCAGGATCAGTAGCGCGGCGGTGAGAAAGACCAACACGCTCGGAATGGCGTAGGCGGTAGCGATCATTGCTCGTCTCCCGCGTCGTGCACTTTGGGTGTTGTGGCCCGAGTCGCGAGCAGGCGTGCCTTGAGTCCGCGCAGACCGGTCGGTATGTCGTCGGGCTGGAGGTGGCGAAAGAAGGCCGTGCGCAATTGCTTGGAGCCGGTCGCCTCGTCGTCGCGATGCTCGGACTGCCCAGCTTCGGCGGCGCGCACGCCGGCGCCCAAGTCGGCCGTCCACTGCACGACACCCTCAAAGTCGGCGGCTCCCGAGGGTGAGGTCGCGCGCATCCAACCGCCGGTCATCGCCGCCTCGCCCTCGCGCCAGTCCTCCCACGGCAGCCGCTGGGGGAAGCCCTTATCGTCGACGAGCAGCTCGGCCTTGGTGTAGATGGCGTCGGCCCGGTTGGTGAAGGAGAACTCGAAGAGCTTGGACTCGGTGATCGCCTGGGTCGGGCAGGCCTCCACGCACAGGTCGCAGTGAATGCAGCGCAAGTAGTTGATCTCGTAGACGTAGCCGTAGCGCTCCCCCGGGCTCACCGGGTGATCGGGCGGGTTGTCCAGACCGCGCACGTAGATGCAGTCCACGGGGCACACCCCGGCGCACAGCTCGCACCCGATGCACTTCTCCATGCCGTCCTCGTAGCGGTTGAGCACGTGGCGCCCGTGCTGGCGCGGCTGCTTGGGGCGCTTGGCCTGGGGGTAGCTCGTGGTCACGCGCGCGCGGCCGAGGTGACGCAGCGTGAGCTTGAAGCCGCCAAAGAAATCGAGGGGGCGGGCCATCAGTCCTTCTCCCGGTCGGTCCAGGCGCGCAGCACGCGCCCGGGTAGTGGTCGCTCACCGACGGTCGGCAGGAGCGCGTCGCGGCCCTCCTCGCGCGATTGACCGAGCGTGAAGGCCCGCGTCAGCACCGTCCAGGCGAGGATCACCATCGCGGCCATCAAGAAGCCCCACGAGGCACGAATCAAGAAACCGGCGACGATCAGCATCCACCCCAGACTCAGGGGGATCAGGCGCTTCCAGCCGAGGTCCATCAGTTGGTCGTAGCGGAACCGAGGCAGGGCGGCGCGGAACCACACGTAGGCGAAGGCGAAGCCCACCGTCTTGGCAAGGAACCAGAGGATCGGAAAGACCCACCGGACGTGCGCGATGTTGGGCACCCAGCCCGCCGGTCCGCCGAGGAAGAGGGTCACGATGATCGCCGACATCGTGATCGTGTTCATGAACTCGGCCAGGAAGAAGAGCGCGAAGCGCAAGGACGAGTACTCGGTGTGAAAGCCGCCGACCAACTCGGTCTCGGCCTCCACCACGTCAAAGGGTGGACGGTTGAGCTCGGCCGTGATGGCGATCAGAAAGACCACGAAGGGCACGACGCCGAGTCGAATCAGGTTCCAGTGCCAGACGCCGTGGGCCTGGGCCGCGACGATGTCGTGGGTCGACAGCGAGCCGGTGGCGAGCACGATCGTCACGATCGTCATGCCCAGGGCGGCCTCGTAGCTGATCATCTGGGCGCTGGCGCGAACGGCCGACATGAGCGGGTACTTCGAACCCGACGACCAGCCGGCGAGGATCACGCCGTAGACCGAGATGCCCGACATCGCGAGCATCAGCAAGATCCCAATCGGCGGGTTCGCGACCTGCAGCAGCACCGGGTGTCCGGCGATGTCCACAGTGCCGCCAATGGGCACGATGGCGAAGGTGATCAGGGCCGGCACCAGCACGAGGTACGGGGCCAGCTTGAAGGTGAACCGATCGGCCTCGGCCGGCACGAGGTCCTCTTTGAAGAAGAGCTTGATACCGTCGGCGAGTGTCTGGAGGATCCCGAAGGGGCCCCACCGCTGCGGTCCGATTCGACTCTGCATGTCCGAGATCGCCTTGCGCTCGAACCAGATCATCAGGGTGACCGACCCCATGAGGGCGGCGAAGCCCACGACCACCTTGACCAGGACAATGATCAGCACCGCCGCGGTTACCCCGTGGGCGAAGAGCGGATCCACCGTTGCGAGCCACGTCGTCATCGCGTCTCCAATCGAACCTGAACGGTGACGGCGTTACGGTCCATCAACGTGGCGAGCGCGTTGGCACCGTCGCGGGCGAGGGTGCCGAAGGTGACGCCGGCCACGCCGCGCGCCAGCTGGTCGTCGAGGGCAACGGGCAGTTCGACCGTGCCGCGTGGTCCGCGCACGGTGACCAGGTCACCCACCGCCGCGCCCAATCGGTCGAGATCGACGTGATTGAGCGAGAGCGTGGTTGACGACACGAGCTCGCCGAGCGCCGACGAGCCGCGAACCGCCACACCCCCGTCGTAGAGCCGTCGGCCGACGAAGAGGCTCAGGGCGTAGGCGTCAAACGGGGGAATCGCGATATCGGCCACCGTCACGTCATCGAGCGTCGCCGACACCGTCGAACCCGTTCGCGAAACATCCAGCGTGAGGGTGTCGCCGCCGAAGGAGGCCAGACCCACCGAGTCGGCCGATCGGATGCCCGGGATGGCCATCGGGTCCAGGGGCCGACGCGCGAAGCGTTCGTCGCGGCCGACCACGACGCCCTCGGCGACGACGTCGGTGAGCACGCTCAGCGCCGGATACCCGGTCGTTTCCTCGATCGTCTTGGCGGCCACCTCGATCGAGCTGAGCCCGAGGTGTCGACCAAGCTCCTCAGCCAGCTCCGAGGCAATCGCCACGTCGGACCACGCCGAGCCGGGAGCGGCCAGCTTCGCCGCCACCGCGGTGACTCGTCCCTCGAGGTTGGTCACCGTGCCGCTGCGCTCGTGCTGTACGGTCGCCGGTAGCACCACGTCGGCGTAGGCGAGGGCCGCGTCGCCGTGCCCGGTCACCGCGACGATCGCCGCGCGCTGCAGCGCGACGATCGCGTGATCGACGTCGGTGACGTTGCCGAGCAGGCCGCCGCCGAGCATCAGCAGGGCGCGCTGTTCACCGCTCGCCAGTGCGTCGAGTTGGGCCAAGGCGTCGCGCCCGCTCACTCCGGCGTCGAAGCCTCGCCCGGGCCGCAGCCCCGGGGCCAGTCCCATGTCGAGTGCCCCGGCAACGTTGCCGCGCCGAAGCGCCGGCAGGAAGGTTGCCTCGGGATACCGGCGGGCCAGACGCAGGATCGCCGTCTCGACGACCCCCGGGTGCTCGGCGAGGTTCGCTCGACCGACGACGAACACGACGCCGCGACCGGACTCGCCGAGCAGGTTACGCACCGTCGCGAGGTCGGCCTCATCGACCCGGGGCCCGTGGGGTGCGCTCGCACCCGCGAGGGCTTCGGCGACGAGTGCGGTCTCCCCGGGGCGAACCGCTAGCACCACCCGCGCGAGGTCGCGCAGCGCGCTCGGTCCGGCGGCGAATTCGACCAGGTTGGTGGCGCCCGACGCCACGCCCGCGCGCAGTCGCAAGAACAGGACCGGCAGCTCTTCACGTAGATCACCGGTGATCGTGACAACGGTGGCGGCGCTCGCGGCCTCGCTGATGGTGGCGCGAGGCAGCGCCTGGATCAGCGTCGCGTCCAGGCCATCGCCGTACTGCGCGTCGACGTGCTCACTCGCCAGCACGTCGCGCAGGAAGCGGCTCCAGGCGAAGGCGCCCTCATTGGTGAGTGACGCGCCACCAATCGCCCCGACCCCGCCGGGCGTGGCCGCGGCGTCGCGCAGCAGCGTCGCCGCCGCCGCCAACGCTTCGCCCCACGTCGCGGCGACGAGTTGGCCCTCGCGACGAACCATCGGTTCGGTAATGCGCGTGCGCGGGTCCAGCGGATCGGCGGCGTCGGCGTGGCCGTCCACCGACTCGAGCGTGAAGCGACCCTTGTCGCACAACCACCCGTGATTGACCGGGTCGCTGTCGACCCCGAGTACCCGGGTCAACCGGTTGCCGGCGGACTGGACGGCGATGCGACACCCCACCGCGCAGGCCGTGCAGGTGCTCTCGACCTGCTCGAGATCCCACGGGCGCGCGGTGAAGCGATACGGCTTGGCGGTGAGTGCACCCACCGGGCAGATCTGGACCGTGTTGCCCGAGAAGACTGAGTCGAAGGGTTGGTTCGGCGACGGCGCCACCTCGATGAGGTCACCGCGCCCGGCGAAATCGATCTGCGCGTCGCCGGCCACCTCGGCCGCGAATCGCGTACAGCGCGAACACTGGATGCAGCGCTCGCGATCCAGCAGCACCAGTGGGCCGATCTCGATCGGCTTGACGAAGTGTCGCTTCTCTTCAACGAAGCGCGTCTCGCCCGAGCCGTGCACGAGCGTCTGGTCCTGGAGCGGACACTCCCCGCCCTTGTCACAGACGGGGCAGTCGAGTGGGTGGTTCGCCAGCAGGAACTCGAGCACGCCGTCTTGGGCCTTCTTCACCTTGTCGGACTCGGTGTTGACCGACATGCCGTCGCTGACGCGGATGAAGCAGGCCGGCTGCAGCGTGGCGCCGCGCGGGCCGTCCACCTCGACCAAACACATCCGACAGACGCCGACGGGCTCCATACGTGGGTGGTAGCAGAAGCGCGGCACGTAGACGCCGGCTCGCTCGGCGGCTTCAATCAGCAACTCACCAACCGGGCTCTCGATGGCCCGGCCGTTCAGCGTGATGGATACGGTGGTGCGCGTCTGGTCAGTCATGGGGGCAACCCTCGTGTTCGACGTGCTCGTAGAAGTCGTCGCGGAACATCGAGATCGCGGCGTGGATCGACGACGGGATGGAGGACCCGAGCACGCAGATCGTCGTCTGCTGGGGCGGCCACGTGAGTCCGGGGGCGATGTTGTCGCTCAGGTCGAGCAGCAGGTCAACGTCCTCGAGGCGTCCGCCGCCGTGCTCTAGGCGATAGAGAATGCGCTCGAGCCAGCCCGAGCCCTCGCGACATGGCGTGCACTGACCGCACGATTCGCGCGAGAAGAATTTGGTGATCCGCCAGGCGGCCCGCACGACGCACGACGTCTCGTCCATGACGACGATTGACCCCGAGCCGAGCATCGAGCCTCGTTCACCGACCTCGTCCTGGCCCAGCGGCAGGTCGAGCAACTCGGGCCCGAACCACGGCGCCGAAACCCCGCCCGGGATGATCGCCTTCACGCGACGGTCGTCGATGATGCCGCCGCCGAGGCGCGGATCGAAGATGAGATCGCGAAAGGTGTTCTTCACCATCTCGATCTCGAAGACACCCGGATTTCTCACCCGCCCCGCGAGGGCGAACAGTCGCGTGCCCGTCGAGCGACCCGCACCCAGGGCGGCGAAGGCCGCACCCCCGTGTTGCACGATCCAGGGCAGGTTCGACATGGTCTCTACGTTGTTGACCACCGTGGGCTCGCCGTAGAGACCAGTCACCGCGGGGAAGAAGGGGGGCTTGATGCGCGGGAAACCGCGCTTGCCCTCGAGGGCCTCAATCAGCGCGGTCTCCTCGCCACAGATGTACGCCCCGGCGCCGGGGTGCACGACGATGTCCAGCGAGAACGACGAGCCAAAGATGCGCCGACCCAGGGCACCGTGTTCGTACGCCTCGTTGACCGCCTGCTGGACTCGCTCCAGGCCCAGGGCGAACTCGCCGCGCAGGAATATGAAGGCCTGGGTGACCTGCAAAGCGAAGGCCGCAATGATCACGCCCTCGACGAGCTGGTGGGGGTCACGCTCGACGAGGAAGTGGTCCTTGAAGGTGGCCGGTTCGGACTCGTCACCGTTCACGACGAGGTAGGAGACGGGCGACTTGCGCAGCATCGACCACTTGCGACCGGCCGGGAAGCCGGCGCCCCCTCGACCGAGTAGCGAGGCCGCGTCGACTTGCGCCGCGACCTGTTCGGGGAACATGGTCAGGGCCTGGCGTAGCGCCTGGTAGCCCCCCGTGTCCAGGTAGCGCGACAGGGTGTGCGAATCGGCGTACGTCGCCCGCGAGGTGACGATCCGGGGAGCGTCGAGGGTCGCCACTAGTTCGCCTCCGTCGCGGCGCGCGCGTCACGGGCGGCGCGAGCCTCGGCCCGTTCGGCCGCCAACTCCTCGCGCTCGACGCGCAGACCACCGGATCGGCGCACGCGGATCAGGGTCCCGTGCGGGGGTACGTCGTGGTCGAGGCGCCCCTGACGCAGGTCCTCGATCAGCGCGTCGAAGAGCTCGGGTGTGGTCGTGCGGACGTAGCGGTGATTGACCTGGACGACCGGGGCGATGTTGCAGTCGGCAAGGCATTCGGTCTCTTCGAGCGTAAAGAGGCCGTCGGGCGAGGTGCCCCCGACCGAGCAGCCGAGCGTTCGACCGGCGTGGGCGAGCAACTCCTCGCCACCGGCGAGCAGGCAGGCGATGTTCGTGCACACCCCCACGACGTACCGACCGACCGGCTCGAGGTGGAACATGTCGTAGAAGGCGGCGGTGCCACGCACCTCGGCCGGCGTGGTGCCGGTCAGTTCGGCGACTTCGGCCATCGCCTCGTCGCTCAGGTAACCGTCTTGTTCCTGCGCGAGATGCAAGAGGGGCAGCATCGCCGAGCGCCGGCGGGGGTAGAGCGCGATCAACTCCTCGGCGCGCTGGCGCAGTTCGCTGCGTAAATGAGTCATCGATCTACTTCTCCCATGATGGGGTCGACCGTGGAGATCACGGTGATGGCGTCGGACATCGAACCACCGCGCATCAGCAGCGGCACGGCTTGGAGGTTCACGAAGCTCGGGGCGCGCACGTGGAGGCGATACGGCTTGGGCCCGCCGTCGGCGACGAGGTAGCACCCGATCTCGCCGCGCGGCGACTCGATGGCGGAGTAGACCTCACCCTCGGGCACCTGGAATCCCTCGGTGAAGAGTTTGAAGTGGTGAATCAGCGCCTCCATCGATTCGCCGATGCGCGCCCGCGGTGGCGGCGTGACCTTGGGATCCTGGCTGCGATAGTCGCCCGCGGGCATCATCTCGACGCACTGGCGCACGATCCGGATCGACTCGCGGATCTCGTTCAGTCGGATGGCGTAGCGATCGAAGTTGTCACCGTAGGTGCCGACGATCACGTCGAAGTCAACCTGGTCGTAGGCGAGGTAGGGCATGGTGCGCCGCAGGTCCCAGGGCACGCCCGTCGAACGCAGCAGCGGCCCGGTGACCGAGAGTGCCAGCGCCTCCTCGGCGGTGATCGGCGCAACGCCCTCCATGCGCTCACGAAAGATGGGCTGACCGGTGAGCAGCTGGTCGTACTCGTAAGTGCGCTCGTCGATGGTGTCACAGATAACGGTGACGTCGTCGCGCCAGCCGTCGGGCAGGTCCGCGGCGACACCGCCGGGGCGCACGTAGTTGAGGTTGAGGCGCAGGCCGGCGGTCTTCTCGAAGAAGGCGAGCACCAGCTCGCGCTCGCGGAACCCGTAGATCATCATCGACGTGGAGCCCAGATCCATCCCGTTGGTCGCCATCCACACCAGGTGCGACGAGATGCGATTGAGCTCGGACATCATCATGCGGATCCAGGTGGCGCGCTCGGGCACCTCGATGTCGAGCAGCGCCTCCACGGCCATCGAGTACGACAGCTCGTTGATCACCGGGCTCAGGTAGTCCATCCGCGTGACGTTGGTGGCACCCTGGACGTAACTCAACTGCTCGCCGGTCTTTTCCATGCCGGTGTGCAGGTAGCCGATGACCGGCTTGGCGCGCAGCACGAACTCGCCGTCCAGTTCGAGCATGATGCGCAGGACCCCGTGGGTCGATGGGTGCGACGGCCCCATGTTCAGGATCATCGTTTCGTCGTCGCGACGTTCGTAGTCGACCGACGTCGGGTCAAAGGTGTGACCGTCGACGCGCAGGACCGAGCCCACTTCGCGGCCCAACTCGGTCGCGGCGGTCACCTCGCGACGCTGGAGCTCCTGGGCCCCTTCGGATGTCTCGACGGCGAGTGGCTCGAGCCGCTCGGCGGCGCGCACGGTGGGCTCACTCATCGCGGACCCGGCGCTTCCTTGAACTGCACGGGCACGCGTCCCACGCCGTAGTCCTTGCGCAGCGGGTGGCCCTCCCACTCCTCGGGCATCAAGATGCGCGTCAGGTCCGGGTGACCGCGAAAGAGCACGCCGAACATGTCGAAGGCCTCGCGCTCCATGGCCTCGGTACCCGGGTAGATCGAGAACAAAGAGTCGACCTCGGGGTCCTCGTCGCCGGCTTGGACGCGGATGCGCACCCGCTGGCGTCGCGACATGCTGAGCAGGTTCACCACCACCTCGAAGCGCGTCGCGGCGACGCCCTCGGGCAGGGCTCGGCTCGGGTGCTCGAGGTAGTCCACGCCGCACAGATCGGCGCAGATCTCGAAACCGTCGGCCTTAAAGGCGGCGACGAGGTCCAAGTACTGCGCACGAGTCGGGAAGCAGCCCAGGTCACACCGCTTCGCGTCGGCGGTGACCACGCCCACCGGCGCGTCGACGGGAACTTCGATCACGTCGGCGTCCCCATCCGCACCGTCACCGGGACCTCCGGGGTCCAAGGACTGCGCTCGTTCTCGAGGTGGGTGGGCGATCCCGTCGTGCGACGCTGGAGAATCTCACCGGTTCGGATCTGCTCGTGCAGCGTGAGGATCGCGTGCATCAGCGTCTCGGGACTCGGCGGACATCCGGGCGCGTACACGTCGACCGGAACAATTTGATCGACGCCCTGGACGATCGCGTAGTTGTTGAAGAGTCCGCCGGTCGAGGCGCAGACCCCCATCGAGATGACCCACTTGGGCTCCATCATCTGGTCGTACACCTGGCGCAGCACCGGGGCCATCTTCTGCGAAACGCGGCCCGCGACGATCATCAAGTCAGCCTGACGCGGCGAATTGCGAAAGACCTCCATCCCGTAGCGCGCGAGGTCGTAGTCCGCGCCGCCGGCGGCCATCATCTCGATGGCGCAGCACGCGAGGCCGAAGGTCGCCGGCCACACCGACGCGCGACGGGCCCAACGCACCAGGTCCTCGATTCGACCGGTGAGAAAGTTGTGCTGGAGATCTTCGAGGGCCACGCGCTAGGCCGCCTGATCGGACTCGGCGCCGATGCGCACGATGGTCGACGAACTTGTTCGCGCCGGCAGGCCGGCGGTGAGGTGCTTCACCGGCCCCCACGAGAGGGCACCCTCGCTCACCAGGAAGAGCAGCGCGCCAAAGACCGTGAGCGAAAAGGCCAGCACCTCGATCAGGCCGAACGTACCGAGCTGGCGGAACACCACGGCGAAGGGGTACATGAAGACGACCTCGATGTCAAAGATCACGAAGATCATCGCGACGAGGTAGAAGCGGATCGGGAATCGCTGCGGCGGTTCGATTTCGGGGACTATCCCACATTCGTAGGGCGCCAACTTCGCGTCGGTCGGCCGCTTGCGCGGCGCCAATAGCGCCGACGCCACGAACGAGCCCGAAGCGAAGAGCACCCCGAGAAGCAGGAGTCCCAGTATTGGGAGGTACTGGTCCACGCTCATCATTTCTACCAGACCGCGCACCCCCCTTCGGCACGCGGGCCAACGGGACCAAGGTCCTAGGCTTGACCCGTGCCCGGCCTCTCCCAACTCGAATCATCCACGACGCCCTTTGACGTCGTCATCGTCGGTGCCGGCCCTAGTGGCAGCGCCTGCGCCTACTGGTTGGCGGACGCCGGCTGGTCGGTCTGCGTCGTTGAGAAGAAGGAGTTTCCCCGCGAGAAGACCTGTGGCGATGGACTCACCCCACGATCGGTGCACCAACTCGCCGCCATGGGTCTCGAACCGGCGGTCGCCGCCGCCGGCCACCGCTACCACGGGCTTCGGGCCTTCGGCTTTGGCGCGTCGCTCGAGATGAACTGGCCCGACCACGCCGTCTTTCCCAACTACGGCTACACCATCACCCGCTTTGACCTCGACGGGCTGGTCGCTGAGCGAGCGCGCGAGCGCGGCGCGGTGGTGGTGACCGGGGTCGAAGCGACGGGCGTGCTCGAGCCGACCAGCCCCGTGGCCGGCCAGCTGCGCGGCGGCGCCGGCGTGCGCGTCTACGAGAAGTCAACGGGGACCAGCGCCGACGTGACCGCTCGCTACGTCGTGATCGCCGACGGGCAGAACTCGCGGCTCGGGCGCGAGCTGGGGGCCACGCGCAATCGGGCCTGGCCCATGGGGATGGCGCTGCGGGGGTACTACGCGAGCGAGCGTCACGACGAGCCGTGGATCGAGTCCCACCTCGACATCCGCGATCCCCACGGCGAAGTCGTCCCCGGTTACGGCTGGATATTTCCCCTCGGCGATGGCCGCGTCAACGTCGGGGTTGGTCTGCTCTCGACCGATGGCGCCTGGAAGGGCGTGAATACCACCAAGCTGCAGCAGTACTTCGTCGATCAGGTCGCCGACGCGTGGGGCCTCTCGGAGGCCACGCGGCTGAGCGATCCGGTCGGGGGGCGCCTCCCGATGGGCTTCGCGCGCGGTCCCCTCGTCGGCGCGAACACGATCGTCGTCGGCGACGCCGGGGCGTCCATCAATCCCTTCAACGGCGAGGGCATCGCCTACGCCTACGAGACCGGTCGCCTGGCGGCCGGCGTCGTCGCCGAGGCCCTGCTCGGCGACGATCCCACCCACCTCGCCAGCTACGTCGAGCGCCTCGACGGCGCCTACGGCGACTACTACCGAGTCGCGCGGGCCTTCGTCCGCTTGATCTCGGAGCCCAAGATCCTCACGGCGTGCGTCGGTCTCGGCATGCGCGTCGAGCCGGTGATGCGCGAGGTACTGACCGTGATGGCCAACCTCATGCGCAATGACCATCGGGGACCCGGTGAGCTCGCCTATCGAGGGCTCGTTCGCTTGGTCGAGGTGATGCCCCCGCGCCTCTACGCGATGTTGCTCGGCGAGCCCGAGTGACCACGCGCGGGCGAGTTACACCGCTGAACCGCCAAGTACGCGGGTCTTGAGCACGCCAACCAATTGACCGAGTAGTCGGCGGCTCGCCTGCCACGAGGGAACCAGCGCGGTCAGGGTGACTTCGTAGTGACCCCCGGCCACGACGGCGACGACGAGTTGGTACGGGTTCGACACGCCCGGCAGGTCGACGCTCACGACGCCGCCGCGCGCCCACCCCTTGGCGAAGGTGGCGGGGTTCCAGTTGATCCCGCGGGCGCTCGGGATGACCTGGCTCGCGTACTCCGACAGCAGGATCGTGGCGTTGGAGGCGACGAAGCACGCCCCGAAGTTCTTCGTGGACATCTCGGCGACGTCGCGGCGAACCATGCCCGTCGTGCGGTAGTACTGGGACGTCGTGGCGACCTCGGTCTCGTAGGGGGTCCCCAGGTGAAAGATCGGCGACGTGACCTGCACGTCGGGCAGTTGGGCCGCGCCGCCGAAGACGCGGTCGTTGCCCGCGCTGACACCGAGGCAGCGCTGGAACTGCTTGGTCACCACGGGTGTGACCACGTCGACCACCGGCGTCGTCGTCGGGGCCGAGGTGATGACGCGACCGCTCGGTGGCACCAGGTACGACAGGTAGCCGACCGAGGTCGTCGACCAACCGCTCGGCAGGTCCGACAGTGACAGGTTCACCGAACGGGCGTCACTGGTCTCGACGACGGCGTTCGGACCGCTCGCGAGCAGGGCCGCGATCACTCCGCCCAACGAGGCCACGAGCACGACGATGACCGTCGCCGCCACGCCGAGCCGACGGCGTCGAAGGCTCAGCGTGCCGCCGTGGTCGAGCACGACGGCGCGCAGCTCCTCGAAGTCATCGAGCCCGCGTCGGCGCCACTCGTAGCGAACGTCGGCGACCGTAGCGCCAAAGACGAGGCCGCGGCCGACGCGCGCGAGCGTCAACTCGGACAGCTCGGGCCACGGCGTCTGCCACGCGACGGGAAAGACGCCGGCTAGTTGGGTCAGCCCATCGTCATCGAAGAGCAACGTCACCGGCGCCGTCGGGCCGTGCGCGACGAAACTCGGTCGCACCGCCCAACCCGGCGAGCGCAGCGGTTCGCTCACGCCCCGTCGCCTCCGGCGATCTCGGCCGCGGCCGATCCGGCGGCCGACACCGCGCGAGCCAGCTCGGCGTCGCCGTGAGCCATCGAGACAAAGAGGATCTCGTAGGCGCCCGGCGCCAGCGCCACGCCTCGTTCGAGCATCGCGTGAAAGAAGCTCGGGTAGAGTCCGTTCTCACCAATCACCTTGGACTCGGTAAAGTTCGTCGGCGCCACAAAGGGCTCGCGCGCGACGTAGAGACCCACGAGCGGTCCGACGCGGGGCGTCTCGGCGTAGAGTCCGGCCCCGGTGATCGCGTCGCGCAGGTCGTTGGCGAAGCGTCCGACGCGAGCGCTCAAGTCGTCGTAGTCGCTGAGGGTCACGAGCTCGAGCACGGTCGAGCCGGCCGCGGTCGCCAGTGGGTTGCCCGAGAGCGTCCCCGCCTGGTACACGGGCCCGTCGGGGGCGAGCGAGGCGAGCAGTGTCGCCGAACCGCCAAAGGCGCCCACGGGCAGTCCCCCACCGATCACCTTGCCGAAGCACCACAGGTCCGGCGCCACGCCGTAGTGGGCCGAGGCGCCGGCCGGGCCGAGGCGAAAGCCGGTGATCACCTCGTCGAAGATGAGCAGGGCTCCCACCCGATCACAGGCGGCGCGCAAGTCGGCGAGGAACGAATCGCGCGGAGCGACCAAGTTCATGTTGGCCGCCACCGGCTCGACCAGCACCGCGGCGATCGTCTCGTCGAGGTCGGGTACCTCGTTGTAGGGCGCCACGACGGTGTCGGTCACCGCGCCGGCCGTCACGCCGGCCGAGCCGGGCAGGCCGAGCTGGGCCACACCACTGCCGCCGGCGACGAGCAGCGCGTCGGAGTGGCCGTGGTAGCAGCCGTCGAACTTGACGACGCGACTGCGCCCGGTCGCCCCGCGAGCGAGGCGAACCGCACTCATCACCGCCTCGGTACCCGAGGAGACGAGGCGAATCTGTTCGAGCCCGGGTACCCGGTCGGTCATCAGCTCGGCGAGGCGGACCTCGCCCGGGGTCGGCGCGCCAAAGGTCGTGCCACGACCGGCCTGTTCGCGAAGGGCCTGGACCACGGCGGGGTGGGCGTGGCCGAGCAGCGACGCACCGTAGGACTGCACGAAGTCGAGGTACCGATGCCCCTCGACGTCCTCAACGTAGGCCCCCTCGCCGCGCACCACCGTGTACGGGGTACCGCCGACCGATCGAAAGCTGCGCACCGGCGAGTCCACCCCGCCGGGAATCACGCGCCGGGCCCGATCGAACCACGACTGATTGGTGCCGCTCATCGCTGGAGCTCCCGAGCGACCTCGCCCGCGAAGTAGGTGAGCACGAAGTCGGCCCCGGCGCGGCGAACCGCCGTGAGCTGCTCGATCGCGACCGCCACACCGTCGATCCAGCCGTTCGCCGCCGCGGCCTTCACCATCGCGTACTCACCGCTGACGTGATACGCCGCCAGGGGCACGTCGAGCTCGCGTCGCAGGTCGGCCAAGACGTCGAGGTACGTCAGTGCCGGCTTGACCATGACGATGTCGGCGCCCTCGGCGACGTCGGCGCGCGCCTCGCGCAGCGCCTCGCGTCGATTACGCGAGTCCTGCTGGTAGCCACGCCGATCACCGCCGTCGGCGATGCGTACGTCGACGGCGTCGCGGAAGGGACCGTAGAGGCCACTGGCGTACTTGGCGCTGTAGGCGAGGATAACCGTATCGGTGAAACCGGCCCCGTCGAGTGCGCTGCGGATCGCGGCCACCTGACCATCCATCATGCCGCTCGGCGCCACGACCGCGGCCCCCGCGCGCGCCTGTTCGACGGCCGTGCGCGCGTAGAGCGGCAGGGTCGCGTCATTGTCCACGGCGCCGTCACGCACGACGCCGCAGTGTCCGTGGGTGGTGTACTCGTCGAGGCAGAGATCGGCCATCACCACCAGGTCCTCACCGACCGCGTCGCGCACCGCGCGCAGGGCCACCTGCACGATCCCGTTCGGATCGTAGGCGGCGCTGCCGACCTCGTCCTTCACCGATGGCACGCCGAAGAGGATGACACCCCCGGCGCCGACGTCTCGCAGGTGGCGCACCTCGTCGAGCAACGACGCCACCGTGTGTTGGAACTGGTCGGGCAGTGACGGAATCGGCCAGGGCCGGTCACGACCCTCAGCGACGAACAGCGGCGCGACGAGGTCGTTGGGGCGAAGGGTCGTCTCAGCGACGAGCTGGCGAAGCGCCGCGGTGCGGCGCAGCCGTCGGAGCCGCTCGGTGGGAAACACGTAGCGAGCCTATTACCGGCCCCGCGAACCGCGTTCGTCGGCGAGCTCGGCGAGGCGCTGGCCCGTCGCCTCGTTCCAGCCGACGAGGACGCGTTCGTGGTCGGCCTGAACCACGTCTCGCGTCGTCGCGCCGGGCACCACCACCCACGCGTCGCGCGTGACGACGTCTCGCGCCACGGTCCACGCCGAAGGCGCGCCGATGACAACAACGTCGGCGCGCGCGAGCAGCGAGCGAACCTCGCGCGACGGCGCGAGGCCAACCGTCTCATAACAGGCGACCGAGCAACTCGCGATCCCCCGTTGGGTCAACTGATCGCGCAACTCGTGGCGCGTCACGCGGGCGCCGAGTTGCAAGACCGGTCCGTACTCGATCCGCGCGGCGAGCGCGCTGGCCGACGGCGCCTCCCCCGCCACTGCCACACCGAGCTCAGCGAGCGATCGGGTCGTGACGGGACCGACCGACCAGACCAGCACCTCGCGCGAGCACACCGTCAACGCGGCGCGCACGTAGCCGATCGCGCGTGCGCTGGTCACGACCAGCGCCGCGAAACGGCCCGACCCGCTCGCCCGCGCGAGATCGGCGTTGACGTCCTCGGGTGGACGGTATCGAGTCTCGGTCAGCGGCGCCTCGACGATGGTCGCGTCATCGGGCAGCCACCGGCGTAGCCCGAGGTTGCGTCCGATCTCGCGCGTAACCACGACGAGCACTCAGGCTCCCCAGCCCGCGAACGCGGCGGCGCCGCAGTCGTCGCGCAGGTAACGCGCTAGGGCGCCGCCGACGGCGACCGCGTCGACGCCGGTGCGCGACGCGCGCACGCTCGCGGCACCGTCGACTTCAAGCATGACGCCGGCGATCGTCACCCGATCCCCGCTCACGACGGCGTAGGCGCCGGCGGGAACCGCGCAGCCCGCACCCAGCTCGGCGAGAAAGGCGCGCTCGGCGGTCACCGCGCGCAACGCCGTCTCGTCGTTGATGGGCGCGAGCAGGGTCCTCGTCACGTCATCGTCCGCGCGCACCTCGAGGGCGAGTGCACCCTGGCCCACCTGGGGTACGAACCACGCGGGATCGAGGCGCTCAGCGACGAGTTCGGTGGCCCCGAGCCGCTCGAGCGCGGCCATCGCCGCGACGACGGCGTCGACGCCGTCGCGCCCGGCAACCGCGAGTCGACGAGCCATGTTGCCGCGCAGATTCACCACGTGCAGATCGGGACGCCGCTCGAGCAGTAGCGCCCGGCGTCGCGGCGAACCGGTCGCCACGGTCGCTCCCGGTCCGAGCCCGGCGAGCGAACGCCCCACGAGGACGTCGGCGGCGTCGCGGCGCTCGGGCACGCACACCAACGCCAAGTCCCCCGGCGTGCTCGACGGCAGGTCCTTGGCACTGTGAACCGCGACGTCGGCCTCGCCGACGAGCACCGCACGCTGGACCTCGAGCGCGAAGACGCCCTGACCCCCGAGGGTCACGAGTGACTCGTCGAGCTGTCGATCGCCCCTGGTTTCGAGCGTGACCAGACGACTCGTCACGCCCAAGTCGGCCAGTCGGTCACGCACCGATTCGGCTTGGGCGACGGCGAGGGGTGAGCGGCGCGTCGCGAGGCGCAACTCGCTCATAGGCCGAACAGCGCTCGGGTGGCGTCGGCCAGGCGAACCCCGTGATCGGTGCCGGCGGTCTCCTTGAGGTTCACCGTTGGACGGTGGGCTAACTTGGCCACCGCCGAACGAACGATCGACTCCACGATCGCGCGCTGCCCCTCGTCGAAGGCGGCGAGGTCGCCAACTCGTCGCCGCAGTTCGGCGTCGATGACGTCGTCGAAGTGCTCGCGAAGTTCGCGCACGATTCCGGCGGCACCCCGGGCCCGCCGGTCCGCGACGAAGCGTTCGACGTCGGCGTCCACCAGGCGACGGGCCTCGTCGATGGCCTCGTGACGCTCGTCGAGCACGCGGTCGATGCGCGAGCGCAGCGTCTCCATGTCGAGTCGCCGCACGCCCGCCAACTCCGCCACGGTCGATTCGATGGCCCGCGGAATACCAAGGTCGATCACCAGCACCGGGCCGGTCGCTCCGGCGAGGTCGGCGCGCGTAAGAACGGGCGTCGGCGTTTCGATGGCGACAATCGCGAGCCGCGAGCCGGCGACGCGGTCGGCGAGTTGGTCGAACTCAGCGAGCACCACGCGCGCGTCCCCGACGGCCCTGACCAGCTCGGCGGCGCGCTCGCGCGATCGATTGAGCACCGTCACGCGACCCACCGCCGGCTTCAGACCAACCAGCGCCTTCACGACGCCGGTTCCCAACTGGCCAGCGCCGACCACGGTGACGTCGGCGCCGGCGAGTTCGTCGCCGAGTTCCTCGAGCGCCAAGGCCACGGCCGCGAAGGCGAAGCTGGTCGTGCCGCGCGCGATCGCGGTCTCGGCGCGCACGCGCCGACCGGTCGCGACGGCCCGATGGAAGAGTTCGCGCAGTTCGGCGCCAGCGGTGTGCTCCTCGTCGGCCAATTCCAGTGCCCGACGCAGCTGGCCGAGGATCTCGAACTCACCCGGTACCAGTGAGTGCAGGCCCGCGGCGACGCGCATCAGGTGCGCGACGACGCCTCGGTCGAAATGCACGCTCAGCACATCGGCGAACTCGACGGCGTCGATCCCCGTCGCGTTCGCCAGGGTGTTCGTGACGTCCTCGATCGCGCCGTGGAAGAAGTCGATGTCAGCGATGACCTCGGTGCGTAGGCACGTTGAGAGAAAGACCGCCTCGTGAATGTTGCGGTGGCTCACGAGCGAGCGCAGCACCTTGCTCCACTCGTGTTCGGGAACCGTCGCGCGCTCGAGGAAGTCGAGCGAGGCGTGCTCGTGGTTGACCCCGACCGCGATCAGCGCCACGGTTCCTCCCGGGCCGACGAGCCCGCTAACCCCGACGCACCAACGGCCAGCGAGTGCAGCAGCCCACCACCCAGGGGCCCCGTGCCGTTGTGCAGGTGATAGAGCAGCACCTGGAGCTCGATCGAGAGGTCCACGTCGTGCACCGCGGTGCCGAGGGGAACGCTCAGGACCTGGGGCGCGAAGTTGAGCAGGGCGTGGATTTGGGCCTCGACGCAGCGGTCGGCGACGGCCTGGGCGGCCGACGCGGGAACGCAGAGCACGGCCACGCTGGCGGTGGCGAGCTCGTGGATGGATTGCACCACGTGACCGGCGATCACCTTGCCGATGACCGCGTCGTCGACGTCGTAGAGACCGATCAAGCGCGCGCCGCGGGTGAGGAATCCCGAGGAGTTGACGAGGGCTCGGCCGAGGTTGCCCAGACCGATGACCACGACGTCGCAGTCGCGGTCGTGCCCGAGCGCTTCGCCGATGCACGACTGCAGCACCGCGGCGTCATAACCCGCGCCCCGCGTGCCCAGGGTGCCCAGTCCGGCGAGGTCGCGGCGCACGGTGGTCGCGGTCACCCCGGCGCGCGTCCCGAGCTCCACCGAGTCGATCCGCGCTCGACCGCCCACGATCACCTCTTCGACGACGCGCTGGTAGATGGGCAGTCGCGCGATGGTCGGCTCGGAGAGCTTGCGCCGACGGAGCCGAGAGGTCGTCATCCCACTACGCTACAAGAGGCCTACCGACCGAGTTGCCGGCTGCGCTCGGCGGCGGCCGCTACGGCGTCGAGAAAGGCGGCGCGCACCGCGTGGTTCTCCAGGGCTCGCAACCCGGCCGCGGTCGTGCCACCCGGCGAGGTCACCTGGGCCCGCAGTTCCTCGGGCGACGCGCCGGTCGCCTTTAACAGCGCCGCCGAGCCGTCGAAACTGTCGATCACCAACGTGCGCGCCACGGCGCGCGGGAGGCCCTGATGAACCCCGGCCTCGATCAGCGCCTCGACGACGAGATAGAGGTAGGCCGGCATCGGCCCCGAGAGACCGGTCACCGCGTCGAGGTTGCGTTCGCTCACGCGCACCACCGTGCCCACCGCGCCGAGGATCGACTCGGCCCACGCGAGGTCGTCGGCGGTGACGTGGGCACCACCGGCGATGGCGCTCACCCCCCGGCCGACGAGCACCGGCGTGTTGGGCATCGAGCGCACGACGGCCACGGGCTCGCCCATGGCGGCTTCGATGCGCGCCGTGGTCAAACCGGCGACGACCGACAGCAGTCGCCTCACCCCCAGTGCGCCGAGCATGCGCGCCACCGACTCGGCGTGGTCGGGCTTGACGCAGAGCAACGCACCGGTGCCCTCCTCGACATCGCCCAACTCGAGAGCGGCGAGCACCGCGACGCCGGCCAATCGGTCGTGGAGCGATTCGCGCGTGCTCGCGGTGTGGTCAACCACGCACAGGCGTTCGGCGGGACACCACGCGGCGCGCAGCAGACCCTCGGCCAGGGCGGATCCCATCTTGCCGCCGCCGACGATTACCAGGTCATAGGACATGACTGCACGCTACCGCCCGATCGTCAACGGGCCCGGCGTCGGTACCAGGCAAAGCCCATCGTCATCATCGTCGGGTAGAGCTCGTCGACGTAGGTAACGATGGCCGCCATGAGCTCATCGAGGCGCGCCTCGGTGAGCTCGTCCACCGGCATCGTCGTCACCAGGTAGAGCGCCGACTCGGGCCCGATCGCGAGGTGGACGCCGCACAGGTCGGCGTTGCGCACGAGGCAGTACCGGTAGAGCGCCTCACGACCGATCTCGGGAGCGGGAACGACTTCAGTCTCCACGTGTACCGATCGCTGACGCAGCGCCACCCATACCGTGACGACGTCCTTCTCCTCGCCGCGCAGTCGCACCAACCAGTGGAAGTGACCGTGCGCGTCGGCGTCGGCAACGTGATCAACCTCGACGGGCGCGCCGGCGCGCCAGAGCGCCGCCCACGACGCCAGTCGTTCGCCGAGGCGCGACGCGGCGTCGGCGTCGGCGATCGGGAATCGGTCCACTAGCAGTGCACGAGGCCCGACGCCGCGAGTGAGTCCGTCAGGGCCGTCAGCTCTTCGGCCGCGGCGCGCCACGTGTAGCGCCTCGCCAGCAGCACCGCGCCACTGGCGAGGGCGAGTGCCCGATCAGCGTCGAGGACGTGGTCGACCGCGTCGGCCCACGCCGCCGGCGCCCGGTCCGACACCAGCAAGCCATTCACACCCGGCTCGACGAGATTGGTGAGTCCCCCGACCTCGCTCGCGATGACTGGCGTTCCGCAGGCCGACGACTCCAGCGCGACCAGTCCGAAGCTTTCGGACCGCGACGGTACGAGCGTCACGTCGGCCGCGCGCATCCACGAGGACAGTAACTGGTGGCTCTGGGGCGCGACGAACGTGACGTGGTCGATCACGCCGGCGTCGGCGACTCGTTGGTGCAGATACGCCAACGTGGCCCGACCGTCGCGACCCGACGGACCGCCGACGATGGCGAGGGTCGCCGCGCGACCGCGCCGGCGCGACTCGATCAGGGTCTCGAGCGCGAGATCGACTCCCTTGAGCGCCTGCAGACGTCCGACGTAGAGCAGGAGCGTTGACGCGGGGTCGAGACCCAGGGCGCGACGGGCCTGGGGCCGGTGGCCCGGGGCAAAGAAGGCGTGCTGCACGCCGAGTGGCACGATGTGCACGCGCGACGGTGAGGCGTCGTAGTAGCGCACGAACTGCTCGGCCTCCACCTCGCAGCTGGCCAGCACCGCGTCGGCGCAGGCGATGATCGACGCTTCTTGACGGGCCCGCTCGTCGGACTCGGGTTCGAAGTGGTCGGCCTTCACGCGTTCGAGGGTGTGAAAGGTCACCACCAGCGGCACGTCGAGCTCGTGTTTGAGCCGGTGGCCGGCGAGCCCGCTCAGCCAGTAGTTCGCGTGGATCGCGTCGGGGCGTCCCGAACAGCGAAACGAGGCCGCGACCGCGTCGGCGAACGCGTCAACGTGTCGCGCGAAGTCGTGACGATCCAGTGGCGCCGCGGGTCCGGCGGTCACGTGGTGGAGTCGAAAGCCCGGTTCGACGAGCACCGAGTCGCGTACGTGGGCACTGTCGCGCCGGGTGAAGACGTCAACCTCGTGGCCGAGTCGAGCCAGCGCACTGGAGAGCTCGCGCACGTACACGTTCATGCCACCGCCGTCGCCGGTCCCCGGCTGGGCGAGCGGCGACGTGTGGTAGGAGAGAACGGCGAGCCGGGCCATGGGCTCAGCCTACCGGCGGTCCTGATCGGGCCCTACGACTGGCGTCGCGGGACGAGCCAGCGCACCTGGCCCTCGTCGACGAGTCCGAAGTCGCGCGAGTCGGTCGATGCCTCGGCGTTGTCGCCGCGCAGGTCGAGGTGAGACCCGTCGCGCGCGACGCATCGCTTGAGCAGCCAGCGCCGTGCGTCGCGCGGATCGGCGACCACGACGACGTCGCCGATACGCACCCGGCGCCACCGGCGCACGGCGAGCAGCCGAGTTCCGGCTCGGTACGTCGGCGTCATCGAGTCGCCAACCACCGTGACCCGGCGCAGGAACACGCTGAGGAACTGGGCCACGTGCGAACGATATCGG
The DNA here is from genome assembly GCA_021846325.1 of Actinomycetes bacterium. Lineage (GTDB taxonomy): Bacteria > Actinomycetota > Acidimicrobiia > Acidimicrobiales > RAAP-2 > RAAP-2. The sequence goes on along the minus strand of JAJZBX010000006.1, from coordinate 30,925 downwards.
AACGAACTGACTAACCTGCCAAGCAGTACCAACGAAACGCACCTCCCGGGTGCCCGTCCTCGAAAGGTTGACCATGTCTCTCGTCTCCCGTCTCAGCGCTGTGCTCGACGCCCACCGCGCCCCGCTGCCGGTCTTCGCCCACTGCGACCTGCCGTGTGGGGTTTACGACCCCGCCCAGGCGCGCATTGAGGCGCAGTCGGTCAAGGCGGTCATGGAGAAGTACAACGCCTCGAGCGACGCCGACTTCAAGGTGCGCGCCACACTCATCAAGGAGGAGCGTTGCGAACTCGTGAAGCACCACCTGTGGGTGCTGTGGACCGACTACTTCAAGGTCGACCACTTGAAGGCGTTCCCCAACTTGCACGACCTCTTTTGGATGGCGACGAAGTCAGCCGGCGACGCGAAGAAAACCAACGACCCCGTGGTGGCCGATCGACTGCTGAGCGAGATTGACGCCATCGCCGAGATCTTCTGGGCGACCAAGAAGTAGATCTTCTAGGCGACCAAGACGTTCGGGTCCGCGCGGTCTCCGCTGGCGGAGTGGCTCAAGAGAGTTCGGGGTGCTGCGGGCAGTTGGCGAGCACCGGATTGGCGACCAGTTCTGCCTCCTCGATCGCCCGTCCGCAGACCTGGCACTGACGATACGCGCCAACGCGCAGGCGCTCGAGGGCCCGTTCGACGCTGTTCAGCGTCGACTCGATCGACGCCACGGACTCGTTTACGCTCTCGGCCACGGCGTGACTCTACTGTGACGCCAAGCCCGCGCGCCGAGACCGCCGCGGCCGCCTACGAACCTCGGGGCCGATTCGTGGTCAGGAAGTGGAACGATCGAGACCAGCCGAGTTGACTCTCCCAGAGTTGGCACGGGTCGTAGAGTTCGCCCGCGACCGCGACGGTGCCGCGGTTCCCCGCGAGCACGATGATCGTGGCGCCGTACGTGTGCCGCGCGGCGAGCGGATCACCACCCGGGACACAGCCCGTCGTGGTGTTGATGATCAACGCCCCGCTGGAACGCGGCGTCAACAGCGTCGGGGAGAGGTTGCCGTACTGGGTGCCGTGGCCATTCACGCGCAGCTCGTAGGTACGTCCACCTCGCGCGCCACGAAGTTTCGGGTAGCCACCGAGTCGGCACGCCGATGGGCCGACGTTGGTCAGTGCAATGGTTTCAATGCCGTTACCCAATCCCGCCAACTGACCGGTGACCGACCCGACGAGGTCACGACCGCTGCACGACCTTACGAGTGCGGCCCCCGCTCGCGGACCCGTCGTGGTTACGGTGAGGCTCACCACCACGAACACGGTCACCGCGGCGCGGCGCGCGGCGGTGAGACTCGACGACCGGTGCGGTCGCGCGGCGCCGAGTGCGCTCACGACTGCCACAGCAACACCGCTCGACCCGACGGGTCCAGTCGAGCAATCGCGCTGACACTGGAGAACCCGTTGTTGGCGACCTCATCGAGATAGATATCGCCGTTGGGCGCCACGGCGACGCCGTCACCAACGGTGAAGTGGCTCGGGCTGGCGAGCAGCCTGGTCAGCGACGTCGCCGAAATCGAGGTGATCTGGCCCGACGGTTCGAAGCGAGCCAGTCCGCGCGCGCCGCCGGTGAGCACCACGGCACCACCGGGCGCGCTGGCCAACGCCGCGTAGTAGCCGCCCTGCGCGCGATCGCCCTGGACGAAGCGCAACTGACCCGACGCCAATCGTTCGTAGAGGCTGTACGAGTTCCCACCGCCCACGAGCAGGTCGCCTCGACCATCGACGGCCACGTTGTACGCGGGTACGAAGTCTCGCTGGTGAGCGGGATTCGACCCGTACCCCGTGAAGCCGACGTTCTGCGCCGGTGCCGTTGAGCCGACGACCCAGTGCAGTACGCCGTTGGCCAGCCGGTAGATCCCGCCCGCGGCGATGTAGAGCTGTCCGCGCGCCACGGCCAAACCGTTGACCTGGTCGATGCCGGCGAATCGCACTCGTGACGCGCGCACCGATCGAACCCCGGGCACTGTCGTACCACCGCCGGCGACGCTCGTAATGACGCCATTGGGCGCCACCGCGCGCACGCGGCCATTACCGCTATCGGCGAAGTAGAGCGTTCCGTTCGCGCCAACGGCGAGACCGCTGTTCTCGTCGAGGGCGATCCGGGCGCGGGTCGCCTGGTGACCATCTCCCGAGAAGCCACGGCGACCCGTGCCGGCGACGACTTGGAACTGGCCACTCGTCAGTCGACGAAGGATCTGGTCTCGAGCGACGTCGACGACGTAGAGCGTTCCGTTCGCCGATACCGCGAGGGCGCCCGGCATCTTCGGCTCGACCGTTGCCGCGGCGTTCGATCGACCTGCGCCATTCGCACTCGACCCCGCGGCGACGCCGAGCGCGATCACCGTCACGACCACGATCGATCTCGATGCCCACGTCGCGCCACGTGCTCCACTGGTCATTGGCCCATTATGACGTTGCGGACTACGCCGCAGGGGGGCGCCTCGATCAATAGGTTTTCTGGCAATGGTCGCTGGCGGCGTCGCGTCGGCGTCGTCCCATGCCCGCGCGTCTCAACCACTCAGCCAGGCACCGGCGTCGGGTCGCTCGGGGCGTCTCGGCGCGACGTCGCGGGCCCGACGAGCTCGATGACCGGCTGGGCCCGCGACACACTGGTACTCGAGCCGCGACCGACGACACGCTCGCCCGACCGGGGAAACGTCAAGACCACCGGTGGAGATACGGAGTCACGCCGTGACGGCACCGCTCGATCACGTTGGCGAAGCGCCACAGCGCCGAGACCATACGCCGTCCGCGTGCGGACATGGTCGCCCTCAAGCGATAGCGTGACGCTCGTGACCTTTCGGCGGCTACTGGGCCGCACCCTCGCCTTCGTGCTGCTCGTGGTGGTCGCTTCGTCGACCGCCACGTGGTCGACCGCGATCACCTCGAGCGCGTCGGCACCCCGGTCACGCGTCGGCGAATGCATCCAGGGTCAGTTGCAGGCCGCCGTCGAACAACGAGTCGGTTTCGGCGTGGCCCAGAACCCCCTTGGTTACACGTTCTTACTCGTCAACATCAGCGCCCGATCGTGCGAACTGCGCGGCTATCCCTACGAGTTCATCTTCTCCACGGCCACTGGTACGACGGCCCGTGTTGCGATGTCGCACGCGCGCACGGCACTCTACGCCCAGCCCACCGCGCAGTTCGTGGTGCTTCGCCCGGGCGCCGTTGCTTCCTTTGGACTCAGTTACGAAGGCATCAACGTGCCGCCGCCTGGTGAACCCACCAACTGCCTGGCCACCGTTCTCGATTTTCGCCTGCCCGCGCGGTCGTCAAGCTTGTTCTCCTACGAATTCCTCATCAGACCGATCGAGATCTGTGGAGCAACCCTCCACGCACAAGTGACCCCCGTGGAGGGACGAACAACGCCCTTGGTGTGATGACGTCGCGGGCCTCGACGGACTGGCGCGGCAACCAAGGGGCGACTTCACGTCGATCCGCTGCAACGAATCCGTCACCACCCGGCAGGTTCGAGCCGAGTCGTTCGACTAGCGAGGTGCGCGTACGGCGTCATCCACCCAGCGCGACGATCAACGAAAGCACATCACTTCATGGCATCGCGGTCGCGACCCGTGCTCGCAGTCGCTGCGTCATCTGCGACCAACCACGCGATCACGTAGCGGGAAGGATCAACGCTGCGGTCGGGCGGAGCAGGGTCGCAAAGTCGACCGGCGCTGGATGACGGTTGATGGACGCCAACGTCGCACTCGACGAGTAGCGCGAGCCAGTCCGCAGGAGCCACGAGACGACCAAGCCCGCTCGGTCGATGCAGGTCGTCTGGCGGGTCGGACTCGAGAACTGGGCCAAGCATCGCAAGGGACCGAATGCTCGCGAGGATTTCGAGGTGATGGCTGCTCGCTCGCGCGAGGGGACTGCGGCCATCGCGGTAACTTGCTGGCGCACGTAGGTTGGCACCAATCCCGCGTCCGTTTCAGCGAAACCATTCGACGGCAGGTAGGGACTTGGTCTCGAACACCGCAGCTTCCCGAAGGTGCCGTTCTCGAAATTGCCGGCCACGAGAACGTTGACGCACGCGCTCACGTTGGTGCCGATCTTGATCCATTGGATGATTCGCCCGGTGGGTCCCCGAAGGAGGTAGGCGTAACGACCCGAGCCTGAGTATCCATCCGCGTTCGTCGTAACCCGCGTTCCCGGCGGACTAGGAATCTGGGCAATGACGATCGTCCCGCTCGCGAAGAAGAGATAACTACGAAGGCGGTAGGTCGCAACGAAGCGGGCGTCGTTGGCGTGCTGCATTTCGTTGGTGAACGTGGCCACCGACGTCGCGGTCTGTGAGCGCGTCGATGTGAGCGAAGCTTCCCGATACGCGAAAACCGCCGACCCCGTCGCCATCGCGACTACCACCGCCATGACGATGGCGAGAACCGGGAACCTTCTTTCTACGGGTCACACTACGGTCGACGCTCGTCCATCGCGTCTGGTCATCAAGCAGCCAGCGAGGTTGCGTGGCGCCCGGTCGCCGGCGCTGGCGCGATGAAGGAAACTTTCAGCGGTTGACGCGGTGCCCTACGACGATTGGGGTCATCGTTGCGTCACAGTGAGGCGTGGCCCTATTCAGACGACTCGATGCCGCTCTCGCCATGGTCGCGGTCAGCGTCACTGGCGCGACAACGTCTATCGATGCAACGAGTAGCCGTTCAGTTTCGTGGGCATCACTGGGGGTTGTCCGACCCGTATTGACCCAGCCCTCCGGATGGGGCAGTCCAATCGCCGCCCAGCCCGGAAACACGACCATGGGCTGGTGCATCCCGACGGGCGTAGCGATCACCGCAGTTGGGGACCGCTTGACTCGCGTTTCAGACGGCGCGGTGACCAGAATGCTCGCACGAGCGCACCTAGCCCTGGGTCATTTCGCTGGGAGTCCCGCCGCGGTCGCGGTGTGCGGGGACGTCGCCCTGGATCCGAGGCATCCGTTGACCGTCTACGTCGCGTTCCAGGCGAGCAAGGGTGGGGTCATTCCCCCGTCCTACGGCGTGGCACTGGTGACGACGAACTTGGGAAAGAGTTGGCGCTTTGTGCCGCCGCCGAAGGGCTACACGCTGACTGACTTCGCCGGATTCGTCGAACGTCCCACTGGTGTCGAGATGCTCTATGAATCCAACTACTTCTTCCCGCTCAAGCCGGGCCAGTCCGCCGCGTTCGTGGCTGCCACGTCGTCATCCGGTGGTCGTACGTGGACCGACGTAAACCTGGCTTGTCCGTCGGGAGCGCCGTGCGTGACCTTTGGCCCCGAGTCGCCCCAGGGAGCGTGCGGGATGTCACAGTGGCAGCAGTCCGTGCTCGTGGACACCGCCAATGAGTATCGGGGAGGAATGTGGCGTGCGGCAGGCACGGTCGACACAGTGAACCCGTGTGTTGGTGAGCAACTGGTCACCACGTCTTCGGGTAGCGAATTCCTGATCGATCGCAGTCGGCAGAGCGCCCTCCTCTACACCCGCGACGGAATCCACTGGACCGCGGTGTCGCTTCCGAAAGTCGGCGGCGCGCCCGCCGGGAACAGCGTCCCCCCGTACGGGCCGGTGATGACCATCACTTCAACCGGTGCCCTCGTGGCGGTCACCGGCTCGCAGTTCCAGACGGCCGAGCATCTGGCGATGCTGAAGCCGCAATCGAATACGTGGTGCGCCACTAACGCCCTCCTGCCGGTGGCAACTCGAAGCGACCCCGTTGTCACAATGCAGTCGGGCAAGTCGGCGTTGGTGATTACTTTCGTGTCACCGATTGCGACGGGCGGCGGGACGAAGAGAGCAGCCGTCGTCGTCCCGCTTGCGACATTGCACTGTCGCACGTAGCCCTGGTCATTGCCTGTCGGGCATTGCGCCGCCGACACTTCATGGGCTAGTTCTCGAAAAGTGGACTGGGCTTTATGGCAATGCGGCCTGGTTGGGTTGCGTGCAGACACTCATATTCTTTGCGTGGCGTCCAATGCCCTAGCGGTCCAAGAGTGTTTCGACTACCGACCTATCCGACGCCTGGCGCTCGGTGTCGCTCGATGCATCAACTCCAACTCCGCCACCGACTTGCCCCGTAAGCGCAGGGGCTCCGAGGGGGATTGGTTCGTCGAAAACGTCGTGGAGCCAAAGGGTACGTTCGCTGCCCCAGTACCGCATCATCGTGACGCCTCCGTCCGACAGGTCGCTGATATAACCCTCGGCAGTGAGAAACCCTGCCCAACTGAGATGAACCCCGTCGAAGTCGGCCGCGACGCCCTCCCAGTCGGGCAGCACGTGAACAGTGATCTCGGTTCTCACAGCGTGCTGAGCAGCGATAGACCTCAACATCTTGGTATCGGATGGATGCTGGTTGGGGCCAGGCAGCTCCCAACCAGCATGCGGTCGAGTCGCCACTTTCGGATAGGTCTCGACCAAATGGGCCCAGTCTTCGGGCCCGTTGATGTTCCATACGCGCGCGCTCGGTCGAACGGGAAGTAGCCAGCGCGAGACGGGTCGTCCGAAAAAGTCCCACGCTGAAATGAGGGCGTCGTGAACTTCTGGTGGCGGGTCAGTCGCGGTCCAAAGCCCACTCACCGTGAACTCGCCGTTGCCGTATACGTTCGAGTAGTTGGTGAAGCAGGGGGTCGCAACATAAGTTGAATCGTGTGGTTCTTCGTACCACCACTGTTGTGCGCCAAAGTCCGCGTCACGGTGGAGCTCTGTGTGGAACCTTTCGGATACGGCCTCGGCTATCGGGCGACGATGCACGGCCTGCTCATACAAGTAAGGAAGCGACAGGAGTGCGTCGCCGCTCCATGGTCCAGCCAGAAATTCGGCGGAGTAGACAGCCAGTTCGAGCAATTCTCCATACGGCATATCCCAAAGGGATGACGCCGCACGATGAACCGCGTTCAGATTCGAGTCTTTTGGCCACCCGAACCAAGGAATGTCATCGCGTTGCGTGACCTCCAAGCGGGCCAAGAGTGCGACACCGGCGGGTGCTCGCACGAGCTTCTCCGCAAAAGATGATGGGGCTGCCGACATTTCACCAAGTTACTAAAGGCGCTATTTGTACATTCCCCCTTCGGCAAACTGTGTGGGTAGAGGAGTAAGGCCAATGTCACACTCCGAGCCGATACTGCATGCGTGGCTATTGTCGATTCCCCACCAGCCCTGACCACAGTCACCCAGGCCTACCGCTTCGCGATCGACCCCTCACCAGAGCAGGCCAACCTCCTGCGCAGCCACATCGGGGGATCCCGGTTCGCCTACAACGCCCTGCTCGGTCTCGTGAAGGCCAATTGGGATGAGAACCGGGCCCGCAAGGAAGCCGGTGAAAATGTCATCAAAGAGGACTACCTCGGCACCAGTCACTTCGACTTGCTCTATCTCTGGGCCGCGAACCGCGACGAGTTGGCCCCGTGGTGGGCTGCGAACGGGTCGTCCACCTACAATGACGCCGCCCAGCGCCTCTCGCGGGCCTTCACCAACTGGAAGAAGGGCGCGGCGAAGTTCCCCACCTTCAAGCGTCGGGGTCGCAGTGGCTCGGTACGGTTCACGAACACTGCCGTACGTCTCAGTGACGCCCACCACGTGCGCATGGCTCGCGTCGGGGAGATCAAGACCTACGAGTCGATGCGCAAGTTACACCGCCACCTAGAGCGTGGCACCGGGCGGATCATGGCGGCGACGCTCTCGCAGACCTCGGGTCGGTGGTGGGTCTCCTTCAGCGTCGAGGTGAAGCGCCAGGTTCCCGTGACCCGTCCCCCCGAACGGGTGATCGGCATTGACGTCGGGATATCCATTCTCTACACCGGGGCGACCCCGAGCGGTGGACTCGCCCTCTCGGTCGCCAACCCCCGCCACTACCAGCGGTCCGAAGCCAAGCTCGCCCGGGCCCAGCGCGTGGCGTCACGGCGCCGGGGTCCGAAGAACGGAGTCGCCCCGTCGAACCGGTGGCTGCGGGCCAACGCCCGGGTCCAGCAGATCCACCACCAGATTGCTGATTCACGACGCAACTTGATCCACGAGACGACGACGTATCTCGCCAAACACTACGACCGGATCGTGATCGAGGACCTGAACGTGAAGGGCATGGTGAAGAACCACGCCCTCGCCAAGCACATCTCTGACGCCAGTTGGGGTGAGTTCCGACGTCAGCTCGAGTACAAGACCACGTGGTACGGGTCCGAGCTGGTGGTGGCCGATCGGTTCTACCCGTCGTCCAAGACCTGCAGTGCCTGTGGGACAGTGAAAGCCAAACTGTCCCTCGGCGAGCGGGAGTACACCTGCGAGGGGTGCAACCTCGTGATAGGTCGCGACCTCAACGCCGCGATCAACCTGGCTCGGTGGACCAGTCAATCTGCCGCCGCGGGGACACACTCCGTGGCTGGACGTGGAGGGGAGGTAAGACCGAGTCGTCAGAACATCGACGAACCGGCACACCCCGTTGAAGCGTCAACCGAAACCCCGATTCTGGTCGGTGTCTAGGAGATACTTCGGTTCAGGACTCGGGTCGAGAGTCAGACTATTTGCCGTACTCCTCTACCAACACAGTTTGCCGAAGGGGGTACATTCCACGAAGACCGAAGGGCCGTATGGGTCTCGCCGCACAAGTAGAACGGAGACGACGGCCGCAAGGTCGCCGAGAACTACCGCGTCTTCCAGGAAGGTGACGACGTGTTCAAGGCTCTCTATGGAGCCGGCCGAAACACGTCAGAAGGTAGAAACGCGCACCACAAGGCCACCTATCTCCACAAGCGTGCCTAGGCAGTTGGTCGCATCCCGATCCTGCTTGACGTGCACCTCTATTTCATCTACGACACTGCCAAGTCGTGGTACTTCCAAACCGGCTGGAAGGTCGTGGACCAAATGGTTCACGGCGGAGGAGCGGACGTCACGGAGCCGGGGCTCGAATTGGTGAGCTGAGCCGAACTTGCCTCTCGCGCGAATGAGCTCGGCAACTTTTAGTGCGGCGATCTCGACAAGAAATACTTGGCAATCGGCCCCGGCTAAACTGCGTGGTCCGGGGGTTGAGCATTTCTCAATGCATTTCGCCATCCGCCGGGCCGCTAGCTCATCGGGAAGAGCAGGGGACTTTTAATCCCAAGGTGCCGGGATCGAGACCCGGGCGGCCCACCGAAACCCCAAGCGCTGAAAGGCCTTGGTATCACTGGGGTCACTCCATTCTGGTCGTTGCGATAAATGTACTCGCGTACCCGTTCTTACCAGTTTCTGACCGTTCTTGCTCACTCTCCGTGGGCAAAGCGTGGGCAGAAACTCCAACTGAGACATAGGTAACCAGCCGCGTTGGCTGTCCCCGCTCCGAGCGACGAGCCATCCACTTTCCACCTGCGTCGAGTCAGAAGCGGGACACCTCGTCCACTCAGTGGGAAGGTTCCCACCGTGACGGGTGGTCATGGTGGTTTCCTTTCGGTTGGTGACTGCACGTTACCCGAAGACCGTCACGAAGGACCCAATAATCCTTCCGGACCTCCGCTTCCATGATCGAGTGGGCTCTCATCCGATAGAAACTTAAAGTGGATAAACGCGAATGGTCTTGTGACGCCTTTCGTGTGGAGATCGACTCCGGCAGCCTGAACATCACCACACGAGGAGGCTCGTGGAGTCACAGCCGCGGCGAACCACTCCCGATCGGCGTGCGGCGAAGATTCTTGCGCTATCGCCTCGTCGAGGGGCCTGCCGAGGTTTTGACCCTCAGGGGATGTAGGAAAGAGAACGCCTTTGAGTTGACCGCATGGATCGGCTACTGGGGGCTCCTCCCCCAGATCGAAAAGACCCTCCAATGGGCGACCCGTGTGAAGGAGATGCTGAAGGAGCGTCTCGACACCCGCAGGTGGATCACGCAGGAGAACCTTGAAGAGATGCAACCCGAAAAGGCGTTACGAGAACTGCTAGCAAGGGGCCGAGAATCCAACTGCGTCCACCTGTACTCCCCGGAGGAACACTCCGCGGTGGAACTGGCAGCTGGCGGCTTGGGTCCGTTTGTCAATGAGAACAACGAACAGGTCGCGGTTCTAGAGCTTCAGGAGCGGCAGGCCTTCTTCGACAGCATCGAGAGAACACCCCTTAGCGAGGAGCAGGCCCGCGCGGTCATCTGCTTCGACAATCGGGTGCAGATACTCGCGGCCGCCGGCTCCGGCAAGACCTCGACCATGGTGGCGAAGGCGGCCTACGCCGTCACTCGTGGTCTGGTGTCGCCGGACCGCATTCTCCTGCTGGCATTTAACAAGGCCGCCGCAGCGGAGCTCCAGGGGCGGATCGAGACGCGCTTCGCGGCCGCCGGGATCCCCTCTGTAGGAGTCAGAGCCGCCACGTTCCACTCGTTCGGCCTGGACATCATCGGGCGTGCCACCGAGCGCAAGCCCAGGTTGGCAGCGTGGCTTGAGCAGGGTCAAGAGATCGACATGGTCATGAAGATCGTGGACGAACTGCGCGATCAGTCGCCAACCTTCCGCTACAACTGGGACCTCTACCGGCTCCTCTTCGCCAGCGCATCAACCTCGCTCGACAACACGCAACCCGACGGCTATGACTCGAAGACGAGCACCACTGGTTTCCGGACCGCGTCTGGAGTGCTGGTCAAGAGCGAAGGCGAACGACTCATTGCCGACTTCCTCTTCTTCAACGGCGTGGAGTTCCAGTACGAGCGCCCGTACGTTCACGACGTGGCCGACGCAACGCACTCCCAGTACCAACCCGACTTCTACTACCCCGACATCGACACGTGGCATGAGCATTGGGCCATCGGTCGAGATGGCAACCCTCCCAAGGAGTTCGTCGGCTACCGGCAGAGCATGCAATGGAAGAAGGATCTGCATCGTACGTACGGCACCTCGCTCATCGAGACCACCTGGACTGACGTGGTCTTCGAGGACGGCCTCCAGCGACTCAGCGACGAGCTGACTCGTCGAGGCGAATCGCTCGACTGGAATCCCGATCGATCTCCCGTCGACTCCTGGTATCGGACTCTCAAGCACGAAGACCTCGCTCGCCTCGTGCGCACCTTCATGTGTCACGTGAAGTCCAACTCGTGGTCATCGACTCATCTCGATCGAAGGTTGGCGAACGAACTGAGCGCGGCGGACGGCTATCGGACCCGCCTGTTCCTGTCGCTCTACTGGCCCATCCATGAGGAGTGGCAGCGGCGACTGGCCGAGGACGGCAGCGTGGACTTCGAAGACATGCTCGTGCGGGCCGGTGAACTACTGGAGTCCGGCGCCCATGAACTCTCTCACGACCTCATCTTGGTCGACGAGTTCCAGGACTCCAGCCAAGCACGCGCACGCTTGGTTCGTGGCCTCGTCAAAGGGACCAGTCGTTACCTCGTTGTCGTAGGTGACGACTGGCAGTCGATCAATCGCTTTGCGGGAGCGGATCTCTCGGTCATGACCCGCTTCGAGGACTGGTTCGGTCGCGGTCCGCAACTGGCACTCTCGACAACTTTCCGCTGCGCGCAGCCAATCTGCGATGTTGCCCGCTCATTTATCACGAAGAACACACAGCAGTTCGACAAGCCCATGAAGTCATCACGTCCGGACGCTGCGGCGCCGATCACGGTCATCTTCAGCGATGACGAACGCTCTTCCATCTCGGCGCTTGTGGCGCAGCTCGCTCACGAGGCGCCCAACGTCGGTCATGGCGAGTCCGTATCCGTCGACGTTCTTGGTCGCTATGGATTCCAACGTGATGTTATTCCGCGTTCGATACCCGATGGAGTCAGGCTCACGTTCCGAACGATCCACAGCTCCAAGGGCCTAGAGGCCGACTACATCGTCATTCCTGGAATGACGACGGGAACCTACGGCTTTCCATCGAACGTCGTGGATGATCCAGTCCTCGAGTTGGCTATGCCTAGTCCCGAGAAGTTCCCACACGCGGAAGAACGCCGCCTTCTGTACGTCGCGCTCACACGGGCGCGACACGGGGTGTACCTACTGGCGCCTGCGAATCAGCCGTCTGCATTTGTTGTCGAGTTGATGACCGACCCAAACGTAAGCATTGAAGGCAACGATGGCCAGCCCGTGAGCGTTTGCCCGAAGTGCCGTCAGGGGACGCTCGCCATGAACGTCAGCCGTTACGGGGCTTTCTGGGGGTGCAGCCGCTTTCCAGTCTGCAGGTACACGTTGACGGCAAAGTGTCCGGATTGCGGGACGGGCAAGCTCGTGACCCGCGATGGCCGCTACGGACGGTTCATTGGCTGTTCCAACTATCCCGAGTGCCGACACACGGAGCAACGGCATCCTCGTTCCTGACCAGGTCACCGAACTGACCCACGGCGCTGGAGGAACTCCGATTCGGCCCAGTAGAAAGGTTCCCTCCGTGACGCTTGGTCATGGTGGTTCCTATCGGGGAAAGTGCTCGAGACTCTGGCGCCGCTCGCTTACGGGCGCTGGTGGATCACGAGGGGCATGACGGCGGTGACGCCGGCCTCGCGCAGCAGACTCGCCGCCACCGTCATCGTCCAACCGCTGCGGTAGAAGTCGTCGACGAGCAAGACGGGTCCGGCCGGCAGCGCCATCCCGTCGCGCAGGAGCAGGCTCTCAAGGAGGGCCTCGACTCGGGGTCCCGACGACACGTCCTCGGGCGGGCGAGGTCCGCTGACCTCGAAGGCGTCGATTAGCTCGAGCCGCCCGATGGCTGCGATCCGGGCCGCGAGGTCGCTCACCATCCGGGGGTGCCGTCGTGAGGGTATCGGCACTACCGCGACCGGACGCTCATCCCACGAGTTCCTCCACCGCGCGAGCACCGCGACGACGCCGGCGATCACCTCGTCGTCGAGTACGCGATCCGGACCTCCCACCTGCCGCGTCGCCTGAGTCCACGCGGCCGAATCCGCGAAGGCGAGGGCTCTCCCCTCCTCGCACCCGAGGATGATCCCACGACGACCCGACGACAGTCCCGACGGCCAGCGTCGTCGGGGTTCGATCACCACGTCCTCGCCGCGCAGGTGTACCTCGGCCGCGGCGACACGCTCCTGGTCGATCTCCCGCCCGGGTCCGGGAAAAACACCGGTGCAGACCGAGCAGGTCCCGCACGGGGCGGGACTCGGGTCATCGAGAGCGAGTTGGAGGAACTCCATGAGACAACCCCGGCCCGCCGCGTACTGGCGCATGAGGTCAGCCTCGCGAGCGCGCACGATCTTGAGGGCCGTCCACTTGGCCGTGTCGTAGACGTAGGGGTTGGGGCCGAGCGACCAGTTCGTGCCGGACTTCACGACCGCGTCGTCCACCGCGAGCACCTTGAGTAGGTTGCTCAGACGACCTCGGCGGAGCTTCGTTGCCATCTCGAGCTCGGCGATGCCGAGGGGTCCCGACCTCTCGAGGACCGCGAGTACCGTCTCGACCGCCTCGGGGTCCGGGATCGAGGCGGTGGCGAAGTATTCCCAGAGCCGCTCGTCCGTTTCGGCCGGGAGTAAGACGGCCGCCGCGCTCTCGATGGCGCGGCCCGCCCGGCCGACCTGTTGGTAGTAGGCGACCGGCGAGTCCGGCGAGCCCACGTGGATGCAGAAGCCGAGGTCGGGCTTGTCGTAGCCCATGCCGAGGGCCGACGTGGCCACAGCGGCCTTGAGCTCGTTGCGCTTGAGCTCACCTTCGATCGCCTCGCGGTCCTCGCTCTCGAGCTGCCCCGAGTAGGCGGCGACCCGGTGACCCTGGGCCGCGAGGAATCCCGCGAGCCGCGTGGTCTCCGCGACGGTCGGCACGTAGACGATCCCGGAACCAGGCAGCATGTGCAGGGCCTGGTCGACCCACGCGTAGCGCTCCAGGGCGTTGAGGCCGGGCACGACCGACAGGGCCAGGGACCGCCGCGCCAGCGAACCGCGTAGGACCAGCGTGTCCGACCCGAGCTGGGCGGCCACGTCATCGCTGACGCGCTGGTTCGCGGTGGCCGTCGTCGCCAGCACCGGCGTCCCTAGTGCCGCGGTCAGAACTCGCGCGAGGCGCTGGTAGTCGGGGCGGAAGTCGAATCCCCAGTCGGAGATGCAGTGTGCCTCGTCGATGACGATTAGCCCCGCCGCGGCCAACACCGGCGCCATTCGAGTGGAGAACCTCTCGTTGCCCAGTCGCTCCGGCGAGACGAGGAGAACGTCGAGCTGGCCCGAACGTGCGCGGTCCATCAGCGCGTCCCAGTCGTCCATGTTCGTGGAGTTGATCGTGGCGGCCACCAGCCCCGCCTTCTCCGCAGCGAGCACCTGATCGCGCATCAGAGCCAGCAATGGCGAGACGACGAGGGTGGTGCCGCGACCGAGTTGGCGCAGAGCTTTCGTAGCCGCCCAGTAGACGGCGGACTTGCCCCATCCGGTCGCTTGGACCACAAGCACCCTGCTCGAGCTCTCGACGAGAGCGCGCACGGCCGCGATCTGATCTTCGCGAGGGACCGCCGCAGCTCCCGCCATGCTCGTGATGACTTCGCGCGTGGATCGCTCGGCCATCGTCGCAAGATCATTCCCCGCTGCAGACCATCTGGATGTCGCCACGTGCCAATCCTCCCATTCAGTTGTGACATCCCACCTTCTTTGGCAACGACAAGGCAAGTGCCATTTGGAGAGTCCGGGACGTCGGGAATCGTGAATCAAGACAAACGTGCGGTGTTCGCCGCAGGCTGCGCGAGGAAACACCCTGCTCCTCGATGTCGGACTAAGGGGGTTACAAACAGTTCATGCGTCCAAACGGAACCTCGTTCTTCCAGGCTCCTCGGTCACAGTGAAAGCGGCCAATCGAGTTAATGACGTCGTCACTTCGTGAATCCCTACAGCTAGATTCTCCGCGTGGGCACCGACTACGAAAACATCATCGCATCGCGGGAACCAACGTTCGAGTTGCGCGCGTTCACTGAGCTCTACCTGGAACTCGCTCCCCTTCTTCGCAGCCCAACCTCCCTTTGCATCGATCTGAGCTACCCGTCACATTTCGGGCCCTCAGGAATGGTTCCCCTCATCGCACTCGTAGACCACTTACTCGATGGTGGGTGGGACATCGGCTATGTCCCTCCTGAAGATGGAAGTCATCTGGCAACGTACTGGGAATCCGCCGGTTGGCGCCAGGCTCTAGACGACCGAGAGTTGCCGAACCCGAGATCCCGAAAGACCTACCTCCCAATCGTCCGCTTTGCCGACCACCCGAGGCTCAACGTGTGCGTACAGTCGGCCATGGACGTCCTCTCTACGACGAGCGAGTACCCGGGTGGCGTTCTTAACGCGCTCCAATGGGCACTGACGGAGGTGACGGATAACGTGCTGGTTCATTCCGGCGCTCGCGGATGGCTACAAGTTGTTGCTCGCCCGAAACAAGGGATGGTGGATCTAGTCGTGGCTGACTGTGGAGCCGGAATCCCCGCAACTCTCAGGCAGCGCTATCCACAAATCGCCAGCGACGGTGACCTTCTTCAGATTGCTACCGAACGCGGGACGACGCGCGACACGTCCGTCGGACAGGGAAACGGACTGGCCGGGTGCCTGCGAATCACCGAGGCGCTTTCGGGCTGGATGAACATCGCCTCCCGAAACGCCCACCTCAGACGCGGTGACGACGGCGTGATACGCGTCAACACTCTTACGGACTTCCCTGGGTCCATCGTCGCCCTCACACTACGCACGTCCGAACCCATCAATCTCACCGACGCACTGTGGGGTTACACACCGCCCAGTGCGTTCGAAATCTCACACCTGACCCAATCAGGCATTCTCTTCGTCCTCGAGAACGAAACCGCAATCTACGGCAATCGGGCTACGGGTTCGGAACTTGCCCTGAGACTGAGGAACATCATGAACGAGAATCCAGCGGAGTCCGTCATTGTCGATTTCGCGGGAATCGAAGTGATGTCCGCTTCCTTCTTAGACGAGTTCATTGCGAAGCTCGCCAACAGGGTAGGAATCGCCACATTCTTCAGCAAGGTACAGCTCATCAACAAGAGTCCGCTCGTCGAGCGCACGTTGAACGAGGTTCTTACCCAGCGAGTCCGAGCAGAGTGACGATCGGCTTGAGCTGATTCGTAGGGGCTAAAATCCCTTGCCCACAGATTGGAGTGCACCGTCTGAGTTGAAGGTCAAGTGGGAAGTTGAAGACACATTAAATCTGACCATGACATCGAATCGGATCGCCGGCCGGGATTCGCAAGGGCCAGGACCTGCGACTACCACCTCCAGTCCTGGCCACGGCAGAACCCTCCAGACGGCCACACATCGCGCAGGCGGGCTTCCAGCCGCGGCATCGACTTGGGACACCCCTATTCCGTGGGTGGCTTGGTTCCCTCTTCGGTCAACTGCTGTGGGTTCACAACCTCATCTTGAGATGTGCCCACCGCGGGGTCCGACGTGCTGAGGACCACTTGCGCTCTTCGCAGGCTTCGCTGAATGGATTCACGAATAGCCTCCCCGGTCTGCTTGATTCTGTCCGCAGCATTCCGGATCGCCGACACCTCTTTGCCAATCCCATCGAAACGCTCGAGCGCCGCAAGCGCTTCGTTGAGAGCCTCGTTGACAGTTACCGTGCTCACCTCGTCAAGAGTGCCGAATCCTCTCATCGCGTTCAGTTTCAGCAGCTGATAGGTCAGCGCGAGCAACTCGACGTCATCAACCTCTGGATTGAACGAGATCACAATGTCGCTCTGGGACAACACCATAAGACGACCACCTGTGGGCATGTCACCGACGTGCTTGCACAGTCCTAGGAAGCTTCCGGCCGCCCGATTCTCCTTCGCACCCTTAGCCTCTTCCTCCCATTCGCGGCGGGTCATCGCCTTGTTCTTCGCTTCGACAACGACGCGGGCCTGATCTATGCCTCCGACCATAAGGTGGACTACTCCGTCACCCTTCTTGGACTTCGATACTCGTCCAGTGACATTCCCCGTTCGCTCGCACTCATCGCCTGCGAGGTTTGCCATGCGCTGAACGTAGGCCATCGCTACATCCTCGTACTGCAGTCCGCCGATCACGCCGGCTTCGACTACCTCAGCGACGGCAATCTCACGCGAACGCTCCTCGCGGATCTCCTTTAACGACGTCGTGAGCGCATCCAACTTCGTAGTCAGCACTCGTAACGGCGAGGTCGGTTTCTCGGCATCCAGGAGCTCGGCCAACTCCTTGCGCTGCTCACTCACCTGACGGGCGATGTCAGTTTGGATCCGTGACTGTGCATCCTCGAGGCTCTTGAGCATGGCCACCCGCAATGGCGACTCCTCACCCGCGGTCAAGCTCTCCAGGCTGTCACGCAGATCCTCAACGATCTGGCTCACGTTGCGCACCAGCGCGCCGTCTTCATCGACCAACTCACTCAACTGCGTCTTCAGCGTGGCGGCCACATTCTCCACAGCACCTTGGATTGCCACCTTCGCGCTTCCAATGCTCGCGTCAAGCTTTTCTGCACTTGCTGTGTGCGAGCCCAGTGCCACAACCTGAGCACCAAGGCTCAGTATCTTTATACACAGGCCGACGACGTCTGAACCAGTGTCCTGGGCAGCCCAGAACTCGGCGATGACCACCGGCTCACTGATCTCAAGTTCGTGAATAACAATCCGCTCTCTCGTCACTTCAATGCTCATTGTGCTCCCCGCATCAATCTGAATCAGTTCCGGATGACGTCAGCGAAACTACCCTTCTGCTGTCACATGAACGCAAACGTTGTCTTCCGCAATGGACACGCGATCACCCGGGCATCTCAATGTTCCTGGCCAATAGGTCATACTGCTCGAGGATCATCTGCTTAGTCAGGTACTCTCCAAAGGCAGCCACGTCCTTGCGTTTTACGATCGGGAACGTGTCCATGATGTACGCCACCTCATCGCGGTCGAGACCGTATAGGTGGAAGCAAGCAGCGTCGAGCTCGGCCCGCAACTTGCGTCGGCGGTCGGCATTCCACGTAAATGGTGGCCCGGAGTAGCCGAGGTCAACTGCGAAACCCACCATGTCAACAGCGGTGTACGTGAGCTCGAGAACCCGTGACTTCATCCAGTCTGCCACCGACTCTGAATGCGACCACGGCGCGAGTGCTTCCAGGACGGAGGGTGCCAGCACTGGTAGTTGCTTGGTGATGAAAAAGTTCATGCTCGTGCCACCGATCTTCTGGCGTGCGCAGAAGTCCAGTGCGAATGAGTTCAGAACTGCGGGGAGCATTGCCACGAGTTCGGGCCGCATGCCGGAAAAAATAAGAGGTTCCTTGTTGCCCACTGCGACCACCGGTAGTGCGCTGGCGATCATCGTACGCTCATTGGTCGAGTTCGTGATGTCCCTGAAGCCGAGCAGCCAGTTCGACTGTTCGGGCAAGCGATCCGTCACCTCCGACTCCTCTACCCAGTATCGAGGCTGAACGACATACTCCGGATTGGCCAACTGACCGTCGGGGATGTCCGGCAACTGAGTGTCGGAGCTCCCATCTCGTTGCATCGCAAAGTCGCCCCAGCGATGGTTGAAGTGGTGCGTCATCTTCGCCTCGTACAGCGGAAGCCACGCCTGGTCGCCCTTGCACCACACGTTGCCCTCCAACTGGGCTCCCAATGCCTCGAGGTCGGTGAAGGTGCGGAACCGGTAGGAGTCGGTGTTCATCATGAACATCAGTTGGAAACTGATCCCCCAGGGGTTACCTTGCGGATCATCATCTCGCACCAGGACTGGCATGCGCCGGTAGATCTTGGTCGTGAGCTCGGCGTCGCGGCGCGAGCGAAATACCGGGGCGGTCTTCGTGTTGGGGTTGAGCAGGGCCAGGTCCTCGGGCGTGAGCGTGAATCGACGTTCGGGATCGGTGAGGTCCCGCGGGTCGCGGGCGAAGAAGACGAACTCAACCTCCCCCGCCCCGCCGGCCGGGCCCGTCAGCGTGAGAAGACAGAACTTAAAGCTGCGGTGAACGCCGGGAAACAGCGGTGTGCCATTCTCAAAGTCGAAAAGACTCAGCAGGCGGTGCTTGTTCACAAGGTCTGCAAAAAAGTACTGGTTGAAAGAATCCGTGGCGATTCCTGTTGGGACGATCATGCCGACTCGTCCCTCAGGAGCCACTGCATCGCGAGCGGCTTCGACGAACAATGGTGCGGTGTTGAGCCGCCCGAAGCTCGTCAAGGGAAACCTTCCGCTGCCGTGCACGAACGACTGCATAGCTTCCATCTCACGCATCGCGCGTCGGTGAGCGGCGAATGCGACTGGATCCTGCGCTTCGAGTCGTGCAATCAGGACCGCACGTTTGGCCATTGTTGCCGCTTCGGCAATCTCGGGATGGGATGCGGCAAACACTTCGCGTGGGTCGTACTGAACTTGCTCCCATGGCGGGTTTCCCACGACCAGCGAGAAGCCCCCGCGCTCAAAGACCTCGGGAAAGGCCAGGTGCCAGTGCAGGAGTTGGTGCCGTTCACGAGCTTCGTCGATGACGGCCAGCACCTCGGGCCCCACGACGCCCTCGCTCAGATTCCTAACGGTTGTCGTCGTGACCCTCGGGACGCCCGCGCGCTTTGGAGCGAGAAAAGCTGCACACCAGGCGTCGGCGCGAAGGCGCGCCCGAGACATCTCCGTCGATGCGGCCAGCGTCTCATGGGCCCGGCGTTTTGCCTCGACCTCATCGAGCGTGGTGTCCGACAACGCCTCGACGGCGCGGGCCTGGCGAGCGAGGTCCGTCACCAACTCGTCGACCGAAGAGCCGAGCGCGAAGAGTCCGTGTCCTCCCAGCGCGAACTTGGCCTCGGCCGCGTTGGACTTGCGCCAGGCGCTCGCCACAGTCTTGTCGTCGTCGCTCAGCGCCTTGAATGCGTCATCCGGGATGGGACGTGCGAGCATCGCCGGCGTCGCGCCGAGTAGGGCGTTGCCGAGCACGAGATGGTGATCCAGGAAGGAGAGGGGACGACCCGGCTCCATTGCCTCGAGCCACAGGCTGATCTTCGCGAGTTCCAGGGCCATCGGATTGACATCGATGCCGAAGAGGCACCGCCCCACGACGTCACGCAGCGCGTGACGAACCGCCTCCGGAGCCGGCTCTAGCTCGCCCGTGCGGACCGACGCGAGTCGGTGGGCGATGCGTCGTCCCGCCGCGACGAGGAAGTGGCCCGATCCGACGGCGGGATCGAGCACGCGTAGGTCAAGTAGCGCCGTCTCTGGCTCGGGTGACTGTGAAGCGCAATCGAGCAGAGGCGTGAGGGCAGTGTCGAGTAGCGCCGCGATCAGCGAGTCCGGCGTGTAATAGCTTCCTGTGCTCTTGCGCTCGCTGCCCGCGAAGGTCTCAAGGGTGAAGTCGGCTGACTCGAGGGCGATCACCGGATGCAGCTCGAGTAGTCCCTCGTAGATGCTGCCCAGCTCGTCCGAACCCAGGTTGCGATAGTCGATGGGTCGCAGCAGGCGAACTTCGCGATCGACCCGCATCGTGATTACCTGGATCGCGGCCAGAAGATCGGTGTCGGCAATGTCACTTACTTCGAGGTCCGTCGTCGCCTCCGACGACCAGAGGAAGGAACCCAGGGCCGGCAGACCGAGCTCGGAGACCCCAGACGGAGAACCCAGTCCGCGAGTCACAACGAGAAGAGAGCGCCAGAGATCCGGATGATGACCTCGTCCCGAGCGTCCCACCGCGAGGTCGCGAAGTCGGGCTATCCCGTAGTAACCGCGATAGCGACGTTGGGCGAGCTCCGAGGCCTCGGGCATGAGCAGAAGACCTCGGTCCTCCGCGACGAGGAGGAAGATGAGTCGGTAGATCAGGCGCAGGACCTGGCGGTAGTAGTCGAGAGGCGTGATCTCGCCGGCGCGGAGTCGGCGGCGTAGCTCGTGGTTGTCGCGGTACGCGAGGAATCCTCGCCCTAGAATCGCAATCGCCTCTTCCACCTGGTCGCGCAGGGCATCGAGGGCCCGGGCTCCCGCCGAGACGGCCTCCGCTCGCCAGCGCTCGAGCCACGAGTTTGCGAGATCCTCGGGATCAAGGCGGCTCTCGTGAGCGACGAGCCAGAGGACCACGAACTCGTCGTAAATCTCGTTGGCGAAGATGGTCTCGAGGTCGAACTCCACGTACGCCTGACGCGTCAGGCTGACGTTGTCACGCAGGATTCGAAGTTGCCGGCCGTTGGAGAGGATTGCCCACAGGAAGTCGTCGGAGCGATTCAGCAGCTCCTGGACCATGCTGTGGGGACTGGCACTCGCCGCTCCTCTCACGCCGGCCTGTCGCCGGTCAAGCGAGGTACCCGCCCCCACAAGGTGGATAGGCACCCGACCGCGCCAATGCGAGACCGGGTAGGTCTTGCCCTCGATTTCAACGGCCCGCGCGGTGACGAGTCGCCCGTAGCCGAGTTCGTCGAAGAGCGGGTGCAGCCACCTCTCGCGGGTCGCCCCGGCCGCCGGGTCGCCGGCGGCGAGAGCCTCCAGGTCGCTCGCAAAACGTCGCCAAAGCGGCACGAGGCGGCTCCACGAGCGCGCGATTTGCTCGCTAAGCCGCTCACCTGGGGCGAGGTGATAGTCGGAAGGTTCGAGCCCGGGCAGTGACGTGTCCCCACCTCGCACCCGCGTGAGCAGGTCAGCCGGCAAGAGGCCGCCCTCGGTGCGAATCGCGCTGAAACCGCTCGGCTCGCTCACGACGGCCGCCCCCCGGCTGGTAACAAAACGTACAGTCCGATCACGTCAACGGGCAACTGGGCCTCGACGTCCAGACCACGGACGCGCCGCTGCGAACTCTGGCGCACGCGACGGTGGTCCTCTAGGAGTTCTTTGGCTCGCCGTCGCGCATCCTCGGTGAGTCCCGCGCGCCATCCTTCGGCACTCTCGATGATCTCGGTCATCACCTCGCGAGCCTGCTCGCTTGCGACGTTGCCCGAGGGAGGGGCGTGCAGCAAATCTTTGACCTCCGAGACCGGCAGCCAAACTGGATGAGATGGCTCTCCCGTGAAGGCGACGACCGCACAGTCCTCGGCCAGGAGTTGACGGCGTGTCGCCGTGTCGCCGTCGAAGAGGTGCAAGCGATGGCGTGCCAGCACGAGGACCGTACGCGTCGTGACGACGTTCGTTCGCACGACTCCGGCGCGGCGAGCAACACCATCGGAGCCTTTATCCAGGGCGGTGTCGAGGACGTACCTGGCCAGTCCGGCGACGACGGGGTGCGTCCGACTAAGCAGGATCTCGCCAGCGGCCGCCGGTGGTTCGACACGCGCGCGCAGGGTCGTCAGGCCCAGCGCGTCACGCAGCGCCGGGGACATCTCGGTCAAATCGATCTGCACCGAACCCGCGCGCTCGATGACGTGAGCCCCCAGTGCAGTTGTCGCGTCGACCAGGAACCGACGGACATCCGCCCCGCCCCCGATCGCGTCGCGTACCCGCGCCAACTCTTTAGCTACCTCGTCGACCTTGATGCCCTCCTGCGCGAAGAGGGTGCGACTTCGCCTCTCACGCTCGGCGGCCTGCTCCCACTCCCCGATCTGCCGTGCCTCTTCATCCATCCCGTCGAAGGACAGCTGGGTGGCCAGCAAACTTCCCGTACCAGTGAGGAGCCGACGGGCGAAGGCTTCGATGAGCGCATTGGGATCGCCGGGCACGGGCACGGCAACGCCAGTTTCGCTGCGAATCGTGACGTGGCGCTTCTGGAGCACTTCGAGGACGAGCTGGTCGATGTAGTTGTCGGAACCGTAGTAGGTCACCACACGCACCGTGGGGCTCGGCTGGTTGAGGCGACTCACGCGTCCTTCGCGTTGGGCCATCCTCGAAGGGTTCCAGAGAAGGTCGTAATGCACTACGGCGTCAAAGAGCGACTGGAGGTTGATCCCCTCCGCGAGGCAGTCCGTCGCAACTAGGAGCCGCCGCTCGTGACCGGCGAGCTCGGCCACGGCCTCAGGCCGCTTCGGACCGGGGATTTCTCCGGTGACGGCGCGTACCTCCACGCCGTTGAGGCGACGCGCGAGTTCCTTGGCGACGTAGTTGGCCGTCGGAATGTAACGACAGAAGACGATGGGTCGGTATCCCGCGTCCACCAAGTCCCGACAGATCGTCACCAGTCCGGCGAGCTTTGTGTCGGCGTCACCGAAGCAGACTCGGGCGAGCTCGCCCAGTTGGCGCAGATGCCGCCGAGCCCGCTCGTCACGCTCTTCCTCTAGGACCCCGACGGGAATCTCATCGCCGGTCCCCTCCTCGTCGTCGTCGATCGCGTAGTCAAAGAGGTCGGGGTGATCGGCCATCTCCTGACTCGTGCTTCTGCTCGCATTCTTCGCGCGGTTCTCCAGCGTCGCGAGTGCGGCCGCGGGGCTCGAGCCGATCGAACGCAGCAGGGCGAGGGCCGACCACCAGCGAAGGCGGTGGGCGGGCTCTGAACCACGTACCGTCTCGGTAGCGTAGGCGAGGGCCGCATCGAAGAGTTCGCGATACTCGCTCGAGAGTTGGTAGGTCAGCTCCGGTGACGCGTACTCGACCTCGGGAAACTGGGTCTCCTGGAGGAAGCGACGTAGGTCCCCCCTCGTGCGCTGGACGACGTGGCGGGCAATCGCCTCTCGGTGGCGCCGGTTGGCCTCACCCGAGAGGTCTTCGGGAAGGCTCGCCAACTGGGGCGAGAGTGTGGCCAGCAGAGCCCGCCACGGCTCGCCCTTTCCCGCGTGGGGTGTCGCTGTCACGAGGACGAGGTGACGTGTCGCATCGCTCGCCAAGCCCTGAAGCAACTCGTAACGCTGGTGGCGGCCACCGCGCGTCCCGCCGCCCGGCGTACAGGTGTGGGCCTCGTCGACGATCACCAGCTCTGGTGCGGCCCGGAGGAACTCGTGGCGGCGCCGGTCCGCTTTGATGAAGTCGGTCGAGACGATCGTCACGTCGTAGTGGTCGAAGATGGACTCGCCAACGCGACACTGGCGCTCAAGGCGTGGCGCGGTCGCCGAGAGGACGACGACGGGATCGAGGTGGAACTTCTCCACCATCTCCTCGCGCCACTGGGTCGCCAGGTGCGGCGGACAGAGCACCGCCACTCGGCTCACTTCGCCCTGGGCGAGGAGCTCGGCGGCGACCAAGAGGGCCGACGCCGTCTTGCCCGTTCCCACGTCGTCGGCGATCAGCAGCCGGGTCGTCTCCTGGCGAAGCGCCATGAGCAGAGGCACGAGCTGGTAGGGCCTGGGCTCGAAGTTGAGTCCACCAAAGCAGCGAAACGGGCCTGCGCTTGATCGAAAGCCGAGGCGCAGCGCGTCACGCAGCAGCGCCGCCGAGCGATCATCCCCGAGGTCTTCCGGACTCGGCAGGTCGAAGGTCGCGGGCTCGACCGCCTCGAGGGAGGTAAGGAGCCCCGCCACCTCGCTCTCGGCGCCGCCGAGCGGGCGCAGCAGGAGTAGGTCGTCACTCGAGTCGGGCAGGACCACCCAGTCGCGCCCCCGCGCACGCACCAGGCTGCCCACGCTGAAACTCATCTCCGGGCCTCCCCGAAGGCGTCGGGACGTCGGGCGACTATCTCGGCCCACTCCTCGTCGTAGCGAAAGCGCAGCACCGACCAGCCCGCCCGACGCAGTGCGCCCTCCTGAGATTCGTCGCGGGTCTGGCGCTCGGGGTAGTCGTGCGGTGGGCCGTCCACGTAGATCGCGAGGAAGTCATCATCGTAGGTGAAGTCCGGACGAGTGCCCTGCTCGGCGAAGAGGCGTTGGGCGTCGCTCGGCAGGCGCAGCCCGCGCTCATCCAGCCAACGCAGCCAACGTCGCTCGAGCTCGCTGCCTGCGAGGCGATCCAGGCGCTCGAGCTGGTCAGCGCGATTCTCCTGGCGGCCCGTCACCTCCACCGACGCGTCAGCCCACGAGAGCAGCGTCTCGCGCACGAGCGCTCGATCGAGCAGTCGGTGGTCGAGCTGGTTGGTGTAGGACATCAGGCAGTCGTAGCAGGCCGCCTCGCAGTCCTCGCTCGCTCCGCCGGCGCGGTGCCGGTCTGCACCCGTCTCGGGGTCGAAGTGACAGATTTCGAGCGCCTGCCGCGCGACGAGGCGCCAGGCGTCAGAATCCTCGACCAGGCGACGCAGGACTCCCGCCCCCCCTTCTGCGGCCTCATAGAAGAGCACCTGACGTCGTTCGTCGACACTGGGGAGAGGTTCGGCCGCGAGCTCGCTGTCCTCGAGTTGGAAGGTGACCTGGATCGCGGTCTTGAGAGCGGCCTGCAACGAGGCGAGAACCTGCGACGCCTCCTCCGCGTCCTCGGGCAACCCCGGCACGTCGACGACGAGGCAGTTGCGCGTGTCGTCCACGTAGGGGACTACGCGCTGATGACGTCGTCCCACCGCATCGAACGCGTCCGTCGCGTCGGTGGTGTCAGCCGGATTACGCTCCCACGTGCCGCGCTCGGTGTCGAGGACGAACCCCTCGGGGTCCCCCGCCTTTCGGCGCCGCCAGCCCAGGTTGAAGCGCCACAGGCGCGCGGCTTGACCGTAGGACAGACGCGCGAGCTCCTCGGTGCCCCGTACGACGCGAGCCCGCTTCGGGCCCTCGGGTCCAAAGCGCAGGGCCGTCAGAATCTTGTATCCCTGACGCTGCCGCTCCTCCTCGTCGGAGCTGATGCGCTCGCGGCGGCGCGTCACCACGTTCTGGAGGCGCAGCAGGTTCGTACGGGCAACCGGCAGGGCCACCCCGCACTGCTCGCAGACGTCGCGGGCGGTCCCCTCGTGGAGGTAGCCACAGGACGCACAGACTTTGGCCGAGCTCGTAAGGGCCTCGTCGTCGAGACCCGCGCCCTGGGCGACCGGCAGGATCACGCGCGTGATCTCGTAGCGGGCGCCTTCGTGGTAGATGAAGTTGCGCGGACCGAACTCGGAGATGGCGAGAAACCTGGGTCGCGAAACGTACTCGTCGTCGCCCCGCATCCCCCGTCGCGCCGGGATGAAGGCCGACAGCGGCAGGCGCGGGAAGGAGTAGCCGGGCAAGAAGCCCTCCGAGGCGAAGTAACGATAGGAGTAGAAGTCGCTTTGGAACTGACGTGTCCCCTCACTACGCAGGAGCTCGGCCTGCGCGTCGGCCTCGCGTCGCAGGCGTTGGGCGCGCCGGCGCTCGTCGGGCGCGCGCGTCGCGTCGTTGATGATCCTCGTCTGAGCGCGCGCCTGGGCGAGCGCCCCCCGGTAGAGACCTCGCCAGCGATCGGCTGACGACTCGAAGCGATCGCGCACCGCCGCCAGAGTGTCCTCCGCCCACCCCTCGTACCACCACCCCGACGCCTCGAGGTCACCCCCGAGATCGGCGAGCATCGCGCGGGCGCGCACCGCGGCACGCTCGCGCGGTGCGGGGTCTTCGAGCGCATCGAGCACGTGGTCCTGCAGGTCAAGGGAGGGTTCGTCGCCAGCCACGTCGAGCACATCGGTGAGGGCGGTTCCGAGGCTGAGTCCCGACTCGGCCAGCCAGATGGCGTGGACGTGCGCGCGCACCAGGTCCTCATTGGCGAGATCGAGTCGTGGCGGAGTGACCTGACCAGCGATCATGCGCTCCTGGTGACGAAAGAAGTACCGGTCATGCGGCGAGCCGATCGAGCAGTAGGTGAAGACCAGGGCCGCCTGACCCGAACGCCCCGCCCGGCCCGAGCGCTGGGCGTAGTTGGCCGGCGTCGGAGGCACGTTGCGCAGCCCGACCACGTTGAGCGCCGCAATATCGACCCCGAGCTCCATCGTCGGGCTGCAGAACAGGACCGGCAGGCGCGCGTCGCGGAACTCCTCCTCGCGCTCCTCGCGAATGGACGCGGGCACCTGGGCGGTGTGCTCACGGGCTTCCAGCGAGCCACCCGTCGCGGCCACGCTTCGGTAGAGCTGGGTGAAGTACTCATTGGCGCGTCGACCGGTCCCCGGGAGACGGGGGATGCGGATGGGATCGGGCGCGGGGGTGCCGTCACCATCGCACCAGCGCAGGGCGGCGGCCGGAATCTGAAAGCCCACCTCGAGCCCATCGGCGCCGTCGCTCGCTGGCGTTACCAGTCCGTAGCTCGCGAGACCCGAGAACAGATCCGCAATGACGTGGTCGGTCTCGACCAGTGTGAGATCTCGGCCCGCGCGAGCGCGAACCCGCCGACGCAGGTACTGTCCGAATCCCCCCCGCGCCGAGACATACAACGACCCACGAAAGTCGTTCGCCCGCCGGGGACGAGCGAAGGCGACCGCCGCGTACTCCGGCCGCTCGTCCTCCTCGAGCACCCACGGCGAGATCAGGCGCTGACGTGAGTTCTGGCTAATCTGCTCGAGTCGGTCCACGCGCAGGTAGTCCACCCGAATGGCGAGCCCCCGTCGCAGAAAGTCGAGCAGCGTGTGGAGCAGGTCTCGCCTCTCGTCCGCGCTGGCGTGGGCGAGCAGGTCGTCGCGCGTGACCCACAGGTCCCCGTCGCCCACGGCATCCTCGAGGGCCAGGTACTCGATGCGCAGTAGTCCGGTCTGCTCGAGGTTCGGCGAGGTGACCCGCCAGCCCCTCTTCAGATCTACGTACAGTCGGTAGCCCAGCACGTCGCGCAGAGCGCGATCCGTCTCGATAGCCGCGACCCCGCGCACATCGGGGTTTAGCGAGTAGGCGTGCTTCGACAGTCCGAGCGCCTCGAAGACCCGGGTCGTGAGCTCGTCATGGGCGAGACCCGCCGCCCCGGCCGCCGACACAGCGCGCCACAGGGCCGAGCGGATGAGCCCCACCTCGACGAAGTCGTTGAAGTGCCCCGCCTGGAGGGACGCGTCCTGGCGATTGTCGGTGAAGGCGAGGAGCTTGCGGGCCTCCTTCGCCAACGAGTCGTCCTCGCGCATGAAGCGCACCGCCGCGAGCGAGAGGATCGTCGTCGCCGAGCTGCGTCCCCCTGAGCCCAACGTGGCGAGCTTGGTCACGTCCGAGTTCTGGCGGGACCCGTAGGTGACACCGCAGGTGAGACAAAACCGTAAGGGAGCCGGCACGAGCCACGCCCGCACACCGCCTTCGTTCAGGTGTCCGCTGGGTGAGACGGTAACCAGCTGGGGCAGGCTCTTGCGCCGTTCGGCCTTGACCCGCATGCCACTCGACGTCTCCTCAACCCAGTCCTCGGGCAGTCGATCGAAGAGGGCGGGATCGGTCACCTCGGGCCAGTCGCTCCCGATCACGAGATAGGACGGGGGCGCATCGGCCATGCGCTCGTTGAGCGGACGCGGGTCGAACTCCTCGCCGTCGCGGTCCACCACCGTTCCGGGGTAGTACTCCTGGCCACACTCGCGGCAGAAGGCCAGGGGGCGCAGCACTCGGGAGCGATCGCCGGGCACGAATTCCTGGGGGCTGGTCGTCGCGTAGCGCGTCTCGGGGGTCTCCAGTGAAGCGTAGACGGTGTCGCCACGCGCGTAGAACTGGTGCAGCCGGAAAGCAAAGACCGGGAATCCCGTATCGGGATGACGCACGGACTCTCCGGCGAGGAGCTGGCGCTCGACGACCCGCTCACAGAGATCCTGGTGAAGGCCGGTGATGTTGGCCAGTTCGGCGGCGACACCGTCGGTCCGACCGATCGTGCGAGGAGGCACCCGGACAAGTCGCCCCGACCCCTCCTCACTCGTCACCCCGAGATGCGCCTCAATCCACGCAGTCAGTGGATCAGCGACGAAGTCCTCGTAGTCGCTCGGCGCCGGCGTGTCCGCTGCAACTCGATCTCGCAGGCGCGCCACGGCGGTCGCTTCACTCGCATCGAAACCGACGGTCGCGCGTGTGAGCGTCTCGCCGATCACATCCTCAGGCGCCACCGGTCGGCCAAAGAGGCGGGTCGCCACCTGGGCGATCTCGCTTTGTTGGTCGGTCCACGAACCGCCCGTGGCCAAGGTCGCGGACGTGCCAACGATCTGCAGACGATCGGCGCGGCAGGCGTCGCGTACCCGACGGCAAAGGAGGGCGACGTCGGCGCCCTGACGCCCGCGATACGTGTGGAGCTCGTCGAGGACGAGGAAACGCAGATCCTGCGCGGCCCGGATCAAAGGCTTTTCGTCAACGCGCGAGAGGACCAGCTCGAGCATCACGTAGTTGGTCAAGATGATGTCGGGAGGATCGGCCCAGATCTGACGACGCTCCTCGTCCTTCTCTTGACCGGTGTAGCGCGCGAAGCGTACGGGTCCTCGCCCGTTGGGGTATCCGCGGTTGAGGAACTTGTCCAGCTCTCCCGCCTGGGAGTTGGCTAGAGCGTTCATCGGGTAGACCACGATCGCCTTCACTCCGCGACCGGGCCCCTCGCGCAAGATCGCGTCGACGATCGGGATGAGGTAGGCCAGGCTTTTGCCCGATCCCGTTCCCGTCGTGAGCACGTAGCTGCCCCCGCGCCGCGCCGCCACGATTGCCTCGACCTGGTGACGGTGCAGGTGCAGGCCGCGCTGCGACCCACCGTCATCCTTCAGGCGAAAGAGCCGCGCACACTCGGGGTGCAGCGTGCCATCAGCGACGAGTTGGTCCACCCAGCCGCCCGGTGCGAACGCGGGGTTGAGACCCATGCGCGGGTGCGGCCAGAGCAACCCCTCGGTGAGTTGCGTCTCCACTTCGGCGCGTAGTCGGTCGTCGCGCACTGCCAGGAAGCTGCGCACGTAGTGCTCGTACTCACGAACTTGGTGGCGCAGCAGCTCAAAGACGTTCATCGCCGCCATCCCCTCTTTCATCGCTCGCACTGACTGACGCCTTCGTAGACCGTATCGCGACCCACTGACACCGTGAAGAACCAGCGAGCACGAAGTCCAATGCGACGAGTGTCTTCCCAGTGCACATCAGCGTCCGACGCATCGATTCTGGGTGTCGTGAACTCTGCACCTAAATGTGAATCCGACGGGCGTGGACTACCAAGAAGGACGGCCAAACGTCGTCCTTCTCGGCTCCTCCTTACGGCAGAGGCGGATGACACTGGTGCAGAAGCGTCCCTTCCACGTGATCGAGCTGGCTCTGGTCCTCCTCGGTGTAGCGCAGGATCTCGGCGATCCACTCCTGCGATCGGCCGTCAAGATCGCCCAACTGACTGAGACGCAGTGCGCAGTGCAGCGCGTCGATCAGCGCATCCTTGCAGCGACAGACCTGGTGCAGGATCTCGGTGGCGATCCATCGATCGACGGTGCGCTCGGTCGGCAGCTGGGACATCTCGGCAGCGAGCCCTCCCAGCAGACCATAGAGCTTGCCCGACAGGTTCAGTTCGTAGATGGACACGGGGACGATTGGGGTTTCAGGAAACGATTGCATGGTCACAACCCACTTTCTGGTTTGGTTGGGGTTTGGACATACCGGACGTCGCGATGCGACACCGGCGGATACGGCAGCCGAGCTCGGCTCAGCTGGTACATGTCACGAGTTCTTCGTCGAGGGCGGTCACCTCCTCTTCCAGGCACTGGCACAACTGGGTTACCAAGTCGGCGATGTGCAGCGTCGCCGTCGACACGCCGTGGGTCTGGGCGACAACCACGCACTCCGACGCGTAAAGCCGCACCGCCTCAATAGCCTTACGCGCACTTTCGATGGCGGCCGCGGCAACGGCGCCGTCACTCTCACCAGGCGTTGAGACGCAGGTATGCAGCGCGTCCACGTGATCGAGTGTTCGGTGCAGCCACTTCCACAGCTCCTGCTTGAGGGAGTCCTCCATGGTTGAGGGGTAATTCTTCATCGCTTCTCCTTAATCTCTCGTGGTCAGGTAACGGTTGCGTGTCGCGCGCGGAGACCCTCCTCTCTCGATCGACGTCGAAGTGAACGAGCGGTGGCCCTTGAGAGCGGATTGAGCGGACATCACCCCAGAGGAACGTGACCACGACGCGGCGCGGTATATACGCCGAGGGGATTGGTCAGGCCGGACGGACTCTTGTAGGGCGACACGTTCAATACCCAGCAACTCCCTCTGAAGCGCCACTGAGCGTGACGATGCGCTGAGGCACCCTTGGTGGTTGCGTTGTCGCTCCGGGCAATGACAACGTGGGGGACCCTAGAAAAGACAAGGACCCCCTCGCTCTTCTCTTTGCATGAGTGCGAAGGGGTCCTCTGAGATGCCCGGAGACACCGATGCTCATCGTAGTGAACGACCCCACCCATGT
>JAJZBX010000019.1 GCA_021846325.1 Actinomycetes bacterium | reverse complement strand
GTATCGTCAGGACTCACGAGGGTTCTCCAGTTTGAAGGTGTCAACTACCCACAGATTGGCAGAGCCCTCGTGTCACGTGCGAATCCTCATTCCCCCTTCAAATGCGGAGTGCCGGTTAAGGGGACCAGGACCACGGCGAACGTGGTAATGAGGATTCGGCGAACGAGGCGAAATGGCATTCTCGCAGCCTACGTGACGAGCGTCGCGCACGTGCCGCAGACGACCTCGGCCGACGACCGTGGCTCACACCACGTCGGCGATGGCGAACAGCAGCAGCTGCAGTGTCTCGATCTGCGCCCGTACCTCAACGTCGGCGGCGGCAACGCGCTCCTGGTTCACCAGGCCATGCGCGTACGCCGTCGCCCGAAGGGCGACTTGCAGCGTGCTCAGCCACGCCCACGCTTCGCCGTCGCTCAGGAATGGTTCGTCCACCGACATCAGCGCTAACTCCGCATTCGACGCCACGTCGTGCTGACGGGCCAGTGTCAGTAGCGGGTCATCCTGGTCGCGGCTCGGATCAATCGGCCCGTTCATGGTGGCGTGCCACTCGTCGTTCACGTCGTTCTCGGCCGCCACCACGCGTCGTACGGCGTCGCGCACCACGGAGCGACCTGCGTCATTGAGGCGCACTTCGATGCGCCCATCTCGTCGCCGAAGAAATATCCTAGGTGCCACTACGCCGCTTCCTCAACCGTGCACTGCAGCCCAGCGACCTGAATCTTGACGCAGTAACCTTCGGCGCGCTCGCGTTCGCCGGACCATACGACGGCTCGTCCCTGGTGGTGAACGGTCAGCATGAGTTGGGTGCACTTGTTGTTGGAGTAGCCGAAGACTTTCTTGAAGATGGCGACGACGACACTCATGGGAGTCACCGGATCATCCCAGACCACGACGTTCCACGGGCGCTTGGTTTCGGTCGTCGTACGCGTCGTCACCACCTCTTGGACGTCGACGTCGGCGCGTGCCGCGAGACGGCGGATTGTTTGGGCCATGTTCCAGTTTCTCAGAGTCGGCGGCGAAATGAAAGCATGGCCCTACACTGATGCGTCGGGGGAAGACGGAGGAGTGGCGACGTGCCGACTTTAACCAGCGCGCTGGCCCGGCGACTGCGGGCTCGCGCCAACGCGTCAATCCGCGACGCTGTCGGTCTCGCCAGCGAGCCACCGCAGGCCTGCGTCGATCCCGATCAGGCCTACCAGGCGGTGGATGGTGTTGCTCGTCTCGTGCATGGTGACCTGCCCTCGATGCTGATTGGCGGCATCGGCGCACTCTTCTTCGAGATGCTCCATCCCCATTCGATGGCTGGCGTCGCTCAACATTCGAGGTACCGAGAGGACACCCTCGGACGAGTGTTGCAAACGGCGAACTTCATCGGAGCCACGACCTACGGTTCGCAAGGTTCAGCCCTGGCCGCCATCGAACGGGTGAAGGCAATCCACCTCGCTGTCAACGGGATAGCCGATGACGGCGTGGCCTACCGCGCCAGCGATCCGCACCTGCTGGCGTGGGTTCACGACGCGGGAACGAAAGTCTTTCTCGAGTCCTATCGACACTTCGGTCCGCATCGGCTCACCGATGAGCAAGCCGACCAGTACGTCAGCGAGATGACCATCGTCGCTCGCGACCTGGGCGTCACCACACCACCGACCACCGTTCGAGAACTCGATCAACAGTTACGCGCCTTTCGCCCGGAGCTGCGCCTCAGCGCCGACGGCGTTGAGGCACGCGATTTCCTCATCGCCGGAGTGGGCGGGGGGGCTCTCCAGCGCACGGTGTATCGACTGCTCGTCCACAGCGCCTTCTCGCTCCTGCCGAGCTGGGCGCTGGAACTGCTCGGCGTCGCGCAACCTCCGCGCTGGCGACGATGGGCCGTACCACCAACGGCACGGCTGCTCAGCGTCGCGCTGCGCCTGGCTGTTCCGCCCACCAGTCCGGTCACTGGGTCAGGGTAAGTCCTCCGTCGACGGCGAGCACCTGACCCGTGACGTAGGTGTTGTCCACGAGCGCTTCGACGGCCGCAGCGACGTCATCAGCCGCACCGCTTCGACGCAGCGGTGCGACCGCACGCACGTGCTGGCGCACCGCTTCCCAGTCCGCGGTCCATGGGGTGTCCACCAGTCCTGGAGCGACTGCGTTGACGCGTACGTCGGGACCAACGACCTTTGCGAGCAGGGCCGTGAGGTGATTCAGCGCCGCCTTCGACGCGGCGTACGGTATCGACGAACCGGTCTGACGGATGCCGGCAATGGAGCTGATGTTGACGATCGCACCGCGGGCCTCGCGCAGGGCCTCCATGGCGGCAATGGACATCGCCCAGGTCCCAAAGACGTTGACTTCAAAGATCTCGCGCCACACCGTCAGCGTGGCCGCCTCGAGGTCGCGGTGCGCGATGACCGACGTCGTACCGGCGTTATTGACCAGCACGTCCAACCGACCCCATCGCTCCAGTACCGCCGCCATGATTTTCGCCGGGCCGTCGGGGTCCGCAATCGAGGCTCTGACGTAGTGCGAGTTCGGTGTCGCGGCAACGAGCCGCTCACCCGCTTCGGCGCTACGCGACGAGTTGAACATGACGGCGTCGCCGCGGGCGGCGAAGCGGCGCGCGGTTGCTTCGCCGATGCCGCTGGTCGATCCCGTCACGAGGACGACGCGGCCGCTCACGAGGTCCGCCGCAGTCGCCACGACGCCGCCCAGTGCTGTCCCGGCTGCAGCACGACGAGATCCTTGCCGCTGCGCAGTGCGTCGGGCGGACAGGTCATTGGTTCGACCGCTACCGCCGTGCGCCGACGCCCGTGGCCGAGTCGATCACCGGTATAGACCTGCACGTAAGGGAAGTTGCGATCCATGCTCAGGTCCACGCGTCCGCCATCACGATCGGTCACCGACACGGTGGCCATGCCAAAGTCGTCGCGCGTCAGTTCGGTGAAGGTGGCGTCGAGTTCGTGACCGTTCACTGACTTTGCGCTCGTGAAATCTAGCGAGTTGCCAACCACCGGCAAGATCTCGCCAATCGGCAGCTGCTGATCGTCGACCGCGACGTACGCGTGGGCCGGCACCTGGAGGGTGGCGCCCTCAATCGTCGGTGTGGTCACCGCGAGGTACGGATGGAAACCAAGTCCGAACGGTATGGGAACCTCGTCGCGATTCGTAACCGTCGTCGTCACCGTGAGACCCATGGAGCCCAGATGAAACGCGACTTCAACCTGGGACGCGAACGGGAACGCGGGCGACGGGTGCAGCAGCAGGGACAGTGCGCAACGATTCTGGTTCACTGACTCCACTCGAAAGGGTCGCCAACGAACCAGTCCGTGCATGGCAACGGCCCGTTCGGCGCCGTCGGCGCCGGGCTCACCCACGCGGTCGGAGAATTTCCAGGGCTCGGCGCCGAGCCGGTTCGGCCACGGGTACAGAACCTGCCCGTGGGCTCCCCACGGGACCTCATCGGCGGCGTATCCCTCAATAACCGCGACACCACGCTGTACGTAGGTGCGCAGGGTCGCACCGACTTCGGTGACCACCACTCGCTGGTCGCCGTGGGCAATTGCGATCTGTTCACCGGACGGCAGCATCGGCCGGCCCCTCTCTCGTCACTGGTACGTAACTTACGACAGTTAGGGTACGGCGTATGCGAATTCTCATCACGAACGACGACGGCGTCGGCGCACCGGGCATCGCCGTACTCGCGCGAGCGGTCGCGCGTTGGATCGACGACTGCCCCCAAGGCGAGGTACGCGACGCCCTGATCGTCGCCCCGTACACCAACCACTCGGGCATGTCCGCCGCGGTCGGCGACGTCTTCGATCACCCGACGGTAGCCTATCGACGCCACACCATCGCCGGCGCCGAGGCGATACCTACGTTCGCCCTCGACGCGCCACCGGCCCTGTGCGCACTGCTCGGATCACTGGGCAGTTTCGGCGTGGATCCCGACCTCGTCTTGTCGGGCATCAACGCCGGCGCCAACGTGGGACGAAGCGTCCTGCACTCGGGCACAATCGGTGCGGTCCTCACCGCGGCACAAGTCGGACTGTCCGGACTCGCAATCTCAGTCCAGTGGGGCGAGGTGGTTCACTACGAGACGGCCGCCACCGTCGCGATGCAAGTGATCCACGAACTACTGCGCGCGCCGTCTCGAACGCTCTTGAACCTGAATGTTCCCAATCTGCCGGCCGCCGAGTTGCGGGGCGTGCGCCGCGGTCACATCTCCACCGCGGGCGTGGTGAGGGCGGCGGGACCCCGAGCCGGCGGTGAACCCCTGGGCGACGAGGGTGAACTCCCCCTGCGACTAGGCGCGGCGTCGCCCGAACTAGGCGACGTCAGTGACGAGTCGGCCGACGACGATGGAGCGCTCCTGGCCGCGGGTTACGCCTCCCTCACGCCCCTGCGCGGTCCTCACGAAGACACCGACATCGCCCTCGATCTAACGATCGAGACGGCGCTGGAGCTCATCGATCGCCACCTCGAACGAATGCGGTAATTGCTCATTGGTCATCGCGGACCCGTCGATTCTGCTTGAGGCGACTTCGCGCTCGCTTCGCCTCGACGCGCTGGACCCGCGACGACGCGGTCGGCCGAGTGGGGCGGCGTTGTGTTGGCGGGACGAGTGCGGCGCGAAGTCGCTCGGCGAGCTGGTCCAACGCGGCTTCTCGATTCTGGTGTTGTGAGCGAAAACGGCTGGCCGACGAGCGAACGACCGGGCCCAGTACGTCGATCAGTCGGTGTCGTTGTGCCTCGGACAGGGACGTGAGCTCGTTGAGTCGCAGCGTAACGATGACGCGCGTCTTGGCCCGGTTGGCGTGTTGACCTCCGGGACCACCCGCCGTCTCAACGCGAAATTGCACCAGGTCAAGCGGCACACGCACGCCGCGGCCAATGGCCAGCCCACCCTCATCGTTGACCGATTGGTTCACGGCCGAGTGGGGAACCGGACCATCGCCATCTGACTCGAGGTCACCACCAGCTCATCGCGTTCGTCGAACAGTTCGCATCGCTCGTCTACGAGTCCACCGGCGATCACCACGCATCGCTGGCGCCCACGTAACCACGTCCCGTGGGGGATTTGGCGCACGTAGGACGTCAACTGGAGTGTCGGCACCCAGCCCGTCGAACCGAGCGGGAACGTCGCCGGCGGCAGGGCATCACTCGCGAACAACAGACTGAGCGGATCCCACTCGTCAGACCCCTCCGCCAGGCGCAGCCACGCGCGGACCTCGCCAACGTCCCGGGTCTCGCCGATGGACCAACCGGCGTAGGCGGGATCCATGCGCAGATCGAGCACGCGCGCGATGTTGGGGGTGCCGTCGCCGACCGATCGTCGGCACGCGTCCAGCGGCGCGACGGTTGGGGGCCTCAAGCCGAGGTACCGAGGGGGCTCGTCGCGCAGGGTGCCCACCGTGACCAGTGACTCCGTGGTGAGCACGCCGGCTTGACTCAGGGTTACGTAGACGAACGACACACCGCGGCCAACCCGTCGAACGCGCGCTTCGAGTTCGGCCGGCCCCACGACCGCGGAACCCGAGTAGTTCGTCGTCACTGCCGTCGCGTGCAGGTGCGTCGAGCCGTGCTCGCTCGCCGCGGCGACCGCTGCGTTCGCCATGACGCACTGCAAGTAACCGCCGTTGGGCCGCTGCATCGCGGTGTAGAACCCCGATAGTTCGACGCCGAATCGGCCGTCGCCCAGGGGTTCGACGGCGGACGCGTCTCGTAGCGTCGGTACGGAGGGTGCGCCGTCCACCTCGTCACCCTAACGGCCCCGCCGGCTTCGCCCGTAAGATTGGTGCGAGAAAGAGGAAACATGCCCACGGTCCCCCACGTCATCAACGGCCAGCGACGCATTGGAACGGGGGTTACGCCCATCTATGATCCCGCGACCGGCGCGGTGACTCGTTACGCGCCGGTACCCGATGACGCTCTGGTCAATGAGGTGGTCACGCTCGCCCGCACCGCCTGGCAAGACTGGCGACACTCCACACTGTCCCAGCGAACGAACATCCTTTTCACCCTGCGCCACCTGATCGTGCAACACGGCGATGAGTTGGCCGAGATCATCACGTCAGAGCACGGCAAGACCGTCGCCGACGCCAAGGGCGAAGTCGCGCGTGGCCTCGAGAACGTGGAGTACGCCTGCGGACTCACCGAGCATCTGAAGGGGCAGTTTTCCAGCCAAGTGGCTGACGGTGTCGATGTCCACTCGGTTCGCGAACCCGTTGGCGTCCTGGCCGCGATCACGCCGTTCAACTTCCCGATCATGGTTCCGCTCTGGATGACCGCCAACGCACTCGCGACCGGCAACGCCGTCATCCTCAAGCCCTCCGAGCGAGACCCGTCGGTTTCGGTCATGATCGCCGAACTCCTCCACGATGCCGGGCTTCCCGACGGGGTGTTCAACGTACTGCACGGCGACGCCACGACCGTCAATCGACTGCTCGAGCACCCCGGCATTGACGCCGTCAGTTTCGTCGGATCAACACCGGTAGCTCGTCACGTGTACCAGGTGGGGACCGCGAGCGGCAAGCGGGTCCAGGCCCTCGGTGGCGCAAAAAACCATATGGTGGTGCTGCCCGATGCCGACCTCGACATCGCCGCCGACGCGGCCATCAATGCCGGGTACGGATCGGCGGGCGAGCGATGCATGGCCATCAGCGTGGTCGTTGCCGTCGGCGACGTCGCCGATCCCCTGATCGAGAAGATTTCCCAACGCCTCGATCGACTCACGGTGGGACCCGGCGCCGACCCCGCCAGTGACTTCGGGCCGGTGATCAGTGCGGCCCACCGCGACCGAATCATTTCGTACGTCACTTCCGCACCGGCCGACGGCATCACCGTGGTGCGAGACGGTACGACGCTACGAATCGGCGACGGCTTCTTTGTCGGCCCCAGTCTGCTCGATGGCGTGCGACCCGGCGTCAAGGCGTACGACGACGAGATTTTCGGTCCAGTCCTCGGGGTGACGCGGGTGGCGTCCTTTGACGACGCGGTCGCACTCGTCAACGCCAATCCATACGGCAACGGAACGGCGATCTTTACCCGTGACGGCAACGCGGCGCGTCTCTACGCCCGACGCGTGAGCGTCGGGATGATCGGGATCAACGTGCCGATCCCGGTACCCGTCGCGTCGTACTCCTTTGGCGGCTGGAAGGACTCGCTCTTCGGCCACGCGCACATATATGGCCCCGAGGGCTTCGCCTTCTACACCCGGGCCAAGGTCATCACGACCCGCTGGCCCCAGCCGTCGGAGTCCCAGATCGACCTCGGCTTCCCGACAACTCGATAGCCGTGCACACGTTCGCCGCCGTCGGTCACTGGTTCGGCGTCGGACTGCGCGAGAGCGCCGCCATGGTCTGGATGACCTTCTGGCCCTTGGTCCTCGGTTTCACGCTGTCGGGCGTCGTGCAGAGCTTCCTGCCGCGCGACGGGCTGCGCGCCCAGTTGGGTCAAACCACCGCGCGCAACGTTGCGAAGGCGTCGTTGCTCGGCGTGGTGTCCTCGTCATGCAGTTACGCCGCGAGCGCGATGTCACGAGCCCTGTTCGCTCGCGGCGCGTCGTGGACGAACTCGCTCGTCTTCATGGTTGCCTCGACGAACCTGGTGATCGAGCTCGGCGTCGTGCTGTACCTCCTACTCGGCTGGCAGTTTCTCGCCGCTCAACTCGTTGGCGGCGTGATCATGATCGCCGGCCTCGCTCTCTTGACGGGTGTCGTCTATCGCCAACGCACCCAGACGGCGCTCTACGATCGCGTACTGGAGAACGCGCCGCCACCAACCCAGGGCGGTGTCTCGCCCTGGCGCGAGCGCGTTAGGTCCGCTCGCTACTACCGTCTAGCCGCTCGATACACGATCGGTGACTTCACGATGTTGCGCAAAGAACTGCTCGCGGGATTCCTCATTGCGGGCTTTATGAGTGTGCACGTTCCGACCTCGTGGTGGTCCCACGTCTTCCTGACTGGCCACGGATGGCTCACCGTCGTTGAGAACGCAGCCATCGCACCTCTCATCGCTGTCGTCTCCTTCGTGTGTTCGGTCGGTAATATTCCGCTCGCCACGGCCCTGTGGGTGCACGGCGTCGCCTTCGGTGGCGTGGTCGCGTTCATCTTCGCCGACCTAGTGACGCTGCCGCTGTTGCTCATCTACCGTCGCTTCTACGGTGGTCCGATGGCGCGGCGACTCTTTGGCCTGCTCTGGTTTGTCATGTCGGCCGGCGGATTGCTCGTTAACGGCCTGTTTCACGTGCTCGGCCTGATCCCAACGTCGCGTCACACGCCAGCGATGAGCGGCCACTTCGCGCTCGGGGGCACGCTCGTGGCCAATGTCGCAGCCGCCGTCGTCCTGGTCGGCTTGATCGTGCTCGCACGTCGCACGGACGGCCACGCTGACGACAGCGCACGCGATCCCGTATGCGGCATGAACGTTGACGTATCGGCTCCGGTTGCGGTGCGGAAGCGATCGGGGCAGACTTACTACTTCTGTTCACTGCGATGCGCCGAGCGGTTCGACCGCGGAGAGGAGTCCACCACCATGAACGAAGACCCCAACGGAGACGCCGTCGACCCGATCTGCGAAATGCGGGTCAACTCGGCTGAGGCGCTCAGCGCAGTCGGTGCCGACGGCGAGACGCACTACTTCTGCGGCGAAGGATGTCGACGGGCCTTTCGGGCACTCGAAACGGCGGCCTCGCCGATGCGCGGCGACGAACGTGGCGACGCCGTCGACCCGATCTGCGAAATGCGGGTCAACTCGGCTGAGGCGCTCAGCGCAGTCGGTGCCGACGGCGAGACGCACTACTTCTGCGGCGAAGGATGTCAACGGGCGTACCTCGCCCTTCACGGGACGCCTTCGTGACGCGACGACCGCGCGAGCGCACGAGCGTGCGTAGCTACGGCGTCTTGTTCAACGACGATCGCGTCGTTCTCGTGCGTTCGAGCAACCCCCGTCACGCCCCGCCACTGTGGTGGCTGCCGGGCGGTGGCGTTGACTTCGGCGAGTCCCCCGAAGAGACGGTGGTGCGAGAATTTCTGGAGGAAACCGGGCTGCTCGTCGCCAACCCGACGTTGCTGGGCGTGACCAGCGACGTGCGCCGACGAGACAACGGCGAGGGTATCCACGCGGTGAGGATTCTCTACGCCGTGGAGCAGTCGGGTGGGGCCCTGCGCGATGAAGCCGATGGCACGACGGACCGTGCTCGTTGGTTCGCCCGCGGCGAACTCGCCGAACTGAACATGGCCAACTACGCCCGCGACGCGCTCACCCAGGTTCAGGCGAAATAACGAGCGGGCATCTCGCGCTTCATCAATTTGCCAGCGGGGTTCCGGGGCAGTGGATCGGTCGTGAACACCACCTGCGTCGGCACCTTAAAGGGGGCCAGGTGCGCCGCGAGGTACGTACGAAGTTCGTCTTCGGTCATCGACGCACCGTCCTTCAGGCGAATCACGCAGGCCACCTCCTCGCCCAGGCGCTCGTTCGGCAGTCCGACGACGGCCGCTTCGTACACCGCCGGAATCTCGTAAATCGCTGACTCCACCTCGGCGCAGTACACGTTCTCGCCGGCGCGCACGATCATGTCCTTCAAACGATCCTCGATATAGAGGAAGCCATCGGCGTCGACGTGCCCGACGTCACCGGTGCGCAGCCACCCATCGACCAACGTGGTCGCCGTGGCGTCCGGGCGAGCCCAGTAGCGGCTGATTAACATCGGCCCCTTCAGCCAGATCTCACCGCGCTCGCCGACCGGCACCTCGTCACCGTCGAGGTCGCGGATCGTCGCATCCATCACGATGGTGCGCGACCGGCCCGTCGAGGTCGGGTGGCTCACGTAGTCGTCGCCGTAGTTGCCCGGTCCGTAGGCGTTCGTCTCGGTCATCCCGTAGCCCAGCGACGGTCTCCCACGGGTAAACGTACGCTCCACGCGACTCACCAACGCCGGTGGCGCCGGTGCGCCGCCGCCACCCACGAGCGTGAGCGAACTGGTGTCGTAGTCGTGAAAATGGGCATTTTCCATGAGGTCCCAGCTCTGGGTAGGCACCCCGACGAAACTGGTCACCCGGTGTCGCTCAATGAGCTGCAGGGCGCGTTCGGGCTCCCAGCGATGCATCATGATCAACTTGAAGTGCCACGCGACACACGACATCATGACCGGGATGCACCCCGTGACGTGAAACAGCGGCACGATGAGGATGAAGCACGGGGCCAGACCAGACCCGCTACCGGCGTCGCGGCGAAGGTCGTTGATGGCCGAACTCGACGCGAAGGCCATGATGGACTGACTAACGGCGCGATGCGTCGAGACTGCCCCCTTGGGCCGACCGGTCGTGCCTGAGGTGTACAGGATCGTGGCGTCCAGATCGGGGCGTAGCGCGACGTCGGGCATCACCGCGCCCCGTTCGAGGACGTCGTTCCAACGCTCGACGCCGGGACCGAGCGGCTCCAATTCGTCGAGGCGCACGCCGAGAATCGCAATACCGGCGCGCTGACAGGGTCCGGCCGCTCGAGCCACGCGCTCGGAGTCAGCGACGAGTAGCGACAGCCGCGCATCGTTCACCGCAAATTCCAGCTCGTCCTCGGTCCACCACGCGTTCAGTGATACCGAGATAGCACCGATCGAGACGATGGCACCGAAGGCGACGATCCACTCGGGGAGGTTGCGCATCGCGATGCCCACGCGGTCGCCCACGGCGACGCCGTACCGTTTGACCAGGGCGTGCGCCAATGCGTCCATCTCGAGCCGAACACGGTCAAAGGACCACTCTTCGTCCTCGTAAACGACGAACGTTTGCTGGTCACCGCGCAGCCTCTCGAAGTACTCGCCCAGCGTGGGCGGCGCGTTCTTGAACACCCGGTACTCGACCCCGTCAACGGATTCGTTGGTTACTTCGAACGGCTGACCAGGCGCCGACACTGCAGCGATCGCTTCGGCCATGCTGAGTCCCACGTACACCTCCACCCCGATTGCCCCAATCCTAGGCGGGTGATCCCCGATGACCTGGTTGCTAGAACGGGTGGGTGAACCGAGGCGCCAGCGCGCAACGAAGGGTCCCCCGGTGCGCGTGAGCGTTCGCGTGCACCCCGCGGCGAAACAGCCGTTGGTCGGCGGCGCGGTCGCCGGTGTCCTCGTCGTTCGGGTGCGGGCCCGAGCGATCGATGGGGCGGCGAACGCCGAAGCCCTCGTGGCGATCGCGTGCGCCCTGGGCGTACGCCGCTCAGCGGTGCACTTGGTGCACGGCGTGCGATCACGCAACAAAGTCGTCGACGTGGCGGGCGACGAGGTCGACCTCGCCCAGCGACTGCGACGATTACGCGATGGCGCCGTCGCCACTCAGTAGTTTGAGTGTCGAAGGGAGAACTCGTGTTGGCCACCAACTATCCGCTGTGGGACGTCTTGCTCACCATTTCGTACCTCGTCTTTTTTATCTTCTGGTTAATGCTGGCGTTCCACGTAATGGCCGACATCGTGCGCAGTCACGACCTGCGGGGACTCGCCAAGGCCGCGTGGGTCCTGGTCATCTTGATCCTGCCGTTGATTGGAACTCTCGTGTACCTGATCGTTCGGGGCGATGCCATGCATCAGCGCGAGACACGCGAATTGCTGGAGCGGCGCACCATTGAGGAGTACATCCGAACGATCGCGAACACCAAGGAGTAATTACGCCAGCGCCGGTTTCGACCCTTTGCGCGACAGTCGCTCGACGCTCGCGCTGAGTTTCGCGACGACCGTGACGAGATCGAGCCGGGCCCGTTCGGCGTCGGGCGTCAAGTGCTCTAGATGACCGACGTCCCAGAGGCTCAGTACCGGGTCGAGCACGTCACGGGCGAACTGGGTTATCCCGTAGATCCCCTCTTTGGCGATGCGCACCGCGTGACGGGTGAACCCGGGAATCCCCGTACCGGGCATCGCGAAGGCCGCAACCTGCTTCGCGGCGGCCACCATCATCGTTGACGGGTCGATGGCGAAGGCCGCGAGCGTGAGATCGCGATAAAAGAGGTAGTGCTTGGTTTCGTCACCCGCGACCAATCCCAGCAGGTTGCGTCCAATCTTGTCGTCCTTGGGCAGGTGCGCCGCAGTGTTGCGGTGGGCAATCTGCGTCGCTCGCTCCTGCAGGGCGACGTAACAGATGAGATCCGCGAACGTCTCGGGAATCGGCACCTCGGCGCGAAACATCTGCACCCGCCGACCATCTTCGAGCAACACCGGGTCGATGCACCGACTGATATGAACCCAGTCGCGCATCACCATCGCGTGGCGATTTTCCTCCATCGTCCACTGGTGGTTCCAGTCGGTAATCGGATGTGAACTCGGCGACAATCGGGTGAGCGAGTGGGTGTAGTACGGCAGGTTGTCTTCGGTGAGCAGGTTCACGTAGATGGAACTGCGCACGCCGTCGGCTATCGGGTAGTCCTCGGGCGACCAGGGCCGGTCGCTGAATCGGGTACCCGATCCCCAATCGATTTGCTCGTGGGGGTACCACAGTCGCGGCGCCTCGAGATGCCGGTTGAACAATCGCTCGACGTCGGCGGCCAGTTCCGCGAGTAAGTCCGTCGACCTCGTCGGCAGGCGTGTCACCATTGCTCCCCTTTGTTGGCCGCGAACGAGAGACCAGTGGACTCATCGTATAGCCCCGCGCCCGCGAATGGCTTCACAATCTCGGCGCGACGTCGAAGGCCCGTAGTAGCCTGACTAACTCGTGAATTTCGCTAGCGCGCTCCTGCCGACGGACTTTCGTCGCTCCATGACCCGACCGATGCGGGTGTTCTTCACCTGCACGTTCCTCAACGCGCTCGGCAACGGACTCACGTACTCGTTCTTCGTCATCTACTTGCATAACGTGCGACACTTCTCGCCGCAGTTCGCCACCGTGCTGCTCGCGGCGTCGGCGATTGCCGGTCTGGTCACCAGCCCACTGTGGGGAACCCTCGTCGATCGGATCGGTCCCCTTCGCGTCGCGCTGTTCGGTTACGCCACCAGCGCCGCGGCTCTGTCGATCTGGGCCTTCGTGACTACTCGGACGTCGGCCGCCATCGTCGCGATTGCCATGGCCATCTTCTCTGGCGCCGGTTGGGGACCCAACGCCACGTTGCTCTCGCGGATCGCTGGACGTGAGTTGCGCCAGCAGGCCTTCGGCTTCAATTTCATGTTGCTGAACCTCGGCATCGGCTTCGGCAGTCTCGTATCGGCCGTCATTGTCAACCTGGCCCACCCCGTCACCTTCAGCGTGCTGTACCTCCTCGACGCGGCCACGACACTGCCCGCGGCGGCGCTCTTTTTTACCCTGCGGGCCAACGGTGGACCGGTACGCGATCATCTC
The DNA here is from genome assembly GCA_021846325.1 of Actinomycetes bacterium. Taxonomy (GTDB): domain Bacteria; phylum Actinomycetota; class Acidimicrobiia; order Acidimicrobiales; family RAAP-2; genus RAAP-2. Next base: position 15,973 of record JAJZBX010000019.1, on the reverse strand, counting down.
GACGACCCGGTTCGTCGAGCCGAAGGCTGGCGCACGGTGCTGGCTGACCGTCGCCTCGTCAACTACGTCCTCGCCGCGATCGTGTTGCTCATTGGTGGCTACGGGTCTCAAGAGGCCGGCTACAGCCTCTTCGTGATTAACGACCTCCACATCAGCGTGCACGCACTGGGCGTCATCTTCTTCTTCAACACCACCACCATTGTGCTCGCCCAACGCTGGACCCTCGATCGCATTGCTGGGCGCAGTCGCACGCGGGTGCTCGCCATCGTCGGGCTCCTGTGGTTCGTCTTTTGGATCGTGCTCGACGCCGCGCTGGCGATGCCACCGGTGTTGGCGTTCGCCGCGCTGGGCGCCTCAATGGTCGTCTTCGCGGTGGCCGAAACGATGTTCCAACCCGTCGGCTCCGCGCTGGTCAACGAGATCGCTCCCGAGCATCTGCGTGGACGCTACAACGCCGCGGCCGGACTCGCCTGGGGGCTGTCGACCTCGACGGCTCCCCTGATAACCGCCATTTACTTCGGTCGCGGCCTGGGGAACTGGTGGCCGCTCTCGGTGGGGATCATCGCACTCGTGGGTTCTGGGCTGATGCTGAACCTTCGACGCTCGCTGTCGCCGAGCGAGGATGGGCGAAGCGCGAACTAGCCAACGACGACCCGTCGGGCGACGGACCGCCCGGGTCGTCGTTGGGCGAATCTCGGGCTACGCGGACGCCTTCAACCCATCGCCGCGACCGGCGCGTGCCCCGATCACGAGGCAGTTGGCGCGTATTCGTCGTTGTCTGCGTCGTCGCGTTCGTGATCGGTTTGCTTTCCCGAGCACGCCGTCACCGACCCAGAGGACGGCTAGCGCAACCCGGCGTCGCCGCGGGTCCGTGGCCCGCCGCGACGGGCAACGACTGGGGGTCGCAGTGGACGACGGTTCACCACAGCTTGCGCGGCCCGGAGATCGATCTACGATGCCGCGAGATCGCGCGCGATGGTGCCTCGCGCCCCGTCACTGAGGCCCGACGGCGCGTAGATGCTGAACCGGTCGACGACGCCACCCACGCGACACACCACCTCGTGTGCGACGTCGCCGGGCGGCGCGACGACGGCGACCGCGTTCAACACGTGCTCGTCAATCAGTCGTCCCATCGCCGACCACTCGCCTCGACGAGCCAGCAACGCCAACTCGGGCTGCAGGGGTGACCACCCGTGCAGCTCGAGCACCGGTCGATAGGCCGGCGTCGAGGCGTAGAAGGCGATCTGCTGGCGTACGGCCTCAATCGACGCCGCCATCGCGGCCCCATCCGCACCAGTCGCGACCAATCCGCTGAACGCGATTTGCACGTCGGACCTCGAGCGACCGGACTTCGCGAGGCCGCGTTCGAGCGCCGGCACGGTCACCTCGCGCAGGTACCTTTGCGTGGTAAAGGGATGGACCAAGAGCCCATCGGCCACCTCACCGACGACTTCGGTCATCACTTCGCCAACCGCAGCGAGAAAGATTTTCGGCGGCCCGTAGCCGTGGGGTGTGGGACTAACGAAGGGCGTCATCAGCGTGTGCCGATAGAACTCGCCACGAAAGTTAAGTGGCGTGCCCTCGTTCCAGGCCGACCAAATCGCTCGCAGCGCGAGCACGTACTCGCGCATGCGCGGCGCGGGGTGCGACCACGGCATCGAGTAGCGCTTCTCGATGTGCGCCTTGATCTGACTGCCCAGACCCAGCACCAGGCGACCCGCGGAGAGCACCTGAAGGTCATTCGCGAGCGTCGCGGTGATCATCGGGCTACGTCCGAAGGCGACGACGATGCCGGTACCGAGCTCGATCGCGGTGGTGGCGCGGGCGGCGCCAGCGAGCACCACGAATGGATCGTGACCAACTTCGGCGGCCCACAGTCCCTTGTAGCCCGCCGACTCGGCGTCCGCGGCGCCGGCGTACTCGCCGCTGGGATCAAACGCGATGTCGGTGTCGATGAGCATGATTCGACGCTACTGGACCTCGACGCTGCAGTTACACGCGATAGGCGCCAGTGGCGCACCGATGAAGCCGTTGCGCGCCACCGTCGGCCACCACGAGGCATTCGCCGGTCTGGACCCCGGCGCGATGGTCGAGGGTCACGACGTTGGGTTGCACAACGATCAGCATGCCCGAACGCAACACCATGTCGGGGACCGGCTCGTTGGGCCGGCTGCGCGATCCGAGGATTGGTGCCAGGTAACCACCGCCGTACCCGTGGACCAGATCGTCGAGGGTCGTGAATCCGGCCTCCTCAATCACGTTGGCGGCGTCGACCAACTCGGCCGCGTGAACACCGGGCCTCAATCGCGCCGCGATGCGCGAGTACGCCTCGTCAGCTACGTCGTGGAGGTCGCGAAAGAGCGGCGACAGGTCGGCCCCCACGCTGTACGTACGAAGCACCTGGCCGCCGTAGTCGAAGAAATTGGCCGTGATCTCGGTGGAGAGCACGTCACCGTCATCCACCAGGCGCGTGGACGGTATCTGACGGGGCGTGCAGTACTGCGGAGCGTTCATAGCATTGAGCGCGAAGTAGTGGATTCCGTTCACTGCCCCGAAGCGCAGGTACGCGGACTCGACGATGCTCACGAGATCACGCTCGCTCAGGCCCGGGCGGAGTTGCGCAGCGAGCGCGTCGATCGCCCGGTCAGCCAGTCGAGCGCCCAACTTGAACCAACGAAGTTCCTCCTCGGACTTGACCAGGCGAAGTCCGAAGTAGTCCGTCGTGAGGTCGACGACCGGCCCGACGACCGCTTCGAGACGCCGGGCGGCCGCGAACGGCAGGGGGCCGATGACGCCCACGCGACCGTGAGCAGCGCCCCGACGCCCCAACTCGCCAATGGTGGCGTCAATCGTCGCGATCCCACCCCAGGCCACCCTCGCGTCGCGCACGAGATCCTGGGCCAGTGGGACGTGGTTGAAGTACTGGACGAAAAGCGCATCACGTTCGCCGTGGGACATCACGAGGTGCGCCTCGTTGGTGACCAACCACTGCGACAGCCACGTCACGGCGCCGCCCCGTCCGCCGGTGCCGTAGGCCACGACGTGGTCAACGTCGCGACGATCAGCCAGATCGAACAGTAAGTTTCGCCGACGGTCCATCTCGTCGTCTGAGAAACTCGGGTACGGCATGGCGAGCAGACTCGCGAACTCGTCGTCGCCCTGAGGATCTCCCGCCTTCACCGTTGCATCGGGGCCCTCGGCACTCACGCGAAGTTCCAGCCCGTGCCGGCGTCGAATCGGCGAAGGACGTGCTTCGCGATGAGGATCCGGTGGACCTCGTCGGGCCCGTCGGCGAGACGCAAAATGCGCGCCGTCTGGTACATCTGAGCCAGGGGCAGGTCGTTACTGACGCCAGCGCCACCCCAGACCTGAATGGCCCGATCGACCACCCGGTGAAAGGCGGCGGGCACAAAGATCTTGATCCCTGAGATGGCGGTGCGAGCGTCGGGATCATTATCGGCGACCTTTTGGGCCGCGTTAATAGTCATGAGACGCGCCGACTGCAAGTCGAGGTAGCTGTCGGCAATGAACCCCTGGATGAACTGGTGGTCGCGCAACAGTCCGCCGTGAACTTCGCGTTCGCGAGCGCGCGCGACCATGAGGTCAAAGGCGCGCCACATCTGACCAATCGCGTTCATGCAGTGGTAGACGCGGCCGGCGCCGAGCCGGTCCTGGGCCGCCTCGTGGCCCTGTCCGACCCGTCCCAGCGTGTTGGCAATCGGAACTCGCACGTTCTCGTACAGGATCTCACAGTGGTCCGAGGTCTCGCGCCCGAAGATGCCGATTCCGCGCACAATGGTGACGCCCGCCGTGTCGCTCGGCACGATGATCTGGGTCATCTGACCGGCCCGGCCGTACTCGCCGGACGAATCGCTCACCCGACACATAACGATGAAGAAGTTCGCGTTCACCCCGTTCGACGTGAACCACTTGTGTCCATTGATCACCCACTGGTCGCCGTCGCGCACGGCTTCGGTTCGGATGGAGCGGGGGTCGCTTCCCGCGTGATCGGGCTCGGTCATCGAGAAGCCCGATTCCATTTCGCCAGCAATGAGCGGCAGGAGCCATTGGCGCTTCTGGTCCTCGGTTCCGTATTTGGCGAGAATCGTCGCGTTGCCCGAATTGGGCGCGGCGATCCCAAAGAGGCTCGAAGCCCCAACGGCGTACGCCAGGATCTCGTACATGTAGGACAACGACAGAAAGTCGAGTCCGGCGCCACCGTATTCGCGCGGCAGGTGGGGCGCCCACAGCCCCGCCTCAAAGATCGCGGCCTTGATGGACTCTCGCAGCTCGATGCTGCGACGCTTGGCGGCGAGGCGCCCGTCGTCGGAGCGCTCTTCACCGCGACGCAGTCGCCAGAGCGCGTCTTCATTCGGCAGGATCAGGTCATTCACCAGCCGAGCCGTACGCTCGCGTACGGCGTTCACCGCCGGATCGAGTCCGGCGATTGGTGTCACGTTGATGGCCACGTTCGTCCCCCGATAACGGTCCGCCTCGATTATGGCGCGTTCGGATCGCCCCGGGAGACCGGACCATCTCCGACGACGCTCGCGCCACCCGGTACCGTCGTAGCGAAAGGGACGACATGACCGGCGAATCCAGCGCGTGGGACGAGTTCGCACGCGAGCATCGTGCCTTAGGCGTTTCCATGTTCTACGGCATCGTCCTGGCGGCCGTGGGCATCGCCATCGGGGTGGTGACCGGATCCCAGATCATCCTCTTCGATGGGTTCTACACCTTTCTCGGCATTGCCCTGTCCTGGATGGCCATGCGCGTCTCACGGTTGGTGGCGAGCGGCCCAACGTCGCGATACCCGTTCGGTCGCGAAGCGCTGGTGCCGCTCATCATTGGCGTCGAAGCCGTGGCCCTGCTCGCGACGTGCGCGTACGCCTCCTTCAACGCCGTGTTGTCAATCCTGCACGGCGGAGACACGTTGACCTCGGGTTGGGGCGTCGGTTACGCAATCGTTTCGCTGTTGGTGCCAACCTCGGTGTGGTGGTGGCTGCGGCGAATGGCCAGTGACTCCGAGCTCGTTCGCGCCGAGGCAACCCAGTGGCTGACCGGCGGCGCGCTCGGTTCGGGCATGATCGTCGCTTACACGCTCGCGCACGCCCTGGCGGGTACGACCTGGAAACCCGCCACCCACTACCTTGACCCGTCCCTGGTGATTGTGGCGTGTCTCATCTTTGTTGCGCCGCCGCTCAAGATGATCCGCACAACGTTCATCGAGCTCGTCGAAGGCAGCCCCGATAGTGACCTGCGCGGACCCGCCGACGAGGCGGTCAACGCCGTGTCAACCACCTTCGGACTCGCGCAGCGGAACCTGCGGATGACCAAGATCGGTCGCAAGTTCTACGTTGAGCTCGAGTTCACGGTGGAGCCGAGCTGGACCGTCGAGCAGTCTGACCTCGTGCGTAACGCCCTGGCGGAGCGTCTCGACGCACTGCCCCACGATCTCTGGCTAACCGTCGAGTTCACCGCCAACCCCTCGGCGTGGTCCTAGGTCCGACGCGTCAACGGTCACGTTCGCTCGTCGACGAAGCGCCCCCAACCCGATGACCGCGGCGGCGAAGCACGACCACGCCCCAACCCCGAGCCCGACGCGGGCACCGAAGTGGGTCGTGATCAGACCCACCAGCGGTCCGCCAATGGGTGTTGAACCCATGAACGCGACGGCCCACAACGCCATCACGCGGCCCCGCATGGCGGGATCGCTCGCCAACTGCAAGGTCGAGTTTCCCATCGCGAGGAATGAGACGCTCGCGAAACCGACGAGGGCCAGCGCGGCAAATTCCAAGGCGATCATCGGCGCGATTGTCGCCAACGAGAGGAAGAGCCCGAACAGACCGCTCGCGGCGACCATGGAACGGGTCCCGGTGCGTCCACGAGTGGCCGAAACGAGACCACCGACGACGGCGCCGAGGCCCATCGCCGTGACGAGACCACCGTAGACGCGAGCGCCACCGTGGAAGACACTGTCGGCGACGACGGGCAGCGTGACCTGAAATTCGTACGCCAGCGTCCCGACCAGCGCCATCATGATCAGCGGGATCAGCAGTCCCGGCGTGCGAGCGACGTAGCGCAAACCCTCGCGCACCTGTCCCCGTTCTCGAGTGGCCGCGGGACTCGGCGTCAGGGCCGAACGATCCATCGCGATGAGCGAACCCACCACGGCAACGAAACTGACGGCGTTCAACGCGAAGCACCATCCTTCGCCCACCGCGGCGATCAGCAGGCCGGCGGCGGCCGGCCCAATGGCCCGAGCCGCGTTGTTCATCGTGGAGTTGAGACTCACCGCGTTTCGCAGGTCCTGAGGACCGACCATCTCCAAGATGAAGGCTTGGCGCGAGGGGTTCTCGAAGCTGTTGTTGAGACCCAACACCACCGCGAGCACGCAGACCTCGACGTAGGTCACGTCGTGCGCGAGTGTCAGAGCCGCGAGGATGGCCGCCTGCACGCCCATCAGCGTCTGGAGCAAGATCATGAAACGGCGCTTGTCCACCCGGTCGGCGACGACACCACCGTAGGGCCCGAGGACCAACACGGGCAACGTCTGCAGCGCAATCACGAACCCGATGTCCGTCGCCGAGTGCGTCAAGACGAGCACCAGCCAGGACTGGGCCGTCGACTGCATCCAGGTGCCGACGAGCGACGTCGTTTGGCCGATGAAGTACTTGCGGTAGTTCGGGTTCGACAGTGACGAAAAGGTGCGCGACGCCGTAGCCCGGACGCTCACTGCTTCGCCGACCGAACAATCTCGACGAGCGCCTCGAGGACCGGCACGGCGTCGCGCAGTTTGCGCACGTCGCGCTCACTCAGTCGCCGCACCGCGCGATCGAGTGCCGCCGTGCGCGCGGCGCGCAGTTCGTCACACACCCGGCGCCCGACCCGAGTTACGGCGACGTGAACCACGCGACCGTCGGCGTCGTCGCCGATCCGGTCGACCAACCCCAAGCGCTGCAGGTGACTGACGATGCGCGACAACATTGTCAGGTTCATGCCTTCTACGTCGGCCAGCTGTGACAGACGCATCGGGCCACCGCGCGAAATCGCCCCCAACACCTCGCGCTGGCTGGGCGACAGCGATCCGGCAATCGGCGACGCGCGTAGCGACCGGCTCAGTCGTCCGACGACCGTTCGCAGTCGATCGACCACGTCGTCGCCAAGCACCGCGTCGTTCGCCACGATGGGGATCGTAGTTCTATTGCCTGCCGGCAAGCAACTACTGAAGCGGTCATGGTGACGCGATGTTCAGCAACGATGACCGATCCGGTTCTTACTGCTGAGTAACGACCGACGCCAGTCCGACCCGCGGCGACGTCCACGCCCCGCGTCGGCGCTCGCTCAACGTGAGTTCGTGGGGCGTTGGCGTAGGTGAACGAGTATGACCGTGAACCCGTACAATTCGGGTTTGACGTTCATGGCAGACTGAGTGATACCCGTCGGGCTCTCGCGAGTGCGACGACGAGAGAACGGCTGATGACGAACCAAATGCACGCACCTCGCACGCCAGCGGGGCGGGCCGCACCCAAGAAGTCGACGCGCGCGAAAGCGGCGGCGCGAACGCCAGCGGAGGTCGCACGGCTCGTCGGGTTTTATCGTCAGATGCTCCTGATCCGACGGTTCGAGGAGCGAACAGCGCGTAGTTATACCCAAGCCCTGATCGGTGGGTACTGTCACCTCAACCTCGGCGAGGAGGCGGCGGTCGTTGGACTGCTGTCCGCCCTGTCGCCGACGGACTACCTCTTCACGAACTACCGCGAACACGGCTACGCCATCATCCGGGGCATTGATCCGAATCGAGTCATGGCCGAACTGTACGGGCGTACCGACGGCGTTTCCAAGGGGTGGGGTGGTTCGATGCACATGTTCGACCGCGGCCATCGTCTGCTCGGCGGCTACGGCATTGTCGGGGGACAGGTTCCCCTGGCCACCGGTGCCGCACTGGCCATTGACTACCGTGGCGGCAACGAGATCGTCATGTGCACCATGGGCGACGGAACCGCCAACATCGGAGCGTTCCACGAGTCCCTGAATATCGCGGCCCTGTGGAAACTACCCATCGTCTACGTGATCATCAACAATCGCCTTGGTATGGGCACGTCGGTGGAACGATCGTCGGCCGAACCCGAGCTCTTTCGTCGCGCCACCTCGTATCGCATGGAGTCCTCGCGCGTCGACGGCCTGGACCCGATCGCCGTGGCGGACGCCAGCGCGCACGCCGTGGCCACCGCGCGCGATGGGCACCCCTATCTCCTCGAGGTCGTATCGGAACGTCTCCGGGGCCACTCCGTTGTCGATCCAGCCAAGTACCGCACCGAAGCCGAGGTCGCTCAGCTGCGTGAACACGACCCGGTAGTGACCTTCGGGGCCCGACTGGTACGTGAGGGTGTGCTCGACGCCGACGCGCTCGCCGCCATCGAACTCGAAGTGACCGCGCGAGTCGACGAAGCCGCGGCGTTCGCCGAATCGAGTCCCGCCCCCGACGTCGCCACGCTCTTTGACTACAACTACGCCTCTGCGGTCCCGAACGACTCGCGACGGTTACCCGGTGAGCCACTCTTCGAACCCGAGCCCCTGCCCGATCCCGGAGAAGCCACGTGACCACGATGACCTATCGCCAGGCGCTGCACGACACGTTGCGCGCCGAGATGATTCGCGACGAGAACGTCTTCCTAATGGGCGAAGAGATTGGCGTCTTCGAAGGCTCGTACAAGATCACGGCCGGACTGCTCGCCGAGTTCGGTGAAAGGCGGGTCCGCGACACCCCGATCGCCGAAGAGGGTTTCACCGGCGCCGCCATCGGCGCCGCCATGCTCGGACTTCGTCCCGTCGTCGAGATCATGACGATCAACTTTTCGCTGCTCGCCCTTGACCAGATCGTCAATCACGCCGCCAAGATCTACGGCATGTTCGGTGGCCAGACCAGCGTGCCCCTGGTCATCCGCACGCCCGGCGGTGGTGGTCAACAGCTCGGGGCGACCCACTCTCAGAACATCGAGCTCTACTACGCCTTCGTTCCCGGCCTGAAAGTCGTAGCCCCGAGTACGCCCGCCGACGCCAAAGCGCTCTTGCTCGCCGCGATACGCGATGACGACCCGGTCTTGTTCCTGGAGAACCTCGCGCTCTACAACACCAAGGGCGACGTGCCCGACGACGACACGCCGGCCGAGCTCGGGCGCGCCAAGATAACTCGCCAGGGCCGAGACCTCACACTCATCGGCTACTCGCGTATGGCCCACGTAGCGGCACAGGTGGCCGATCAATTGGCCGCGTCCGAGGGCCTCGACATTGAAGTGGTCGACCTGCGCAGCCTGCGACCCCTCGATCGACCAGCCATCATCGAGTCGGTCAAGAAGACCCACGCCGCCGTGGTCGTCGAGGACGACTGGCTCACCTACGGCATCGGGGCTGAAGTCGCCGCGACGATCGCCGACGGCGCCTTTGACTATCTCGACGCCCCCGTGCGGCGCGTCGCGATGGCCGAAGTGCCACTGCCCTACGCCAAACCCCTCGAAACCGCGGCCCTGCCGTCGGTTGACGACGTCATCAACGCCGTGCACCAGACGCTGGACGCCGTCGGGCGTCGACACCAGAAGGTTGGCCATGATTGAGATCACGATGCCGCGCCTGTCGGACACGATGGAGGAGGGATCGATCGCCACGTGGCGCAAGCACCCGGGCGACCACGTGGAGCCCGGTGACATTCTGGTCGACATCGAGACCGACAAAGCCACGATGGAGTACGAGGCGTACGAAGCGGGTACCCTGACCGAGTTGCTCGTCGCCGAGGGTGAAGTGGTCACCATTGGCACCCCGATCGCGCTGCTCGACACGGGCGTCTCAACCGCACGAGCCGTGGCCGACGCGAGTCCCGTGCGGGTGGCCCCGCAACCCGCCACGCCAGCCGAGTCCGCTCAGCCCTCGAGCGACGCGGGGCTCCCGGTCGTTGCGCGCCCATTGGTGGCCCACGACACGCTCGAACGACAGTTCGCCTCGCCGCTGGTTCGCCGAGTCGCGCGTGAACATCACCTCGAGCTCAGTGGAGTTCGCGGGACGGGACCCGGCGGCCGGATCATCCGACGAGACCTCGCCGGGTTGCTCGGACCCTCCCACGATGAGGACGCCACCGCGTCGTCCACCGGGCTAACGCCACCGCTGATCAGCGACGAGCGTCGAGGGTCCGAAGCGGTGGCGTTGAGTAACACCCGCCGGGTCATTGCCCGGCGACTCGGGGAGAGCGCCCGCACGATTCCACATTTCTACGTCACGTCAGTCGTCGACGCTGACGCGCTCGTAACCATGCGCTCGGAACTCAATCGCCAGCTGACCGCGGTTGGTCGTCCCAAAGTGAGCGTCAACGACTTGCTGGTTCGGGCGTGCGCCTTGGCGCTGGTGGATCACCCCGGCGTGAACGCGTCCTACGTCGACGACCTCAGTACGGTGATGTACCTGCACCACCGCGTGAACATTGGCATCGCGGTCGCCTCCGAACACGGGCTCGTCGTGCCGGTGATCAACGACGCGAACCAAAAGACGGTCAGCCAATTGGGCACCGAGGCTCGAGAACTCGCGGCCCTGGCGAACGAGAAGAAGCTGAGCCTCGAACAGATGTCCGGTGGAACGTTCACCATCAGTAATTTGGGCATGTTCGGTGTCGAACAGTTCACCGCCATCATTAATCCGCCCGAAGGGGCCATCCTGGCGGTCGGCGCGACGAGCCTCGAACCTCGCGTCATCAATGGCGCTGTTGTGGCCCGCCACACGATGCGCTACACGCTGTCGTCGGACCACCGCATCATCGACGGGGCACTCGCCGCAAACTTTCTCGCTACGGTGACGACCTACCTCGAAAATCCCTGGTCACTGGTGGCGTGACGACCCAGCCGCGACGGCTGTGGTCGAACTCAGTGAGTCGGGCGAAGCAGGAGGCGAACGCCGACCGTCGTTCTCAAGCCGGTGACCGACACGAGTACCCTCGAACGATAAGGCGCGAATCCGCGCGGGACGGCGCAGGTGGCCAGGCGGTAGTGGCCCGCAATGAGTCCCGAGACGACGAAGGAACCGCTCGCCGACGTCGTCGCGGGATACGTGGGCACGCCTTGGGTGCCGCCCCGACGTAACGCCACAACGCACACGTGCGCGACTGGTCGTCTCGTCGCGGCGTCAACGACCACGCCGCTCACGCGACCCAGCGGGGAACCCGATAGGTTCGCCCCCACGGTGACGCCAACGCGTACCGTGGCGGTGGCCGGGTGGCCAAACGCGTAGTCGCCTTGTTCGCCGCCGCTTATCGTGTACGGACCCGGGGCGAGATTGGTGATCGTGTAACGACCCGCGGCGTCCGAGTAGCTCGGCAAAAGCCGATCACTGTTGTGCGGTGCGCCTTGGGCACTGGCTACCACTTCAATACCGCGTAGCGGTTGCGCGGAGACCGCGTCAGTCACGACACCGCTGATCGCACCGCCCAGGGGCAGTGACAGCGCCAGACCGGGCGTCGGTACGTTCGACTGCACCGTGACCGCCGCGGTCTGGTTCGCGAATGGTGACGTGGAGCGCAAACACGTAGTCACGAGGTACGAGCCGACCGCGACATTGGTTAGTTGGAAGACGCCGTTCGCGTTCGTGGTCGTCGGCGCCGTTCCGGTGTAGTTGTAAGTGCTGTCGAACAGCTCGACGCAGGCATTGGGTACCGGTCCAGCGTTCGTGGCTAAGTCCACCGTTCCCGAAATTGAATAGCCGGCGGGCAGGGCGAGCGTCGAGACGCGCGCGGTCTGTCCCGCGACGACCTTCACCACTCGGGGAGCCCGTTCGTTGGCCAGGGTCGTGGTCGTCAAACACGTCACCACCACGTAGTGACCCGGCGCCAGATTACTGATGGTGTACTGCCCGTCGGACGCCGTGTTCGCCGTGGTCACGACGGTGTTCCCCTGCACCGCCGCCACGCACGCACCCGAAACCGGCGCATCCGTGACCGCGTTGCTCACCAGGCCGGCGAGAGAGCCAGAGCCCCCCAACCCCCCATCGGCGACGGCGGGGGCGACGACCGAGGTGGCCACGAGCGCCAACACCGACGCGACCGCACTACGCGCCATGCGACCAGCCAATGCCATAGCCACTCCGTTCTCCCGTCGCAGTGTAAAGCGACCGATCCGCGCACGCAAGGAACGTCGTGAACGCGCCGCGAAGTGCCGGTCGTGACGTCGCACCGGCACCTAGTCAGCGCCGCCGACGGCGTCGACGGACCCGGGTCGAGTTCCAGTGCGAAACCCGGCGTCGTTCATTCGGACAGTCACGAGCCAGGTGGACCGAGCATTGGCGCGCCGAGGAGCCCGCCTCGAGCGCGTGCGCAGCCATTCAACACTCGAGAAGTCGGGGTGTTGAGGGGATCAATGCGTGGCTTCGTCACGCTGGTGTGATGCGCTGGACAAGGGTTGCGTCGCCACTGCTGTCGGCACGTTCAGATCGTGCCCCCAGGCGCCACGGCACCGCTAGGCCCCGCGAGCACAGGTTCACCCAATGGGCCCTGGGGTGAAATTCGCCATGACCAGGTATAAAGGATTTTGACAGGCGATAAATACCATTCTTAATGGATCTATCATTGACAGAACCTATTCTACCTGATCGACTTCGATACAGCGTCCGAGTAATCGCCCGGAGGGGACTCGGTCTCGGCCGTGATCGGTAAGATGGTCTGAGCAGCCAAGCCTGCCCCGTTGTCGCCCACTCAGCAGTGGATACCTAGCGACCCACCAGCAACCGAACCCCTCAGTGGGGACTACGCGTGCCCACTGAGATTTTGATCGTCTCGCGCACTAGCGCACGATCACGCGATTCGAGTCAAGGAGTAAGCCATGCGACGGATCCCCATAGCCCTTTTGGTGCCACTGCTCAACGTCGTGTCACCATTCGCACCCATCGCGATGGCCGCGGTCAACCCCCCGAACGTCGCGATAGGGTCAAGTGCAATAAGTGTCTCGCACGTGGCCGCCGGTGCCGCGGTCGCCGCGCGGCGCGAGCGAATTCATTATCAGATTGAGTTGCGACATCATCGATGGGCCGTTCGCGCCGCGATCCACCACGTGCTCGCGATCGGTGCCCAGCGCCAGCACCTCACCTTGAACCAGCTGCGCGCGATGTGGCAGCGTGTAGCCATCTGCGAGGTGGCCGGTAACTGGTCAATGACGGGTCCGGTTTACTCGGGGATCGGTTTTCGCAACTCGTCGTGGTCGCAGTATGGCGGCACGCAGTTCGCCCCCGTCGCCGGCCGCGCGACGCGCGACCAGCAGATCCTGGTCGGCATGCGGATCACCGGGGGGCGCGTGCCCGACCAGTACGGTTGCGCCCCGGGCGGCTGGTAGCGTCAAGGGCCCATCGCTCGATCCTTGAGGGTCGAGCAGTCGGGCCGTGACACTGGGCCGCGTGTGCGACCGTACTTGACGAGTCGCCGTTCACCGGTCCCGGTCACCAGGCCAGACGCTGCACCGAGCCCACTGGGGCGTGTCACAGCCCAGTGCGACCCGAGCACGGCGACCCGAACCCGGCCGCTCCCCGTAGGATGGGCATTGTTACTTCTTTGAGGACGTTGACGATGGTGAGCACGACCACCGGTCCCCCGCCGGTCATCACTGGGGGATTCGCCGGTGCGCTCACGCGCGCCGTCGCCGAGCGGCTGGATCACGCGACGTTGCGCGCTGGTTACCGTCGCCTCCACGTGAAGGCCCTCATCATTGCCCTGTGGTACCTGGTCAGTATCGCTGGTGCCGTCGTTGCCTCGGGCTGGCTCGAGGGGCTCATCGCCACTGCCTCACTCGCGCTCGCGTTTGCGGCCGTGGGCTTCAATATTCAACACGACGCGAATCACAACGCCTTCTTCGCTTCGAAGACCAAGCGGCTCTCGAGGTCCAACCGCGTTGTGGGCTGGAGCATGTTCGTTATTGGCGCTGACGCCAACCGTTGGCTCTACCGCCACAACACGTTGCACCACAGCTCGCCCAATGTCGTGGGCACCGACTCGGACATCAACCTGGGGCCACTGGCCCGCCTGGCGCCATTTCAGCGCCGCTACTTTTGGCACCGCTACCAGCACATCTACCTGTGGCCCCTCTACTGCTTCACGGTCCTCGAAATCATGTTCAACGACCTCGCCACTCTGGTGGGCGCGTCTCGCCACACCCGCAGCTCGCGCTCGCGCCTCTCGGACGCCACCGTCGCGGTACTCACGAAAGCCACGTTCGTCGCGACCATGCTCGGCCTGCCGTTGCTGACCCACCCGTTCTGGATCGTGGCCGTGGGCGCGATCGGGGTCATGACCGCCGTCGGGTTCTTAATGGGCGTCGTCTTCCAGTCCGCCCACGTGGTCGAAGGCGCCGAGTTCGCCGTGGCCGGCGCGCGACCGCCCTACCAGTGGCACGAATGGCAAGTGCGCTCGAGCCTGGACTTCTCCCACGGATCGGGCCCACTCAGTCGGCTCTTTCGCTGGTACGCCGGCGGCCTCGACCACCAGACGGAACACCACCTCTTTCCTCGCTTACCTCACACCATCTACCCGCTTATCGCGCCGGTGGTGAGTGCGGTCTGCGAGGACTACGACATCCCCCGCCATGTCCAGCCGTCGTTTCACGCCGCCGTCGCATCCCACTTTCGCCACCTTCGGGCTATGGGACGGCCTCTCGGCGCCTCCGCGCTCAAGCCCAACTAGCCGCGAGGTAACGGCCGGGCGACCCCGAAAGCGTTCGTCGGGTCAGGCGTTCCTGATTCGTCGGGTCACTCCGGGTTCGCGCCGCAACGGTTGGACTACCCGGTTGGCGACGCTGGCGAGGGCCACTCACGCTCGGTCGCGCGAGTATGACGGGCGGCGCCCGAACCGGGGCGAACGCACCTTGAATAATGACCATTGATTGTTCGGCTGGTATGGTCGAGGTCGCCCTTGGGAACGGCATACTTGTCGTCGTGAGCGCCTCGCCTGATTACCCGTCGCCCATTGCGAAGATTGACGATGCTAGGCCGAACGATACGCCTTGGCCAATGATGACTTGGCCGCCGCCCGGTTCAGCCCCACTCCTTGGCCGGGTCATTGAGGTGACGCCGGTTGTTGTCGAGCGTGACGCTGATGCGTTGTTCGCCGCGCTCGACGACGATCAGGTTTGGGCGCACGTCGCCGGACGTCCCGCAACGGCTCACGACTACGCGAGGCGTCTGGAACAGCGACTCGCGGCAGGGTGGCTCCCATGGGCTGTCCGCTTGCGTCGGCCGCACGCCGGTTTGCCTGCGGGTGCGGTCGTCGGTATTTCGAACTACCTCGACGTGTCGGTGGCAGATGCCCGCCTCGAGATTGGCGGAACCGCGTACACGCCGGCCGCGTGGGGAACGGCGGTTAACCCTGACACCAAGTTGACGCTGCTCACCCAGGCTTTTGAAGTTCTGGGCGTCGGCCGAGTACAACTGAAGACCGACGTGCGTCATGCCCGGTCCCAGTCGGCCATCGCCCGCCTCGGTGCTCGCTACGAGGGCACGCTTCGCCGCTATCAGCGCCGAGGCGACAACACGGTCCGCGGCACCGCCATGTTCTCGATCATCGCCGAGGATTGGCCAGCCGTGCGAGATCGGCTTGATCGTCGCGTGGCTGACCTCGCCGGCAACGAGTAGTTCCCTGAGCCGATCCGACTACGCGACGGGAGTGGGCGTCGTGACGGTCACTTGTCGAGAACGGATGGCATGCTGGCTCAGGTGGTGCCCCCTGCATAGCCGAGCGGCTTTGAGCAGTCCGCTCACGCTCCGCCGTTCCAGGATCCGGTCTGGGCCGTCGTAGGTGAACGAAGTCGCGCGAACGTGGTAGTTCTCGATTGTCAGCCGCCTCGAATAAGGGACCACTGACTGGTGTTCCCGCCACGAGTAAGGGACCACCTGCTGGGTGGTTCCGCCACGAGTAAGGGACCACCTCTCCGCCACGAGTAAGGGACCAGGCGAGTCC
>JAJZBX010000018.1 GCA_021846325.1 Actinomycetes bacterium | reverse complement strand
GCTGATGCGTGTATCGTCAGGACTCACGAGGGTTCTCCAGTCTGAAGGTGTCAACTACCCACAGATTGGCAGAGCCCTCGTGTCACGTGCGAACCCTCATTCCCCCTTCAAATGCGGAGTGCCACCAAAGTCCACCTACAACAACCGACGTCGCCGGCGCCGTCTTGGCAAGCTCACGCCTGTCGAGTTCGAGCCTGCCTTCGCCGCGGCGAACGCGGCATGATGTTCAAAACCGGTGTCAGGGGAACTGGGGGCAGACCCTTTCCTTGAATGAAGTGCCATAAAAAATTCCCCCTAATTTCTTATCGTGTCACGTCCATGCGAATTCGCGCTAAGCGTATCAGAACCCTGGTCAGAGTTAAGTGCCAGCTCAGAAGAATCCTCCGGGCGCGTGGAGGATCGAGAAGTTAGATCTATAATCGCCCACATTGGTATCTGAGGCTCCCCAGAGAAAGTGGACACCCAACAATCCGACTCGAACGTCGATGGGGGGATGTCACCGTGGGAGCCACGAGAAAGAAGTTCACTCTCGAGTTCAGCACTGAGGCGGCTCACCGCGTCATCGACACTGGCAGAACGGTACGACGTGGCAAAGGAGCTGTCAGTTCTCGAGAACTCGTTGAGCGTTTGGGTGCGTGAAGTGTCGACGGCTGGAGGCGCTTGAGGCCACCAGCAACGAGCCACTGAATGTCGCCGAGCGTGCCGAGCTGTTGCGTTTGTGCCCTGAGGTCGCCGAGAAGGGCAAGGACTTGGCCTTCTTGGGAAAAGCGGCAACGCACTTCGCTTCGAAGCCACCAAAGCAGAGTGATTTGCGTTGATGGCCACGCGGCGCGAACTTTGAGGTCACTCGCACGGCCCGACTGCTCGAGGTCTCGACCGCGGGCTACTACCGCTGGAAGAAGGCCCAGGGTCGCGAACCCCTCGTCAGTGAGCAGCGCAACAGACGAGACGACCAGTTCGTCGCCTCGCACAAGGGCTCCAGGGTTACCTGCGGATCGCCTCGTGACGAGTGATCCGCACGACGCCGGCGACGCGGTCAGTGAGAACACGGTCGCTGCGCGCATGCGCACTGGGGATCGCGGGGATCAGTCCGCACACGTTCAAGGTCACGACCATCTCGGACCGTGACGCCAACTACCCGGTCGGCCTCGTGAATCGAGTCTTGGTCATCGCCCAACTGAATCGCCAGTGGGTCAACTCACCGATCACGACGTCGTTGCCTTGGGTGAGAAGTTCACGATCGCACTCCATGGGTCGCACCGGGAGTTGCTTCGACCACGCGAGCATCGAATCGTCCTGGTCCATCTTCAAGCACGAGTACTTCTACCGCCACGTGTTCGCCAACGTGGCAGAACTGCGTACCGGCGTCGAGGGCTACATCCACTTCTACAATCACGATCGCCGCTACGCAACCACCTCCAACGTCAGTCCCGTGAACTTCGACTTAGCATTGTCTCAAGTCGCATTAGCCGCATAAACCGTGTCCACTGTTTCTGGGGAACCTCACACTGCGTGACGTTGGTGGAGCGGTATGTTCTGACACTGGGTGGACTGAAGTGGCCGAGCGTAGTGTTGGGGACCGAACGCCAGTCCGTGCTCGGTGAAGGAGACGCGAGTAGTGGCGAGTTGGCGAACGTGGTGACGTTTGGTGTCTTGGTCGGGGCCTTGGTGCTCGTGGCGCTGGTCCTGTTCTGGTCAGGTCGCTACGGAGGGAGAAATCGACAGCGCGGAACGTCACTTCGGCGTTCACCGCGCGCGCATACGACACGCGTTGGCACCCCCAAGGTTGCGTTTCTTACCCGAGGCGACGCCGAAGCGAGTGCCCGAAAACTTTCCGAGCGAGACGGTGTCGTGATGAATGTGTACCAATGTGCCACGTGCGCTAAGTGGCACGTTGGGCACGGGAAGTGACTGGCGGATGCGACGTCGGGTCAGTCAACTTGTCGCAACGCGCAAAGCGTGTCGTAACAGCGGACCAGGGAGCATGACAAGTCCGTATTACACGGGCACCAAGAGGCGCTTCATTGGCGTTGGCACGTGGACCGGGTGGAGCCGCTAGGACGCCAACGACCTTAATACCTGATAAGAAAATGGCAAAACCGGTCATTCGGCGCCGAAGTGTTCACTAGTCTCGCTTCACTAACACGCGAGTGGTAGTTGACCGGAGGAATTTTGAGCTCGCCAACCCTATACCCTCGAGACGTTGCCGGGGGACCGCGGCTGCGCGGCAGCGAGGCGCGAGCAGTTACCAAGAGACCAAGCGTGTTCTCGTTTTACGGCGTTCTGGTGCTGATCGGGCTCGGCATGGGCTTGGTGTTGGGCTTGCCGCTCGTGGACGGAACCCTGAGCGAAGTTCACCTCCACGGTGGGTTCACCATGTTTCTTGGATCGACGACCGGTCTCGCGGGAACCTACCTCGCCCTGGTGATGGTCGTGCTCGCGAGTCGAACGCCGGCGCTGGAGCGGATGCTTGGCCAAGACGGCGTCATGCACTGGCACCGGCGCCTCGCACCGTGGCCGATCATCTTGATTTCTGCCCACGCCGTGCTCCTCACCTTCGCGTATGCGGAATCCGCGAAGCAGGGAGTCTGGTCCGAGGTCGGGGTGTTGCTGCGGACCTTCCCGAATATGGTTACCGCTACGGTGGCCCTCGGGATCATGGTGCTCATTGGGGTCGTATCAATTCGCCAGATCCGCACCCGTATTCCTCGCGAGCGCTGGTGGCTACTGCACCTGCTCCTATACGCCGCACTGATTCTGGCCTTCGCCCACGAGGTGGTTCTCGGTCCATCCTTCGTCCGTCATCCGCTGGCGCAAGTGAGCTGGACGGTCGCCTGGCTGATCGCCGCGGCCCTCGTTCTCACCTTCCGCGTTGGTATGCCCGTATACCGATCACTTCGACACCGACTGCGCGTCGTCGAGGTGAAGCCGGAAGGGTCCGGCGTGGTCTCGATCACGCTCGAGGGTCGCGAACTCGAACGACTAGCGATCGCCGGTGGGCAGTTCTTCGAGTGGCGCTTCTTGACCAAGGGAATGTGGTGGCAGGCGCACCCCTTTACGGTGTCGGGTCTGCCACGGCCGCCGTATCTTCGCCTCACGGTGCAGGGAGTCGGTGACTTCACGCGGGCCATTAGGAACGTGAAAGTCGGAACGGCCGTTGCCGTCGAGGGCCCCTACGGCGCCTTCACCGTGCACGCGCAACGACGACGGAGCGTCCTACTTATCGCGGGCGGGGTCGGCGTTACCGCCTTGCGGGCGCTGCTGGAGGACCTGCCGGCCAAGTCGCGACCCATTGTCGTACTTCGCGCATCGAGTGACGACGAACTGTTCCTGGCCGACGAGGTTGAAGAGCTGGTGCGCCAGCGCAAGGGCGTCACCCACCGCCTGATTGGCAGCCGCCACGACGTACCGATGGACACCATCGTTCGCCTCGTTCCCGATTTGGCCAAGCGAGACGTGTACATCAGTGGCTCGGCGGAGTTTGTTCGTGACGCCGTGGCCATGGCCCACCAGGCGGGGGTGGCGCCCGAGGCGTTGCACCACGAAGCGTACGTGATTTAGGACGAGGACGATTATGAAACGACTGATTACTGTGCTCGGCGCGACGGCGGCGGGTTTTACGAGCGTGGTGGCGCTGCACGGCGCCTCGGGCTCCGCGGGCTCTCGATTGATCGCCAATCCGTCGAGCGTAGCGACGACGCCTTCGACCACGGTTGCCACGTCGTCGTCGAGCTCGAAGTCCACGACGACGACGACTACGACGCCGACGGGGAACGGTGGCGTGAGCGCGAGCGCGATTGGGGCGACCGAGAACTACGGGTACGGCACGATGTCGGTGAAAGTGACCGTGGCGCAGAACCGTATCGTTGGGTTGTCCGTTAATTCGCTGCACACGCTCGATTCGTACTCACAGCAGTTGGAGGGCTACGCCGTGCCGGTCTTGAAAGCTGAGGTGCTGAAGGCTCAAGGCATTCGCATCAACGCGCTCACCGGTGCCACCTACACGAGCGAGGCGTACGCCTATTCGATCCAGAGCGCGCTGGACAAGCTGCACTTCAAGTGATCACGCGGGCGGAGCCGGTGATGGGGACCGTGGTCTCATTTCTCGTTGATCCCGGTGCCCGATCCGAAGACGACGCAGGGCGTCTAGTTGAAGAAGCGTGCGCCGAGCTGCACCGGATTGATGAACAATTCAGCCCGTGGCGAGCCGACAGCGAACTCTCGCGTCGGCGTCGGGATCCCTCAATCGAGCCGTCAGACCTCATGCGCGAGGTGAGCGAACTTTGTGAAGTCGCTCGCGACATGTCTGGCGGCTACTTCGATCCATGGGCGCTGCCCGATGGCTTCGATCCGACGGGACTCGTGAAGGGGTGGGCGGCCGAGCGGGCGCTCGCGGTGCTTGCCCAAGGTGGCGTTGGCGCCGCGCTCGTGAACGCCGGTGGCGACATCTGCGTACTGCCCGGTCAGCGTTACGACGTCGGTGTGCAGCACCCCACCATTCCCGACGCACTCTGCGCGGTCGTCCAGGTCGACACGTGTGTCGCCACCTCGGGGGTCTACGCGCGTGGTGAGCACCTCATCAATCCCCTGGACGGGCGGGTGGCCGCGGTTTCGGCGACCGTGATGGGCGGGCGCCTCGCGTACGCCGACGCACTGGCGACGGCCCTCGCCGTTGGTGGTCCGAAGGTCCTGCATCGTCTGGAAGCGATGGCGGGCATCGAGGGATTCTTCATTACCCAAGACGGCGTGCTCTTCAAGACGAGGGGCATGGCGCTGGGCGTGGCGACACTGACGTGACCGACTGGCGTTGCGGCAACCCTGGCTCGAACCGATAGTTCGTAGTTGATGCGCGACGGGTTCGCGAGTGCGCGCGCCGGTCGCCTCGACCGGCCGGGCCACCAGCTCAGTCTGGCGTGCCCTGGTCCTCGAGCTCCTCGACGACTCGATCGTAGCCAGCGGCCGCGAGCATGCGTCGCAGATCCACGACTTGCTGGACGTCGATCTCCTTGTGTCGCGAGCGTTCGAGGAACTGGATGTTGGCGCCGACCTCGACGCGGTACTTGCCGTCGCGATGCTCCTCAATGGTGCCCACAACCGCCAGGAGCGATTCCACCTCGCGCCATTCGATGTTGTGGCTGGTCGGGTGCTGGAAAATACGTAACAACGTGTCGCGATGGTGATTATTCAGCTTCACGGGTTCCGATGCGGACGACATAGGGGACCTCCCAACACCAACGTAGTCGCGCGACGGCGTCGAGCCCCTTAGGGCATTCGTCGAGCTCGCTAGGTGTCGACGGTGATCTCATCGGCCAGATCGATGCGGATAGAGGAACGGTGCGCGGTGCGTAGTGCCCAACCGGACGTGCTTAGGAAACCGAGCAGCAAGATGAGCGCGCCGCAGACCGTGAGCAACCACCAGTCGGCGTGGGTCGCCGAGGTGAAGTGGCGGAGCATTTGCGCGGGGTCGAGTTGGGCCGCCACCGCGGATCCGACGATGCCGACGCCGAGGGTTTGGCCAATTTGGCGGCTGGTCGAGGCGACCGCGGAGGCGACGCCGGCTTGACTGGCGGGCATACCCGAGACGGCGGTGTTGGTGATGGGCGCATTGACGAGTCCGAATCCGATACCGAAGATCACGTAAGCGAGAAACAGCCGATCGAATGGTGTCGTGGACGTCAAGGTCGTCAGCATCAGGCTGGCCACTCCCATCGCGACGCCGGCCAACACCAGGGATGGCCGGGTGCCGAACCGGCCCACGAGGCGGCCCGACAAGGAGGAGAAGATCGCCATGGCGGCAGCCATGGGCAGGGTGTCGAGTCCGGCGCGCAACGCCGAGAGTCCTCGGACGTCTTGTAAGTACAGCGTGTTCAAAAAGAGAAAGCCGCCGAATGCGAAAAAGGAAGCAACGGCGATGAGGGTCGCGGCGGAGAAGGGGACGCTGCGAAAGAAATGAATCTCGATCAGTGCGTCTCGTCGGTGCAGTTCGTAGGGGACAAAGACGAGTAGGCCGATCGCGGCCACCGCGAAGAGTCCGAGAATCGTGAACGATCCCCAGTGTCGCCCCGGCCCTTCGATGATGGCGTACGTGGTGCTGGCCAGTACGACGGTCACGATCAGCTGTCCAACTGGATCCAGTCGCCGAGGTCTCGGCGCACGAGATTCGGGAATGTACAGCCAGGTCAACGCGATCGCCGTCAGACCGATCGGTATGTTGACCCAGAAAATCGAGCGCCAGCCGACGCCCTGGACGAGCAAGCCGCCGAGTATCGGGCCCATGGCGAGACCGATACCCGTGACGGCTCCCCAGATGCCAATGGCTTGGGCCCGTTCGCGCCGGTCGTCGAAGGTATTGCGAATGATGGACATGGCGACCGGGTTCAGCATCGAGCCACCGATGGCCTGGAGCATGCGAAAGACCACGAGCCACGCCAGGCTGGGCGCAAGGCTGCAGGCGAGTGAGCCCAGCACGAAGAGGCCGAGACCCACCATGAAGATGCGGCGCCGACCAATCCGGTCGGCGGTGGAGCCCGCGAGCATGAACAAGCTCGCGAGTACCAACGTGTAGCCGTCGACAATCCACTTCAGACCCGGCAGGGTGGTGTGAAAATCGTGCCCAATCGACGGCAGCGCCACGTTGACGATGGTGTTGTCGATGAAGACGATGAACAGACTCATGCAGCAGATGGCGAGAATGCCGAGGCGGCGACGCCGCGAGAGTGAGCTCATGGGCGTCGTGATCTCGACCGTGGATTCGTTCTCGCCCATACCGATGCCGGTACCTCGTGACAAGAAGCATCCCTCGGCATCGATTGGCGTCGCACGTTAGGCGTGCGCGACCAGCGCATCGGCGCCGAGCAAGGAACGATCACCCGTACAGTCTGTGTCGTCGTCGCGACCACCACACGCGCTAATGGTGATGTCACCGTGAAATCTTCTCAACGTACTGCTCAATGGGACGTGCGCCTGGCCCGCGGGTGCTTTGGTTCTCAGGCAACTCCCGTGGTTGCGTTGGGACCACGGGAGTTGCCTGACGTTACGGCAGGCGGAAGCCGATGCGCACGAATTTCGCGTCGCCCTTGGACACGTTCGCGACGCTGATCGTGCAACTGTGCAGGTTTGCTCGCGTCGTGCCGCAGAATCCCGTGCCGATCTTGCCACTTACCACGCGGTACCTCGTCCGAGGGAGCGTGCCGTTCGGTCGGATGGTCACGGCCTTCAAGGTGTGCAGGTCGCAGCGGCCGGCGGACGTCGCGCCGACCAGGCACTCAACGATGTAGACGTGATCGCGCGCAATGAACCCGCGTCCGTAGATCGTGACGAACTGGCCATTGCGCAGGTTGGTGGACGGGCGCACGAAGAGTGCCCGCGGCACTGGCCGTGGCTTGGCGATCGCGAAGGCGATCGGTGCCGCGCCGACGTCGCCGCCGGTGGCGGTGGAGACGCTGATGACGCAGCCGTGGGCGTTCGCCGCGTTGGTGCCGCACGTGCCCGTTCCGATGGTGCCGGTCGCGACCGTAAAGGTTGTGGACGGCAGGGTTCCGTCGGTGTTGACCGTGATGGCCGTCGCGCCAGCCGTGTTGCAGCCGGCCGCGCCGGTTGCGGTGACTAAGCACTCGACGGCGTACAAAGAATCACCCGCCGTGAAGCCCGACCCCGTGATCGTTACTGTTTGACCATTCTTCAGTCCGTTGGACGGCGTTATGGTCACGGTGGGCAACGTCGACGCCGCGACGGCGAAGGTGATGGGCGCGCCACCGGCGTCGCTCTGGCTGGCGTTGGCCACGGCGATAATGCAGCCGCTCGCGTCCGCAGACGTCGTGCCGCAGGTACCCGTGCCGACGTGGCCCGTGGCGACGGTGAAGTTCGTTGACGGTAGGGTGCCGTCGCTCTTGACCGTTATGGGGGTCAACGTTGCGACGTCGCAACCGGCTTGACTGGTCGAGCCAACTAGGCACTCGAGGGCGTACACGGAGTCACCGGGAGTGAAGCCCGAACCCGTGATAACCACGGTTTGTCCGTTGGTGAGCGCGCTCGAAGGTGTAACGGTAACCGAGGGACCCGACGGGGTCGTCGACGGCGCGGCGAAGGTGATGGGCGAATCGGCCACCAACGCTCCACTCATCGTTCCAATCGCGATGGCGCAGTTCAGGTCCGTGCTCGAGGTACCACAGGATCCATTGCCAATGGGCCCAGTTTGGACGTAGAAGTCGGTCGCCGAGATCGAGCCGTCACTGTTGACACTGATCGGGGTGAGGGCGCCGGTACTGCAGCCGGCCACGGTCGTCGCCGTGCCGATGCATTCAACGGCGACCAGACCTCCGCTGGTGGGGAAACCCGTTCCCGTGATGACGACTTTCTGATTGGAAGTCAAGCCCGTATTCGGGGTCACCGTCATCGTCGGTGACCCCGATGCGCTGGCGACAACCGCGCCAACGCCGACGCCACCCACCACCAGCGCAACGCCCGTAAGAATCGAAAGAAGCCGTCTCATCATCTAAATACCTCCTGATGGGGATTGTAACGCTCGAGCGGTCCCGTCGCTGGGCGTACAGCGACATTGCGCTGGCCCAGCCAGTAGACCGTGTCGCAACACGATCGGTGCCGCGGTTCCGGTCCAAAGTCGCGCAGTATTGACCGTCGTGGACCGGGGTAGGGTGCCAAGTTGGAACACGGCCAACGAGATTGAAGGTGACCGAGGTGATACTGGACCTCTTTCGAATGGACGACCGCGTAGCCGTCGTGACGGGTGCCGGGCGCGGCATCGGGGCGGCGAGTGCGCTCGCCCTCGCGCAGTGCGGTGCCGACGTCGTGATCGCGTCGCGAACCAAGAGCGATTTGGACCTCGTGGCACAACGTATCGCGTCTACCGGTCGGCGCGCGGTGAGTGTGGTCGGCGACCTCATGGATCTAAACGTCGTGCGTTCACTCGCCGAAGTTGCCAAGAGTGAGTTCGGCCGACTCGACGTGGTCGTCAACAACGTTGGCGGCGCGATTCCGCTGCCGCTGCTCGACACCACCACGGACTATCTGGAAGAGGCGTTTCACTTCAATGTCACGACAACCCACGCACTCGTTGTCGCGGCGACGCCGGTGATGCTGGAAAACGGTGGTGGTTCGATCGTGAACATCGCCTCGGTCATGGGTCGGGTTGCGGGCCGGGGCTACGGCGCCTACGGATCGGTTAAGGCCGCGATGCTCCACTACACCCGCCTCGCTGCAAAGGACCTCGCGCCACGAATTCGGGTCAACGCGATTGCCGCGGGTTCGACGGCGACATCGGCGCTCGAGATCGTGACCGGGACGCCAGAACTGAAGCAGATGATGGAAGACCTGACGCCCTTGCACCGCATCGCCGCGCCCGAGGAAGTCGCGGCCGGGGTGATCTACCTCGCTTCGCGAGCTGGTGCGTTCCTCACCGGAAAGGTCCTCGAGATCGACGGTGGCACCGACGCACCGACGCTCGACTTTCAACTGCCCGACCTGTAGGAGTTCGCCACGGCCACCGCCATCGCCACGGACGTGGCGCGCGAGGGCGTTAGCCTACGAGTGAGGTTGGGAGGGTTCATGGGAGATCACTTAAAGTTCGTGCTCGTGGAGCGTCGTGATGAGATTGCGACCATCTGGCTCAATCATCCCGCCCGAATGAACGTCTTGTCGCGTCGCATGATGGACGAGTTGACGGCGACTTTCACCGAAGTCGGGTCCAGTGACGTGACCGGCGTCATTCTCGCCGCGAAGGGCAAGATATTTAGCGCCGGACACGATTTTGCCGAGATGGCGGGTGAGGACCTCGCGGGTTCGCGGGCCCTCTTCGCAACGTGCACGTCGATGATGAATGCACTGCAGTCGATGCCCCAGCCGGTCGTTGCGCGAGTACACGGACTCGCAACGGGAGCCGGCTGCCAACTCGTGGCCACCGCCGATCTCGCGGTGGCGGCCGAGGAGGCATCGTTCGCAACGCCGGGTGGCAAGGGTGGCCTCTTCTGCACGACGCCTCTCGTGGCCGTCGGACGCCTCATTGGCCGTCGACGCGCTCTCGAGATGGGCATGAGCGGCGACGCGATTGACGCGGCGACCGCCGCCTCGTGGGGACTCGTCAATCAGGTCGTGCCCACAGCAACGTTGGACGAGGCGACGGTCGAACTCCTGAGACGGGTGACGCGGGGCAGTACAGAGTCCAAGGCCATTGGCAAGGCCGCGTTCTACACCCAAATCGATCTCGAGCAGTCCAAGGCCTACGCATTCGCGAGCGAGGTCATGGCCGCGGCTGCGTTGACCGCGGACGCTCAAGAAGCAATCGTCGCCTTCATCGAGAAGCGAGCGCCTCGGTGGCGTAATGAAACCACGCCGGCGTTGGTTCCGCCGGCGTTGGTTTCGCCGGCGAATCGATAGCGTGGCGACGCGGCGCGGCGCGAAGCCACAGTGGGACGCGTTACTACGTGAAACGTTGCGCGAGCGACGTGATCCACGCCAGACGATCGAGCGTCAATAAGAGTCCGAGCACGCCGAGGACCGAGGCGCTGATGATCGTGACGCCGGTGCCGTGGCGTTTCAACCACGTCAGGGGCGCCGTCAGGCGCTCCAAGAACAGCGCGGTGATGACGAACGGCGTTCCCAGACCGAGCGAATAGGTCGCGAGCAGCACCGACGCGCTCGCCAGATGGCCCTGTTGGGTCGACAGCGCCAGGACCGACGCGAGGATTGGTCCAACGCACGGTGTCCACCCGAAGGCGAAGGCGGCACCGGCGACCGGTGCGGCGAAGGGGCCGAGCCTAGCCAAGTGGGGATGGGGACGCCACTCGCGGTACAACGAGGGCGTGCGCAAGACGACCGTCCCCACCAAGAAGAGTGCCATGATCTCAATGAGGACACCCGAGAGGCGGGTCAAGGTGCCCTGCTGGTGAATGAGCGCTCGCCCGAGCGTGCTCGCCGACAGTCCCAGGGTCACGAACACGACCCCGAAGCCGACGACGAAGAGCAACGTGTCTCGCGTCAGGGCACCGACACGTCGGTGGCTGGTCGAGCTCGACGCGCTTGCCGGTAACGCGCTACCGAGGCCACCGATGATTGCGAGATACGCCGGGACCAGAGGCAGCACGCACGGCGAGGCGAACGACGCCAGACCACCCACGAAGGCTGCCACGAGACTGACGTTTGACGTGCCCATCGCCTAGGTGGGAACTGACACGCCGTAGAGACGCTGCAGCTGCGCGGCGAGGGTTGAGCCGTCGTAGCCCCCGACGTGGGTGGTGATGAGCTGGCCAGCGGCGCTGTAGTAGGCGGTCATGGGCAACGAGCCGCTGCCCCCGAGGCTCTGGTACAGGCCATCACCTTGGGCACCGCCCACGTCGCGCAGCACCGCCGTCGTGTCGTGCGCTAGGTGAAATTGGCGCGCGAACGTGGCGCCGTTACCGGTTTCGAGCGCGTTCACCTCGACGACGTTGACCCGACCACGCAGCGCGAGTGCGTCGTGTGCAAAGACGGGTAGTTCGGCGGCGCAGACTTGGCACCACGACGCGAAGAAGTTGACCACCGTCGGTCGCCCTTTGAGAGACGAGAGTGACACGCTGGTGTGTCCAGTGAGTGTCGGCAGGGACCAGTCGGTCGAGGACGTGCGAAACCCGGCCGACGATGGGCGCCCCACGACGGCGAGGGTGATCGTGACGGCCAAGACGGCGACGCTGGCCACGGCGTACACGCCTTGTCGCGTGCGACGGCGCTGTCGTGCGGACCGACGTGCGGTGACGGGGCGCAGTCGCGTTGGCTGGCCGCCGACCGCGGGTCGTGGGGTGGCACCACCGGCGCTGTAGTGGGATGGACGGCTCTTGCCCATGGGCAGCCTTTCGAAAGTCGAACGCGGGTCGAAGCCCTAGCGGCATCGTCGCAGATACCCCGGGGGGTATAAGACACGTCGAGAACCTTCCGGGTTCGTGGCCACCGGCTGCCACGTCGAAATCGCCGCGGGACGTCAGCGTCGCTGGGCGTCGGTAACCGTGGCGGGAACGGTGCGCGTCAGTATCACGACGCCGAGCGCGACGACGGCGAAGGCGACGACCGCGACCGCGATGGCGCTGGGCGAATTGGCGAACTGTTCACGATAAATCACGAGACCGAGGACTACCGAGGCCAGGGGATCGACAATCACGATGATGGGCTGGGAGATTTTGAGCGGTCCGACGTGCAGTGCCGCCTGCTCGGCGACAAGACCGAGGACCCCGCAAACGACAAGGGCGTACAACGGCCAGCTCGTGAGCAGTGAGGCGAGCGAGCGCGACGCCAAGATGTCGGTGGCCGCCTTGATGAAGGTCGCCTCCAGAGCCCATAGCAGGGCGGCGGCGGTGGCGTAAGCACCGGCCCGGCGCGACGGCGTCGCGGAACGAGCGATGGCGATGGCGATGAGCACAAGGATGACGGTCACTGCGCTCGGCGCCACCCAACGCGACGCGCTCGGCTCACCGAGTGGTCCCCGTGGTGCCGCGAGCACGAGGAAGGTGGCGAGTGCGACGGCCGTCGTGGCGGCCGACGCCCAGGCCGAGCGCCGTAGACGTTGGTGGAGCCACCACCGACGCAGCACGAGCGCGAAGACGAGCTCACTTACCAGCAACGGTTGAACGAGCGCGATCGGCCCGAAGTGCAGGGCCAGCGCTTGAAAGACCAGAGAAGCGATGGCTCCGAGCCAGCCGAGCAGCCACAGGGGGTGGCCAAACAGATACCGAACGAGCGCCCAGCCGCGTCGTGGCGAGTCGTGACTGGTGCTCGCGACGTGCTGGGTCGCGAGCATCGCCGCGTTGGCGAGCGCGGTGAGCAGTCCGAACGCGATGGCGAGACCGACGGCCACGACTACGGTGTCCGAACCGTTGGCGCAACCGGTCGGGCCGATGTCGAAAGCACGGACTCAAGTTACCGCGCTGATGTTGGTGACCCGTGGGGAATAGGAGCAACCCCGGGTCACCGAGGTGACTTTTGGCCCTACTGGTGCGCGGTCGTCGTCTGGCTAGTGTCCGGGTATCGGGAGGTTCGGGTGTCGCGCACGGGGTCATTGACACGGCACCACGAGGGTGACCTCGAGTCAAATCGTGGCTCGCGTCGTCTCGTGCTGTTCGTCTTGAGCCTGAGTGTCTTGATCATCAATCTGGACGGAACGATTCTCAACGTGGCGTTGCCGAGCATCGTGCGAGACCTGCACGCCACCTCGAGTCAACTGCAGTGGATCGTGGACGCGTACGTGATCGTGCTCGCCGGTCTGCTGTTGGCGGCCGGATCGCTCGGCGACCACGTCGGTCGCAAGCGCGTCTTTCTCGTCGGACTCGGCGTCTTCGCGCTCGGTTCGGCCCTCTCGGCGTTTTCGGGATCGACCTCGAGCTTGGTCGCGGCCAGGGCGTTCATGGGCGTCGGTGGTGCCGCGGTGATGCCGTCGACCCTCTCCATCTTGACCAACGTCTTCACGGCGCCCCACGATCGGGCGCGCGCCATCGGCATCTGGTCAGGTACCAATGGCCTCGGGCTCGCCCTGGGTCCACTCGTTGGTGGCTGGCTGCTCGCGCACTACTGGTGGGGTTCCGTATTCTTGATCAATGTCCCGATTGCCCTGGTGGCCGCGGTCATCGCGGTGATCGTGGTACCGGACTCGAAGAACGTCGACGCCGCGGCGCCGGACTACGTTGGCGCAATTGCCTCGCTGGTCGGCGTGGCCCTACTGCTGTGGGGAATCATCGAGGCGCCCGCGAAGGGCTGGCTGTCGCCGTCGATCGTGTTGGCGATCCTTGGCGCTGTCGCCGTGGTTGGGGGTCTCGTGTGGTGGGAGCGGCGCAGCACGCACCCACTGATTGAGTTGTCGTTTTTTCGACTGCGGCGCTTTTCGGTGGCGATGGGTGGACTCGGCCTGGCGGTGTTTGCCCTCGCTGGCACCATGTTCCTCCTCACGCAATACCTACAGTTCTCACTGGGCTACAGCGCCTTCGCCACGGGACTGCGGATCACGCCCATCGCCGTGGTGTTGATTGTGGTAGCGGCGTTTTCGACGACCCTGGCCCGGTACGCGGGAACCAAAATCGTCGTCGTGGCGGCGATGGTCCTCATCGCGCTGGGTTTGCAGCTGCTTTCCGCGGTAAACGTGCACACTACCTACACTGGCGCGCTGCCCGCGTTCTTCTTGCTCGGGATCGGTTCGGGTTTGGCGATCGCGCCGTGCACCGATTCGGTCATGGGATCGGTGCCCGCGGAGCTCGCGGGTGTCGGCTCGGCGACCAATTCGACGGCGCTTCAGATTGGTAGCGCACTCGGGGTGGCGGTGATCGGGAGCCTGCTCAACACCCGCTACCAAAGTCGGATCGATCTCGCGCTGGTTGGTCACGCCGTGCCGAGCCAGGTCGCCGCGTTGATCCGTTCGTCGCTCGGGGGCGCGCTCGCCGTGGCGCAGCGGACCGGGGGAGACGCCGGGCTCCAACTGGCCGCCGCCGCGCGTCAGTCCTTTGTTGCCGGACTCGACTTCGCCGTTGACGTCGCGGCGGCGATCGTCGGGGTGGCCGCCTTGATCGTGGCGGCACTGCTGCCGTCACGCGCGCCGCAGGGAAAGTAGATCACGCGCCCGTTCGCGCCGCGACGACTGGTGGCGACCGTATTACTCGACCGGCGACACGAGCGACCGAATGACGCGAATGATCTCTTCGTCACTGGCGCCCGGACCGAACACGGCCGCGATCCCCGCCGCCTTGAGATCGTCGACGTCATTGCCGGGCACGATGCCACCAACCACCACGGGGATGTTGGAGTCACGCTCGCGAAGCGCCGCGACGACGAGTGGGGCCAGCGTCAAGTGCGCACCCGACAACATCGACAGGCCGACGACGTCCACGTCTTCTTGAACGGCGGCGACGGCGACCGACTCAGGGGTTTGGAAGAGGCCGGTGTAGACGACCTCCATGCCGGCGTCACGAAGAATCCGTGCTACGACCTTGATGCCACGGTCGTGACCGTCTAGTCCGACCTTGGCCACGAGCACTCGCTCACTCATAGGACGGGCACCTCGACGTAGCGGCCAAAGACCCCGACGAGCGAAGTCATCATTTCGCCAACGGTGACCTCGGCGCGGGCCGCGTCGATGAGGGCGGGCATGAGGTTGACGCTGGCGTCGGCGGCGTCACGGGCGAGTCGCTCGCGCGTTCGGCGAACGGCGTCATCATCTCGACGCTGACGAACCGTGGCCAATCGCGCAATCTGCTTGCGCTCGTCTTCGTTCGTGACGCGCAAGAGTTCGAGGTCGGCGTCCTCGTTGCCCTCGGTGAAGGCGTTGACGCCCACGACGATTCGGTCGCCGCGGTTAAAGGATCGCTCGAGCTGGTACGCCGACTCCGCGATGTGTCCCTGGAACCAGTTCTGCTCGATCCCAGCGATGCAGCCCTCGAGCATCGATCCATCGCCCATTTCCAGTAGCTCGGCGAACAGCGACTCAGCCTGTTGCTCCATCACGTCGGTGAGGGCTTCGACGTACCACGAGCCACCCAGGGGATCCGCGACGTTCGCGACGTTGGTCTCGAAGGCGATGATCTGCTGGGTGCGTAGTGCGAGGCGGGCCGCCTTCTCCGACGGTAGGGCGAGAGCCTCGTCCATCGAGTTCGTGTGGAGCGATTGGGTGCCACCGAGGACCCCGGCGAGGGCCTCGATCGCGGTTCGAGCGAGATTGTTCTCGGGCTGTTGAGCGGTGAGTGAAACGCCCGCGGTCTGGGTGTGAAAGCGCAGTTGCCAGCTTCGCTCATCGGCGGCGTGGTAGTGGTGACGCAACCAGGTGGCCCATATGCGACGTGCGGCACGATACTTGGCGATCTCTTCGAAGAAGTCGATGTGGGCGTTGAAGAAGAAGGAGAGTCGCGGCGCCACTGCGTCGACGCTAAGTCCGGCCGCACGAGCGAGTTCGAGGTAGGCGAAGCCGTTGGCGAGTGTGAACGCCAACTCCTCAGCGGCCGTCGAGCCCGCTTCGCGGATGTGGTAGCCCGAGACCGATATCGAGTTCCACTTGGGCATCTCGGCGGCGGTGAAGGCGATGGTGTCGCGCACGAGCCGCATGGACTGTCGCGGGGGGAAGACGAACTCCTTTTGGGCCTGATACTCCTTGAGAATGTCGTTCTGGAGTGTGCCCCCCAGGCGGGCGCGACCGACGCCTCGCTCCTCGGCTTGGGCGACGAAGAGTGCGAGCATGATCGCCGCCGGGGAGTTGATCGTCATGGAGGTCGTAATCGACGCAAGGTCGATATCGCGAAACAGGTCGCGCACGTCTTCGATCGAGTCGATCGCGACGCCACAGCGCCCGACTTCACCGAGGGACATCGGGTCGTCGGAGTCGAGCCCGAGTAGCGTCGGCATGTCAAAGGCGGTCGAGAGTCCCGTGCCACCCGCCGCGATGATGTCGCGGAATCGCTCGTTGGTGTCGACCGCGGTACCGAAACCGGCGAACATGCGCATCGTCCACATGCGGCTGCGGTACATCGAGGCGTGAATCCCTCGGGTGTAGGGGTAGACGCCCGGGAATTCGGCTTCCGGCGGTCCGTAGACCGGATCGACTTCGATGCCCGACATGGTTGTGAAGCTCGGGCGTCGCAGGGTGGCGGCGTCGTAGTCACGGCGCCATCGGTCGTAGGCGCGCTCCTGATTCACGAGTCCCCCTTCGTACGTGAGACGTGACCCAATGTTAGGGCGCCGACACCGCAACGGTTAGCTGGGATCGGCAATCTCGAGGGCGAGCAGGGGCGCGGACGCTTTGTTCACGGACTCGCGATACTCGGCGGCGGGGTCGCTGTGGGCGACGATACCGCCACCGGCGCTGACGATGGCCACCCCATCACGCAGGTGCAGCGTGCGAATGGTGATGGCGAAGTCGGCGTTGCCACTGAGTGCGAAGTAGCCCACCGCGCCGCCGTAGGCACCGCGGCGCACCGGCTCGAGTTCGTCGATGATCTCCATGGCCCGCACCTTGGGGGCACCGGTCAGCGTGCCGGCGGGGAAGAGGGCGTCCAGGGCGCTGAAGGCATCCAGCCCGTCGCGCAGCCGTCCACTCACCTGGGACACCAGGTGCATGAGGTGCGAGAAGCGCTCGACGTGCGCCAGGCGCTCGACGCGAACTGATCCCTCTTGCGCCACACGCCCGATGTCGTTGCGCCCGAGGTCGACCAGCATGACGTGCTCGGCCAACTCCTTCTCGTCGCGCAAGATCTCGGTCTCCAACCGCGCGTCCTCGGCCTCGGTCGCGCCCCGGGGTCGGGTGCCCGCGATCGGTCGCGTACTGACGACGCCGTTGGTCACCCGCACCAGCATCTCGGGCGATGCACCGACGATGTGGGAGTCGCCCGTGTTGAGCAGATACATGTACGGCGACGGGTTGAGGGCCCGAAGGACGCGGTAGAGCGTGAGAGGGTCGACCGCGGTGGGGCGGGTGAACTGTTGACTGATGACCACCTGGAAGACATCACCAGCGACGATGTGCTCCTGGGCGCGTCGCACGGCGGCCATGTACTCGTCACGAGTGACGTTCGACAGCCGCTCGGCGATCACGTCGATCTGAATACGTCCCCGCTCATTGGGCGCCGTTGCGACCAGGCGTTCGACGTCGACGTCTCGGTCGGGACCGGGTTCGAGCAGGGTGTTGACGAGTTCGTCGAGGTGGCGGCGGGCCAACTCGTAAACCTGGTCGGGTTGGTCGCCGGGCTCGACGACCGCGTTCACCACCACCGTCGTCGTGTAGCGCAGATGGTCCACCACGAGCACCGCGGACACGAATGAGAAGTCGACGTCGGGCCACTGCGGTGCGTCGGCGCGCGCCAGGTGCTCGAGGCGTCGCACGTAGTCGTAGGCGACGTAGCCGACCGCCCCGCCGAAGAAGTCGGGCAGCTCGGGTGGCTGGAAGGTTCGGTAGTTGGCGAGGATCTGGCGAACCATCTCCAGCGGACTTCGCTGGCCCTCGGGGGCGCAAACCCCCGTGACGACGCTCTGGCCCTCGACGACCGACACGCGCCAGCGCCGGTCCACGCCAATGAACGAGTAACGCCCCGTCGTCTCGCCAACGGCCGCACTCTCGAGGAGGAAGGCCGCTCGGTCGCTGCCAAAGCGCTGGTAGAGCGAGACCGGCGTATCTCGATCGAGTTGCAGGGTTATCGCCAGTGGCACCACGGTGTAGCCGCTGTCAACGAGATCACGGAAGCTCGCGTAGTCGATCGTCGTCACCGGGAGCGCCTCACGGCACCGTAGGATAGCCCCATGTCGGGGCCCTCGATACTGATCATCGACAATTACGACTCGTTCGTCTACAACCTCTACCAGTACCTCGCCGAACTAGGCGCCGTGGTTCGAGTGGTGCGAAACGACGTCGTGGGTGACGATGACCTCGACGCTGAGATCGACGGCGTGCTCATCTCACCGGGCCCGGGTCACCCGCGCGACGCCGGTCGTTGTCGAACGGTGATCGAGCACTGCGCCCGTAGGGCGCGGCCGATGCTCGGCGTGTGCTTGGGGCACCAGGCCCTCGGCGACGCTTACGGCGCGGCCGTGGTGCACGCCCCGACGCTCGTGCACGGCCAGGCGAGCCTGGTCAGCCACGATGGCCGGGGCGTCTTTTCGGGAATGCCCCAGCCGTTCGCGGCGGGGCGGTACCACTCATTGGTGATTGAGGAGTCGACCCTGCCCGCCCAGTTCGAAGTGAGCGCGCGCGCCGGTGACATCGTCATGGGGATCCGCCACCAACGATTGCCCCTCGAGGGCGTGCAGTTCCATCCAGAGTCGGTGCTCACCCAAGATGGCTACGGGCTGCTCGCTAACTGGTTGGAGGTCTGTGGCTCGTCCGAGGCGCGTGAGCGGGCCCATGCGCTGAATGTCCGAAGTGGTGAGGTCCGTCGCGCGCTGCCCGAACTGGCGAAAACGACCTAACGAACTGGGACAGCGGCGGCGCTCGAGGTGTCGCGATGGCCCCGAGCTAGCGCGCAGCGCTTGGTCAGTAGGATGCCGGAAGCACACGCCCATTGAGGAGGACCATGGCGAACACCGAAACGATCGATGCGCTGATTGACGAACTCCTCGAGGCGTATCCCCCGGCGTCGACTGAACCAGTGACCTTCTTGGGGGCGCAGTTTGATCGTGGTCTGGCGTGGGCTCACTTTCCCGTCGGCGAGGGTGGACTCGGCGCCTCGCCGGCCGCGCAACTTCACGTGCTCCAGCGCCTCGCCAGCGCCGGCGCGCCATCGGCCGTGGTTCGCAACGTCATCGGGTACGGCATGGTCGCGCCAACACTCGCCGAACACGGTACGACCGAGCAGAAGCGGCGCTACCTTCGCCCGTTGTTCACCGGCGAGGAGGTTTGGTGCCAGTTGTTCTCCGAACCCGGCGCGGGTAGCGATGTCGCCGGCTTGGCCACGCGCGCCGAGCGCGACGGCGACGAATGGCGCGTCAATGGCCAGAAGGTCTGGACTACGCTCGCGCACGTCGCCGCCTTTGGATTGCTCATCGCGCGTACTGACCCCGACGTGGCGAAGCATCGGGGCATCACCGCGTTCCTCGTCGACATGGCCGCGCCCGGCGTCGTGGTACGCCCCCTCTACCAGATCACCGGTGAGGCCGAGTTCAACGAGTGCTTCTTTACCGACGTGCGGATTCCCGATGATCAGCGACTGGGCAATGTCGGCGACGGCTGGCGCGTCTCGATTACCACGCTGATGAACGAACGAGTCTCCATCGGCGGGAGCGTCCCTCCGCGCGGATCGGGCCTCATTGGCGCCGCGCTCTCGATTTGGCACGATCGCTGGTCGGCGCGCGACGATGGCCACGCCCACGCCATGCGCAGTCAACTGCTCCAAGCGTGGGTTCGCAATGAGGTGGCGCGACTAACCAACTGGCGCGCCAGTGACCTGCGACGCATGGGAACGCCGGGTCCCGAGGGCTCGGCCGCCAAATTGGTGTTCGCCGAGGAGAACCAGCGCACGAGCGAACTGTGCGTCGACCTGCTCGGCGCCGACGGCATGTTGTACGGGTCGAGTTTTCCCCTGGTACGTCCGATCGAGTCGGCCTTCAACAGTGGCGATGCGCGAAAGGCTTTCCTGCGCATGCGCGCGAACTCCATCGAGGGTGGCACGAGCGAAGTGCTGCGCAACATCATCGGCGAACGCGTGTTGGGACTGCCGGGCGAGCCACGGGTTGACAAGGACCTCGCCTGGAAGGATGTTGCTCGTAGCTAGGTGCGCGCCGCCAGGTGCTCGACGAAGAAGCTGTAGGTTCGCGCGGTGGCGTCGAGGGCGGCGGCTTCGTTGTAGACCGCCGGTCGACCGTCACAGTTGAAACCGTGTTGGGCGTCGGCGTAACGCACGATCTCAGTGGCAAAGGGAGTCGCGGCGGTGGCCTCGCGAAGGGCCTCCACCTGCTCAACGGGGATGCCTTGGTCGAGGTCGCCGTAGAGGCCGAGCCACGGGCAGGTCAAATGAGGCGCGAGTTCGAGCAGCGGCGGAAGTCCGAAACGTCCGGTCTCCACACCACCACCGTAGAAACTCGCCGCCGCGCCAGCGGCGCCGAGCGTCGCCGCGAAGAAGGCGACGGATCCACCCATGCAGTAGCCGACGACGCCCGTCGAACCGCTCGAGAAACCCGAATCCCGAAGGAAGCCCGACGTCGCGAGCAAGTCATCGGTCAAGCCTTCTCGCGTGAGGGTGCCCAGCGCGGTCATGGCGTCGGGGAAGGAGTCGTAGGGAATTTCGGGTGAGCCCGCGCGGTGAAAGAGTTCGGGCGCGACCGCGAAAAAGCCGTGGTCGGCGAATCGTTGGGCCACCGACCGAATGTGGTCGTTGACGCCAAAGGCCTCCTGGAGCACCATTACCGCTCGCGGCGAGGTCGTCTCGCCCATGATGTGCAGCGGCGTTCCATTTGGTAACACGTGTCGTTTGGTCACGAGAAATCGGGTCCTTTCGTTCGAGTTCGCTTGAGTTCGTAAAAGCCGGGGGTACTGGCGACCGCCAGAACACCGTCGTAGAGCCGTCCCGCTTGCTCGCCCTTGGGCGCCGGCGTCACCACGGGCCCAAAGAAGGCAACGTCGCCAACGTGGATGACCGGTGTGCCCACGTCGTCGCCGACCGGCGACATGCCACGGTGGTGGCTGGCGCGCAGCGCCTCATCGTGGGACGTCGCGTCGCCGGCGTCAGCGAGTTCGGGGGCGAGTCCCACCTCACGAAGCGAGTCCGCAATGAGTCGCACCTCGTCGCTCTCGCCTTCGACGTGGCGCCGACGGCCCATCGCCGAGTACAGCGGTTCGACAATCTGCTCGCCGTATCGCGCCTCAGCAGCGATCAAGACTCGCACTGGAGCCCACGCGCGGGCGAGGAAGTCGACGTAGGAGGCGGGCAGGTCCCGTCCCTCGTTCAAGACCGCGAGGCTCATCACGTGAAAGCGCAGGTCGACTTCGCGCACGCGGGCAACTTCGAGCAGCCACCGCGACGTGATCCACGCCCACGGACAAGCGGGATCGACCCACAGGTCAACACGCTGGCTCATCGGGGCTCTTCAGTTCGGTGCGTGAACGCCTCGAGCAACGTGGCGACGGCGTTGGTCACGCGCAGCGCAGTGGGCAGGTCGAGCATCTCGTCAATGCCGTGGGCATTCGAGTCAGGTCCCAGGGTGCCGGTGGCCACGAATTGGACACCGGGATAGCGTTGACCCAGTGACGCGAGGAACGGGATCGAGCCGCCTTCGCCCGTGAAGCCCGCTGGCGCACCAAACTGCTCGCGCGACGCACGGTCGAGGGTCGTCGCCAGCCACGGAGCGAGTGGTGGGCTGACCCACCCCTGGGCAGTATTGGTGGCGCGCAGGGTGACCTTGGCACCGGCGGGCGGTTCGTCCAATAGCACCGCCGCGATGGCCTCGAAGGCGACGTTGGGGTCGACGGGCGGGGGCAGGCGCATCGACAACACCGCGGTGGTGAAGGGACGCAGAACGTTACCCGCTATGGCCGGCGCCGGTGCCCCGCCGAGCCCAATGACCGAAAGTGCCGGGTACCACGTCTGGCGCAGGACGCGCTCCGCCGGCGAGTCGCCCATAAGGCGTACTCCCTCGAGGGTCGGCATTTCGTTGGCGATCACGTCACCGAATTCATCGGTCGTCGCTCGCGCGGCGTCGCGGACCTCGGGCGGGATGGCGGCGTGCAGCGACGCGAGTCGCACGTGGCCGGTGGTCGCATCCTCGATCCGTTCGAGGAGTTCGCGCAGGATCCGGAACGAGGACGGTACGACGCCGCTGGCGCTTCCACTGTGCAGCCCACGTTCGAGGACACTGACCGTGACCTCGGTGTTGACGAGGCCCCGTAGGGACGTGGTCACCCAGAGCCGATCGTAACTGAGCGCACCCGAGTCGAGACAGATCAGCAGTTGCACGTCAGCGAGTTCGTCGACGAGGTAATCGAGGTAAGCCTCCAGGTCTTCGCTGCCGCTCTCTTCGCTCGCCTCAATCAGGATAACGACGCGAGGGTGTCCCACCCCGGCCTCGACGAGCGACGCGACGGCCATCGCGGCGCTGAACGCGGCGTAGCCGTCGTCGGCGATTCCCCGGGCGTAGACCCGATCTCCCCGTCGTACTGGGCGAAAGGGGTCGAGACCCTCGGACCACTCGCCGAGTGGCGGCTGCTTGTCGAGGTGACCGTAAATGACGACCGTACCCTCGTCGGGCGTGGTGGCTTCGATCGTGGCGGTAACGACCGGGGTGCGCCCCGTCAGGTGGTGCACGCGTACCGCGGCCGACGGGAGCGTCGCCGAGGTCCAGTCAGCCAGCAAATCGGCTGCGCGGTTGAGGTGGCCATTGGCCTCCCACGCTTCATCGAAAGATGGCGACAGACAAGGTATCGTCGCGTACTCCAGCAGCGTCGGCAACGCGCGGCGTTCAAAGTCGTCCAAGTTCAGTGGTGGCACCTTGTTTAGGCTACTGGCCCTTGGCCGGTGCGTCCACGAGCGCCCAACAGTAGAAGGCTACCGACGAGCGAACACCGGCGAACAACGAGCCGGCGTCTCGCAAGTCCCGCTCGGTGATGATCTCGTCGAGTCCGTGCAAGCGGCTCCACCCGTTTCGCACGCCAAAGTCGCCGGTGGGCCAGACGTCCGGACGCGCGAGGGTGAACATGAGATACATCTGGGCGGTCCACGGACCGATGCCGCGAACTGCCGTGACTTCGTCGATGACGGCCTGGTCGTCCATCCAGCCGTGGCGATCGAGTCGGATTCGACCATCAGCGACGTGGCGGGCCAAGTCGATCATGGCTTGGGCCTTCGTGCCAGACAGGCCGGCCGAACGCAAATCGTCAAGGTCGGTAGTCAGTAACGTCGCCACGTCGGGCTGACCGCCGCATACCTCGAGCACTCGAGTGTGGATGGTGGTGGCTGCGGCGGTGGCGAGCAGCTGGAAGGTGATGGATTGGACCAGGTTGGCGAAGCGGTCGCGCACCGGTACGTGACGCGCCCGGGGAGGCGGACCAACCTCGAGGACGAGTTGACGAAACGCCCGATCGCGCCGCACGATGAGTTCGGCGATCGCGCGGGAATCGAGCCGCTGGCCAGTCATGACGGAATGTAAACGCCACCGGGGGCGTTCGCGGTGCGAACCACGTCCAGCAGCAACGCGTGGATGGCGCGAACAGGAGCCGCTGGGAAGCCAAATCGTCGACTCACCAGGCTGACGCGCCGACGGGCAATGTCGTCGATGTGCACGGCCACAAAACTGGCACGCAGGTGTTTGGAGAGCATGGTGGCGGGCAGGATCGAAGGACCGTAGCCGTCGAAGGTCAGTGACGCAATCGTACGAAGTCCGTCGAGTTCGACGAGGGGTCGAAGCGTCACGCCCTGGGCAGTGGCCGCGTCGTCGATTTCGCGCCGAAGCGGGGTACCGGCCAGGGGCAGCAGCAGTTCGTGCTTGGCCAAGGTGGCAAAGGTCACACTCCGTCGACGCGCCAGCGGGTGGTCGCGGGCGACGATCAGGACGAGATCCTCGCTAAAGAGATCACTGTCGAGCAATTCTGGCGCGAGCACCGGCCACGCGAGCACCGCGAGATCAAGCTGACCGTTGACAACTCGCGGCTCGAGTGCCGAATTGGTGCCTTCGCTAATCCGTAGCGCAATGTGCGCGAATGACGAGCGCTGCGCCTCGATCAAGAGCGGGACGATCCAGCGACCAGCGGTGCCGATCATGCCGAGGTTGACGTCACCGCGGATGTCGGACTTGAGCTCCGAGACGTCGGCGGCGATGGCGTTGAGCTCCGACAGAATCCGGCGAGCGCGATGCAGAACGATAGTGCCGGATTCGGTGATGTAACCGGTCGCGCGATCGACCAACTCTGAACCCAACTCGGTCTCGAGGCGAGCAATTCGGTTCGAGATATTGGACTGCACGGTCCCTAGGGCGTCGGCGGCGCCCGAAAAGGTACCGTGATCGGCAATGCCGACGAGGGCCTCGAGTTGGCGAATTTCCATGTATCGATTATAGAGATGATAGGTATCGGCAATATCGTGTTGATGAATACGCCGGGACGCGGCATACTGGTCTCAGCCTGCTTACAACGAATCCCCCCTCGAAGTAGGCGAGGTTTTGCAAAAGGACCAACCACCCCCCCGGTTGGTCCTTTTGCCTTTTTGGGTGTTGTTAGCGTTGGGTTATGACGAGTCGACGAAGTGCGCGCACGTGGCTCGCGGTCGCGGGCGTTCGATTCGGAAACTGGGCGTCGCGCCGTGCCGGTCGGGGAGCGGGGACCGTCGTTGGTGGCTCGATCGGACTGGCCATTGACCGTAATCTTCTCGGCAAGTTAGCGCGGGGACGAACGGTGATCGTGGTCAGTGGGACCAACGGCAAGACGACGACAAGCGCATTCGTAGCGGCGGGCTGGGGTGCGCCGGTGGCCACCAATGAGACTGGCTCCAACATGCCGGCCGGTCACGTGGCGGCGCTCGTGCGCAGCTCGGCCGTGCGCGTGGTCTTGGAATGCGACGAAGCGTGGCTGGGTGCGGTGCTCGATGCGGTGAAGCCGGCGATCGTCGTCTTACTGAACCTGTCGCGAGACCAACTGGACCGTTCGAGCGAAGTTCGCCAATTGGCCGAGCGGTGGCGTCGCGCCCTCGAGCACACGTCGCCCACGACCGCGTTGGTTGCCAA
The DNA here is from genome assembly GCA_021846325.1 of Actinomycetes bacterium. Lineage (GTDB taxonomy): Bacteria > Actinomycetota > Acidimicrobiia > Acidimicrobiales > RAAP-2 > RAAP-2. Next base: position 4,262 of record JAJZBX010000018.1, on the reverse strand, counting down.
TGCCCTCGATCCGCTCGTGGTATACGCGGCATCGGCGGCGAGGCGGGTTGTGTGGTGCGCGGCACCGGTCGCGTGGACGGGCGATACTGAGTCCTGCCCACGGTGCACGGCGGCGGTCCAACACGACGCCAGTGGTTGGTGGTGCGAGTGCGGATTCCGCCAGCCCGTGGCCACCTCGTACCTGGCCGACACCGACGTGGTGATCAACGCCGAGCGGTGCCCCCTCGAGCTCGCGTTGCCGGGCTCGTTCAATCGGGGCAACGCTCTGTTGGCGCTGAGCGCTCTGGAGGCGATTGGCGTCGCGCCCAGGGAGTCGGCCGGCCGGCTCGCTAGGGTGCATGACGTAGCTGGCCGTTACGCCACGCGCCGGCTCGGTGAGCAGGTCGTACGGCTACTACTGGCCAAAAATCCAGCGGGCTTTGGCGCAACCCTGGCTGACCTGGCCGGTGCGGGGGCGCTGTGGATTGCGATCAATGATCACGTGGCGGACGGCCACGACCCGTCGTGGCTCTACGACGTGCCCTTCGAGGTGTTGCGGGGACGAACGGTCTGGTGCCTCGGGACGAGACGACTGGATCTGGCCACGCGGCTTTGGTACGCGCGCGTCGAGGCGGCAGTAGTCGACGATGGACTGCCCCCCGTCCACGGGGGCGTGACTGACGTGATCGCCAACTACACGGCCTTCCGTGAACTACTCGAGGCGTCCGAACCATGCTGACCATCGCGCAGGTGTACCCCGAACTGCTCGGCACTTACGGCGACGGGGGCAACGGGCTGGTGTTAGCCGAACGCGCCCGTCGCCGCGATGTCGAAGTACGTCTGGTGACCTCGAGATTCGGCGAGCCACTCGTGGACGCGGACATCTATCTACTCGGGGGCGGCGAAGACGGTCCACAGCGCCTGGCGGTGTCATTATTGCGCGAGGCGTCGTTTCGGGCTCGCATCGACGATGGCGCCACGGTCTTCGCCGTTTGTGCGGGACTGCAATTGCTCGGCACGTCCTTCAGTGTCGAGGGCGACGACGAGTTCGCGGGGTTAGGGGTCGTAGATGCCGTAACGCGTCGGGGTGCGCGACGGGCCGTCGGCGACTTCGTGACGGTGGTCGGTGACACGATCATGGTTGGCTTCGAGAATCACGGCGGCATGACGAACCGGGGCGACGGTGTCGCCCCGTTCGGCGCCGTGCAACGTGGTCGCGGCAATGGGGACGGGCACGACGGCTTCCGAGCGAACCGCGTCTGGGCGACGTACGCGCACGGGCCAGTGTTGGCGCTCAATCCCTGGCTCGCCGATGACCTGCTGTGTGAACTCCTGGGCTGGAAGTCGGTCGAGCCGTTGGCGTCGGTTGCCGATCGACTGTACAATGAGCGGTTGCGCGTGCTCACCCGTCGAGGGAATCGTTCACCCCATAGGCCAGGTCGTGGCTGACGTCGCGTCCGAGTTGAATCACCGCGTCCTCAATTCGAGCACCGAAACGTCGGATGGTCTCGTCGTCGGGGCATCGAATGCCTTCGCCGAAGGCGACGATGACGTGGTGGCGTCGTCGACTGGGCCCATTGACGAAACGTGGAGCCTTGGCGTATTTCGGGCCCCGCAGATATCCCGCGTCGTGAACGTACGTCGGCACCACGATGGCACCGGCGCGCTCGGCGAGGTACGCAGCACCACCCTTGAAATGTTGCAAGCGTCCGTCCGGCGTTCGCCCACCCTCGGGGTAGATGAGCAGATTCCACCGGTCCTCGACGAGCGCGAGGGCCACCTGCGCGCTACGGCGATTGACACGGAGTCGGTCGATGGGAATGGCGTTGAAGACCAAAACGGTTCGAAACGCGGTGCGGCGATCCATGAAGAAGCTGTCCATCGCGGCGGCAACCACCGTGCGGCGTCGAAGTTGGGCTGGCAGTGCACTGAGGATGAGCGGCGTGTCGAGGTTGCTCGCGTGGTTCGCCGTGAAGATGTACGGTCCTGAGCCGCGGAGGTGTTCGAGCCCGCGAACCTCCAGGGACGACATGTACCTCATGTAGGGCCCGAGAAATAAACGATGGAGGAGGTCTCGCGCGACTCGCGTGCTGTAACGGCGTCCCCACGCGGTCGGGTAGTCGAGTCCAAGGCGGGTCATAACTTAACGGCGGCGCGAACGCTGCTTCGGGGTGTAGCGCTTTGACGGTGACGGCTGGGTTCGCGCGGTTGGTTCTGACTTCTGCGCTTTGGTTCGGCCGCTCGACCTTGCGGCCTTACGCTCTTGGGCCATCGCCCGGGCTCGCTTGGACGAGCCAGAGAACGATGGGTCGCCGTACTTTTGAAGTCGAAAGGCGCGAACGATGAGCCAGCCGCCGATCAGCAGGAAGGGCAGCCCGGCGGTTCCGAGCGCGAGACCCAGGAGTAAGGCGCTCGCCGCAACCCCAGCTCGCTTGCGTCGGTATGAGAAAAAGGCCACCGCGGCGCCGAGGAGAAGGATCTCAAGAAATTGGGGCAGCCAGTCCGACGGGTGGGTGAGGCGAGTGTTCTGGCAAATCGCGTGGACCAAGTGGTAGGTCGTCGGACACGTCTTGGCGGCAGTCAGCTTCGCCGTGCTCGTGACAACGGTGTTTTTGAACAAGTGCGGAGCAATGATCGCCGCCAGGGCGACGGCGACGACACCGCCGATGTAGCCAATCTTCTGTTCCAACCGGTCGAGCCCAAGGATCACGCTGCGCGGTACCGCCGATGGGCGGCGCGACCGCTTCGTCGGTCTTGGTGGTATCAAGTCAGGGTCGGACACAGGTGCAGGATACAGCGTACGGAATTCGCGGGACGTGGACCAAAGTGTGAAGCAGTAGCATGGATCGTCCGGGCGCTTAGCTCAGTTGGTTAGAGCGCAGCCTTCACACGGCTGAGGTCACAGGTTCGAGTCCTGTAGCGCCCACTCCGAAACAGACCGACAACCGGGTCTTATGACAGAGGCCGCTGGTACGATTCGGTATATGAAGTTCACTGTCGCAGTCACGCACGAGACGCCGTGGTACGTCGCGAGGTGTCTTGATGTTGACGTGGTGAGCCAAGGCGAGACCGTGGATGAGGCGCTCGCGAATCTCGAAGAAGCCTTGGGCTTGTACTTTGAAGGGGAGGATCTCCCCGACTCGCTTGAGCCGCCGATCATCACCACGGTCCTACTCCCTGCGTGAGTCCTGCACTTCCCGTCGTTTCGGGTCAAGAAACTGTCGCCGCGCTTTCGAAAGTTGGCTTCGTACTAGTCGGTCAGCGAGGTAGCCATGTGAAGCTTCGTGACCAAGGCGGAAGAACTGTCATCGTGCCGCTTCACCGAGTACTGGCCCGGGGAACACTTTCGGCGATTCTTCGACAGTCTGGCGTTGCTGTGGGCGATTTCATTGACTTGCTGTAGGCAGCCTCTGCGTTTCAAGACAGTTTGACCTTCTGGCGAGTGCACCTTGTAAGTTGACGTCCCCTGAAGTGGTGTAATTCCCCCGGTCCGTCGTGAAGATGGGCCACCGGAGTAGTTCTTGATGTGTCCATCCAAGACACGAAGGGAATACTCCGATGACCCACCATGATTTTGACCTGTCCGAGGTGCTCAGCGCACTGCAAAGCGACGAGAGCGGCGACCTCGTTCGCCAGATGGTCAGCTTCCTCTACCAGGCGCTGATCGACGCCGAGGCGACCGAGGTAGTTCAAGCCGAACGTCACGAACGGACGCTCTCGCGCACCACCCAGCGAAACGGATCTCGACCTCGACTACTCACCACCAAGGCCGGCGACGTCGAGCTGAAGATCCCCAAACTGCGCAAGGGCTCGTTCTTTCCGAGTGTGCTCGAGCGCCGGCGTCGCATAGACCAAGCCCTCTACGCCGTCGTTATGGAGGCTTACGTCCACGGGGTCTCGACCCGCAAGGTCGACGACCTGGTCTCGGCCCTCGGTGTCGACGCCGGGATCTCCAAATCCGAGGTGTCGCGAATCTGTGCGGCGCTCGATGAGGAGATGAACGAGTTCCGCTCGCGACCCCTGTCTCACCTGGCCTTTCCCTACCTGCTCTGTGACGCGACCTACGTGAAGGCCCGCGTCGGTGGACGAGTCGTCAGCCGCGCTGTCGTCATCGCCACGGGCGTCGCGCAGGACGCCAGCCGCGAGGTGCTGGGCGTCGCCATTGGTGACTCCGAGGACGCGGCCTTTTGGACCGAGTTCTTGCAGTCACTGCGCGAGCGCGGTCTTCACGGCGTCCAGCTGGTCATCAGCGACTCGCACCTGGGGTTGAAGGCCGCCATCGC
>JAJZBX010000050.1 GCA_021846325.1 Actinomycetes bacterium | reverse complement strand
CCACCGCCACCGCCGCCGCCGCCACCACCACCGCCACCACCACCGCCGCCACCACCGACGCCGACGCCACCGCCGCCAGTCGCCAAAACTCCCCCGCCGTATGTAACCCACGCGTCGCCTACGAAATCCGTACGCAAACCGGCGCCGCCACTCCCTCGTCCAATGAGCGTGATCATCAAGCCCTTCGCCGAGGCGTCACACACGTTGACGCGGCCGCTACGGGCCCAGGTGTGGCGACTGGCCCTCGCGATCAAGCGGCGCCATTACACCGCGGTGACCCTCACCGGCTATACCGACAACGTCTTCACCCCAGCGATGGACACGCTGCTCATTCGAGAACGCTCATTCGCGGTCAGTCAGCAACTGCGGCTCGACCTGGGACAACTCAAGGTTGATCACGTAACGATCACCATCGCCCCTGGACTCACGATCCAGTTGGTGACGCTCAACACCACCCCGTCGCGGCGCGCGTTGAACCGGCGCGTGGTGGCGACCCTCTCCGCGCGGTAGGCACAGGTGCAGCGGCCGCGATCTCGCTCGTCGCGCGGCGCACGTGCACGACGATCCCGGGGCGGCCGGTGGTTGACAGTCCTCGTGGCGGCACCGGTGTTCGTGGCGATGACGGCGGCGAGCGCGGCCACGGCGACCAGCCCGTTGAACGCGAGAACGATTCTCGTCACCAACCTCAACGTCAACGCGGTGAGTGCCATCAACCCCACGACCCACGCCGTGACCGTGATCAAGAGCGCGTCACACCCCTTCAACGGGCCCCTCGGCATCGCGATCACCCCGGACGGCTCCTTCGCGTACGTGACCAACTCCCTCGGCAACACGGTGAGTCCGATCAACCTCACGACGTCCCCCGCCACCGTTGGCACCCCGATCCGCGTCGGCAACGCCCCGTCGGCGATCGCCATCGCACCGAACGGCCAAGTCGCGTACGTCACGAACTTCAATTCGAATACCGTCACGCCCGTTGACCTCACGACCACGCCCGCCACCGCGGAGCGACCTATCCCCGTCGGCGCCGGTCCGTGGAGCATCGCGGTGAGCCCCGACGGTAAGTACGTCTGCGTATCCAACTCCGAGGCGAACTCGGTGAGCCTGATCGCGACTTCCACGCGCACCGTCTCAACCATCCAGGTCGGCGGTCGCCCCCAGGCCATCGCGATCAGCCCGGACTCCTACACCGCCTACGTCGCGAACGGGAGTCAGGTGACGCCGATCAACCTGCGGGTCCACCCCGCAAGCGCGGGCGCGCCGATCCTGATCGGCTCCCAACCCCTCGGAATCGCGATCACCCCCAACGGCGCGACGGCCTATAGCGCCAACGCCGACAACACGATCACGCCGATCGTGCTGAATACAAGCCCACCTACCCTCGGCGCGTCGGTGTCCACGGGATCGCTGAGCCAGCCCGACGGCATCGCCATCAGCACCAACGGCACGATGGCCTACACCGCCGACGCCGGCACGACGGTCACCCCCGTTGACCTGACGACGTCCCCGATCCGCGTCGAGGCACCGATCGAAGTCGGCGCCGCGTCGTACGGCATTGCGATCAAGTCCGACCAGGCACCCACGGCGCGACTGCGCATCACCCCGGCGCCGGCTGGTGCCAAGACGGTCTTTAACGCATCGGCGTCCACGTCGCCCGACGGCACGATCAGCCGGTACTCGTGGAACTTCGGTGACGGCACAACCCTCGTCACTCGAACGCCGATCGTCAGCCACCGCTACCGCCACGCCGGCTCGTACCAGGCGACGGTGACCGTGACCAGCGCCGGCGGCACGTCCCTCGCGACGACCTACACCGGTCAGACGGTCAGCAATAATGGCAGCCAACGAGCGCGCGCGGAGCGGTCGTTCTACGTGGCCGCCCTGTTGCAGGTGCGACCGTCGACGGGCTCGCCCGGCGCGGCGATCGCGCTGCGCGACACGAATTTCCTGGGCGCGTGTCGGCCCGTGTACATCCGATTCGGCCACAACCTGATCGCCCAGACATCGCCGGCCGGTCAACTCCTGGACGTAGCGCACCTCGTGATCCCCGGCAACGCGACGGTCGGCGGTCACCAGATCACCCTGGCCTGCACGCCGAGCGGACCCGCACTGGTGAGCGTGCACCTCACCGTCGTGGCGACCACGAACCACCTGTCCGAGTTCAGCGTGGCGATGCCCACGCTGGGCCAGATGGGCCACAGCCTGCCCGGCGCCGGGGTACTCGGCCTCTTGATGGTGCTGCTGAGCCGCATCATCGGCGCCGGATTCCCGAGCGAGTGGATCGACCGAACCTACGAGGAGAACCGCGAGCGCTTCAGCCGGCCGCTGCGTCGGCGCTTCCCGCGACTCATGCGTGATCGATCGGTCGTGACACCACAGTCGACGGCACGTCGAATCGTCGGCGCGTCGGCAATCTTCCTCGCCTTCGCCGCCTTCGGGGGCTTCGTCAACTCGATCCTCGACCCGTCCTTTGGGTGGAACCGGACGACGCTGTGGCTCTTCATCGGTCAGTGCATCGGAATCAGCATCGTCTCGGTCACCGGGCAGATCCCCACGGTCATCACCGGACTTCGCCGAAAGAAGCGGATCCGCCTCCAAGTCCTGCTCGGCGGACTCGCGATCGCCGTCGCGTGCGTCGGCGTGTCTCGCGCCATCGGACTGTCGCCGGGTTACTGTTACGGGCTCATCGCCACGTTCCTCGTGATACCCGAGCTCGACGACAAGGACCGGGGCCGTCTACACGCGCTCGGCTCGGTCTGCGTGCTCGTCGTGAGCGCCACTGCGTTCCTGCTCGCGACCGTCGTGTTCCACGCGGCGACGTCATCTTCGCCGTCGCCGGCGCTCCTCATCGCCGTCCCCGCGCTCAACGTGACGTTCCTCGCGGGTTTCGCGAGCCTCGCCTTCGGAATGTTCCCGCTGCCGTTCCTGCCCGGACGACACGTGGCGAAGTGGAATGAGACGATCTGGCTCGCCCTGAGCGGCGTCGGGCTGATCGGCTTCGTCGCGGTCCTCTTGACCCCCGGCAGCGGTAGCAGCGGCGAACAGCACCACGTCGGACTGGTGCCGATCCTCGTGGCCTTCGGGGTCTTCGCCGTGCTATCACTGAGCGCGATCGTCTACTTCCACAAGCATCCGATCGAGAAGGCCGAGACCGAGGCCGACGAGGAGTCAACGGAGGGTCCGGTCGGGCTACCGACGGCCGAGGCCTAGCCCCAGCGCCACGGCCTCGCGGGACGAGAAGCCTCCAGCGGGCGCGAAATGAGGCGTCTCGACGGTCCGCGAGTCGACGCCGCGGTCGCCGAGACCGCGAAGTGTTTCTGCGCCGCGCCAGGGTTACACTCCCGATGAGGGAGGATTCCACTATGAGACGAATTTTTGCGAGTGTTATGGGCTTGGCGTTAGCCGCGGGGAGTCTCGGTCTGGTCGGCACGCCGACCGCGAGCGCGTCAACGACACCGACCATGACCGTCACCCCGAACACGGGACTCACCGCCAACCAGAAGGTGGCGATCACCGGTTCTGGGTTCGCCCCGAATGCGACGCTCGCCGCCGTCGAATGCATCGGGTCCGCCACCACGACCGCAGGGTGCAACTTGGGCGCGCTCGCGCCCATCAACGTGAGCTCGACCGGCACGGTCTCGGCCAACTTCTACGTCCAGACCGGCCCCATCGGCAGCGGGTCCTGTGGCACGTCGGCGGCTGATGCGAAGTGTCTCATCGCCATCGGGACCCTCGCCGGGGTCCTGGTCGCCGACGCGACCATTACCTTTGCGACCGCCCCCACGAGTGCGGGACCATCGATCACCGTGACGCCGGCGACCGGGCTGAAGAACGGTCAGACCGTGACGATCACGGGTTCGGGGTTCGTCGCGGGCGACTCGCTCTTCGCCGTCGAGTGCCTGACGACCGCGACTTCGTCGGCGGGCTGTAGCACCGCCGGAGCGACGCCGATCACGGCCAAGAGTGACGGGACGCTCCCGTCGACCACGTTCACGGTCGCAACGGGAACCATCGGTACCGGCACCTGCGGCACGTCGGCGAATGACCTCGCCGGGTGCGTGATCTCGGTCTCGACACTCTCCAATACCGACGCCGCGTTCGCCCCGATCACCTTCGCCGCCGCGAGTACGGGACCATCGATCACCGTGACGCCGGCAACCGGGCTGAAGAACGCTCAGACCGTGACGATCACGGGTTCGGGGTTCGTCGCGGGCGACTCGCTCTTCGCCGTCGAGTGCCTGACGACCGCGACCTCGTCCGCGGGCTGTAACACCGCCGGAGCGACGCCCATTACGGCCAAGAGTGATGGGACTCTCCCGTCGACCACGTTCACGGTCGCGACCGGGCCGATCGGCACCGGCACCTGCGGCACGTCGGCGAATGACCTCGCCGGGTGCGTGATCTCGGTCTCGACACTCTCCAATACCGACGCCGCGTTCGCCCCGATCACCTTCGCCGCGCTCGCGAGTCCCACGGTCACCGTGACGCCGGCAACCGGGCTGAAGAACGCTCAGACCGTGACGATCACGGGTTCGGGGTTCGTCGCGGGCGACTCGCTCTTCGCCGTCGAGTGCCTGACGACCGCGACCTCGTCTGCGGATTGCAACACCGCCGGGGCGACACCGATCACGGCCAACAGTGATGGGACGCTCCCCTCGACGACCTTCACGGTGAAGACGGGAACCATCGGCTCGGGCGCCTGCGGCACCACGGCCGCTAACGCACACGGCTGCGCGATCACCGTCGCCACGATCGCGGGCGCCGACGCCGGGGCCGCGCCGATCGGCTTCGCGGTGGCCGCGGCCAGGGTCGCGCGCACGCTTTTCGTGCGCCCCGTGCTCAACCTGCACAACGGACAGGTGGTCACCGTCTTCGGTCGCGGGTTCGTTCCCCGTGACCACGTCTACATCGTCGAGTGCCTCGCCGGCGCGAGGGGCGCGGCGGGTTGTGACCTCAAGACGTTGAGGGCCGTCACCGTCCGTCCCAACGGCGTGCTGCCCGCGACGAGGTTCCGCGTCGTCACCGGCAAGATCGGTGCCGGATTCTGCGGGACGTCGCGCGTGAACCTGCGGCGTTGCACCATCAGCGTCGCCAACGTTTCCAAGGGTGACTCGAAGGTCGTGCGCATCGCCTTCCGGCTGCCCTAACTCGGTCGTGACCCTCGTCCGTGGTGCGCCGCGGGCGAGGGTCACGAGGGTCCAGCGACGACCGGGACCATAGCGTCGCATCGAGTCATCGACGTTCGCGCCTGGCGCCGGCGCGTGCTACGGTTGACGACTCTTCTCACGACTCGGTGATTACACTCGAGTCCTCACGAATCTCGAGCTGCACGAGTACATCGAAGGCTCCCCGACCCAGAGGAATCAGACATGGACCTGTTCGAAACGCTCGAATCCAACGTTCGGTACTACTGTCGCCGCTGGCCGGCAGTCTTCGCCAGCGCGCGCGGCGCGGTCATCACCGCCGAGGACGGCACGCAGTACCTCGACTTCTTCGCCGGGGCCGGAGCCCTCTCGTACGGACACAACAACCCGGTGCTCGTCGACGTCGCCATCGAACACCTGCGCGCGGGTCGGCTCACGCACAGTCTGGATACCTTCACCGTCGAGAAGCGGCAGTTCCTCGAGGCGATGCAGCGCTACGTACTGACCCCGCGCCAGCTGGACATGGTCGTCCAGACCGTCGGTCCGACCGGGGCCACCGCCGTCGAGGCCGCGCTCCAACTGGCCCAGAAGATCTCCGGGCGCC
>JAJZBX010000017.1 GCA_021846325.1 Actinomycetes bacterium | reverse complement strand
GCGTCCCGACGCAGAACTGGTGCACCACAGCGACAAGGGACCGCAATACACGAGTTTGGAACTCGCCAACCGCCTCAGCGACTGGGGGCTCTCGGCGAGCTTCGGGTCCACCGGTGACGCATATGACAACGCCGCGATGGAGAGCTTCTGGGCCACCGCTAAGCGCGAGATCGAGTTTCTGCACGGACCGGTGCGCCAACTCACGAGGTCGCAGCTGCGCACGATCATCTTTGAATACGTCGAGGTGTTCTACAACCGCGAACGCCACCAGGCGATCCTCGGTCACCTGACGCCCGCCGAGTACTACGCCACGTCGAGGGTGGCATAATCACTAATCAGTTCGTGTCCAAGGAACCGTGGCAACTCCAGAGGAATACTGTGCGACGATTCGACGATGGAACAACGCATCAGCGCAGTCACGCTCGGGGTCAACAACCTCGCGATCGCCCGAAATTTCTACCAAGCGCTCGGATGGGGCGGTGGCGAACAGCCCGACGATGAGGTTTGCTTTTTTCAAGCCGGCGGGATGGTGTTTGCGCTTTGGGCGGCTCTTGGCGGTCATGGCGCGCCGGGCATTGAACTCGCTTACAACGTCCACTCGCCCGACGAAGTCGGTGCCATGCTCGACGATGCCCAACGTGCGGGCGCAACAATCATCCGCCCGGCAGCGCTGGCGGCGTGGGGAGGCACGTCGGGTGCCTTTGCCGACCCTGATGGCTACGTGTGGGAGGTCGCCCATAATCCGGGTTGGACACTGAGCGAGGACGGGTCTGTGCACCTCTAAGCCATGACGAGCGGTTCGGGTTCGGTGGCCGCGCTACACGCCATGACACCCCTGCAGCGTGCCGCCTCTCGACGCCTGCTTCTTGCCACTTTCGGAGAGGATTGACGGTCGTCGCACCCGGAAGTTTTCGTGCGCTCATCGAGGTCGGACGCCCCCGGTCTCGTTGCCCCCCACCCGTGGCGTCCGGGTCGGCACGAAGGGTGCTCACGTTGGCCGGCGTCATCTCGACCGAGCCGAAGCCGCACGAGCCCGTGCAATCTGGTCACGCCTTCGACGTTGCGGTAGCGAATGCGTCGGGCACCACGAACGGCGTATTCGATCTCGCTTAAGAGGCGGGTGGCTTGGTTAGGCGCTACTGCATCGGCGATGACGTCGTTCACGCGGCCGGCCGATGCCGCTGGCCCGGACCAAGGCGAGTAAATAGCCTCGTGCCGAACGTTCTGTTTGGTTGGAGATGGTTTCGAACGAGAATCCCAACTCAATCATGGATGCCTTCGAGGCGCGATACTGGCGACCATTCACCGAGACCTTGCCACTGGTCGGCCGGTCTAGCCCGGCGATCATCCGCGTCGTTGTCGTTCTGCCCGCAATGTTCGGACACTGGAAGTAGGACACGATACTTTCGTGGGCGGAGAAACTCAAGTCTTGCACGCCCACCCTATCCCGGAAGCTTCGTGATGCCCTCTGCCTCGATCATCGTGATACGCCCAACCCCCCAGCGGTGACGACGTATCTCGTTGCCATACCAAGCGGCGCCGCCGCGGGTGCAGTTGTGCATCAGTGAGGTGAGCGCTTTCGGGCGGCTAGCCCATAACGCGTGCGAGCTACCTCGTGCCTCGCCGTCAGTTAATCGGAGTCTGGCATGGTGAGACCGACCCGAGTCATGAGTGGACGCGACGCGATGGCTGGACGAATGGGACCGTGGCGCTCGGATTGGCGAGACTCGTGGCCGCCTCCATGGTCCGATGCAACGTGCGAGCCGCCGATCGAAATCATCAGATCACGCACGAGAAACTCTTAGAACGAGAAGATTGATCTCGGGCAGTCCGTCGATCGTCGGTAATCCGCTCGCCTGGTCAGCGTTCCGACGTTCAAGAGAATCTGGAGGACAAAGTAAAAGGTACTTGACATTGTCCACTAAGTCAAGGTAACTTTACATCCATGCGTAACCGAGTGCGTGAAGAGCGACTCCGACGGGAACTGTCGCAAGCTGAACTCGCCGTCGAACTCGGCGTCTCTCGACAGACGGTGATCTCGATCGAAAGTGGGCGGTACCTTCCCTCCCTGCCGCTCGCCTTTCGCATCGCTCGGTTCTTCGCGTTGCCTATCGAAAAGATGTTCGATCCCCAAGAGGAGGAAAGCGTATGACGCAACGGAAGCGCCACCGGCTGTGGACACCGATGTTGGCCGGCGTCGGAGGTACGGCGATCTCGCTGGCGGTCGGCTTGGGCCACCACTACTGGGGGGCAATCGTCATCGGTGAAGCCGTGACCGTCATCGCCGTTGTCGTCTTGTACGTGGCCAGCGCGAACGATTCTGACGTTGGCGCGGTGCTGGGTCACCGAGCCGACGAGCGCCAGGTACTCGTCAGGTTGAAGGCCTCGCGCGTCAGCGCCGTCGTCGGGGTCGTGATGTCAGTCGTCGCCTGTGTGATTGCCGCGGCGATGGATGCCACCTACTGGCCCTTCGAAGTCATCTACATCGCCATCGGCGCGTCATACCTACTCGGCATCGCCATCTACGGTGCTGGTTCTGAGAGCGACGCCGCGATGAACGACGGCGAGGCGCACCGCGTCGATCCGTAACGCGCGGTCAGCCGACTTGGACCGAGAGACAAGGAGGCGAGCGACGCTTCACCGCAAACTTCTCCAGTCAGTGGCTAGCGGTTAGCGGTCTCTATCCGGCTCCCAGCATTCGCTGTCGCGTCAAGATTCGCCGGCGCACGTTCGAAGACCTTGGTGAAGGCGCAACTGCTTTCGACTCGATCGAATTGTCAGGTGAACCCGCTTCGCGTGACCAGGCCACTCGACGAGCGGCGGTGCAGTTGTTTGATCGACAGCCGCGGAGGCAACCGAGCCGCGGGCGATCTACCCCGGCGTTACGAACCGTCGATGCACGCGAACAGCGCACCGTGGCGATCAGTGTGTAGGCGAGCATCGCCATGGTGAACGCGCAACGGTTGCGATGAAGCCTTCAGCGACCGCGACCTCCCAAGGCGACAGTGTGCTCGACTGATCGGCACCTCGTTGGCCCCTGTGCGGTGACGATCTATGTCATTCTCGCGTGGCAATGTTCATGGGTCGGTGCAACGCGGCGACGCCGATCGAAATCGTCGCTTCGCGCACTACCCACCCGCGCACCGAGGCCGTTGACGGTGCGGCTACAGTCTCGCCATGAGACGGGCGGTCATTCTCGCGGGAACGGGTGCGATCGGGTGGGCGACGGTTCGGCGACTCTGTGGCGCAGGCTACGAGGTCATCGTGACCGGCCGGGACCCCTCGCGCGTGCCGCCCGGCCTCACCGCCACGGGTGCGAAGTTCGTCCAGGGCGACCGCCACGATCCAGCGGCCATGTCAGCCGTCCTCGCCAGCGGGGCCGACCTCGTGGTCGACTGCGCCTGCTACACCGCGACCCACGCCCACGCGTTGCTCGCGTACCTCGGTGACGTCACCTCGACGGTGATGATCTCGAGCAAAGCCGTCTACGTCGACCGCGACGGGCGCCACACCAACTCCGACGTGCCCCCGAGGTTCGACGCCCCGATCACCGAGGAGCAGCCGACGGTACGACCAAACGGGGCCGACTACAACTCCCGAGATGGGTACGGCGCCAACAAGGTTGCGGCCGAAGAGGTCCTGCTCGCCAGCGGTCATCCGGTCACGGTGCTTCGACCATCGAAGGTCCACGGCAGCTGGGGCCGCCAGCCGCGCGAGTGGTACTTCGTCAAACGAGTTCTGGACCGCCGTCCGGCCGTCCTGCTCGCGCGCCGCGGTGTCGGGGCCGACCACCCCAGCGCCGCGCTCAACATCGCTGCCCTCATCGAATCGGTCGCGGACCGACCGGGCCGACGGATCCTCAACGCGGCTGACCCCGACTGTCCAGATGGTCGAATGATCGCCTCGATTGTCGCCGATCACCTGGGCCACAGCTGGCGGGAGATCTTGCTGGATGACGGCGCTCCCGATGGCCTGGGGCGCCATCCCTGGGACCGCGTACCGCCGATCGTCTTGGACACCACCGCCGCTGCGCGTCTCGGCTACACACCCGCGGGCGACTACGCCACGACGGTGCGCGACGAGATTGAGTGGCTTGTTGAGGTCGCGACCAGCAGTCATCGCGAGAGCGACTTCGGCGAGTGGGGCCCCGGTCCACGCGACTACGCCGACGAAGACGCCTACCGGCGACTGCTCGACGCGTAGCCGACCAGGCCCGCGCCGCGTCGATCGTCGGGGCTCTTGTTGTGCAAACGGCATTCGAACACGCGGCCGGGGATTCCACGAAACGGGGTTGGCGTAGTCTCGTGGGACCAAAGCCCGACACTGCGGTAAAGCACCGCTAAACACGGACGCGGCAACGCCCATCGCCACGAACGTTGCGGCGATGGAACCGTCTCGCGTCTCGTCGCAAGGAGCCATAGTGCGGGCGTCGCGACCTGCAGTCATCGCGAGCGAGCGCCCCGGATGCTGACCAGCGTGGTCCGGCGCCGACGAACCCGACGTAAGCGCCGGGAACCGCGCTGAAGACTGGCGGCGTGGGTGAGTGCGGCGCAGGTGGCGAGGCACCGGCGCCTTGCGCTGAGCATCCTGGTCATGGCACGAGGCGCTGCGTAGGTTACGCAACGGCGCCGGTACGTGGGGCCATCGATACTGGTCCAAGTCTGTAGCGTCCAGATTTGTAGACGGAGCGGCGTCGTGATGGTCGCGCGCGGTGACGACCGACGCGCGATCGAGCGCCGCTACTCGCGCACGAGGGCGATCGCGAGGTCGGGCTTCAGTGCGGAAGCCACCCAGCGCGGCCACATCATGGCGCCGTGACAGCGGAACGTCGCGACGCTATCGTCACGCACGTCAAAGGTGAGTTGTCGGCTTCTATATCGGCCCGCACGAAGTTGCACCACGTGGTGGCCCGGTTCGATCACGAACTCCTTGGTCTCGCGCGACTCGATGGATCCCACTCGCACACCGTCGATCTCGACGTCAAAGGTGCCACGTCGTAGTTCCATACCGACGCCTTCGCGTGACAGCGTGAGCGTGGTCGACACACTTACCTCCCTGCTCGCGCGCCGCGTCGGCCGTCAGCCACACGGCCGCTGATGAGGCGCTCACGATCGAAGACCGCAGCGACCGCGCGCCAGCCGTAGATGTCGAGGACGAGCAGTCCCGCGGCGAGGGTGATCGCGAGGGGGACCGACGCGGGAATGATGTTGAACGACATGAGCGCTACTACCGCGAGCGGCGGCAGGCTCGCGACGATCGCGAGCTGTTGGGCCGCCCGGACATCAGTCGAGCGCGCCGAGATGGCGATACCCATCCAGATCGCCCACCCCGCGAGCAAGGGCGTGAAGAGCAATTGAATGAGGACGTGTGAGCGCTCGAAGATCGCCGCGACGACCGCGGGGTGAGCGAAGAGCTCGGCCGCACTGAGAAAGACGCCGAAGAGCGCGTAGGCGATGATGATCGTCGGGGTGAAGGCGGCGAGCGCTTTGGCGACGAGGAACTCCTCGCGGCTGATTGGGGTGATCAGGACTGGCTCGAGGGTGCCCTGCTCGCGTTCCCCGACGACCGAGTACGCGGTGAGGGCCGAGGGGACCATCGTTGGGATGATCAGCAGATAGAGCATCGAGAGGCCGATGCGATCGTTGAGGCGTGCCGAGCTGACCGACGTCTTGAGCGCGAAGAGCTGCACCATCGTCATCACGATGAACAGCAGCGGCAGTGCCGACATCGTGAAGATCACGAAGCGGTTGCGCCGGTAGTCGCGGAGCTCCTTGCGAAAGATCGCACCCACGCGCGTCCAGCTGAAGGTCATCGCCGCCTCACCTCAACGTCCTCGTCGACGAGCTCCAAGTAGACGTCCTCGAGCGAATGACGCGACTCGACCAGTGACAGGACGTCCGCACCGGCGGCGACGAGGGCACGCGCCACCTCGGGTGCCGCGGCGTCGGGATCGCTCACGTGAAGCTCGTAGGTGCCCGAGGCGGACTGCTCCCATCCTTCGACGTGGTCGAGTCCCTCGAAGACGGCGCGCGGATCGGCCAGTGGCGCGCGGGTCCGCACTTGCACGGCTCGCGTGAACAGTCGCTCCCTTAACTCGTCGGGCCGTCCAATCAGCAGCAGGCTGGTGTTGAGGATCGCGACGCGGTGACAGAGCCGCTCGGCCTCTTCGAGGCGGTGCGTCGTCAGAAAGATCGTCACCCCCCGGTCGCGCAGCGCGGTGATGAGGTCGTGCACGTCGCGCGTCGCCACCGGGTCGAGCCCGGAGGTGGGCTCATCGAGAAAGAGGACGGTCGGATCGTTAAGTAGCGCCCGAGCGAGCGCTACCCGTTGGCGAAGGCCCTTTGACAACGTCCGGCAGAGGTCGTTGGCCCGGTCGGTGAGGTTGACGGCCTCGAGCACCGCGGCGACGCGCTCACCCACGTCGCCCAGTTCGTAGAGGCCGGCGAAACACTCGAGGTTCTCCGCCACGGTGAGTCGCAGGTAGAGGCCGGGGGACTCCGGCATGATCGAGATGCGCGCCCGAATTTGGGGACCTGCCTCGGCACTGAGCGCGATGCCGGCAACCGTTGCCGAACCCGACGTTGGAGCGAGCAGGGTACCGAGGGTGCGCACCATCGTCGTCTTACCGGCGCCGTTGGGCCCGAGGAAGCCGAAGACTTCGCCGTAGCCAACCTCGAAGGAGACGTCCTGGTACGCGACGCGCTCGCCGAACCGCTTGGTCAGGTGGTCCACGACGAGTGCGCTGCCGGATCGCGGTGCGTCGGTACCCCAACTGACCGGGGCGGCGCCGCGGCGGGTCATCGAGCGCTCGGACCGGGCTGGTTCAGTCCTCGAGCCACACTGACAGAACTGAACTGCAGCGCGAGAGCCACGGGTGGCATACTAGCCGTGATGCTAACCACGCGTATGAATAACTGGCCACTCGGCCAGATACCGTAGCGTTCGCCATGGTGGCTGTCGAGCCCGAAGTCGAGCGACGTACCTTCACCGAGATCGCCCGTCGCCATCAGATCGTGCTCGCCGCCATCGACACGATCGCCGAGGTCGGCTTCGCCCAGGCGTCACTCGCGCGCATCGCGGCGCGCATCGGTATCAGTAAGGGCGTCATCAGCTACCACTTCGCCGGCAAGGAAGACCTCATCAGACAGATCGTCGTTGACGTCGTCGAAGCCGACCGGGCGTACATCGTGCCGCGCGTCTTGGCCGCGTCGACCGGGCCGGCCGTGCTGCGCGCCTACATCGAGTCGAACCTCGCGTTCATGCGCGAGCACCGCAACTACCTGGTCGCCGTCGTCGAGATCCTACGCAACGGAAGAATCACCACGCCCGACGGACGTCGCCGCATTGACGGCCAAGAGCTCGATGTAGCGGCGCACCTCCTCCAAGAGCAGCTCGCGCGCCTGCAGGGGGCGGGGCAGCTGCGACGTGACTTTGACCCGGGCGTCATGGCGGTGGCGATCCGCGCCGCCATCGATGTGGTACCGCACCGGCTCATCGGTGATCCGCACTTCGATATCGAGCACTACGCGAGCGAGCTGGCGGCAATTTTCGACCTCGCAACGCGCGAGGCTGGCTGAACGCCAGTGGCCGCACCCGGCTACCCACGTTGGTGGATCGCTTCAGGCGTCGCTTCGACATGATGCGGCATCATCGTCGGGCGGTCCGTGGCCCCGTCGTCGACCGAAGTTCGCAACGACGTCGATGATTTTGCGTTGCGAGACGCACTACCGGCCGCTCGGGTGTTGGTGCCGAGCCGTACTACAGGGATGCCGTCAGTCAATGAAGGTTCACTTGAGGTTGACGACCCGCGCTCGGAGCTAAAACGTGACCACCTGATCGGCCCACATCGTCCAGTCGGTGGCCACGTCCAACGTGGAGCGCCGGGCACCGTCCACCAGTAGTTCGTCGGTGAAGCCTCGGGCGTCCATGCAGGTGCCGCAGCAGCCGATCTCCCCGCCGTGGCGCAGCACCGCCGTGACCATGCGATCGAGGTGGTAGTAGCCGTCGGGGACTTTCTGGTTCGCGATTGCGCAGCCGACTGCGTCGCCGAAGAGGAAGACGCGCACCTCGACGTCGTCGCGACGAGCCAGGGCTCCAGCGAGTCGTAGACCGTTATAGGAGCGCTCGGTCCCGTACGGGGGGTCGTTCAGTATCACGAGGACCTTCATGTGGATGCTCACTTTCCCTTGACGATCTGCGATGCGCGCCCTTCGGCGCTCGCCCGGCGGTAGGCGCTAATGAGGAGATTCGCCGCGATGGCGACCTCGTCACTCGTGGTGTCACGGCCGAGCGACAGTCGCACCGCCGCGTGCGCGACGTCGGGCGCGACCCCCATCGCGAGGAGGGTGCTCGAAGGCGACTCGTCGCCGGCGTGGCACGCCGAGCCCGTGGAGGCGGCGACACCGGAGGTTCGAGCGAGCAGGTCGGTACCTCGCACGCCGGGGAACGAAACGAACAGCGTGTTGGTCAAGCTGGCGTCGAGTGGGGTATGACAGATCAACGCGGGGATGCCGGTGGAGAGTTGACTGAGTAGTTCGTCGCGAAGCAGGCCGACGCGTGCGGCGTCGAGGGTGAGGCGAGATCGGGCGAGCTCACACGCCGCGCCGAGCCCCACGATGCTCGCCACGTTCTCGGTGCCGGGTCGAACCCCGTGCTCTTGGCCCCCACCGACCAGGACGGGTTCAAGGGGCGTGCCGCGGCGTACGTAGAGCGCTCCGACTCCCTTGGGCGCGTAGCACTTATGACCGGCGACCGATAGGAGGTCGACCCCGAGTTCATCCACCGATACGGGGATCTTGCCGATCGCCTGGGCGGCGTCGGCGTGGACGAGTGCGCCGACGCCGTGCGCGTACGGCGCGAGGTCCCCGAGGGGAACGAGCGCCCCGGTCTCGTTCTGGGCGAGCAGCATGGTGCACAGCGCCACGTCGCTCGAGAGTGCGTCGATGGCCGCCGAAGCGTCGAGCAGGCCGGCACGCGAGACCGGTACGCGCGTCACCTTCCACCCACGGGCCCCGAGTCGCTCACACGGTGCGCCAGTGGCGGGGTGCTCGACGCTGGACGTGACGACCCGACGCCGACCCGTCGGCGCTACGACCGTGGTGCCGATGATGGCGAGGTTGTTCGACTCGGTGCCCCCGGAGGTGAAGACGATCTCGTCGGCCGTGGCGCCCAGCAACGCGGCCACCTGCTCGCGGGCCGTGGCAACGGCGACGCGGGCGCGCTGGCCGATCGGGTGGTCGCTCGAGGGATTCCCGAAGGCCGTGCGCAGGTAGGGCAGCATGGCCTCGAGCACCTCGGGGGCGACCGGTGTGGTGGCGTTGTGGTCGAGGTAGACGACGCCGTCGTGCGTCGTGCCCCTCATCGACGTCGCCCCGACTTCGTGGCGAGGTGCGCCGCACCACCGTGCACGGTCCCACCAAGCCCTTCGACTCCGGTGGCCACGGGTAGCCCGGCCCGGCGCCACTCCGGGAGTCCATCGGCCAAACACCGTGCCGACCGACCCCGAGCGCGAAGCGTCGCGACTGCTTCGGGCGCGAGCAAACACAGGGGCCCGCGACAGTAGGCGACGATCTCGAGGGCCGGGGCGATTTCGCCGAGGCGGGCCTCGAGATTCGCCAGTGGCATCGAGATCGCCCCTGGAATGTGGCCGGCCGCGTACTCCTCGACGGGGCGCACGTCAATGACGACAACCTCACCCGATCGAGCGCGCTCGAGTAACTCGGTGCGCGTGATCCGTTCGGTGTCGCCGTGGCCCGCGTCAATCTCGCGAAGGATTTGATCAACCTCGGCCAGGCGAGCTCGCCCTAGATCGCCGAGCGCGGACACGAAGCGACAGACCTCGTCACCGGCCGATCGGTAGAAGACGCGGGTGCCCTCGCGACGGGTTTCCACGAGGCGCGCGTGGCGCATGACCTGCAGATGCGCCGACGCAGTGGACAGCTTGAGGTCGGTCGCCGCCGCCAGGGTCTCCACGCTGCGCTCGGCCTGGCAGAGCAGGTCGAGCAGTTCGATGCGCTTGGGGTGCACGACAACTTTGCCGATTCGGGCGAGCTGTTCATACAGGTTGGTCCGTCCGCCGGCGTCATTCCCATATTCCACAGATTTAAAGATAATGAGCCATGCCGTCGAGCGCCAGTCGAGCGCTTTGGTCTACCGAGGTTGCCGCGACGGCTCGTTCAGTCGTGGTGTCGATCATCCTCGTCGCTCACCGTCGCTACGAGTGCCGGTTGCGCCGCGGCCGATCGGTCAGCCCGCGTGCGGGCTCGGGGACCTCAGTTCGCTGAAGGGGCGAGCACGACCAGGCCGTCGGCCACTGCGGCGAGGGTGGGATCAGTGGTCACGAGCGCGTCCGCCTGCAGTTCGGTGATCGCGACGTATTCGGCGTCGCGCAAACTCGACGATGGGCGTTCGCGGGCGACCGTCCACGCGGTGCGCCGAGACACCCGGTCCGCGAGCAGACGTCGTTTCACCGCGGTCATCCGTTCGTGGAGCGCGAGTGCTGGGGTCTCGCTGAATTCCCCGCGACGAACGGCGTCGTGCAGCACCGCGAGGGCCATCGGGCGCAGGGCCACCGCCAACGCGTCATCGTCATCGAGTGGTCCCGCCGCGACCGTGGCGCAGCAGATGGCGTTGGAGAGGTGGATCAGCGGCAGCGATTTGGACACGTACGCAGTCTCGCACGGTGCTTGACGACTATCGGGTCGTCCGTCGCGCCCTCGCCGTCGCCGTGGCGTTAGCCTGCAGGGGTGCTGTCCCAACACCATTCGTGATGGCGCGAATCCTAAGGCGTCGCGGTCGATTGAACCGACCCGAGACACGGCGACTTGGCGCGGCCGTCGTCGTACTGAGTGGCTCGCTGACATTGGCGATGACGCCACCGACCAGTGCATCGACGACGTCAACGGTGGTCGCGGTGGGTGCACCGTATCTGGGCGCCCCACCCACGACCAGTCCGGCCGCGGTGGCGATTGCGCGCGGACGCGCGGGACACGGGTACTACGTGTTGCGCGCCAACGGCTCGGTGTCGGCCTACGGCGCGCCCGACTACGGCTCGCTCTCTTCTCGCGCGCTGCCGAGCGGCGCGACCGCGACGGGTCTCGCGATCGACCCCGCGACCGGGGGCTACTGGATCGTCGCCTCGAACGGTCTGGTGCGCGCTTTTCACGCGCCGTACCACGGCGAGCCGCGTATCCCGGTGGGGGGCTGGGGCCAGTACCCCGCCGCGGTGGCGATCGCGAGCGTCGCCGATGGGTCTGGCTACGAGGTCTTGCGCGCCAACGGTGCGGTTGAGGGCTTCGGCGCGCGCACCTACGGCTCACTCGCGCGGCGTCTGGCCTACGGCGCGACCGCCCCGGTTGTGGCGGTCGGCATCGCGATCGACCCCGCGACCGGTGGCTACTGGATCGCGACGTCGACCGGGGGCGTCTACGGCTTTCACGCGCCGACCCTGAGCTCGCCCCCCACGTACCCCGGTGGCGTCGCGAGCGCTGTGACGGTCGCCATCACCTCGACTCGCAACGGCTACGAGGTCGCGCGGGCCAACGGCACGGTGATCGACTACGCGCCCCGTGGCCAGGGCGGTGGTTCGACCTCGATCGGCCTGCCGTTTGGTGCCGCGGTGAGCGGGATCGCCGCCGGGTCAGTGACCGGCGGCTTCTACCTCGCACTGGACCTCACCCCGCTCGGCGGGTACTACGACCCGCTGCGCTCGGTCACCTCGCTCGTGCCCCAGGAGGTTGACCAGGGCGTCGACTACTGCGGCGTCGGTCCCGTCTACGCCATGGGTGACGGCGTCGTGACCAATCTCTTTGACGCCGGTTGGCCGAGCGGGGTCTTCATCAGCTACCGGCTTACCGACGGCCCGGCGGTGGGACGGGTCGTCTACGTCGCCGAGAACGTCACGCCAACGGTCGCCGTCGGGGCCAGGGTGACACCGGCCACGGTGATCGCCGTCGTGCACGACGCGAAGACGTGTCTCGAAACCGGCTGGGCTCGCCCGACTGGCCCACCGGGCTACGCGATGGGCTTTGACCAGTTCAACGGCAAGAACTCAACGGCCTACGGCCTCAACTTCAATGCGTTGCTCGAAGCGCTCGGGGCTCGTCCCGGCCTGCCCCAGCCCTATGGCGCACCCGGCGTCCTGGCGCCAGCGTGGCCCCGGTGGTAGCACGGCGAGCTACTGGGTCACCGATGAACGCACTGCGCGCCAACTGACGTAACCAGAGGCACGACCAGTCGGCCGACGACGTCGGTGAACCGAGACAGCGAGCGGCCCGCGCCGTTGCCCGCCAGGGCGAGTGCGGCGACGCCGAGGGCTACCGCAGTGACGAGGTCGCGGGTCGCACCTCGCCGATCAACCAACCCCGACGTCGTCTCACCGTGAGGCGCCGCTATCAACCCGTTTCGTCGCGGGCGAGCAGGTCGTCGTAGGTCTCGCGGCGCACGACCAGGCGTGTCGCCCCGTCGCGAGCGAAGACTACCGGTGGTTTGAGGGCACCGTTGTAGTTGTTCGCCATCGTAAAGCAGTACGCCCCAGTCGCCGCAACGACCACGACGTCGCCGACCACCGGATCTACGAGCGGCGCTGCGGCGACCAGTCGATCGCCCGACTCGCAGTGTCGTCCCACGAGCTCGACCGGTTTGCCCCAGCCGAGGCGGTTGGCGACCGTCGCCTCGAATCGCTGACCGTAGAGCGAGACGTCCAAATTGTCGCCCATGCCGCCGTCGACGGCGACGAACGTCGGTTCGCCGTGCTTGACGGTCACCACCCGGTAGAGCGTGACCCCCGATCGAGCCACCATCGAGCGACCGGGTTCGACGAGGATTCGTGACGTGGCCGGCAAGTGGCGACGGGCCGCGTCGGTGAGACAACCGATCCACGCCTGTGGCGTGGGCGGGTTGTCGAGGTAGGTGTAGCGGGCCCCGAGTCCGCCGCCGAGGTCGTAGGTGTCAAAGTCACCGAGGGCCGAGATTGCCGCCACCGCCTCGGCGAACGGAGCCAAGTCGGTGATCTGGGATCCGATATGCGTATGGACACCGTCGAGGTGCAGTCGCGGTGATCGACGAATGCGCTTTAGGGCTTCTTCGGCGTCGGGCATGGAGAGACCGAATTTCGATCCTCGCTGCCCGGTCGCCATCGCGTCGTGCGTATCGGGGCGCACGTCGGGGATCACGCGAACCAGCACCGACTGGCGCCGTTCGGTCAGCCGCTCGATGCGGTCGATGTCGTCGAAGTTATCGATGACGATGAGTCCCACCCCGGCGCCGAGCGCCATCGCCAGTTCGGCGTCGGTCTTGGCGTTGCCGTGTACGAGAATCGTTTCGGGGTCAACACCGGCGGCCAAGGCCATCTGCAGTTCGCCGCCACCGGCGACGTCGACGCCGACGCCTTCCTCCGCCATCAGGCGATAGATTGCGGTGCTCGGGAACGCCTTGGAGGCGAAGTGGACGCGACCGTTCCCCCACGCGGCGTTGAGTGCGTCACGGAACCCGGACACCGTCGATCGAAGGTTCGATTCGTCAATCAGGTAGGTCGGCGTACCGTAGCGCTGTGCGACGTCGCGCAGTCGACAGCCACCAATGACGAGCTCGCCCTCGCCGTCAACGGCGGCCCCGCTGGGCAAGAGCTCCAGGAACGAAAGGTCATCGTTGTTCACGACTGCAAACGCTACACAGCCCACCGTCATCGCGACGTCTTCTCATTCTCCCACCGGCTTCGCCTGGACACTTGCCATCGGCCCACCGTCGCTCGGCGAGATAGCATCCGCACGGAGGTGGACGTGGACTGGGTAACTCGAGCACGACCAAAGACGGATCGAATCGCGTGTCCGTGGCTGATACGCCGTTTCATCGATGCTGACGCGGTCTTTCGATTCGTCGAACCATCAGCGGTCCTCGAGCTTGCCGGCTCGACCTCGGCGAACTCCTTTGACGCACCGGGTGCGACGTATACCCACCGGGGCGACCAATGCACCTTTGAGGTGCTCGTCGAGGACTTCGGTCTGACCGACAACGCCGCACTCGTGCGCTTGGCGCGTATTGTCCACGCCGCCGACGTCGCTGGTCAGCTCGACACCGACCCCGCCGGGGCCGGCCTCTTGGCGATTGGGATCGGTGGTCTGGAGGTTGAAGCGGACGACCAGGTACTCCTGGCGCGAGCGTCGTTCGTCTACGACGCCCTCTACGCGTGGTGCCAGCGCGAGGTGTCGCACGGCGAGACCTCGCGCTCGCCCGGCTGACCGCGGTGCGTCAAGGCGTCAGCGTCGCTGACTGGTCGACGCAAAGGTGCGCGGGTCAGTCGCCGGCGCGTAGCCAGAAGGGGACGGGTGCCGCAATCGGCGCCAGCGCACTCGTCACTTCGGCGAAACGACCATCCCTTGTGGTCCAGGACTGATACGCGGCGGTGAGCTCCTCGCGCCGACGAGCAACGAAGTTCCACCACATCACGAGTGGTTCCTCGAACGCCGGACCGCCAATGACCATGATGCGCGAGGGTTCGAGCACCTCGAGTCGGAGTTCCGCAGTACCGATGGGTACGTGCGCTAGCGAACCGGGCGTGACGACCACCTCGCCGATTCGAACCGATCCCCGCAACACGATGACCCCGTGTTCGAACGACGGGGCGAGCGGAACGGTCGACGTGCTTCGCACGTCGACGTCGAGACCGACGAGGTCGCTGTCGTGGCGCGCCGGACTGGACGAATCGAGTAGGTCGCCGAGCAAGACCGTGACCACGGCGTCGCCAACCGCAACTCGTGGGAGTTCGTGGTGGTGTTCGAACGCGCTCGCGCCACCTCGGGACCAGTCCGGCTGGGCGATCCACAGCTGAATCCCCTCGAAGGTGCCCCGGTAGCGCCCAGTCCTCTCCTCGGCGTGCGCGACCCCGCGCCCGGCGGTCATCAGGTTCAGCTGTCCCGGTTTGATTACCTGCTCGGTGCCCAGACTGTCGTGGTGCAGCGCTTCGCCTTCGATCAGCCAGGTGACGGTCTGCAGGCCGACGTGAGGGTGTGGCCCCACGTCGAGACCCTCGCGCTCGGTGAACGACGCCGGGCCGAGGTGATCGGCGAAGCACCACGGGCCAATCGTTCGTCGCGTTCGTTGGGGAAGGGCCCGGCGCACGTCGATGCTCCCCACGGTCGCCCGATGCGCGCCGTACACGCGCACGCCCTCCATCGCGGTCTCGTCGGCGTCGGGGTTGTCACGCATGAGCCACCAGTTGTGACAGTACCGTGCACGACGCTTCACCTCGACGAGGCGCCGGCGGCGTCGTTGTCGAGGTGAAGAGAAACCGGACCACGTCGCGATGAAGGGGCCTCGGCTCGCGACGTGGTCCAGATGGTGGCTAGATGACCTCTGACGGGTCGATGATGCGATAGTGGCGCCAACCGAGGAACGTCAGAATCAGCATCAAGACTGCGAGGATAAACATGGCGATCGCCGACCAGAGGGCGATGACTCCGAACATCCAGAAGGCGTAAGCGGTCAGTAGCGTTCCTCGCAGGGTCTGGCCCTGAAAGACCGTTTGAACCGTTTTGGCCAACTGGGTGTTTGACGGGTCGGCCAGCGACTGGGCACTCAACTGGGCGTAGGTCTTTCCGCCGGTGATCTCCTGCAGGTGTACGGCAATGTAGTGATCGGCCCAGACCTCGGCCTCACGACCGGTGAGCAACTGTTGGCCGGCGTAGGGCGTCAGGTAGGGCTTGATCAGCGGGTTTTGCAACTCGGGCGAGTTCGCCGCTGGGAAAAAGATCTTTTGCGCTGCGAGCTGGCTGTGGACGGTCGAGTTCGCGAAATTGTAACCCCACATCAGGAGGCCACCAGCGACCACGAGAACCAGGGAAAGTAGCGCCCCCAGTAGTGTCAATA
This sequence comes from Actinomycetes bacterium, assembly GCA_021846325.1. GTDB lineage: Bacteria > Actinomycetota > Acidimicrobiia > Acidimicrobiales > RAAP-2 > RAAP-2. Next base: position 14,628 of record JAJZBX010000017.1, on the reverse strand, counting down.
ATAGGTCCAGTGTCTTACGCCTCATCGTCAACCCCTTCCGTAGTGATGGTTCCAGTTTCGCAGGAAACCTCAATTATCGACTAGGGAAAAAAGTCATTAGAGGATGATTCAATACTTGCTATAGACGTAGCCGAATATCCTTCGACCTCCGGAAAAGCTACAGGCTGGTACGAAACTATGAGAGTGATTGCGGATCGATGGCGAGCCCGATGCGGGGAAGGTAACCCACCCCCATAATTGCCGCCTCACAGCCCACCGCCTCGACCTCGGCCACGTCGTGGTCGTCACGGATCCCGCCGGCGGCAACGACGGCGAGACCGCTCGCGCAGACGCGACGGTAGAGCTCGAGGTCGGGGCCGCGCATGGTGCCGTCGCGGTCAATGGCGGTGACGTGTAGTCGGGTCGCGCCGGCGCGTACGCATCGTTCGATCGCGTCGTCCACGCCGAGTCCGGCGTCAGCGAGCCAGCCCCGCACCGCGAGACGTCCGTCGCGGACGTCGAGGGCCACGACCAGTTGTTCGCCGAGCGCGTCCACGAAGCTCGCCAGGGCGTCGGGTTCGGACCAGGCGGCCGATCCCACGATCACCCGCGCCACGCCCAGGTCCAGGACGGTGCGGGCGATCGCGGTCGAGCGGAGACCTCCGGACACCTGGACGGGGATTGGCAACGCCAGGTCGATGCACCGGCGAATGACGTCGAGGCGTACTTGGCCGGTCCGGGCCCCGTCGAGGTCGACGACGTGAAGGAGTGACGGTTGCGTGGCGACGACGCGGCGAACGAAGTCGTCAAGCGGGTGGCGAAAGAGTACGCGTCGGTAGTCGCCCTGGTCAAGGCGGACGACCTCCGCACCCAGTAGGTCAATGGCGGGAATAACTTGCATAGCAGTCTTCTAGCATACTAGCATGACATTATGACCAGCGGCAAGGTAGTTCCGGCGGAGACCAACGAGGAGACCGCGCGACGATTCGATGAACTCGTCAACGCCTTCGTTCGACTGCGCGATGTCCAGTCGATGACGTCATTCCTGCGCGACCTTTGCACTACGAACGAACTCGACGCGATGGGTCAGCGGCTCCAGGTTGCCCGACTGGTCGATGAGGGCCTGCCGTACCACGAGATTTCACGTCGCACCGGCGCGTCGACGGCGACGGTGACGCGGGTCGCGCACTGGCTGCGATACGGCGAGGGTGGCTACGCGGTCGTTCTCCGCCGAGGCCGCCCATGACGCGCCGGCTGACGCTCGCGCTGCCGAGCAAGGGTAGGTTGCGCGAACCGTCGTGGACACTGCTCGAGGCGAGCGGCGTTGACCCTCAGGAGCCGGGCGAACGCGTTCTCCAGTCGCACTGTCGCAACGCCGCTATTGACTTACTGTTCGTGCGCGCCGATGACGTGCCCGAGTACGTGCAGGACGGCATCGTTGACTGCGGGATCACGGGATTAGACCTCGTCGAAGAGCGTCAGTGCGAAGTCGACGTCCTATTGCGCCTGGGATTCGGCAAGTGCTCGCTGCAGGCCGCCGTTTCGCTCGAAGACGACGCGACCGAACTCGGGGACCTTCACGGGCGACGAATCGCCACGTCGCACCCGCGTATCGCCGCGGCGGCACTCGGTGAACGCGGAGTCCAGGCGGACATTGTGCGCGTTGGCGGGGCGGTGGAGATCTCGCCGCGCCTCGGACTCGCTGACGCCATCATTGATCTGGTCTCGACGGGAAGTACATTGCGGACCAACGGATTGCGGTCAATCGGGACGTTGTTCGAATCCGAGGCCGTCCTCGTCGGTCGCGCCGGCTCGGAGGACGTCATCGGTCGACGAGTTCTCACGACGGTGCTCGGCAGCGTCACCAACGCCCGTGCGAATCGCTACCTCCTCTTCAATGTCTTGCGGGAACAACTCGCCGAGGTCACCGCGATCCTGCCGACCAAGGGCTCACCAACCGTGATGGACCTCGCGACGCCGGGGACGGTGGCCGTCCACGCGCTGGTACCCGCCGCGGACATCTGGTCGCTGCTGCCCGAATTGGAAGCCCGTGGGGCGAGCTCGATTCTCACCCTGCCCGTTGAACGGATGTTGCCGTGAGTCGTCCCGTGGTCACCAGTGAGCAATTTACGATTGAAGATATCGTTGCCGACGTGCGCGCGCACGGCGACGAGGCGGTGGCGCAGTGGTCCCAGCGACTTGACGCGACGACGGCCGCGACGCCGGAGCGCGCTCGCGCGTACGGTGACGTGCCGACCGCAGCAATCTTGGCCGCTGCCGATTCGGTCGCCCGATGGCACCGCGCCCAACGGCCCAGCGACGTCGTGCTCGAGGTCACGCCGGGTGTCACGCTGGAGCGGCGGTGGGTGCCGCTGCGTTCGGTCGGGATCTACGTGCCCAGTGGGCTCGTCTCGTCGCTCATCATGACGGCGATACCCGCGCGCGAGGCCGGCGTGGAGCGTATCGTCGTTTGCACCCCGCCCCGGGGGGCCCAGGCGGTCGCTGCTACCGCGGCCCTGCTCGGCATCGAGGAGGTCTGGGCGATCGGTGGCGCTCAAGCGATCGCCGCGATGGCCTACGGCACGGCGTCGATACCTCGCGTCGACAAGATTGTCGGCCCCGGGGGCGGTGCCGTCAATGGTGCCAAACTCCTCGTGAGTCGCGATGTCGCGATCGACCTTCCGGCTGGCCCGAGCGAAGTGGTCGTCGTCGCTGATCAGGACGTCGACGAGACGCTCATCGAGCAGGAGCTCGCGGCACAGATGGAGCACGGGCCGGACTCGCGCGCCTACGTCGTGCGGGTGGGCAGCGATCTCGAAGCCGCGCTCGCGCGAGTCGAAGAACTCGCACCCGAGCACGTCGCGCTGTTGGGCCCCCGGGCCGAGTCGCTCGCGCGGCGAATACGCAACGCCGGCGCCGTCTTTGTTGGGCCCTTCGCCCCGGTACCCGCGGGCGACTACGCCACGGGCGGCAATCACGTGTTACCAACGGGTGGTTGGGCCCGGTCGACGGGCGGGTTGGGACTGGAGACGTTCATGAAGGCACTGACAATTCAGCGCGTGAGTGAAGAGGGTCTGGCCCGACTCGCGCCGACGATTGAGGCGTTGGCCGACCTCGAGGGCATGCCGATGCACAAGGCGACGGCCCGACGATGAGTCAGCCGCCGCCGCAGCCGCTCGAGTCCTACCAGTGGCCCCCGTCCAACGAACGCATCGCCGAAGCAGTAGGACTCGATCCGCGACGGATTATTCGATTCGACGGCAACGTGCCGCCCGCTCCTCCGGCGTCGGCGCGACCGGCCGTGATCGCGTCGGCGCTCGCCGACGTCAACGAGTACGACCGGGGGCGCTACGAACCACTCCGGGTCGCGATCGCCGCTCGGCACGGTCTGAGTCTCGATCACGTGGCGCTGGGGGCCGGCAGCGACGAGTTCATCGTGCTCGTCGCCCGCGTGTTCGCCGCCGGCGGCACGATCGCGACGGTTCCGACGCGTTCGTACTCCATGTACCGCTACGCCGCGGCGATGGCGGGGGCGACCCTGATCGACGATGTCGCGGCCGCCGACCTGGTGTTCGTGTGTCGCCCCAACAATCCGACGGGCGAGCTACCCGACGTTCCCGACGTTCGCGGCCAACTGGTCATCGATGAGGCGTACGCCGACTACGCGGGCGTTGATGCGCTCGATCGGCTGGCCGACGGTGCGATCGTGCTGCGCACGTTCTCCAAGGCCTTCGGCCTGGCCGGGGCGCGCGTGGGCTACGCGCTGGCACAACCCGATCGGATCGCGGTTCTTTCGTCGCGTCAGGCGCCGCTGTCGGTTTCGTCGCTCTCGGCGGCGCTGGCCCTCGCCGCGCTCGCCAATCCGCCCGACGTCTCGGCCCAGATCGCCGAACGCGAGCGACTGACGCGAGCGCTCGATGAGCTCGGGCTGAGACCCGTTGCGTCACACGCCAACTTCGTCTTCGTCCCGATGGCCGAACCCCAGGCCCTGGTCGACGCGCTGCTCCCGCACGGCATGGTGCTACGGGCCTTTGCGGGAGGGTTGCGGATCAGCGTGCGTGACGAGGTCGACGATGACGCTCTGCTCGCCGCGCTGGCTCACGTCGTGCGCGGTGACCCGTTAGCGCCCCCCGGCGTACGGCATCGTCGCGCCACGGCCGAGACGCGCATCGTGGTCCGACTGCGTCTGGCCGGTGAGGGTCGGGTGCTCGTCCAGACCGGTGAGGGCTTCTATGACCACATGCTTCAGCAGCTCGCGTTCCACGCGGGCCTGGACCTACGCGTGGACGGAGTCGGTGATCCCGAGACCGGAGAGCACCACACCGTGGAAGACACCATGCGCGCCTTCGGCGAAGCGTTCGACGAGGCGCTCGGTGACCGGCGGGGCTTCGCGCGATACGGCGAGGCTCGGGTACCGATGGACGAGGCACTCGCTCACGCGGTCGTGGACCTCTCGGGTCGCGCGACGGCGAACCTGCACATCAAACCCGATCCGGGCATGGCGGCCCACGCGCTCGAGTCGCTCGTCCAGACGGCCCGAATCACGCTGCACGTCACCGCCACCGGAACTAACGCTCACCACGTCGCCGAGGCGGCCTTCAAGGCGGTGGGACGGGCCTTGGCCCAGGCGCTCGTTCGAGACGGCAACCTCGTGCGTTCGACGAAGGGCTCGTTGTGAACGACGTTGTCATCGTCGACTACGGGGCGGGCAACACGCGATCGGTGCAGGCGACCCTCGCCCGTCTGGGCTACTCGAGCGTGGTTAGCGCCGACCCGTCGATGATTTGCGCGGCGTGGTACGTGGTGCTGCCCGGCGTCGGCTCAGCTCGTAGCGCCATGGCGCACCTGCGCGCGACGGGGGCTGCCGAAGCGCTGGGACAGCGCGTCGAGGAGCGACGTCCAGTCCTGGGTATCTGCCTCGGGTTGCAACTGGCGCTGACGTGGAGCGCGGAAGACGGCGGCGTCGACGGGCTCGACATCGTCCCCGGGCGCGTCGTGCGGCTCGCCGACGAGCGGGTGCCGCGACTGGGGTGGTCGCTGGTGGAGCCGTGGGGCGAGGTCTACTACTTCGCGCACTCCTACGCCGCGGTCACCCCGGACTCGGTCGCCAGTGCCGAGGGTGTGGTCGCGGCGGTGGCGCGCGGCACGTTTCTCGGCGTCCAGTTCCACCCCGAAAAGAGTGGGCCGGCTGGGCTCGCGTTCTTGGACCGATGCCTCTCCCTCGCTTGATACCGTGCCTGGACGTGGCTCACGGCCGGGTCGTGAAGGGGGTGAACTTCGTCGGACTGCGTGACGTCGGCGATCCGGTGGAGCTCGCCGTGCACTACAGCGCCGGCGGCGCGGACGAACTCGTGCTGTTGGACATTACGGCCACGCCCGACGAGGTCGCAACCATGACCAACGTCGTGCGTTTAGTCGCCGACGAGTTGGACATTCCCTTTACCGTCGGCGGTGGCGTTCGCAGCGTGGATGACGCGTCGCGGATCATCGAATCCGGAGCTGATCGCGTATCGCTGAACTCCGCCGCGGTGGCGCGACCCGCCCTGCTGGGGGCGATTGCCGAGCGGTTTGGCTCCCAGGCCGTCGTCATCGCGATTGATAGCGGTGGCGGCGTTGTCTACACGCACGGCGGTCGCGTGCCTACGAATCGCGAGACCGTGTCGTGGGCGATCGAGGCCACCGAGCGCGGCGCCGGTGAGGTATTACTCACCTCGATCGACCACGACGGACGGCGCGAGGGCTTTGATCTATCGCTGACTTCTCGGGTTCGCACCGCCGTGCACGTCCCGGTCATCGCGTCGGGCGGCGCCGGATCGGCCGAGCACGTAGCCGATGCCCTGCGCGTTGCCGACGCCGCGCTCGTCGCGTCCATCGTGCACGAGAACCCCGCCGGCCTAGCGGGACTGCGTCGAGAGATCGAGGCTCGTGGGGTGAACCTGCGGCCGTGGAAGGAGCGATCGTGAGCGATCTGCGGGCGGCCATCGTGCAAGATGACGACACGGGACGTGTCCTGATGCTTGGGTGGATGGATGACGAGGCGCTCGCCGCGACGCGCGCGACTGGGTACGTGCACTTCTTCTCTCGCTCGCGTCAGCGGCTCTGGATGAAGGGGGAAACCTCGGGCAACACCCTTCGCGTGGTCGAGGTCGTGCCCGACTGCGACGACGACGCGGTGCTGGTGCGGGCGCGTCCCGACGGACCGACCTGTCACGACGGTTCCACGTCGTGCTTCACGCCGTGGCTGTGGCGAACCATCCTGCGCCGCGAGGCCGAGGCGGCACCCACTTCGTACGTCGCGACTTCGCTGCGAGCGGGAACCTCGTTCGCCGCTCGCAAGGTCGGTGAAGAGGCCGTGGAAGTTGCGGTGGCGGCCCTGAGCGAGAGTGACGAACGAGTCATCAGCGAGGCTGCGGATCTCTGGTTTCACCTTTTGCTCCTGCTGCGCAGCCGGAACCTTGACCCGGCGGCGGTTGAGGACGAATTGCGTCGACGTCAACGCTGAAACGATCCCCAGCGCCAGTTGCCCGTCGGACAAAGTTCATCGCGCCTGCGCACAGTCGTCACTGACCGTTCATGAGCGGCCCCTAGAAACGTTCCATGCACACAGCCATGAAGAAACCAGGAGTCCGCCGCGTGCGGCTCACCGCCGCGACGATCATCACCGCGGCCGCATCACTGTCCCTTATCTCCATGGGGGCCGGTGCCTCGGCGAAAGCCAGCGGGCCGACCCTCGTGGTGTACTCCGCCCAGGGTTACGACTCGGCAACGGTGAAGGCGTTTAACGCCACGCACCCGGGATTCAACGTCACCTTGAACGACAACTCGACTGGTCCGCTGCTCCAGCAGATTCAGGCCGAGGGCAATCACCCGACGTGGGGTGTGCTGTGGGTCGACGGCGCCCAAGCCTTCGCGCAACTCGATCGTGAAGGACTATTGGCCAAACACATCGTGCCCAAGGTGTCCTTCAATACGGTGGGTCGTGCGAATATCCCGGCCGACGGCAGTTACGTGCCGACTGGGCTGACGGCGACGGGCGCGCTCGTCTACGACTCGTCACAGATCAAGCCAGCCCAGTTGCCCAAGACCTGGGCGGACCTGCTCAAGGCGCAGTACAAGGGGATGCTCGGCATGAACGACCCGACGCAATCGGGTCCAACGTACCCACTGATTGCTGGGGTGATGAATGACCTGGGCCACTACAAGTCGGGTAGCACGGCGTCGGCCATCCGAGCCGGCGAGGCCTACTTCACCAAGTTGAAGGCCAACGGATTGGTCATCAACGCGACCAACGGTCCGACGCTCAGCGCGATCGCGGCCCACACCATCAAAATGGCCATTATCCAGAGTTCGGCCGGTTACGGCGCCGAGGTGTCTACGTCGCCAACCTTTCGGGTCGCCTACTTGAACCCGGTCACCGCTCTGCCCGGCGTTATCGGGATCGATGGCAAGATGCCCAAAGTGGTCCAAGAAGAAGCCCAGAAGTTCGTCAACTACGTGCTCTCCCCGAGGGGTCAGCACGTCATGCAGATCGGTGACCCGCAGGGCGACTCGCTCTTCTGGCCGGTGCTTAATGGTGAAAAGCCAGCGAACAAGGTGATCCCGCCACTGAGCTCGGTGCCGATGCAGACGACCAACCCCTACGTGTGGGGCCCGCTGGAGTCCACGGTTAACGCCTGGTTCAGCGCCAACATCAACAACGGTTAGTTCGCTCTCGGGCGACCAACCCATCCCCGGTAGCGCTGCGGTCTCATTGAGACCGCAGCGCTACCTCGAAGAAAGACCACTATGGCGACCGAGCTCACCACCATACCCGTGCCCCTCGGGCGCCGTTCCCGGCGCCTGGCCTTGACGTCGCTCGCGTTATGGATCATTCTGGGACTGCTCATCATCGCACCCGTCGTCTCATTTCTGCTGCTCGCCACGAGCCCCCGGTTGTTCCATCAGGGTTCGCAGTACTTCACGCTTCGCTACATCGGCGAGGCCTTCCAGGGTTCAACCGGTCGCGGTATCGTCGACTCGCTGTGGGTCTCGCTCACGGTGTCGGTCGTCGCCGTCTCGATCGCGACAACGCTCGCGTGGCTCATCCATCGGACGAATCTGTACGGCCGACGCATCTGGACAACGCTCATGTGGCTGTTGCTCATCGTGCCGACGTGGATGATGACCCTCGGGTGGGGTGACCTCCTCCAGCCCTACGGGGCCGCGAGCTTCCTCGGCGTCAACACCCATTACATCTACGGCGAGTTCTTTGGGCCGCTGGGCATCGTGATCGTGCTCACCACCGCCGCGCTGCCCTTTGCGTACTTCGTCGTCTCGGCGGGCATGCAGGGACTCGGCTCGGAGTTCGAAGACGCCGCTCGTATTCACGGGGCCAACCGGTGGCGAACGCTGCGAACGGTGCTGCCGATCATCGCCCCGGCCCTGCTGAGTGCCTTCGCGATCAGCTTCGCCGAAACGATGAGTGACTTCGGTGTGGCGTTCACGCTCGGGTACCACGCGGGATTTCCCATGGCGACGTTCGCGCTCTTCAACGCGATTAGCAACTTTCCGGCGAACTTCTCGGTGGCCGCCGTCATCGCCATCGTGCTCATTCTCACCACGATTCCGCCGATCATTCTGCAATCGCGGGTCATGCGCCGACGTTCGTACGCCATCCTCTCGGGGCGAACGAGGCCCGCGCGCCGACGCGAATTTCGCCGCGCCGGGCGCCTCGGCGCGACCGTCGGGGTCGGCATGGTCTTCGTCATCGGCCTCGGCGTGCCCGTCTTTGGCGCGGTGGCGGGATCATTCGTACAGAATCTCGGCATCTACTCGTCGGGACCCGTGAAGTTGACGACGTTGTTCTATCGACAGGTGCTGAACCCCTCCATCGCCGACAAGGGCCTCGCCGCGCCACTGTGGCTGTCCAATGAGCTCGGGATCGTCGTCGCCACGTTGACCGGTGTGCTGTCGATCGTGTTGGCTAGGCGTCTCATCACGAACGTCGGCGGCTGGAGTCAGCGAATCACGGACGTCTTTCTACTCGGCTCGGTGGCGGTGCCGGGCGTCGTGCTCGGCGTCGGCTACATCTTCTTCTACAACCTCGCCTTCATCGCGAATCACATCATCGACCTGTACAAGACCCTGCCGCTGCTCATGTTGGCCCTGGTGGCGAACTCGCTCCCGGGCCAGACTCGACTGATGGCCGGGCCGATCGGTCAGGTCCAACCATCACTCACCGAGGCCGCCCGGGTTCACGGTGCGTCGCGACTTCGAACGTGGCGCACCACCAGTCTCCCGCTCTTTGCGCGCGTCCTGCTCTGGGGTTGGCTGATCACCTTTACCAAGACCATCGCGGAATTGGCGATCGCGCAAATTCTCTACCCGCCGAGCCAGGAACCGGCGTCGGTGACCATTCAGGCGTACCTCGCCAACTTCCAGCTCGGCACGGGCACCGCGATGACGGTCTTGACGCTGGTCGAGATGTTGGGGGTGATTGGGTTCACCCTCGGTCTCTATCGGGTCCTCACGCCTAAGGGCTGGCGTCGAATCGGCTGGAGCGGGGTCGGGTCGTGACCGCGTCGACCACCCGAGCCTTCGGGGTATCGGTGCGACACGTGTCCAAGCACTTTGGGGACAAGTGCGCCCTCGACGACATCAACCTCGAAATTGCCCCGGGGACCTTCCTGGTGTTGCTCGGGCCTTCGGGTTCGGGCAAGACAACGTTGTTGCGATGTCTCGCGGGGATCGAGCGGCCGACGAGCGGCGTGATCGCCATCGACGATCGTGAGGTGGTCGGGCCGCGAACCTTCGTCGCCCCCGAGAGGCGCCAACTCGCGATGGTGTTCCAGGACTACGCGCTCTGGCCGCACCTGAGCGTGGCGAAGAACGTGGGCTTTCCCCTGGCCCGAACGAACCGAACGGCGGCCCAGCGCGCGTCGCGCGTGGGCGACCTGCTCGAACGGGTCGGCATCGGTCATTTAGGCGAGCGCTACCCGAACGAGTTGTCGGGTGGCGAGCAGCAGCGCGTTGCGCTCGCCCGCGCGCTCGCTGCCGAGGTGGGGCTCATCCTGTTCGACGAACCACTCTCGAATCTCGACGCCGACCGGCGCGAGCAGCTTCGTATCGAGATAGCCACACTTACGAGGGACGTCGGCGCAACGGCGGCATACATCACCCACGATCAATCGGAGGCTTTCGCGCTGGCGGACCAGGTTGGGGTATTGCGCAACGGCCGGCTGGTTCAGCTCGACGCACCCGAGACGGTCTATCGGCGTCCGGCCAACGCGTTCGTCGCGCGATTCACCGGTCTCGCGGGGGAGTTTCCGGTTGGCGTGCTGAACGCAACGGGTGCGCAGCGTTACAGCGTTGCGTTGCCCTTTGCCCCCGACGAACGTATCGAGGCGACGGCGATCGAGGAGCTTCTGCCGGGCGATGACCTGAGCCTGTTCGTTCGCGCGGCCGGGGTGAGTCTCGCGCCAGCGAGTGAGTCGCGGGGCGTGCCCGGCGTCATCAGCGACGTGGCGTTTAACGGCCGGGGCTACGAACACGTGATTCGCGTCGGCGACGGTATGACGCTCAGTAAGATTTTCTCGTCGCACCGGTACAACCGTGACCAAGCAGTGAAGGTGTGCTTCGATGCGTCGACGTGTTTTGTGATGAACCGGGGGAAGGTGGACTGACAGTGCTGGCAACGACCGTGACCTCCGGTGTGGTCGTGTTGGTCGGGGCCGTCTTCCTCGCGTGCGCCGTCGAGATGGTCGAGGCACTGACGATCGTCTTGGCGGTCGGACACACGAGGGGGTGGCGCTCGGCCTTCGAAGGTACGGGTGCCGCCCTCGCCGCCCTCGCCGCCCTCGTCGCCATCTTTGGACCGGCCCTCACTCGGGTGCCGCTCAGTTCGTTGCGCTTGATCGTCGGCGGCGTGCTCCTGATCTTCGGCATGCAGTGGTTGCGCAAGGCCATCCTTCGTTCGAGCGGGCTGAAGGCGATGCACGACGAGGACGTGGTCTACCGTGAGACCGTGGCGGAGCTGCGCGCCAGCAGCTCGAGCCCGCAACGTGACCGCATCGCGTTCGTCATGGCCTTCAAGGGTGTCTTCCTGGAGGGACTCGAGGTGGTCATCACGGTCTTGACGCTGGGCACCTCGGCGCACCGTCTCGGACTGGCCGTGGCCGTGGCCGCCGTCGCGGTCGTCTCGGTCGGTATCGTCGGCGTGGCGGTGGCCAAGCAGCTCTCGAGTGTTCCCGAAAACGCCATGAAGATGGGCGTTGGTGTCCTGCTCGTCAGCTTTGGGACGTTCTGGACCGGTGAGGGACTCAAGGTTCGCTGGCCGGGCAACGACGTGATGCTCATCGTCTTCGTCGCGCTGTATCTCGCCGTGACGTGGGGACTGGTCGGGTACCTACGGCGTAGTCGTCCCCGTACCGCGACGGTGGCGCAGTGAGCGAACGTCGCCCCCCGTGGCCGGTACGCCTGGTCAAGGGCTTCGCCATGTTCTGGTGGGACTTCTTGATCGGGGACACGCCCGAACTGTTCGTGGCGGCGCTCGTGACCATCGGCGTGGTGGCACTGTTGCGCGGCGTTGGTCATCAGAACGCGGCGGCCGTTATCGCCTTGCCGGTACTGGCGGTCGTCTCGCTGGTCCTGTCCGTTCGTCGCGCCGCTAAGCCGCGCGAGTAGACCGCGCCGAAAGTGCGCCGGGTTCGACTGCTGGCCGCAACGGCTCTGCTCGTGGTGAGTTCGTTCGGTGTTGCGGATGCCGCTGGCGTCGCGCCGAGCGCGAGCAGCATCACGAGTCGACTCGCCTGCGCACGGTCGATCGTCTCGTCGTGGTCGCTGCCTCGTCTGGCCAACGAAACGGTCGCTGTCTCGGTTGACGCGGCGCACGTCGGGGCGATGGCGCCCGCGGCCATTGCCGGGTTCGGGGGACTGCTCGTCTTCGGAGGACTCGCCCCGCTCGGCTTTGGCCCGACCGTCGCGCGCTTACGGGCGATGTCGCCCCCGGGCACGACGATGCTCGTCATGACCGACGAGGAGGGCGGTGGTGTTCGCCGCCTGACCAATCTCGTGGGTGCCTTTCCGTGGGCGCAGACGATGGGTCGCCAGCTACGAGCGAACCAGATCCAATCGGTGGGTGAGCGCGTGGGGCGTCAGTTGCTCGCCGTCGGGGTGAACGTGGATCTCGCGCCGGTGGTCGATCTCGATGGGCGGGCCGTCTGGCCCGGGCCGACCGACCCGGACGGTCTGCGCTCCTTCGGTGCCTCGCCCGCGCTCGTCGCGAGTGACGCGACGGCCTTCGCGACCGGACTGGCCCGGGCCGGCGTGCTCGCCGTGGTCAAGCACTTTCCGGGCCTCGGCGGCGCGACGGGCAACACCGACAACGCTCCGGCGGCGACCCGCCCCTGGCCCGAGCTGCGCGCCGGGGCGCTCGCGCCGTACCGTGCGGCCTTCGCCGCGGGCGTTTCGGCGGTGATGGTGGCCAACGCTCGCGTGCCCGGCCTCAGTGCTGAACCGGCGTCGCTTTCGCCGTCGGTGATGCGCGTGCTTCGAGAATCTCTCGGGTTTCGTGGGCTGATTATGACCGACGCGCTCAGCGCCGTCGCGATCAGCGCCCTCGGGTTCTCGGTGCCGGCGGCGGCGGTCCTGGCCATTGGCGCCGGGGCCGATCTCGTGTTGAGCGGTCCACTCGAGCCCGCAGCGTCACTCGCGCTCGCCCGCGCCACGGCCAGCGCCCTCGTGCACGCGGTGATCACCGGGACGTTCACTCGCGCGACCCTCGACGAGGCCGCCGCCGAAGTGGTGGCGGCGCGTCTCACTGGCGCGTGTCCGCTCAACAACGTCACTGCTCACTACGTGTCGGCGTCGAGGCGACGCCCATAGCGTCGAGGCTCGGGCGCGCTGATCAGTCCAGCGCGTGCACCCCCAAACGCACTGATGCTCAGTGTGATGTTGCCTCGCCACGAGGGGCGTTCGTGGGCCGACGCCACTCGACCGCGAGCGGCGTACTCAGAGCTGGCGGACAGTCCTCGCTGGGACACCCGCGACCAGCGTCGCCGCCGCCACGTCACGCGCGACCACCGCGCCGGCCGCGACCACCGCGCCCGCGCCAATGCTGACGCCGGGCAGGATGGTCGCGGCCGCACCGATCCAGACGTCCGGGCCGATCGTGATCGGCGCGGCGGTGATGTAGTTGCGACGTTCGCTGGGCTCGACGGGATGGCCGGCGGTGACCAGGTTGACCCGGTGGGCGATCATCACTCGGTCCGCGATCGTGATCGGCGCGTGTCCGGTGAAGGCGCACTGGTAGCCGATGAAGACGGTCCGGCCCACCGTGATGTTGAGGCCGTAGTCCGCGTAAAAGGGGGGTATCAGCGTGAAGGTCTCGTCCACGGACTGGCCGATCAGTTCCTCGAATGTCGCTCGAATGGCTGGGGCGTCCTCGAGGTCGTAGGCGCTAAGCGCGCCCGAGAGTCGGGTGGCGATCTTGACTCGCTCAAAGAGCTCACGCGACTCGGGCGTCCTCGTTCTGATCCAGTAGCGTCTGTCCATCTCGTTCCTTGGCCGCAGGTCTCGCGTGCTCGCCGAGTTTACGGGGGCGTGGACGTCAACCGCGTCACGTACGGCCCGTCGGCCCCGCGCCACCGCCGGGCCGCTGCCCTTGGTGCTGCGGGGACCCCGATTAGCGAGCCACTTCCAACGAGAGTCGTTCGTAGTGTTGCCCCTTCCACATCGTCTTGAACTCGACCGGGGTCAGGTAGCAGAGGGAACTGTGGAGCCGCTCTTGATTGTATTGCCGACGCCAGTCCTCGAGGAGCACCTGGGCTTCGAGCAGTGACTCGAAGAGGTGCCCGTTCAAGAATTCGTCGCGCAGACGTGAGTTGAACGACTCGATGTGACCGTTCTGCCAGGGCGAGCCGGGGTCGATGAAGGTGGTCGAGGATCCGTTGAACCGACACCAGTCTCCAATCGCGTAGGCACAGAACTCGGGACCGTTGTCGCAGCGCAGGAAGGCTGGGACGCCGTGTTGGGCGACGAGTTCGTCGAGCAGGGTCGTCACGTCGTCGGCGGTGATGGAACGCTCCGTCTTCACCGCCAGGCACTCCCTGGTGAAGATGTCTTGGATGTTGAGCAACTTCAACTGCTTGCCGTCTCTGGTCTCGTCGAACTGGAAGTCCATGGCCCAGATCGCGTGGGGCAGATGGGACTCATGGCGCCCACGTGCACGCCGATCCCGCGAAGGGGCTTCTTGCGCTTGGCGTAGGGGACCTTGAGACCCTCTTCACGCCAGAGGCGTTGGATCCGCTTCTTGTTTATGCGGTGTCCCTCGCGGCGCCGGTGCTGATAGGCCCTTCCAACCCCAGCGCGGGTGCTCCTTGGCGAAGGCCACGAGCCAGCGCCGAAGTTCCTGCTCGTCGTCGCTGGGCAACGGACAGTCCAGGCGCTGGGTCGAACGCGGTTGGCCCATTGCTCGACAGGCCTTTCTCTCTCACCCCGAACGTCTCTTCAGGCATGAAAACTGCTCGTCGACGGGCGGTAGGTCAGAAGTTTCCCTTGGCGACCTCTTTCAGCATCGCGTTGTCGAGGGTGAGATCAGCGACGATCCTCTTGAGTCGTCCGTTCTCGACCTCGAGCTCCTTCAGGCGTTTCGCGTCGTTGACCTTCATGTCG
>JAJZBX010000049.1 GCA_021846325.1 Actinomycetes bacterium | reverse complement strand
CCGACGGACTCGACATCGAGGTCATCGACCTGCGCAGTCTTCGCCCGCTCGACCGCCCGACGATCATCGAGTCGGTCAAGAAGACCCACGCCGCCGTCGTGGTCGAAGACGACTGGTTGACCTACGGCATTGGCGCCGAGATCGCGGCCACCATCTCCGATGGTGCCTTCGACTATCTCGACGCCCCCGTGCGCCGGGTGGCGATGGCGGAAGTCCCACTCCCCTATTCCAAGCCCTTGGAGACCGCGGCGCTGCCGTCGGTGGACGACGTGATCAACGCCGTCCACCAGACGCTCGACGCCGTTGGTCGCCGTCACCAGAAGGTCGGCCATGATTGAGATCAAAATGCCCCGTCTCTCGGACACCATGGAAGAGGGATCGGTCGCCACGTGGCACAAACACCCCGGTGACCACGTCGAGGCGGGCGAGGTGCTCGTCGAGATCGAGACCGATAAGGCGACGATGGAGTACGAAGCCTACGAAACCGGGACGCTGACTGAGATCCTGGTCGCCGAGGGCGAGGTCGTCGCCATCGGAACCCCGATCGCGCTGCTCGACAGCGGCGTCGCCACCGCCCGCGCCGTTGCGACGCCGGCGCCCTCCGTGGCGCCGCCGACGCCATCGCCCGTTCGCGCCCCTGAGCCGGCGCCCGGGTCCAGCGCGACCGTTGAGTCCGCGCCGACTGCGACGTTCGCCGTCGGCGAGGGCCAGCGGCGCTTCGCCTCGCCCCTCGTGCGTCGCATCGCGCGCCAGTACGGCATCGATCTGACGGGGGTGCGCGGCAGCGGACCGGGGGGACGCATCATCCGTCGCGACATCATGTCCCTCGTCGATGGTGTCGTGCCCGATTCCACAACCGAGATCGCCCCTCAAACCCCGGCCGTCGTTGACGAACGGCGAGGCTCCGAATCGATCGCGCTGAGTAGCACCCGCCGGGTGATCGCCCGTCGACTCGGCGAGAGCGCGCGCACAATCCCGCACTTCTTCGTCACCGCCGTCGCCGACGCGCACTCGCTCGTCGCCATGCGTAGCGAGCTCAACACCCAGCTCGTTGCGGTGGGTCGCGCGAAGGTGAGCGTCAATGACCTCCTGATTCGCGCCTGCGCCCTGGCGCTGCGTGAGCACCCCGCCGTGAACGCGTCCTACATCGACGACGCGAGTACCACGATGCTGGTCCACCACCGAATCAACATTGGGGTGGCGGTCGCCTCGGCCAACGGTCTCGTCGTGCCCGTCATCGACGACGCCGACCAGAAGACCGTGAGCGAACTCGGCACCGAGACCAAGCGGCTGGCGGCGCTCGCGAACGACAAGAAGCTCAGCCTCGAGCAGATGTCGGGGGGCACGTTCACCATCAGCAACCTCGGCATGTTCGGCGTCGAGCAGTTCACGGCGATTATCAATCCCCCCGAGGGTGCGATCCTGGCCGTCGGCGCGACGACGCTCGAGCCCCGGGTGGTCGACGGTGAGGTGCAGGTACGCCACACGATGCGTTACACGCTGTCTTCGGACCACCGAATCATCGACGGCGCGCTCGCCGCCCAATTCCTTCGGACGCTGACGACCTTCCTCGAGAACCCCTGGTCCCTGGTCGCCTGAGGCGCCGCGGTCAATCGACCGCGTAGTGAACCGCCTCGGCGACGACGTCGCTGATCGACCGGTTGGGCGGGTTCTGGCTCGCGTAGTACTCGATAGCCACCGAGAGCGCCGCGTTGAGCACCGCCGCACGCACGCGTACCGCGAGACTCTCCTCACTGCTGTCGTCGCGTCGTGCGATGACACTGGCCAGCGAGCGGGTCGCGTCGTGGTGAACCCCTAGCCACACCGCGTTGATCGCGGGTTCACGGTCCGCCAGTCGCAACAGCCTCACCACAACGTCGACGTCCTCGCCCTCGCGCGCAGACGGGTCGGCCCAGGCGCCGGTGAATGACTGGCCGCGCGCCACGCCCCCCAACCGCTCCAGTGCGTCACGAAGGCCCTCCTCGAGGAGAGGTCGGACGGCGTCTTCCTTGGAGACGAAGTAGCGCCAGAACGATCGAACCGAAATGTTCGCCGCGCTGGCGATCTCGGCCACCGTGGTCGGGCCGACGCCCCGAGACTCGAAGAGCTCGAGCGCCACCAGCGCGATTCGTCGGTCGCGCGACCGAAGCACCGAGGGGCTGCTCGCAGGTCGGCCAACTCGCGCGGACCGAGGTTCTTCGCTCACCGGCGCTCAATCCTTTCGCCCAGCCTTATCGGGCTTTTCTTAGTGGCACAGTATGCCACTAAACCCTAGGCTGGTGACGGCATTCGAGGCGACGGCCAACGTCAATCTCGTATGGCCCCTCGAAAGGAGACGGCATGACCAAGGAGTTCGAAGGAAAGGTGGCAATCGTCACCGGTGGTGGCTCCGGGATCGGGAGAGCCACAGCGGTGCAACTCGCGTCTCTCGGGGCCGCCGTGGTCATCGCGGATGTGCACGCCGACACTGCGAATGACGCGGTGGCAGCGATTCGCGGCGCAGGCGGCCACGGCGTCGCCGTCGTCGGCGATCTTAGCGACGCGGCCATCGTAGACAACGTCGTCACCACGACGATTCGAGAGTTCTCCGCAATCGACGTGCTCGTCTGCAATGCCGGAATCATGGACGACATGACCGCGCCACACGAAGTGAGTGACGCCGTGTGGGAGCGCCTGATTCGCGTCAACCTCACGGCGCCGTTCATGCTCACCCGCGCCGTGGTGCCCCACATGTTAGAGCGAGGTCACGGATCGATCGTCTACACCGCCTCCGAGGCCGGCTTACGCGGCAGCGCCGCGGGTACGGCGTACACGGTCTCAAAGCACGGCGTCATCGGACTGACCAAGTCAGCGGCCGTCATGTACCGCGGCCACGGTATCCGGGTCAACGCCGTCGCGCCGGGCGGAGTAGCTACCCACCTCGAAGTCTCCATCAAGTCAGACGCCACCGGTCCAGCGAGTGTTGGGAACTACCAAGCCAACGTGGGCCGCGTCGCCTCGGCCGACGAGATCGCCGCGGCGATCGTCTTCTTGGCCTCGGACGCCGCGAGCAACCTCAGTGGAGCGATCCTGCCGGTGGACAACGGGTGGTCCGCCATCTAGCTCCGCGAGCGTGCCGACGTTCAGAGTTTCGAGGGCGTGACCTCGCGACGTTCGTTGTTGCGCACGCTCAGGCTCGCTCTATCGGAACGCCTGGATACCCGTCAGGGCGCCACCGATGACGAGCGAGTGCACGTCGGCCGTACCTTCGTAGGTCACCACTGACTCCAGATTCACCATGTGGCGGATGACCGGGTACTCGAGCGAGATGCCATTGGCGCCGAGTACCTGTCGAGCGGTCCTCGCCACTTCGAGCGCGTCGTTCACGTTGTTGAGCTTTCCCATGCTCACGTGTTCCGGACGCAACTGCCCGCTATCTTTCAACCGCCCCAAATGAAGCGCGAGCAGGTACGAGCGGTTGACCGCGGTGGACATCAAGGCGAGCTTTTGCTGTTGGATCTGGTAGGACGCCACGGGCTTGCCGAAGACCTGGCGTTCGCCGGCGTAACTGAGGGCCGACTCGAAGCATGAGCGAGCCGCTCCGACGGCGCCCCAGACGATTCCGTACCGCGCTTCATTGAGGCACGACAGCGGACCACGCAGTGAGGTCGCTTCGGGCAATTGGGCCGAGGCGGGCAGTCGAACGTCGGTCAACAAAAGCTCAGAGGTCACCGACGCCCGCAAGGAGAGCTTCTTCTTGATCTCCTGGCTTGAGAAACCAGGCGTTCCCTTGGGCACGACGAATCCGCGGATGCCTTCGTCGGTACGCGCCCAGACGATCGCGACGTCGGCGACCGAGCCGTTCGTGATCCACATCTTCTGACCGTTGAGGATCCAGTCCGACCCGTCCCGACGAGCGTTCGTGCGCATCGAGCCGGGGTCCGATCCAGCGTCTGGTTCGGTGAGTCCGAAGCAACCGATCGCGTCGCCAGCCGCCATTTGGGGTAGCCATTCCTGCTTCTGTTCCTCGGATCCCCAGTGGTGGATGGCGAACATCGCCAGCGAGCCCTGCACCGAGACCAGGCTGCGAATACCGCTGTCGCCCGCCTCCAACTCGAGGCAAGCCAGACCGTAGGCGGTCGCGCTCGTTCCGGCGCAGCCGTAGCCGTCCAGGTGCATCCCGAGCACGCCGAGTGCACCTAACTCCTTCATGAGTCCGACGGGGCTGCGCCCCTCCTCGAACCACTCGGCGACGTACGGTTCGACCTTGTCACGAACGAATTTGCGAACGGTGTCGCGAATCGCGAGTTCCTCCTCGGACAGGTTCCCATCGATGTTGAGAAAATCCTCGGGGCGCAATTCGGTGCTGCGGCTGCTCGACGACATACCTACTCCCTCTGTGCGTTTCGACTGACGACTCTACCGCCATCCATTGAGGCGCAGAATTGACGAGCCGACGAGCGTGGGCAGCCGCAACCTCGCGAGAACGGGGGCCTCGTCGCGAGCAACCGTGGCCGAAGGGACCAACGCTGGTCACCGCGAGTCGGTTCAAGCGAACCGAGTCGACGCTGGGACGGCGCCGAGGGGTTCGATCACGACTCGTGTTCGGCGAGTCAGAAACTGAATCGGCGGCGCCGTTTTGACGGCCCCGACCACGACTCGTGTTCGACGAGTCAGAAACTGAATCGGCGGCGCCGTTTTGACGGCCCCGACCACGACACCTAGGTTCGTGAGTACACCGGTCTGACGGCACTGGTCCGGCGCGGTGCTGGAGGTGAGATGAACGTCCACCATGTCTCGATCAGTTCGTTCGCTGTCTCGCGTGCAGCCGCGATCGAAACGTCGGCGCTCGCCATCGCGGTGACTCTGGGACTGTGGTTCGCTCCCGGCACCAGCAGACTCGGCGCCTCCACTCTCCCGCCGTGTCCGGTGCTCGCGAAGATGCCAGTGAAGCCGGTGGAACCCGCCGTCACACGCGTTGTGCAGCTGTACTACGCACGCAAACACCTCACCCCGATCACGATCGTCAACCGCCGCGAGACGGTGCTCAACGTCAAAGTGCAGCGCGTGGGCGTTCACTACTGCGCGAATCCCGGTGGTGGTAAGAGTGGATACGTCGGCGCGGTGCCCAAGAACGCCCTGGCGGCGGTGATGGTCTATGTGCGTCACAAGCCCTACCCGGTCACCAACTCACCGGCCAGTTTCGTCACGCTCGCTCGAATGCCCGTGACCGGTTGGAAGGTAGTTTCGGAAGGTACGGGGCCCTAAGCCGTTCATCGATGATGGGCGCTCGTCGGACCACACCGAGCGTTCCCGCTAACGGCCTCGTTCTGTCTTGTTGCAAGGCGCGAGGCTCGCGGGAAAACGGTGAGTGTCGGGCCGAGACGAGAACCTTCATTCGAATCGCCCAACATGACTTCTGTGGCCACGACGGTTGCGCCGACCGATCTCGTTCACCCGCGGAAACACGGCGTCGCTGCGAACCAACAACGTCGTGGCGGCTTGTCTCATTGTGCGCGGCGGCCGTTAACCACCGTCATCAGGTGACGTGTCGCCGCCGCCGAACTCAATCGCCTCCGCACCGCGTGTTGGGGTCCGCGAAGCGATCGAAGACACGCCCGGCCCCGTAGAGTATCCGTACCCTGTAGTAAGGACGTCGTGCTTGTGAGCATCACCACCGGCCCCCCGCCGGTTCAAACTGGGGGTTTTGCCGGTGCATTGACCCGAGCAGTCTCAGCGCGTCTCGATGCGGTCACGCTGCGCGCCGCGCACCGTCGCCTGCACGTCAAGGCCCTCATCATCGGGGCATGGTACGTCGGGAGTTTCGCCGCCGTCGTCCTCTCCTCCGGCTGGCTCGCCGGGATCCTCGCCTCGGTCTCGCTGTCCTTCGCGTTCGCCGCGGTGGGCTTTAACATCCAGCACGACGCCAACCACAACGCGTTCTTCGCCGCTTCGACGAAACGCCTCACCCGAGCCAATCGCATCGTCGGCTGGAGCATGTTCGTCGTCGGCGCCGACGCCAACCGCTGGCTCTACCGCCACAACACCCTGCATCACGGTTCGCCGAACGTGGCGGGTATTGACGCCGACATCAATCTGGGTCCGTTGGCCCGCCTGGCGCCCTTCCAGCGTCGCTACT
>JAJZBX010000048.1 GCA_021846325.1 Actinomycetes bacterium | reverse complement strand
CGCTGGTGGAGTCGGCCCACCCCTGGGCGCGCAGCGCCCCGGGCTACCCGACGCTCACCGAGACCCTCGGCCTCGACTGACCGGCGAATCGCGACGACGCCACCCGTCACCGGGAGCCACCCACGTACGCACACCGACGGCGCCGAACCCACCGCTCGTGGTCGACACCGCGCGTCGCGATGTACTCGAACCAGGTCGCCGTCGCGATTCGTCAAGTGACGAAATCGGGGGAGTACGGAAAAGATCCTCGACCAGTACGGTATCTGTTGCGGTAACCGTTCGCCCTGGTAAATCTCTATAACCTGGTTTGCCTTTCCGTTCTCCGACTGCAGTCACTGTGCGATGTTCAGCCTGTGGCTGGCACGAGCGGGTTGCCCTGACCTGGCTCGGGGCCCCTCGAGCGGGTTCCTCGTACCACGCAACGTGTCAACTCCGCACTACGCGACCACATCGCCAATCGGGCCGCCAGCAACGTGCTGGTCAATCCAGAGAGCACCTAATCGCTGAACCCTGTCGTGAGCACGATCAACACCGCTGGCTGGCGAGGGTGAGCCCTGCCGACCAACTGAGACGTGCAGTCGTCTGGCGAGTCTCTGCATCCTCGGCACACCAAACACCCCCCTATTTTGGCGCTCTACAGGGCCAAATACCCCCTACCTTTGGCCCTCAGTACTGTCGAATTCTCCCCTCATCTGGTATTCTTTCTCCATGCGAGATGACGAGCTGCGCCGGCAACTCACCGACAACAACCCCTGGTGGCGGGCTGCGGCTGCGGGCAATGACCCGACGGCGTGGGTGCACGACAACCGGTTGCTACGCGATCGGGCGACGTACGACCTCGGCTACCGCTCGACTATCCTGGCCGACCTCGCCAGAGCGCCTCTTTCTGACACCCTTGTTGTCCTTACTGGCCCACGACGGGTGGGTAAGAGCATCGCCGTACTCGAGTTAGCCGAGCATCTTTGCTCACGAGCGGACGTCGACCCCCGACAGGTGATCTACCTGCCCTGCGACGGCTTCGCCGCTCGAGATCTCCGTCGAGCCCTCACCGTGGGTCGAGACCTCACTCGGGTCGCTGATGTGTCGACACCGCAGCGTCGAGTCTGGCTACTCGACGAGGTAAGCGGCGTTGCTGGCTGGAGCACGGTCCTTAAGGCGGCGCGCGACGGCACCGCCTTCGGAGACGACACCGTAGTGATCACCGGGAGTCGCTGGCGACGAGAGGAAGACATTGAAGGGAACCTCCTCGTCGGGCGCGCGGGCGCGAACAGCCAACGTCGAGTCCGCATCTTGTTGCCGATGACCTTCCGAAACTTTCTTGAAGCTACCCGCCCAGCACTTGTGCGGCCCGAAGCGGTCCATCCGGCGGATCTCCAGTCGCCAGCAGTCGCCGTCGCATTGGAGGCTTTGGCTTTCGATGTCGACGCCTACGACCTCGCGTGGCAGGCGTACCTCACTTGTGGCGGCTTCCCTCGGGCGGTCGGCGAATATCAGCGCGCTGGAGACGTCTCGGATGCGTTTCTCCAGGACCTACTCGCGTGGCTACGGACCGATGTGGATCCAGACTCAACTCCGCAGTCGTTGCCGTTGCTGCTCGAGGCGGTTATGCGAAACATGACGAGTCCTTTGAGCGTCCGGGCAATGGCTGAGGTGCTGGCGAACTCGAGAACGGCAATGACGTCTCTGCTCAACCGCCTAGTCGCAAGCTTTGGCGGCCTCTGGATCCCTCAGCACGACGACGAAGGACGCCCCGTCGTCGGTGCTCAGTCCAAGGTGTACCTAACCGACCCACTGCTTGCGTGGCTGCCAAGTCGTCTACGCGCGGGTTTGCGATCTCCAAAGATGACATCCCTGAGCGAGGCCGCCCTCGGAGTCGCGCTTGGCGCCGCTGTCGAGACTCACGACGAGGGTCGCTGGCTGGCGGGCGACACCGTCGGATACGTACGCACCGACTCAGGCAATGAGGTCGACTTCGGTCCTGTGACCCTTCCGTCAGCTGCCGGTACGCGCCCGAGCGTTCCGATCGAGGGCAAGTGGGTCGACGCCGGCTGGCGCGCCGAGGCGCAGGTGGTGGAGAAGAAGTATCGTGCCGGCATCCTGGCGACAAAGTCGATCCTTGACCTCGGCAATCCCGCTTGGGCGGTACCCGCGCCACTTCTAGCTCTGTTGCTCGCCTGAACTGCTTCACGAGTCATATCGCAGAGCGCCACGAGTCATCACGAGCCGTCGCTGCTGATGTAAGGCGTTCGAGGTGGTGAGAATCTAAACCGTCTGGTGAGGGCGCCCGTGTAACGGATCTCACTCGAACCCATTGATCAGGTAGTGTGCCCTTCGCCCAAGTCCCCCAAATCGTCGCAGGTCGGGCGAGTTAGATCGCAATCACCTCGACCACGCCGTCGAGGCCGATAAAGTCCTCAGCGTTACGCGTGTAGAGGGGCAGTTGCGCGGCGCACGCCGTTGCCGCGATCAGTAGATCGATGGCCCGTGCGCCGGGGGCTTTTCGCCCGGTGGCGACAATCGCGGCGAAGACCCGTCCGTAGGCGCGAGCGGCTTCGACGTCAAAGGGCAGGGGATCAAAGACCGCTTCGGTCCGTTGCAGACGATCCTGACGCCGAGCCCGTTCACTGACGTCGTCGGTGGCGTGTGGCCCCGCCGCGAGTTCGGCCATCGTCATCGAACTGATTGCGAGTTCGACCGGGAGGTAGCCCGGGTCAATCATTTCGAGATCGATGACGACCGAGGTGTCGATAATGCCCCGCGGATGGCGATGTCGTTCAGCCACGAGGCTCCATATCCTGTGACGCGACGCGATCGAGATCGGAGCGCAGCCTGCGCCAGTCGACGGAGGGGGCTCCCTTGAACGCCGCCACGACAGTGTCGGCAGTGACGAAGCGGTGTCGACGCCGGGGGGCAAGCTCGCCCACCGGTACGCCGTTGCGGGTCACTACATACGTCTCACCGGCGTCAACGCCTCGCATGATCTCTCCGCTGTTGTTTCGTAGTTCGCGCTGGGTGATCTCTCGGTTCACCCGCCTAGTGTAGCACGTCGTGCTACACTAGGCGGGTGAACCCACGACCCACGTCGACCTCCCATCGGTCGCCATCCATCGCGTAAATCCCACATTGCGATCGATCTCACGCTGTTTGACTGGCACAGCAGCACATCAGGCGATCGTCGAATCCGGCTGGCTCTCCAGCGCGAATGGCCGAGGCGCGAGTGGTTAACACCCTCGCACCGGGTACCTCAGTCGAGCGGGTCGACGTCCATCAACAGGTCGCGCATCGTCGCGATCTGTCGGCGTCGCGTTGAGACCAGCAGGTCGAGGTCACCGAGGTTGACCTCCCCGGGTGCGCCGCATCGTTCGTAGCCGGCGGCGCGGATGAAGGTATCGGCCCGCTGGGAGACGCCACCTTGGCTAATCCCGAAGTACGCCGTGAGGTCCATCACCCGCACGCCCCGGGTCCTAAAGAGCTCGTTGGCCTTGCCGATGGTCCAACAGACCGCCGCCGCGGCCGTCTTCGAACTGGCCCTACGGCGAAAGACGGCCGGGTCGCCACGTGCCACCCGCTCGAGGAACCGTCGACAGGCGCTTCGGTACTCGACGTCGAGCACCTCGTCACAGAACCGGTCACAGAGCGCGAGTACCTCAGCGACCCGCTCGACGGTGTCCCCGGCGATACCGGTCCACGAAAAATCCCGATCGGGCAGGGCCGCGTCGTCGAGGCTCATCAGGGCCTCGGGACCGCCGACGGCCTCGAGGAGCCATCCGAGGGCGTAGGTCGCGTAGTCGAGGTATTCCCCGGCGTCCTCGAGGTCCTCGTCGTCGACGTCGCCATCGAGCAGACCGGCCGCGAGCAGCGCCGCGGGGCCTCGGCGGCGCGGCGCGTTGATGCGCTCGCGGTACTGGGCTTCGTAGCGGTCGACGGCCCCGAGGGTCTCCTCGGTGAGAGAACCTCGGATACCGCGCTCGGCGTGACAGAACCTGACGAAGGCCCGAAGCAGGTCCGGCGCGAGGCCGAGGAACGTCGCATCGGCCATCACCGTGCGCGGCAGCCAGTCGAGCAGCACGATCTCGACCGCGACCGAGCTCCAACGCAGTGGGTCACCCGGCCCGTAGTCGGTCGCGAACCAGATGAAGGTGTCGAGCAGGTTTCGGTGGTCGTCGTCGTCGAGGTCGACGCCGTAGGGGCTTGCAAAGAACCGCCGGGCGAGCGATGTCGTGTCGTTCTCGTCCCAGACGGGACGGACGTAGCCAGTTCCACCGGCCGGCAGCAGGCGCGCCACCCACTCCACCAGGGGCCGACAGGCCGGCCAGGTGTCGGTCTCGAAGGGCGGGTCGGTCATCGCGCCCAACCCCACCGCGGCCGTGATCCGCTCGCGCGCGTCGGCGAGACCGAGATCGCTGAAGGTCATATCGGGGTCTCCGCTCGAGTCCTTCATGAGCGAGACCACGTTCTCGAGCGAGTCCGGTACCGGGTAGGCGTCTTTTACGACCGTGCCCAGGTTGTGGTCGATGTAGATAACGAAGGTCAACCGCTCCCCCGTCGCCAGCGAGACCCCGACCATGATGTTGTCTCCGTCGCCGAGCACGTGGCTCATCACGACCGACCGGTCGGCCGAGGCCGCGTCCAGCCGGGTGAGCCACGCGGGTAGCGGGTGGCTTCGACGCGCGAAGGCGCGGCGCAGCCGGGCTCGTAGGAGCTCGTCGTCGGCGAGCACCGCGAGGATCGCCAGCATCGCCGATGTCTCCACGCGATCGGTGTCGATGAACGTCTCGGCGAACTCGGCGAGGGTGAGCCGCGGCGCCGACGACCGTGCGCGCTCGAGCGGGCTGTCGCGGCGTGGGTCGAGGGCCGCGATGAGGCTGCTGCCCAGGGCGAGGGCGTCGAGCGGATCGCCACTTTCGAGCGTCCGGCGGATGTCGGCGAGCAGTGACGGCTCGCCGGTCTGGCCGCGGTGACCCGTCGACGGGACGAACCCGCCGGGGCGCGTGCCGCGGGGCGTCGTGCGCCCCCCGCTACGGTGTCGACCGCGTCTCGCCACCTTCCAACTCTACGAGACCGCTCGCCAACGTCGTCGCCCTCCCACCCGGGCGGCTGACGCTCTCGTTCGCGCCCTACGTCTGGGCTGACGAGCGACCGAGCTCTGCGGCGTCGAGCGGCCGAGCTCTGCGGCGTCGAGCGGCCGAGTCACCGGTCCGCAGCGACACCGACGGACTCGACCGACACCGAAGACCGGTCGCGGTTGCCTGGTCGAGCACACCACGCCGCGGTCGGAGCACGCGACCGCGCTTCGCGCCAACGTCAGTGGCCGGTCCCGGAAGACCCGGAACCGGCCACTGTGAAACAATCTCGCTTAGATGTACGAGATGACGGCCTTGCGGTCCAGCTGCAGGTTGGCGTACGCGCGCAAGATCCCCAGACCGAGGTTCTTGATCGGCATCCGTTGCAGGCCCGACTGCACCAAGAGGTTCTCCACGAACGCCGTCACGCTGTTCGCGCGACGCTGGCTGAGCGCCAGGTTGTAGACGGGGCCGTTGCGGTAGTCGGCGTAGGCGCGGATGGTCAAGGTCTTCACGTGGAGCTTGACCAACGTCACCAGGTCCGCACGGAACTTGGCGACCTGCGCGGCCGGCATGGTGATGTTGCTCATGTTGGTCGCGAAGTAGAAGGTCGGCATGATCACCGCCGGACGGAACGCAACGCGCACCCGCTTGGCGTTGGTCATCGTCACGCGACACTGCAGCGACGTACCCGTGCACGCCCCCGTCCAGCGCTGGACGAAGCCGGGCAGCGGCGTCGCGACGAAGGTGACGAGCGCCTTGGCCGCGAACCGTCGCGCGACCGAACCCGCGTGGCGCAGATTCATCGTCGACGCGTTGCTTCGCACGCCACCCGTGCCGACCACGATCAAGGTCAACGGGTAGGTGGGCGGCTTGTTGGAGACGGCACTGGCCGCCTGGGTCGTCGCGGTTCCGGTCGCCGAGTTGTAGTCCGTCGTCGCCGCGACCGTCACGACCAAGCTGCAGGTACCAGACTTGTCGAAGGTGACGTGCGTCTTACCGTTCACCGTCGAGATCGAGCAGTAACCCGACGTCGCCGTCTGGAGGGTGAAGACCGT